>NZ_QOCF01000004.1 GCF_003318255.1 Ruegeria sp. A3M17
AAGGAAAATGGGCTATCCAACCCAGCCAGATTGTCTTGGCCAATGAGGTCATGTCGCCATCAGATGCCGAAGTCACCAAAGCACAGCGCATACTCGTTGCCATGTCCGAGGCTGAATCGGCTGGCAAAGGCGCTGTGTCTCTGGATGGTCGCCTGATCGACTATGCCTCGATCCGTCAGGCCGAAGTACTGGTCGAAAAGGCTGGTCAGATTGCAGCGGCATAAGCATCTGTATTACAAGCATTCCTTGGCGCGGGGTCTTTTGGGTCCCGCGATTGGGTCTTAACGTCTCGTGGTCTACATATTATCGCCGCGACCGGCACCTTGGATTTGCGCGCGGACTTGCACCTTGCTTTCAATCTGATGATCGGTTCAAACTAAGCCCTCGCCAGTTGATTTACAGCTGCCCCAAAGACTGACCGGGTCTTGCAAAAAAGGGCTAACGTGCTGGCAAAGAACAACAAGAACTCATCGAATGTTAGCACCTACAGACAGATCAAAGACTGAACAGCGAATAACATTCGAGATCTTCGTGCAGGCCGAGTTTGCGTATCTTGAGCTGTCGTCCATCATTGCCGTTTTGCAAACGGCAAACGATGTTATCAATCGCGATCTCTTTCAGTGGCAGATCACGTCGGACACACCTGGTTTGGTGGCCAGTTGCTCCGACCTGATTGTTCGCGCGACACCCGCCATTGCGGACCAGTACCTGAGCGACTGCCTGTGTGTCGTTGGTGGTCAGCTGGGAGATGTCAGCGCATGGTCGCGGCGCGTCCGCGCGATGCAAAAGCTCAAACGACCGGTTGCCTTGTTTTCGGACGCCGCGCGGGAATACATCAAGGCCACGGTGCCGCAAGCGGGGGCTGTCACTGCGCATTGGCGCGATATTGGTTTGCTACGTGAGATTGGAGATTACCCGACGCTTTCTGAAAACCTTGTCGCCCGCAACGGATCGGTGATGACATGCGCCGGGCACGGGCATACTGCCGAGGCGATCATCGGCATTTTGGCAAATGTGCTGGAACCTCAGGACAGGGCGGAACTGGCCTGTCAATTGATGCTGAACGACGTTCGGGGCCACGCGCAAGAGCAACCCAAAGGTCTGAGCGCGAACCCGAATTTCCTGGAAAAGCGGCTGCAAAACGCGATCCGCATCATGGAAGAAAACACCGAACACCCGTTGCCAACGGCCAGCCTTGCCCGCCGCGTGGGCGTATCTACCCGGCAGTTAGAGCGTCAGTTCATGCTGCACCTGAGCACATCGCCTGGAAAATTTTATAGAAAGATCAGATTGAAAAAAGCGTTTACCCTGGTCTCGAACTCGCAAATGCCGATTATTGACATCGCCATTGCTTGCGGTTTTGCGTCAACCTCTACGCTTGCCCAAACATTCAAGGCCGAATACGGCAAAACACCAAAACAACTGCGGCGCACAGAGTGACCTTTATACGGCCTCCGGAATTTCTGGCAGGTTATGCTGAAGGGCCAAGGGTCTTATCTGCATCGCAAAGGCGGTAGACATTCACTTTCCTTGAACGTCCTTTGACAGTGAATTCGCCACAGTCGATCAGAGGAAAAGCCGGGCTGATCAGGCGCGCTGTGGCATCGCTGATCAAAATCCTGGTTTGCTCGTCACTTGGCAGTTCGCCAACCAGGGTCTCGATCCGGGCACAGGTGTTCACCGTGTCGCCGATCACCGTGTAATTCATCCTGTCGACGGCCCCGATATTGCCGACGATCAGCGGTCCGGTGTGCACCGCGATTTTGACGCCGTACTCGACGCCAGCCTCAGCCAGAGATCGCTTGATTGCCATTGCAGCCCGGCAGGCGCGCTCGGCATGATCCATCTGGTCCTGCGGTGCGCCCCAGAACGCCATCGCCGCGTCGCCGATGTATTTGTCGAGCGTTCCGCCCTCGGCCTCGATACAGCGGTTCAGGATCTCGAAATGCCGGTTCAGCATTGCTGCCGTGGCTTGTGGTGTCATGGCCTCGGATGCGGGTGTGAACTCCACGATATCGGCGAACATGACGGTCAGTTCGACTTCGCGCGGCAACACAAGGTTAGGGTCTCCGGTCTTTAGCATTTGCCGTACTAGGGTTCGGGGCAAATAAGTTTCAAACCAGCGCAGCCCGTCGAGCATCTTGTTGAAGGCCACAGCCTGAAGGTTCAGTTCTGAGACCCGAGACGGGGGCAGGTGGTCGATCTGGTTCAAATTCAGCTCGCTGATCTTGATGGCTTCTTCGGTCGACCTGTGTATGGGTGCCGCCAGTCGTCTTGCCAACACGAGCGCCGCAATGACCGAAGCGATCAGTAATCCAAGACTGACCAGGGCGGCATCACTCAGCCGGGACCATTGGTTGCTCCAATCGCTCAGGGGAGAATACTGCCCGATCACCCACGGCTCAGACCCGAAGCCGCTGACGATGCTAGTCAAAACCAGGTGTTCTCCGTCTAGCGCCTCGACCACATATCCGACAAATGTTCCATCGTTGCCCTGAAACTCGGGTGGCTGCGTCAGCATTTGTGAGATGACCGCGTCATCAAGTGCTGCGACCGAATGCAAGGGGGCGTTTGAGCTTAACGTGTTTGCAGACAGGTTCAGCAATTTGGGATGGGCCAGAACGCGGTTGTCCCCGTACAGAACAAAACCGGTTGCCCCGTATTTGCCGCTTAACTCGTCGACCAGGCCCGAGAAATGGTGAACGGTAGAAGATACGAGCACGGCCCCGAGAAAAATACCGTCTTTATAGGCAGGTACAGTCGCTGAGATATGTGTCCGGCCCTGGTCAAAGAAGGGTTCGTTCCAGAACAATCCATCATAGCCTTTGACATCTTTAAGATACCGAAGCGTTCCTGCAGCCGGAGGCTCGTATGACGTTATAAAACGTGGCCCCTCAACGTCGGTGATATGTGTTGACATGAACAGGCTGCCGTCAGGATACACAACGGCCAGGTCGGTCAGATACGGGACCGAAGCCACCACGCCTTTGAAGTAGGCTTTCAGAAAATCGGTGTCGTGCAGATCGACTTCACCCGTGCTTGCGTCTTGTTGAAGAGACTGTGCCAATTCCTCAATCGGTGTTGTCAGGCTGAAGATATCGTCTTCGATGGATTCGACGATCATCGCGGCAGAGGTGTTCAATAATTCCGTCGTGTTCTGAACATTGGCATATGTCGAAACCAACAGCACGGCGCCAGCCGATATTGCCACCAGCCCGCCAATGGTCAGCGCCAGCAGAGTGGAAATCCGGATTTTCAACTTTGTCTGGCGGTTGCTTTGCGCCCGGGCGCTTTTGTCGATCACGCCAGTGTGCTGTGTATGCTTGTCTTCGTTGACCATCTTTGAACGATATTTAGCTTGGCGACCCGTTACAACGCTTCGTTGACGTCTGAGGCGGGATCGCCGCTAGCCGAGATAGGCACGCAGACTTGGCGGCGGGTTGTCAAAGAGTTTGGCTGTCTGAGCGGGGGCATGCACCGTTTTATCTGCAACAAGTACGGTTTGATCGGCAATACGGCGTGCATCCTGCGGATCGTGACTGACCATCAGCAGGGTCGTTTGGGTTTCGGCCACCAGATCGGCCACCAAATCCAGCATGTCAGCTTTCAAGGCTGGTCCAAGGGCGGCAAACGGCTCGTCCAAAAGCAACAGTTCACGTCGCTGAACAAGCACGCGGGCCAGCGCAACCCGGCTTTGCTGTCCTCCGGACAGTTCCGAGGGTTTGCGCGCCCCCATTCCATGCAAAGAAACCCGGCCCAGAGCGGACTGAACCTGTGCATCCTCGTCCCTTGACAGCCGACCGTTTGGGCGCAAGCCCAGGGCTATGTTTTGTTCAGCCGTCAGATGCGGAAACAGGTTTCCGTCTTGAAACAGCATCGCCATAGGGCGCTTACCGGGATGCAAATTGGAAATTTGTTGCCCACCCCAAAAAATCTGGCCCTTTTTTAGGTCTCGAAATCCGGCGATGGTCTCCAGCAAAGTGGATTTGCCCGCCCCGGATGGGCCGATAATGGCAATGCTGCTGCCAACCTCGATCTGAATATCGGCGTTTAAGGTGAAATTTCCGTTTTCAATCACACAGTCGTCAAGATTCAGCATGCCAGCGCCCTCCTCGGTCCAATAGCCAGAATGCGCCCATGGACAGCAGCAACAGCAGTAATGCCCCACCGGCGGCCGCCTGCATCTGATAGGCGCCCATCAATCGGTAGATTTGCAAGGGCAGGGTGGCGATTTGCGGGTCGGCGAACAGTGCGATCACGCCCAGATCACCCATCGACAGGGCAGCGCCAAGGCCCGCGGCGAACCCGATCTGCGGACGCATGCGTGGTAGCAATACGCGCGTGAAAAACGTCCATTTTGTCATATCCAACGAAAGCGCAAGACGTCCGTGCCTGGCGGTTATGTCGCGCGCTGCGGGGACCAGAATGCGTAAAGCAAAGGGCAGGGCCATCGCAGCATTCACCAAAGCAGTGACAGGCAGAGCCAATGTCGTCGGGTTTGCCAAAGGCCGGATTAGGATGAATAGGCCCGTACCGATGACCAGTGGTGATGCCGCCAAACCCAAAATGCCGCTGAGTTCCACAAGCCCGTACCGGCCGCTTGCGACGGCGGTGGCCATGGGCAAAGCAAGCAAAAGCAGGACTGCCGTACTTGCAGCAGCAACAAGGGCCGAAATCAACGCGGCCCGAAAAACGATTGCGGGCATGTCAAACAACCCGGCAACTCCGGAGATCACAACTGATGCCAAAGGAAGCAGCAAAAAGACGGCCGCTGCGATGATCCAGAATACATCTATTGTTGGCGCACCCCCGTCCCAGCGGCGCAAGGCGCGATCAAGGCCTGTTCCGAAACCGTCCCCGCGCGAAAACTTAAGCGCCACCAGAGCGGTCGCAGCTGTCAGGGCAAGTTGCAGGGCGGATAACAGGGCCGCGCGGCCAAGGTCGAAATCGTAGGTAAAGGCCTGATAGATTGCCAGTTCGATCGTTGTGGCCCGTGGACCTCCGCCCAAGGTGAGGGCAACGGCGAAGCTGGTCAGGCAGATGGCGAAGATCACGGCCAGAACCCCGGGCAGGGTCCGTTTGAGCATTGGCATCTCGATCAGTCGAAACATGGCCATACCGTTGCATCCCAGTTGTGCGGCAAGGCGAAACCGTTCGGCGGGTACTTCCTGCCAGGCTTGCAGCACAAGGCGCGTGGCCAGGGGCAGATTGAAGAACACATGCGCCAGTACGACCCCATGCAAGCCGTAGATGCGTATGGGCGGCAGGCCGAAAATGCCAAGGAAGTCTGAGATCCACCCCGACCGGCCAAAGACTTGCAGCAGACCCAGAATGGCAACGATGACCGGCAGGATGAAGGGCGCGCCCAGAAGGGCAATCAAAGCACGTCGGCCGGGGAACCTCCGACGTGCCAAAGCCCGCGCAACCGGCACGGCCAACAATACGCTGAACAATGCTGACAGCGTGGCTTGAGTCAGTGTGAACCGTAGCGCAGCCCAGTCGGCTGGACTGAACCCGCCGCTGGCCTCAGCGCGCAGCGCGACTGCCGCGAGGGTGCCCAGGATCAGCGCGGCGACCAGGGCCGCTGCACCGATACCGGGCCATGGGCTTACTGGCTGAGCGCGTTCTGCCATTCTGCCAGAGCCTGATCCCGCACAGCGGCGGCTTCATCGGGAGAGAACAGAAGCGACTTTGCCGGCACTGTCAGGGTGTCGAACCCTTTCGGCAAACCTTCTGCCGGCGTTACGGCCGGGTACATCCAGTTGGTTGTTGGAATGATCTGCTGGAACGCGTCCGAGACCATGAATTCCAGAAACTGATCCGCCAGATCGGCCTGATCCGTCGCGGCCAGTTTTGCGGCGACCTCGACCTGCAAATAGTTGCCTTCGTCGAAAGCTGACGCGGCTTTGCTGCCGTCATCCTCGGCGATCAGGTGATAGGCCGGAGATGTCGTGTAGCTGAGAACCATGTCCGACTCGCCCTCAAGGAACAGGCCGTATGCCTCGGACCAACCTTTGGTGACGGTCACGATATTGTCGGAAAGATCAGCCCAGATTACGGGTGCTTCGTCACCATAAGCCGCTTTGACCCACATTAGCAGACCCAGACCGGGCGTGGACGAGCGAGGGTCCTGGATGATGATCTTTGTGTCGCTGTCCGCCAGCTCCCGGAAGTTCGCAGGCGCTGTCGCATCCGCTTTGTGAACAAAGGCGAAGTAGCCCCAGTCATACGGGGTGAACGTGTCATCGGACCACTCGATCGGCAGTGCGAAGTCGGCTGAGACGGAATTGGGCGCAAACAGGCCGGTTTCCCGGGCCGCTGCAATCAGATTGGTGTCCAATCCAAGCACGACGTCAGCATCGGAGTTTTCACCCTCAAGCCGGACACGCGACAACAGCGCGGCGCCGTCTTCGACGCCCACAAGGTTCAGCTCGCAGTCGCAGACCGCTTCAAAAGCTTCTTTGACCTGCGGGCCGGGGCCCCAGTCGGATACAAAGCTGTCATAGGTGTAAACGGTAAGCTGAGGCTTGTCGGCGGCGATAGCCGAAGTTGCACTCAGAAGTCCCGCAGCAATTAGCAGATGTTTCATGTCATCCTCCATTGCGGCGAGAGGGCAAGGATGGATGAAACCGAAACCCTTCCCTCCGCCGGTTCTAGCCGGTTCAGGTTCTACGGGTTCGCTTGATAAGCATCTCAGCGCGGCAGGCCGTGCTCCCCGAGGTGAGGCCGTCACTAGGGGGGATTGGCCAGAAAGACAACCAAATTCGGTGCCTCAGCGCGGTGCGTGTGGTATGTGGGCGAGGAAGCCTGTCCGGAACCGGATACCCTTTGAACCTGCAGTACGCTTGGTTCAAAGGGCAATTAGGTCAGAAGTAGCGCAGCCAGATGTAAACGTTCGCGATCATCAAGGTCAGGATCATGATCGGGAATGCAATTTTGGCGAAGGCGATAAAGCCGATGGGCTGCTTGGCCTTTTCCGCAAAAGCGGCCACCGTAAGGTTGGCGCTTGCTCCCAACAGTGTGCCGTTGCCGCCCAGACAGGCCCCAAGCGCCAGCGACCACCACAGGGGTTCAATCGCGTCTTCGCCGCCAAATGTATCCGCGGTGGATTCGATCAGAGGGATCATCGTTGCCACAAACGGGATGTTGTCCAGAATGGCCGACAGGATGCCGGAGGCCCAGAAGATGAAGAACGCGGTCCACATCATGTCGCCTTGGGTCAGCTCCAGCACTTTCTCACCGAAGAATGCCAGCAGTCCAACATGTTCGACACCGGCAACAATGACGAACAGCCCGCCGAAGAAAAAGATTGTGACCCATTCAACTTCACCAAAGATGTGGTGAACCGACTCGGATTGTTCTTCACCGCTTTGGTGGCCATAGGCCAGCAGCATCAACAGGCCTGCACCGGCCAACGCTGACGTACCCGGCTGAATGCCGTAGCTGTGCCCCAGCGTGAACCCAAGCAAAACCAGAGCCAAAACGGCCAGAGACTTGATCATCAAGACAACATCAGTGACCGCTTCGGATTCGTTGAACCCCATAATCCGGTCGCTGGCCGATTTCGGAATGCGGGCCAGTTCCTTGCGGTTCATCAGGTAAATGATGCCGGTCAGGACAACCAGACATATGGCCGAGATAGGTGCCAGGTTCACCACGAAATCGTTGAAGCTCAGCCCTGCGGCCGAGCCAATGATGATGTTGGGCGGGTCACCGATCAGCGTCGCTGTTCCGCCCACGTTCGAGGCCAGGATCTCGGCGACAAAGAACGGGAACACCCGCGTTTCCAGGGCTTCGGTGATCAGCAGCGTAATCGGGGCGATCAGCAAAACGGTCGTCACGTTGTCCAGCAGGGCCGAGAACACCGCCGTAATCAGCGTCAGCATGATCAGGATGCCGGTTGGATTGGCTTTCACCGCTTTTGCGGCTTTGATCGCTACGTATTGGAACAATCCGCATTTGCTGGTGATCCCCACGATGACCATCATGCCGATAAGCAGTGCCAGAGTGTTGGCGTCCACTCCCGCCACGGCCTGTTCCTGATTGATGATGCCAAACAGGACCATCAGGGACGCGCCCAGCATCGTCAGAATGGCGCGGTTGACCTTTTCGGTGATCAGGACCGCATACACCAAAATCAGAATTCCGGTCGCGATCCAAAGCGGATCAATGCCCAATAGTTGTGGAACAGAGAGAGCGGCCTCTCCGTGTGACGTCGAATGCGTAGCCAAGGTTTTAGTCCGGTTTGTATAGGGTTAGCTGAGTGCGCGATCCAAAAGCGAGTTGGCGCTTACGGTGCCAACAAAACGGTTGGTTTCGGGCTCAACAAGGATCACGTGCCGTTTGTATTTGTAGATTAGGAAGATACCTTCCATCACTGGCGTGTCGGGTGCAGCAACAGGGATGTTAGACGACCTCGACATGTTGTCGCGAACCTTTTCGGTCTTCAGCCGCTCCATCTGTTGTTCGAAATCTTCCCGCGTCAGGTTCATGAAGCTGAGCGAGTCGATCGCGACGCGCGACGCATCATCATTCAGACCGATTGTCGCCGCCTTCGGCAGAATCAGTTTCAGCAGCGTCGGGGCGGTAAAGACGCCAACATAAGTTCCGTCTTCAGCCACGACAGGCAGAAACCGTGCCCGGCTGCCCCTGATGATGTTGAAGGCCGTGGCGATGCTTTCATCCGGCAGAATGGTCTTTTGTACCTCTTGCGGTACCATCACGTCATAGCAGGTTAGGCCCATGCTTTTCCTCTGACTACACGCGGCTATCGGGTGAAACGCCATCCAATAGCCACAGGGCACGCCCTTTTTCGGCTTGTTAAAGCGTGTCAGGGCGAATCAAAATTTGTTGATGCGCACTGATTCCATTGCCGGGCGGAATTGACCAGCCCGGTAATGAAATTAAGTTGATAACCTTCCGTTATTCGCCATGTAGGCCAATAACGGAAGGTTGGTTTCAGCTTAGGTTTGCGCCAGCGACGCTTTGTGCCTCAGTTTTCGTTTCCGAAATTACCGGGGCTGCTTGCGAGGCGTGGAAAGCCGTAGTCCCTCAAAGGCGCGGGTCAGCTGTAATTCGGTGCGCGTTTTTGCAGTTTGGCCGCAACGCTTTCGGCGAAATCTGGGGATTGTAGCTGCGCGGCAAAAATCTTGATTTCCGCGGCCATGTGTCTGGCCACTTCGTCACGCTGATTGCGAATCAGGGCCTTGGACTGTTTGAGCGCTACCGGGGATGAGGCCGCAATGGCTTGTGCTATCTCTTGGACTTTGCTCATCAACTCACCGTCGGCAAAGACGCGCGCGACCAACCCGTGGTTCAGGGCATCGGCTGCAGTCAGAACCCGCCCGGCCAGCAAGACGTCATTGGCGACAGCCATACCGAGGGACGCAGGCAGCAACATCGAAGAACCGGCCTCGGGCACCAGACCCAGTTGGACAAATGGAGCGCTGAATGTAGCGCTGTTCGCGGAATAGACCAGATCGCAGTGCAGCAGCATGGTCAGGCCAACACCAATTGCAGAACCGTTGACTGCGGCGATCAGGGGTTTCGGACAATCCCGGATCGCATTCAGGAACCGAATAATCGGATTTTCAGCGTCACCCGCCGGAAGACCGCCTGTCATAAAGTCCTGCAGGTCATTCCCGGCTGTGAACATATCGCCTTCACCAGTGATGACCAGCGCCCGGGCTTGATCGGTTTGACCGTATTCTTCGATGGCTTCAGCTATCGCAGTATACATGGCAAAAGTGATCGCGTTTTTCTTGTCTGCGCGAGAAATTGTGACTGTTGTGACGCGATTCTGAGTGCTGACGATGATATGTTCGCTCATGGCGTTATTCCTTGGATGCCCGGCGGAATTTGTGCCGCGTCGGCTGTGAGTTTCCTGCATGTGGGCAAGTTCGTATGCGGGCAAATAGCCTGCGTCAACAAATCAGGGCGGTTACCTCACGTCGCCGGGTGAGTGTGCGGAGTTGATCCCGCCGCTCCGGTTTTTCTGCACTCGGCGATCATTCAGGTCAGCCCGTTCTGGATTTCCATGTCAAAACGGGCTGCCCGATCAGATCATAGGCATTCCGCCAATGTTATTGCGATGTTCCGGATCATTTGCGGGTACAGCTTAGTCCCGGGTTCAAGATCAGAACCTAGCGGATCTATCACACCGGTATTCGCTTCGGTTCCGTCCAAGACAGTGGCGACGATACCGGGGTTGTATTGCGGTTCCGACAGAACACAATTGATCCCTTCTTCGCGAATGCGCCCCTGAATCTCAGAAATCCGCGCCGGGCTTGGATCCGATGCGTCGCTGAGCGAAATTGCACCCGACGCGGGGATGTCGAAGGCGTTCTCGAAATACTGATAAGCATCGTGGAAGACGATGAAGTTGCTTCCGCGGACAGGTTCCAGAGTTGCACTCACTTCAGCAGAGAGGGTTGCCATCTCTTGGCTCGCAGCCGCCGCGTTTGCGAAATATGCACCCGCATTGTCCGGGTCCGCCGTGGATAGCTGCGCGGCAACAACGTTCAGCCAGGTGTCGGCGTTTTTGGGCGAAAGCCAGGCATGCGGATCATGATCGCCATGCGTGTGGTCATGGTGGTCGTCGTGTTCTGCATGATCCTCGTGATCGTGGTCTGCGCCCTCGGCATGCTCTTCGTGGTCATGATCGTCGTGGTCTTTGTCGTCGGCATGATCCTCGTGACCATGATCGTCATGGCCCTCCTCTTCAACGTGATCTTCATCGCCATGATCATGCGCTTCAAACAGCGCATCTTCGCGGAAATCCAGTAGGACGGTGCCATCCGCTTCCAGCAGGGGGGTGACTGTCGCGCCGTTGGCCAGGGTCTCGACCGCGCCTTCCATCCATGGGGTCAGATCCTCGCCCATCCAAAATACCAGATCCGCATTCTGCAGGGCAGCCGCCTCAGACGGGCGGAGGTTGTATTCATGCGGGGACGCGCCGGTTTGTACGATCAGGTTCGGTGTGCCAACACCTTCCATCACGCGCGCCACCAACGAGTGCACCGGTGCAATATCAACTGCAACATTTGGGACATCGGCCATTGCCGTGCCCCCCATCAACACAACCGTGATCGAAACAGGAAGAAGCTTTCTGGACATCAAACCCTCTATGTGATTTTATAACGTTGCGAGTGGCATATATGATATGGAATAACATGACAAGTGAGATGAGACCTGCACCTGCTGAAGACTCCGCCCTTGTTGGATTCCAAAAGCATGATCATGCGCATTGTGTCGAAAGCAGCCTGGCCGTTGCCGAGACCCGGTGCAAAGACGAAGGTCTGCGGCTGACGCCTGTTCGGCGCAAAGTTTTGGAAATGCTGCTGCAGGAACATCGGGCCTTGGGTGCCTATACAATCCTTGATCGATTACGCGACGAAGGCTTCGGATCGCAGCCACCAGTGGCGTACCGCGCCCTCGATTTTCTTGTCGAGAACGGGTTTGTACACAAAATCGAACGGCTGAATGCATTTGTCGCCTGCGCGCATCCCGGGGCAACGCATTCCCCGGCCTTCATGATTTGCAGGAAATGTGATGCCGTGGCCGAGACCCACTCTGCACCTGCAAAAGGCGAGCTGGGTGCGGCGGCGCGGGCGGTGGGTTTCGAGATTGAGCGGACCGTTGTAGAAGCCGAAGGTGTTTGCCCCGACTGCACCGAAAAGGCGTAGAAATGAAACTGATTACCGTAGAAGACGTCAGCGTTAGCTATGGGGCGAATACTGTGTTGCGGCATGTCAACATGGGGGTCGAGCCTGGCGAGATTGTGACAATTGTCGGCCCCAACGGTTCCGGTAAGACAAGCCTATTGCGCGCCATAATCGGTGCGATCAAACCGGCTGTCGGGCAGGTAAAGCGAAAGCCGGGGCTGAAGATTGGTTATGTTCCGCAAAAGCTGCATATCGATCCGACCCTGCCGATCACGGTCGAACGGTTTATGCGACTGACCCATCGTGCGTCGAAGAAGGATTGTGCGAGCGCGTTGGAAACCGCCGGCGTGCCCAATCTGCTCAAGCGCCAGATGTCACAGCTTTCGGGCGGACAATTCCAGCGCGTGCTGCTGGCACGGGCTTTGATCAACCGGCCCGAAATCCTATTGCTGGATGAGGCCACGCAAGGGTTGGATCAGCCCGGTTCGGCTGCATTTTATCGCCAGATCGAAGACGTGCGCCAGGAAACAGGGTGTGCGATCATCATGATAAGCCACGAGCTCCATGTGGTGATGAGCGCCTCGGACCGGGTGATCTGCCTGAACGGCCATGTCTGCTGCGAAGGCTCACCTGCGGTTGTGGCCTCGGCACCCGAATACCGCGCGTTGTTCGGAACCGGAACAGGTGGTGCGCTTGCCCTTTACCGTCACGATCATGATCACAACCACGATCATCATCATGACCATGGAACAGATTCTCAGGAAGCCGCAGAATAATGCTTGATGATTTCATGACCCGAGCCACGCTGGCCGGTGTAGGCGTGGCCTTTGCAGCAGCGCCGTTGGGGTGTTTTGTGGTGTGGCGCCGTATGGCCTATTTCGGCGATGCCACAGCGCACGCAGCCATTCTTGGCGTGGCCTTGTCGCTGACGTTTCAGATGTCGGTTTTTACAGGTGCGCTGGCCGTCGCCTTGTTGATGGCGTTGACCGTGACGCTGTTGGCAGGTCGTGGGTACGCTATGGATACGTTGCTGGGGGTTATGGCACATTCCGCCTTGGCATTTGGTCTTGTGGCGGTCTCATTCCTCTCTGGTGTCCGGATTGATTTGATGGCCTATCTGTTTGGCGACATTCTGGCCGTTTCCCGTTCGGATTTGGCCGTCATCTGGGGCGGCGCTGCACTGGTCGTAATTTTGATTGCCTGGCGTTGGTCCCAGTTGTTGACAGCGACGTTGAACGAGGAACTGGCCTATGCCAGCGGGTTCGACCCCAAGCGCGAACAACTGATATTGACGCTTGCACTGGCCATCACGGTGGCAGTCGCCATCAAAGTTGTGGGTGTTCTGCTAATAGCGGCGATGCTCATAATACCAGCCGCTGCGGCGCGCAATCTGGCGCGGTCACCGGAAACGATGGCCCTGATTGCAGCGGCAATCGGGGCGACGTCTGCTGTGGCCGGGTTGCGGGCAGCTTATGTCTTCGACACGCCGGCCGGGCCCTCGATTGTCTGTGTCGCCGCCATTTTGTTTGCCTGTTTTAGCCTGCTTGGTTGGCAGCGTCATACCAACTCCTGACAGTCGCCAAAAGACTGCAGCTTATGTGAGCGGGGCGTAGAAGTGCCACTTGCCTCCGCTGTTGATCAAAGAGTGTCGAACAGACGCCCAAGTAACGTTTTGTGACGCGGTAGGTTCAGCGCTTTCAGCAGTCCAAAGACCATCGCTTGATTGGAGGTAATGACGGGTTTGTTCAGCGCGGCCTCAATCCGTTCAATCGCCTCGACCGAGCGCATGTCTGTGCAGCTTAGGACGATTGCCTGCGCATCCGGGTCATCGGCTCTGCACGCCAGATCGAACACCTCGTCCGGGGTCAGTTCACCTTGCCCATAATTGCCAAGCTCGCGGCCGACATCGGCACATTTGACGGTTTCAATGCCGTTGAGGGCCATGAAATCCATCGCCAGGGCATTGATCTCGCCCAAATAAGGCGATGAAAAGCCGATCTTTGTTGCGCCGACCGCATTGATCCCAGCGATCAACGCCCCTGCAGCGGTCAGCGTAATTGCGCCCGAGCCCGCCTTGATCTGCCGGGCCAGCTCTGCGTCAAAGGACGGCCCGTGAGTCAGCGTCGCCGAAGTGCACCCATACAGCACCACATCGGGGCGTATGCCCGAGATCATCCGCAGGTCGTGAGTGATATCTGATGCGCCCAACCCCGCCATCTGATCCGAGCCGGGGATTTCATCCACGTCATACCCACCCATGCGTTGAAAATGGACTGTGGTGTTGGGCGGCCTCAACAACTCCATATCCGGTTCGAGATTGGTGTTGGTGAAGGGTACCAGAACACCGATTTTGGCTGCGGTTCGTGTTTCGGTCACTTCAGTGCTCCCTTCAGGGTGGTCAGGCACCGATCCATGACTGGTGTCTCGCAGATTGTAGCGCGCAAGCAGTCGGTTAAGCCGTATCCTCCCATGCCGCGCATTAGTAGGTCGTCCGCCCGCAGCGCCGTGTCTGCCCGTTGCGCATCCTGCGTTGAGTCAAAGCGCAATAGCACAAAGTTTGTATGGCTTTGAGGAACGATCAGGCCCAACGCACGACATTCCACGGCAAATCGTTCACGGATTTCAGTCGTGCGGGCAACCACATTTTGCATATGCGCCTGATCGCGGATCGCGGCAGTTGCCGCCGCCTGTGAAGCGATGGAAATATTGTTTGGATTAAGCAATTTACGCAGCTCTGCTGCGATTTCTGACGGGAAGTATCCCCATCCTGCGCGCACTCCCGCCAGGCCATGAGCCTTGGAAAAGGTGCGCATGATAACGGTATCCCCTCGATCGGTCAGCGCGAAGATGTCGGCCGGATCATGTATGTGATCGGAAAACTCGGCATAAGCCTGATCGACGACCAGCAGAACATCGGTGGGCAGCCCTTCTCGCAGACGAGTGATTTCGGAATTCGAAATCAAGGTGCCGGTCGGGTTGCCAGGGTTGCAGACAAAGACGATCCGCGTTTCAGGTGTCACCGCGGCGATGATATCGTCGACGGATACGGTCAGATCCACTTCACGCGCCTTGACGTAATCGGCCTGAACCTGAGCTGCTGCTGAGGCGACAAACGCATATCCGTAATCCGTGCCAAGGACCCGATCACCGCGCCCGGCATAGGTGCGGATCAAGCAGCCGATCAGCTCCATCGAGCCCGCTCCGCACAGCACCCTTGCCGGATCGAGTCCATGCACATCGGCAATTGCTGCGCGCAGTTCCGACCATTCCGGATCAGGATACAATTGCAGATCGGCCAGTGCGTGACGACCCGCCTTAATGGCTGCGGGACTTGCGGGAAAGGCACTTTCGTTCTGGGCCAACGAGACGGTGTTTTCGCCGCCGAGATCGGCCAGCGCATAGGCCGCCATTGCACTTATATGGGGAACCGGGCGGATCATGATGTGCCCCCATAGGATTTTGCGCCTTCTGCGCTGATCAGCCCGCGCTTGAGATCCAGTAAGATTGCCTGCGGGTCTCGCTCGGCCGGGTCGCCAAAACCACCGCCCCCAGGGGTTTCAAAGATCAGGTGGTCGTTAGCCTCAACGCGCAGCTCTCCTTTGCCCGGGATATCATTTTCGCCAACACGGAAACGAATGCGCCCGGGTGCACCGGGTTTTCCACCCATGCGTCCAAGGGCGGGAAACTTGAGACGCTCAACCGACAGGAACACGATGAAAGGTGCGCCATTGGCCGAGGTCATCTCGATCCGTTGACCGAGACCACCACGATACTCGCCTGCACCTCCTGAATCCTGGCGAAGCTCGCGTTTCCATATTGTGACGGGGGCCACGCTTTCCGTGATTTCGACCTGAGATCCGAACACACCCGAAGGATAGGCCGTGGCAGACAAGCCGTCGGCGTGTGGCCGGGCACCGGTGCCGCCGTTGTGCACAGGCTCGACCGCGAATTCCCGACCTCCATCACGTGCCACTTCGGGTGCGTGCCGCATCGGCAGATCGAACATGCAGGATGCGCCCTCTGCGGGGACCTGATCCGGCAGGGCCTGATGAAGGCATCCAAGCACCAGATCCGGTGTTACCTGTCCTAGCGTGTGCCGCATTGCTACCGGGGCGGGGCGTTGTGCATTGAGGATGCAGCCTTTTGGCCCGTCCACTGTAAACGGCTCAAGCGATCCGGCGTTGTTGGGGATGTCGGACCCGACGATGCAGCGCAAGGCGAAGACGGTATAGGCGGTCGCATAGTTCAGCGGCACATTGATACCCTTGCCCGAACAGCCTGAAGTTCCGGTGAAATCCACATGCATGCCCGTTTTGCTGATCGTCAGGGTCGCGTGCAGTTCCAGTTCATTTTCATAACCGTCCATCTTAAGGGCATTTCGATAGACACCTGCGGGGACTTCGGCGATGGCCTCAAGCGTTCCGCGGCGCGAGGTGTCGATGATGTAGCTGCCCAGTCGATCCAGGTCGTCGATCCCGAACTCATCCATCATATCGAGCAGGCGGTTCACGCCCGCTTCGCAGCAAGCGATTAGTGCATATATGTCGCCCTCATTCGCAATAGGCTCGCGGCTGTTGGCGCGGACAATGTCCAGAAGCAAGGCGTTCGGGACACCTTGTTCGACCAACTTGCAGGGTGGGATCAGCAGACCCTCATCATAGATATCCGACCCTTCGGGGCCCATTCCAAGGCCGCCCAGATCTACAAGATGCGAAGTGCATGAAGTAAAGCCAACGACCTTGCCGTTTTTGAATGCGGGCATCATCAACAGAAAATCGTTCAGATGCCCCGAGGCCAGCCACGGATCATTGGTCATGTAGATATCGCCGGGCGTCATGTGCTGAACCGGAAAACGACCGCGCAGATGCATCACGGCTTCGGCCATCGTGTTGATGTGCCCCGGTGTTCCTGTGACCGCCTGTGCCAGCATCCGACCCTCGGCGTCAAAAATCCCGGCAGAGATGTCGCCGCATTCGCGCACAATGGGTGAGAATGCCGCGCGGATCAGGGTCTGACCTTGTTCTTCGACCACTGCAAGCAGGCGGTTCCACATGACTTGCAGGCGGGCGGGGGACTGATCGGCAGTCATCATACACCTCCTTTCTGATCTTGGATAAGGATGAGGTTTCCAATGGCATCCACATGAGCCGAGAAGTCTGATGAGACCAAAGTCGTCGTCTGCGGTTCCGTGATCAGCGCCGGGCCGCAAACCCGGTCGCCGGGGTTCAGGCTGTCACGTGGGACAAAACCAGCCTGCTTTGTCTGACCATCCACATCGCAGGTGATGGAGCAGGCCTGGGCCGGTGTGATCGTTGTCAGAGGCGGCGTTTCCGGCAAATCTGGAACGTCTCTATCTGGGGTTGCGACGCGGACAGCCCAGTTCAGGATCTCGATTTGCATCCCCGGCACAGGACGTGAGAATTGTTTACGGTATTCCGCCTCGAACGCATCGGTCAGCGGTTCTATGTCTTCGAATGTTAGGTCGCGATCGGGCAGAGCAATCTCGATCTCGTGGCCCTGACCGTTATAGCGCATGAAGGCCGTACGGTGCGTTTCGGTGGGTGCATCATCCGCGCCTTGGGCAACCACGCGGCTTGCCTTGTTGATCATGTCGGAAAACAGGGCTTTGACCCGTTCCAGATCCAGGGATTCAAGTAGAGAGTAGCGTGATCTAACGATCTCAAAACTGACAGGGGCAAACAGAAACCCGACTGCGGATCCGACGCCCGGATTGGGTGGGATCACAACGCGACGGACCCCGGCGGATCGGGCCACACGGCTTGCGTGCAGGGGACCGTTTCCGCCGAAAGCGATCATTGTGCGCGAACCAAGGTCCTTGCCCGATTCCACCGCATGCATCCGACCCGCGCTGGCCATGCTTTCATCGACGATGTGACTGACGCCGTCCGCCGCCTTTGTGGCGTTCGTGTCCAAACGCGTGCCTATGACCCGGCACAACGCGGCTTCAGACGCTGCGGGGTCGATCTTTATAAATCCTTCAGCAAATGTGTCCGGCACAATATAGCCCAGAGTGATGTCGCTGTCGGTCACGGTTGGCTCGGTGCCACCCCGCCCAAAGGCTGCCGGACCGGGTTCTGATCCGGCCGATTTTGGACCCACGGTCAACCGACCCAGACGGTCAACCCCGGCGATTGAACCGCCGCCCGCGCCGATCTCGATCATTTCGACCACAGGGATACGTACCGGCATGCCGGACCCTTTGATGAACCGCGCGGCCCGCGCGATTTCGAACTGGCGCGAGGTTTGCGGGCGTGCATTGTCAATCAGGCAGAGCTTCGCTGTCGTCCCGCCCATGTCGAAAGACAGCACCTCGTCAATCCCAGCCCGCGCCGCGATTCGCGCGGCCAAAATGGCCCCACCTGCCGGGCCGCTTTCGACCAGTCGGATCGGAAAGCGTGAGGCGGTTTGAACGGTACACATGCCGCCACCTGCCGTCATCATCAGGATTGGGCAAGCCACGCCTTCCTCCTGAAACCGTGAAGCAAAGCGCGCCAAATAGCTTTCCATTAACGGTTGGATGTAGGCATTGGCGACCGTGGTACAAAGCCGGTCGAACTCGCGCGCCTCGGGGCTGACATCAGAGGAAATTGAAATAGTCATGCCTGGGCGCCGTTTGGCCAGTAAGTCGCGCAGCCTACGTTCGTGCGACGGGTTGGCGTAGGCATGCATCAAACAGATTGCGACCGCTTCCGCACCGGTGGCATCCAGTTCGGCCAACAGCGCGTCTATCGAACCGGCGTCCAGCGGGATCAGCACATTCCCATCGGCAGCCATTCTTTCGCGAATGGTCAGAGCCCGATCGCGTGGTACCAGCAGGTCCGGCTTTTCCAGGTTGATGTCATATTGCGCATATCGCCGCTCATACGCGATTTCCAGAATGTCGCGAAACCCTTCGGTCGTCACGGTCGCCACAACAGCACCTCGGCGTTCGATTAGTGCATTGGTCGCCAGCGTCGTTCCGTGGATGAAACCTGTCACCTCATTCAACGACCGGCTCGATTCCGCCATGAGACGTTTTGCACCTTCCATCGCGCCATCTGCAGGATTTTGGTGCGTCGTGAGCGTCTTGGTCGAAGCCAATATGGTGTCATTGTCCGAGACGAGCACCGTATCGGTAAAGGTGCCGCCGATATCAATGGCCAAGCGTAAGGTTTGAGATGTCATGAGGGTGTCCGAATTGTCCGTTGTCTGGGCAGATGGCAAAGGGCGCAGAGCGCCTGCCATCATCCACTGACGACGAGGTCACAACCGGTTGCGCGGCGATCCAGAGGGTTTGGACTAGAGAGCGGTGTCATGTACGCAGTTTGACACGCCCAAGACGTGTCGCAAGTTGGTTTGCGACCAAATCGCCCGGAAGCGACAGAGATTTGCGACTTGATTGCCTAAGCGTTTGTGCATCAGCAGTCTTGAGCGGTCGATGGTTCGCTCAGGATTTTTTGGAGAGAGCAGCCCTGATCAAAACGCCATCCATGATAAGCGCCTTCAGGCTGGTTCGGATCTCGCTTTCCGGGAACTTCCCGATGCTCCAATGCCGGAGAGACCAGACATTACAAAGGAAATACAGATAATTGGCCATTAGCTCTGTGTTCATGGGGCGGAACACTTTCTGCTCGACCCCTTTGTCCAGAATGCCTTTCCAGCGGCCCATGAACTCACGCTCCATATCAAATACACGCGCGCGGTTCTCGGCAGACATGGACCGTGTTTCCGAATAGACCAGATTGATATAGCGGCGGTTTTCGCCAATGTAGTCGATGTACCGGTCAACCGCTTTTTCAAGGTTCTGATCGGCGGGGCCAGTGAACAGCTCTCCGGTATCGAAAAAGTCGATGATGTCCTGCATGCACATCGTAGTGATCAAGTGCAGTATATCATCCTTGTCCTTGATGTATTTGTACATCAGCGGAACCGACAGCCCGGATGTTTTGGCAATCTCGCGCATCGAAGCATTGCCGAACCCATGCTTGGCAATCACCTTGCACGCGCCTTCAAAGATCTGTCGCCGCCGTTCCTCGGCGGTGTCGGACAGGGCGCGGGCCGGTTTTTCGACCTGTGTGGATTTCGGCGATTCCGCCAGTTGCGCTTCGACTGAGAAGGTGCAGGTCACTTCCATCAGCGTCGCGGCTTCACCGGGATTGTGCCCGGCCTGAACAATCGAGACACGGTATGAGGTCAGCAGCGAATCTTCAGGCGACATGCGCATGGCCTGGGCCTCGATTTGCCCCTGTCCCGGGGTTGCCAGATTCGTTGCCGAGGTGTTGACCAGTGTTGGATGCAAAGTGTCGCCGAGGCGTCTGAGTTCCTCGCGCGCAGCATCAATCGCCAGCGCAACGCACACGCCATCTAGCTGCGATTTATTAATAAATTCATCAACTTGCGCAGCGGAATACAAAAACACGTGGCTTGCCTCCATAGGACCCTACCTGAGGGCAACATGTTGAAATCCCTATGTGTTGTCCAGTTGGAAATCGTCGCAGTGTCGTTGCGACGTAGGGAAAAACAATTCGGGGCTTGACGAAATTGCCGACCGTATGGGAATGTTAGTGAACGTTCAGTCACACATCCGAGGACGCCTGCATGAAGTTCAAGATTCTCGCCATTCCATTCGCACGCCAGCATGGCGAGGACACTCAGCTTGCTGGACGTGACCCTGCGCGGTTCAACAAGATGATGCACACGATGCGTGATCAGATGGTCCTTGCTGAGGAGCTTGGCTATGACGGCTTCTGCCTGACTGAGCACCACATGCAGGTCGAAGGCGTTGAATGCACCACGAACCCGCTGTTCTGGAACATGTACATCGCCCAGCACACCAAGAACTTCAAAGTTGGTCAGTTGGGGATGAACCTGACCGCGATGAACCCGATCAAGACGGCCGAAGACATCGCCATGCTGGACCACATGACCGGCGGTCGAGTCTTCGCAGGCTTCTCGCGCGGGAACACGCCGCGCTGGACTGCGACCATGGGGCAGCACCTGGACATCACCTCGGCTGAATCCGACAAGTCCGAGGCCGACCAGCGCAACCGTCGCGCGCTGTACGAAAACTGGCGTCTGATCAAATCGCTGTGGACCGACGACCTGACCGAACATCAGGGCGAGTTCTGGAACTTCCCGTCGAATGTCGAGTGGGAGTTCAACCCGACCAAACTCTGGGGCGGTGACAGTCCGGTTGATAGCAACAAGATCCTTCGCAAATCGGGTATCGTTCCCCGTCCACTGCAAAAGCCGCACCCAAAAGTATATGCGCCGTTCTCGTATTCGATGGAAACTGCCAAGTTCTGGGCATCGGAAGGAGCCAAGATGGTTTCTTTCGTGACCGCCGACAAAGAAGAGTTCATGCCGGTGATCCTGGAAAACTGCCTGAAGGCTGCGCATGAAAACGGGCTGCCTCAAACCACCAACAACGATGTTCTGGCTTTGGGTGCGCATCTGATGATGGGCAAGACCCCGGCAAAGGCCAAAGAATACCGCGAGAAGTTCGACAACCTGTGGTTCTCGGCCTACGACGCGCCGCCGTATCACGTTCCGCTCGGCCGCGTCTGGGATGGCTCGCGCCAACAGGTTCTGGATCAGGTCGGCGAGCTGGCCGAGCGGTATCAGATCGAAGAATTCTTTGTCTGGCACCACGTGAACTACTTTGGCGATGAGCTCGAGCAGGAAGCTTTGATCGAATTTGCCGAAGGCGTCATCAAGCCTCTGAACGGATAAGGGGAAGGCCATGTTCGACCTGCATGAAGTTTACCAGCTGTCGCCCATCGTAGAAATCATTACGGATTGCGAACAGGGCCGTATGGTAATTCTTGTCGACGATGAAAACCGCGAGAACGAGGGCGATCTGGTGATCCCCGCCGCCTGTGCGGATGCAGCCGCCGTAAACTTCATGGCGCGTTTTGGTAGGGGTTTGATCTGCATGGCCATTCCGCCCGAGCGGGCCGAGCAGTTCAGCCTTGGCCCCATGACAGCGTTAAACACGGATCCGCATCATACGGCGTTCACCATTTCGGTGGACGCGAAAGAAGGCACGACCACCGGCATTTCCGCCAGCGACCGGGCGCGGACCATTGCACTTTTGGCGTCCGACAACGGCTCTTCGGCAGATCTGGTTTCGCCCGGGCATCTGTTTCCATTGGTGGCGAAACCGCACGGTGTGCTGAACCGCGAAGGCCACACCGAAGCCGCAGTTGATCTGGCCCGGCTGTCTGGGCAGGGGGATTCCGGTGTGATCTGCGAAATCATGAATGATGACGGTGAAATGGCGCGCCTGCCGGATCTGCTGGAATTTGGGGCCCGGCACGGCCTTAAGGTCGGCACGATCGAAGACCTCAAACGGTATCGCCAGGACCTGCTTGCCGACAAGGCCGCCTGACATCCAAACCCACCTGCGTTTCAAGACACTCATGACCGAGGATATCCTATGACCGCATTTGCCGAGATCGAAACCCTGATGCAGGCGTATATCGAAAACCTGCATGATGGAGACATCAGCAAGACCGACCAGATGTTTCTGCCGGAATGTGATCTTTGCTGCGCCAACGACGATGGCAGCTATATCCACATGACGCTTGAGAAGTACAAAGAGGTCATCGGCGGCCGCGAAAGCCCTAAATCCAAAGGCTATCCGGTCTACGGTCACACGATTTCGATCGACCAGTCGGGGCCAAACACGGCCTTTGTCAAGATCGACTGCGCCGTGCAGCCGCGATACTTCATCGACTACCTGTCGCTGGTCCGCACCGGCGAGGGCTGGAAGATTGCGGCCAAGGTCTATTACGTTCAGCGCACCGAAGACTGATCCCCTTTATCTGATCGAGCCCCCGAATGACCGCCCCATATTCCCAACTTTCGGCGCGTGCCATGGTGCAGGCCTTTGCCCGGCTGGAGCTGTCTCCGGTCGAGGTCACGCAAGCTGCGCTGGCCCGTATTGAGTCGGTTAATCCTAGGATCAATGCGATTTACCATGTGGATGCCGAGGGTGCGCTTGAAGCGGCCCGGGCGTCCGAGAAACGTTGGCACGACAACATACCAATGGGGCCGCTGGATGGCGTGCCGACGACAGTCAAAGACGCAATGGATTGCATCGGTATGCCTGCCTTTCGCGGATCAGCGGCGGGTGAGGCATCGGTGAGCACAACCGATCATCCCACGGTAGCACGCATGCGTGAGGCCGGTTCCGTGATCCTGGGCAAAAGTACCATGTGCGATTATGGCATTCTTGCAGGCGGAGTGAGCTCAAAGCACGGAGTTACCCGCAATCCATGGGATGTATCGCGCACAACAGGCGCATCATCTTCGGGCGCGTCGGCCAGTGTTGCCGCTGGGATCGAGCCGGTTTCGATTGGGACCGACATCGTGGGGTCCATCCGCCTGCCAGCCTCGTATTGTGGGCTGGCCGGGCTGAAACCCAGCCAGGGGCGGGTGCCCTATTACGTCTGCAACAGCCCGGCGATCACAGCGGGGCCGTTGGCCCGCAATTTTGGCGACGTCGCACTGCATATGAATGTTCTGACCGGTGAAGATACGCGCGATTTCGCGGCTTTGGCGCGGGACGGCGTGAACTATGTCTCGCGCCTGACACGCGGCGACCGCAAAGGCATGTCGGTTCTGGTTATCCCAGAGCTGGGCTTGGGCGAACCGGTGGCGGAAGATGTTCAGGCAGCGCTGGAACGGACGGCGCAAGTTCTGCGGGATATGGGTGTTCAGATCACCTATCTTGAAACCACACCGTTCAGCCGAACAGACTGGGAACCCGCCGAGGCGTTCTATAAAATACGTACCCTGTCCGAGCTGATGCGCCAACCCGATGCCGAACAGGCGAAAACGCCCTATATCCGCGACTGGACCAACGATGCACGCGAATTGTCTGCCGTTGAACATCAGCGGAATTTCGACCACACGCAGGCGTTGCGCGAACGTGCGTTGGCGCTGATTGACGGCCATGATTTTGTCCTGCTGCCATCGACACCGGACACTGCCTTTGCTGCCGAACTGCCAAGATCTGACCCCGCTAAGCCGTTCGAAAGCTGGGCTAATACATTCCTGTTCAACCTCACTGAACAACCGGCCTCCAGTATCCCGGTCGGACCAGACCGCAACGGGCTACCGATCGGTATGCAACTGGTCGGACGCCGCTTTGACGATCTGGGCGTTTTGCAAATGTCGTGGCGGATCGAACAGGACATCGGGGAAATGCCGGCTGCACCTCTGTGACGGACACAGATGCAGAAAAACACATTGAGAGGCAAAATAATGAGCGCAGAAAAAACGACGATTCCCGGTCAGATCATGACGATGCCACTGACGGTAACCAGCATTTTCCGTCATGGCATGCGCGCGCACTCCGAGGCGCAGATCGTCTGGCGCAACTCGGATATGACGATTGAACGCTACCGCTTTGCGGATATGGGGCGACGGACCCAGCAACTGGCGCATGCTCTGACCGAACTGGGCGTGGGGCCGGGTGACCGCGTCGCGACGCTGGCCTGGAACAACAATCGGCATCTGGAACTCTATTACGCCTTGGCTTGCATCGGTGCGATTTGCCACACGATCAATCCGCGCCTGCATCCCGATCAGATCGCGTTTATCATCAATGATGCCGAAGACACACATATGTTCTTCGACACAACTTTTGCGCCGCTGATCGATGCTGTCTCGGCCCGTTGCCCCAGCGTTCAGGGCTGGTTCAGCCTGACTGGCCCGGATCAGGTGCCGCAGATGAAGACCGCGGTAAATGACTATGAATCCCTGATCGCGGGCAAGCCCGAGGTTTATGACTGGCCCGAACTGCATGAAAACACGGCCATGGCGCTGTGCTACACATCTGGCACAACCGGCAATCCAAAAGGCGTTTTGTATTCCCATCGTGGGACCGTGCTGCACGCCATGGGCGTGTCCGGTGGCGACTGGCTGGCGCTCAGCTCGCGTGACGCCACTTTGCCGGTGGTGCCGATGTTCCACGCCTGTGCCTGGGGTATTCCCTATGCGGCCCTGATGAACGGCACCAAACTGGTCATGCCCGGACCGGGCATGGATCCGGCCCCTCTGCGCGAACTTATGGACGACGAAGAGGTCACGATGATTTCGGGTGTGCCGACTGTCTGGCTGGGCTTGTTCGAATATCTGGATCAGCAGGGCGCCACGCTAAAGACGGTCAAACGCGCGATGATGGGTGGATCGGCGGCGCCGCTGTCTCTGATAGAGCAGATCGAAAAAGGCCACGGGATCGACGTGGTGCATGGCTGGGGCATGACTGAGCTGAGTCCGGTCGGCACGCTTTCGGTACCCAAATGGGGCGAGGATAAACTGCCAATCGACGACCGTCTTGCGTTGAAAACCAAACAGGGCCGTGCGCTTTATGGGGTCGAGATGCGTATCGTTAATGATGATGGCGAGTTGCTACCACATGACGGCATTGCCTCGGGTATGTTGCAGGTGCGTGGTCACTGGGTTGCCGAAAGCTATTGGGGCGGGGCCGGTGCTGATGCCTTTACCGACGACGGCTGGTTCATCACCGGTGATGTCGCGGCGATCGACCCGAAAGGCTACCTGCGCCTGACCGACCGAACCAAGGACGTGGTCAAATCGGGCGGCGAGTGGATTTCCTCGATTGATCTGGAAAACATCGCGATGAGCCACCCGGACATTCTGGAGGCCGCCTGTATCGCCGCCAAGCACCGCAAATGGGATGAACGCCCGCTGATCGTTGCTGTCAAGCGTGAGGGATCGGATGTCAACCGCGAGGATGTCCTCGCGCTCTACGATGGTCAGATTGCCAAGTGGTGGACGCCCGACGACGTGGTGTTCCAGGCCGAGCTTCCGCACACCGCCACCGGCAAGGTTTCTAAACTGCATCTGCGTGAGCAATACGCGGACTACAAGCTTCCAACAGACAACTAAATTCTGCCATTAAGGATCAAAACCATGCGTTCTGCCGTTATCGTCTCGACCGCCCGTACCGCCATTGGCAAAGCCTTTCGCGGTGCCTTCAATGACACACACCCCGCCGTCTATGGTGGCCATGCCGTTGCCGAAGCGGTCAAACGCGCCGGTGTTGATCCGTCCGAGATCGAAGACGTGATCTTTGGCAATGCTGTGCCCGAAGGTGCGAACGGCGGCAACCTGGGCCGTCAGGTCGCCATGCGCGCCGGTCTGCCCGTGACCGCGTCGGGCCAAACCATCAACCGGTTCTGCTCGTCCGGTCTTGAAGCTCTGACGCGCGCCTGTTCGCGGGTCATGGTGGATGGCTGTGACGTGGTTGTCGGGGGCGGTGCCGAGAGCATTTCGCTGGTTATGGGGCGCGACAACACCTATCGCCTGAAAGAAGAATGGATCGATCAGAACATCCGTGGCTTCTATAATCCGATGATCCAGACCGCCGATACAGTTGCCGAACGCTATGGTATCAGCCGCGAGGCGCAGGATGCGTTTGCCCTGCAATCGCAGCAGCGCACCGCCGCGGCGCAGGCTGCGGGCAAGTTCGATGACGAGATTGTGCCAATCACGGTCACCAAGGCAAACAAGAACAAGGAAACCGGCGAGATCACCTATGAAGAGGTCACGCTGACGCAGGACGAGTGCAACCGTCCTTCGACCACGCTGGAAAGCCTGCAGGGTCTTACCCCAGTGATGGGTGAGGACAAGTGGATCACCGCCGGCAACGCCTCGCAATTGTCCGATGGTGGCTCGGCCCAGGTCGTGATGGAAGAGAAGCTGGCCGAAAAGCGCGGGCTCGAGCCGCTGGGTCGCTATATGGGCTATGTCGTCGCGGGTTGTGAACCCGATGAGATGGGTATCGGGCCAGTGTTTGCAGTGCCTAAATTGCTGGAACGCAATGGCCTCAAGATGGATGATATCGGCCTTTGGGAATTGAACGAGGCCTTTGCATCGCAAGCCCTGTATTGCCGTGACAAGCTGGGCATCCCGAATGAGATCCTGAATGTCGATGGCGGCGCGATTTCCGTGGGCCACCCCTATGGCATGTCGGGCACGCGTATGGTCGGTCACGCGCTGATCGAGGGCAAGAAACGCGGCGCGAAGTACATCGTTGCCACCATGTGCATCGGCGGCGGCATGGGTGCTGCTGGTCTGTTCGAGGTACTGTAAATGACTGCGATCAACAAAGTTGCTGTCATCGGCTCGGGCGTGATGGGGGCAGGCATTGCCGCCCATTTCGCCAATGCTGGTGCCGAAGTCGTTTTGCTGGACATCGTACCAAAGGATGCCGAAGACCGCTCGATGTTGGCCAAAGGTGCCATTGCACGGATGACCAAGGGCCGCGCGCCGCAACTGGCCGACCCGGCCTATGCGGCCCGTCTGACAGCGGGCAATCTGGACGATGATCTGGGTCAGCTTTCGACCTGTGATTGGGTGGTTGAGGTCGTTCTGGAAGACCTCTCCATCAAACACGCACTCTATGCGAAAATTGCGCCTTTCCTGCGCGAGGACGCACTTCTGAGTTCGAACACCTCGACCATTCCGCTGGCCGACCTGGTCAGCCAGATGGATGAAAGCCTGCGCAAGCGCTTCGTGATCGTGCATTTCTTTAACCCGCCGCGCTATATGCGCCTGATCGAGCTGGTGACCGGTCCTGACACAGATCCGGCTGCTGCGGAACGTGCACGTGCGTTCAGCGATGAATGCCTCGGCAAAACCGTCGTGCCCTGCAACGACCGCCCCGGGTTCATCGCTAACCGTCTGGGCGGGCTGTGGATGAACGCCGCCGCCCGCGAGGCCGTAGCGCGTGGCATCACAGTCGAAGAGGCTGATACGGTGCTGGCCCGTCCCTTCGGCGTGCCCGGAACGGGTGTATTCGGGTTGATGGACCTGATCGGCATCGACCTAATGGGCAAATCGCGCCTGTCTATGCGCAATCTGCTCGAGGCTGATGATCCGCAGCAATTCCACACCGAAGGCCTGGAGCTGTTTGTCCAGATGGCCGCCAAGGGTTTGGCCGGTCGCAAGGTCGGTGCGGGTTTCTATCGCAGGTCCAAGGACGAAAATGGCAAACCAGTCGCCGAAGCCGTTGATCTGGCAACGCTGGAGTATCGTGCGCAGGCCAAGGGTCCGGAGTTGGCCAAAAGCTTTGGTGTCGACTTCATTGATCAGGCCGGTGATCGGTTGGCTGATTTTGCCTGGGCCGTAATGGGGCCGACTTTGTCTTATGCCGCCTATTGCGTGCCCGAGATTACCGCCAACCCGGCGGATATCGATGCGGCGATGGAGCTGGGATACAATTGGCGCATGGGTCCATTCAAGCTGATCGACAAGATTGGTGCGGACAAGATTGTGGCTCGCTTGACGGCCGAGGGTCAGGATGTGCCGCCCTTGCTGGTGCTGGCCGCTGAACGCGGCGGGATTTATTCAGGTCAGGGCCGTGACCGTAAGGTTCTGTTACCTTCGGGCGAACAGGCAGACGTGCCGCGTGGGCCCGGGGTGATCTTTGCATCTGACCTGACGGATGCTCCGGTGTTCCAGACCGAGGCTGTTGTGCTGCGCGATATGGGTGATGGTGTCGCTCTGCTGACGATCACGGCACCTAATGCGGCTTTGGACGATCAGGTGATGACAGGTGTGAGCGAAGCACTGAACGTCGTGGGCCGAGATTTCAAAGCGATGGTCATCGGGTCGGACAGCAACCACTTTTCGGTGGGCGCAAACCTGAAAAAAGCGCTGGATCGTGCTGATGCGGGGGAACTGGATCTGGTCGAAGGGCAACTGGCCATCGGTCAGGCCACGATGCGCAAGATCAAGTACGCGCCGTTCCCGGTTGTCTCGGCCGCCTGTGGGCTTGCCCTTGGGGGCGGCTGCGAAATCCTGATGCATTCGGATCGGGTCATGGCGGCTCTGGAAAGCAATGTCGGATTGGTCGAGGCTAATGTCGGCCTGCTGCCTGCATGGGGCGGAACAACCGCCCTGTTGCTGCTCAAGGCGGCGGAACTGGGTGATGCTGTCAAAGGGGCCGAGGCAGCGTTCGATGTGATTTCAGTTGCTTTGATGACCGGCTCTGCCCCTATGGCGCGGCATGCGGGTTACTTGCGGCAAACCGATGGCGTGGTGATGAACCGCGACCGCCTTTTGGCCGAAGCTAAGGCCGCTGCTTTGGCATTGGCTGAATCGTACAATCCAGCACCTAAGGCCGAGATCACGCTGGATGCCGCCGCAATCAATGCCGCGCTGAAGCCGAAGCTGACCGCGCTATCCGAGGCAATGCCCGACGCACCCTACACAGTCGAGATTGCCCGTGAAACAGCGCGCGTTCTGGCTGGCGGTGACGGCGGCGTTCTGGACGAAGAGGCGCTGCACAGGCTGGAAGCCGAAGGCATGATGCGCCTGATCCGTCAGGATAAAACAATTGAACGGATGCGTCACACCATGACGACCGGCAAGCCGCTTAAAAACTGAGGGATCATAGGTATGGACTATCAACTCCCGCAGCGGGACATTACTTTTCTGTTGGACGAGGTTCTTGACCTCGACAAGACGCTGGCCCTGCCAGGGTATGAGCATTGCGACAAAGATACGTTCTGTGCGGTCGTTGACGCGATCAACGGGTTTGTGCGCGACAATCTGGCAACTTGCAATGAGGCGGGCGACAGCCCGGGCGCACGGCTTGAAGATGGTCAGGTCTATGCCGCGCCCGGATTTGGCGACGCCTACAAGGTATTCTGCGAAGACGGCTGGAACGCGCTGGCGCTGGAAGAAGAATATGGTGGCCAACAACTGCCCTTCGTCCTGCATGCCGCCCTGCGTGAAGGGATGGCCGGAACCAATCTGGCTTTTGCCCTGATCCACGAACTGAACTTTGGCGTTGTCGAAGCTTTGATGGCCTATGGCTCGGACGAACAAAAGGCGGTCTATTGCCCTCAGCTGACGTCCGGCAACTGGGTCGGAACCATGAACCTGACCGAGCCGCATTGCGGCACCGATTTGGGCCTGATCCGCACGAAGGCCGTTCGCAATGATGACGGATCTTACGCCATCACTGGTAACAAGATTTTCATCACCTGGGGCGACCATGACATGTCGGAAAATGTCGCCCATCTGATCCTCGCACGGATCGAGGGCGCTCAGCCCGGACCGCGCGGACTGTCACTGTTTTTGGCGCCGAAATACATGCTGGATGCGGACAACAACACGACGGACGAGCAGAACACGATCACCATTGCCGGGATCGAGAACAAGATGGGTATCCACGGATCACCCACCTGCGCGATTTCGTTTGAAGACACTAAGGCCTGGATCGTCGGCGACGAGGGTAAGGGTTTGGCCGCGATGTTCGTGATGATGAACGCCGCGCGCCTGTCGGTCGGCCTGCAAGGGTTGGGCGTAGCTGAGGCCGCCGTGCAAACCGCGTCGGCATATGCCCACGAACGCCTTCAGGGTCGCGCGGATGGGAAACCTTTGAACCCGGACGGTCCTGCCGATCCGCTGATTGCCCATGCGGACGTACGCCGCCGCCTGCTGACCGCCCAAGGCGAAATGGACGCTGCCCGTGCGCTGGCCTATTTCGGAGCGGGCCTGCTGGATGAAGCTCATCGGGCAGCGACGCCCGAGCAGCGCAAAATGGCAGACGCGCGCCTTTCGCTACTGACTCCGGTCATCAAGTCCTACCTTTCGGACATGGGATCGCGAATGGCGAATGAGGCTGTGCAGATGCATGGCGGGCATGGCTTCATCAAAGATTATGGCGTCGAACAGCTGGTGCGTGATGTGCGGATCACCGAAATCTACGAAGGTACCAATGCCGTTCAGGCCCGCGATCTGGTTATGCGTAAGGTGTGCGGCGACAATGGTGCCGTCATCAAGGGTCTGGTGGCCGATATGCTGGACGAGGCGGGCAAACTGGGCGACGACCTCTCTGACTTAGAGAATAACTTGCGCGATGCGGCATCACGGCTTGGGCGTTCGACCGATTGGGTGCTGGGCACGGCGCAAGGTGACGTGCTTTCCGGTGCGTGCGACTATCTGGAAATCGTGGCGTTGAGCGTATCGGCCTGGATGTCCGCCCGGATTGCACGGGTGGCCACCGCCGCAGCGGGCGCTCAATCGCCAGAATACTATTCGGATCGGGTGGATGCAGCACGCGCCTTTATGGCGCGGGCATTGCCCCGGGCTGTCAGCCACGAATTAATTATGCAGGCCGGTGAACCCGGCGTTGTATGTCGCGCTGATCGCTGTCTGTAACTCCTCCTTCTTCACAGACAGCGGTGCTAAAGGGCGTTCTGGTAACAGGGCGCCCTTTTTTGCGTTTCTTGACCCAAATCAAGTTTTGTTGAGGCGTCAGTGGATAGAATTTAGTGAACGATTACTAAATTCAGGTAATACCATGAAAACACATATCCTTGTGCAACCTTATATGCGTTCAAAGGGCGAAGATGTCGTGCTGCCCGGCTCGGACCCGGATCGGTATGAAACGCTATTGGAGCGGACAACCGAGCAGATGAAGTTTGCCGACGAAAACGGGTACGCCGGATTTTGCATGACCGAGCATCACTTTCAGGTGGAAGGGATCGAAACCACGACCAATCCGCTTTTGTGGAACATGCACATCGCTGCAAACACCAAGAACCTGATGGTGGGGCAGGTGGGTATGGCGCTGACGGCGCATCACCCGATGCGTCTGGCCGAGGATCTGGCAATGATCGATCACATGTCCGGTGGCCGATTGTTCTGTGGTTTTGTTCGTGGCAACACGCCGCGCTGGCTGAATACACTTGCGCAGCATCTGGATATCACGACAACCCAATCTGACCGGTCCAAGGAAGATGCCCGGAACCGTCGATTGATGGAGGAAAGCTGGGCCGTGGTCAAAAAGGCCTGGACCAACGAAACCTTCAGTCATCATGGCGAATTTTGGAACATCCCCGCCGACAACATCACATGGCCCTTCCCCCCGACCGCAAAGTATGGCGGCGAAGGTGCAGTTGACGACAACGGTAGGTTGCGCAAAATGGGCATTGTTCCGCGCCCGCGCAAGCGAACAGATGGTCGAGATTTTCCGCCGCTCTATGTGCCGTTCTCGTGGTCGATGGAGACGGCAAAGTTCTGGGCCAAGGAAGGTGCCAAGCTGGTGTCTTTTGTGTCCAAGGATGAGTTCATGGATATGACAATGCCGATCTATCTGGAAGAAGCGCACCACCATGGCCATACCGATCTGACGGTCGGAAACACTCTGGTTTTGGGCGGGCATCTGACCATCGGATCGACCGAAGCGCAGGCCGAGCAGCACTATCGCGATTTTGAGGAGTTGTTCAATTTCGCCTATAACGCCCCGCCATATCATGTGCCGATGGGGCGCGTCTGGAAAGGCACCGTAAACCAGGTGATTGATCAGGTTGGTGCGTTGAAAGAGAAATATGGGACCGAAGAATTCGTCGTCTGGCATCACGTCGGTTACTTCACGCAAGATGAAGAGCTTGAGATGCTGGACAACTACGCCAAAGTCATCAAGGCGTTTTCCTGAGCCGAGGCAATTGAGGCAACAGCGCCCAAGCCGCGGTACTAAACGGCGGCTTGACGACTGCAGGTTTCTTACTAGCGGGCGAGGATTGGTCGGCTCTGGTCATTCAACCGCACAAGGGTCAGCAATTCCCGGCGTCGCACCAATTAGAAGGTCTTGACACAGGCTTTCTAATATCGCTTGTATACTAATGAAAATGGATGAATGAAGCGCGACGGTCGAACGGCTTCTTGGCGTGCTTTTTTTGATCCGAAAAGGAACCAGAAATCACACGCTAAATGGGGGATCAGATGGCTGACGCACCAAAAGACACACCGGAACAGGGTCGCACACTAATCCGTAACATCGGTTTGCTTCTGACCGGTGATCTGGACTCGCCTATTGCGGACAGTGATTGCCTTCTCATCGAAGACGGGGTGATTGTGGGCCTTGAAGCCGGAGACGCGGATCGCATCATCGATGCCTCTGGTTGTGCGGTCGCACCGGGCCTGATTGATGGCCATTGCCACCCGGTTTTCGGCGATTGGACCCCACGCCAAAGCCAGATCGGCTGGATCGAAATGAATGTTAACGGAGGCGTCACAAGCTTTATTTCCGCAGGCGAAGTCCATCTGCCCGGTCGCCCCAAGGATGCCGAAGGCGTCAAGGCGTTGGCAATGGTGGCACAACGTTGCTATTCAAATTTCCGACCGTCCGGTGCCAAGGTTTTGGCGGGCGCACCGGTGCCGGAACTTGATTTCGATCGCGATTTTTATGTCGCCGTCAAAGCGGCCGGTATCCGACATATTGGTGAGATCGGTCTTGGGACAGTTGCCAAGGGCCCGGACGCGGCACGCGTCACTGGCTGGTGTCGGGAATTGGGAATTGAAACCATTATGCATACTGGCGGCCCTTCGATTGCGGGCTCTCACGATGTTCGAGCAGCAGATGTGCTAGAGGCGCAACCGGATGTAGTCAGTCATATCAATGGTGGACCAACCTCAATTTCGCAGGATGAAATCCGAGAGCTTTGCCGCCACGCGAAAGGGGCGCTTGAAGCGGTACACAATGGCAACGAGAAATCGGTAATTGTGACATTGGAGGGCGCGCTGGCCGAAGGCCGCCTTGCCGATTTCCTGATTGGAACAGATGCCCCGGCAGGTTCCGGCGTACAACCGAACGGAATGCTGCGGATGGCAACTCTGCTGGCCAGTATTGGCGGATTGCCTGCTGAACAGGCGTGGTGCTGTGGCACCGGAAACGTGGCAAAGAGACGGGATCTTGCACAAGGGATCGTCGCACCAGGCCGCCCAGCCGATCTGGTTTTCATGGACCGCCCCGAAGGATCGGACGGTAAGAACGTTTTGGAGGGTATGGCGGTCGGCAACATCCCCGGAGTTGGGGCTGTTATGATTGATGGTAAGATGCGTACCGGACGGTCACGTTCGACCCCTCCTGCTGCGCGCGTGCCTGTACTTTAAAGACACGGGAAACGTAAGTTTGAAGCCTAAGCCCGACTGCAAGATAGGCGGTCGGGCCTAGGGCTTTACCAACAATACGAATTTGGATTGCCTGCTTTTGCCGCTGACTGACCCTTGTCGATAGTTCGTATTCCGCAGGTTGCGTTCTATTGCACTGGCAAAATCTCAAGCTTTGGGGCGCGCATTTGCCCCCCATTTTGATCGCTTAAAGCGCAGCTTCGCTGCCCAGAACGGTCGTGAACTCGTTCGAGAACGTGCCGCCGTTGCCGTGGGCAATTGCAATATTCACATCGTCGATCTGACGATCGCCGCCGTCGCCCCGGATTTGGGTCGCAGCCTCGATCAGACAGAACAGGCCGTACATGCCGGGGTGTACGCAACTTAACCCGCCGCCATTGGTATTTACCGGCAGCGAGCCACCCGGTGCGATGTTGCCATCGGCCACAAAGGCCCCGGCCTCGCCTTTTTTCACAAAGCCCATGTCCTCGAGGAACAGCAGCGTGTTGATCGTGAAGGCGTCATACAGCTCGACCACGTCAACGTCTTCGGTGGTGACGCCGGCCATCTCGAACGCGCGTTTCGAACTTTCGGTGGCACAGGTAGTGGTCAGCGTGGCGGCCTGACTGATCTCGCGGTGGGAAATGGCGTTGCCGCCGCCCAGGAAATAGGCGGGCTTCTCTTGATAATCCTTTGCGCGGTCGGCCGAGGTAACGATGATCGCGGCCCCGCCATCCGACATCAGGCAACAATCCAGAACCGCCAGTGGATCGGCAACCATGGGCGAGTTCAGATACTCCTCCATGGTCAGGTCATCCTGCATTGTCGCATCGGGGTTCAGCTGAGCCCATTTTCGGGCCGAGATGGCGACATGGCCGAAATGCTCTTTGGGTACGTTGAACTCATGCATATAGCGTTGCGCGGTAAAGGCATATCCCGGCACCGGCACCATCGGTTCATAGGCGCGTTCCCATTGCGGGGTTTCGATCAGACCATTGAGGTCGCGCGCGGATTTAGCGTTCGAGCCGTAGCAGATCAGAACGTTTTTACACAGACCAGCCTGAATCGCCATGGTCGCCTCGACCAGATAGGACATGAAAGACGATCCGCCCACCATGTCCGAGTTCGCCCAGGTTGGTTTGATGCCCAGATACTCAGCGATCGAGAGGGTGGGGAAGAAGTGGTAGAAGGTGCCGCCACAGACGCCGTCGATCTCGGACAGGTCCATACCTGCATCGGTCAGCGCGTTCTGCGTGGCTTTGGCGATCAGTTCCATTGGTGAGGTGTTGGGCGTTTTGCCCAGACCCCAATAGCCTTTGCCAACGATTGCGGATTTGCCGCGAAGTGAATGTGCCATGATTGAATTCCTTATTCCGCGGGCTTGAAGAACACGGCGGCTTCGCCGGATTTTGCGTTGGGTCCGAAGTCGGGGGTCATGACAACGGCCTGTACTTTCATACCGATGGTGATCGCTTCGTTGTCCACGTCGATGATGCGGCTGAACATGCGCGGGCCTTCATCCAGATCAATCAGCACGTTGTTGATGTCACCGCCGTATTTTGCCGGGCGCCGGATGATGGTCGAGGCAAAGACAGTGCCGCGGCCCGAGGCTTCGACCCATTCCAGATCGTCTGCTCCGGTGGTGGGGGACAGGGCGCGTGGGTAGAAGTTGTATTCACCCGTGGTTTTTGAGCGCTGGATCAGAAATTTCCCAGCGGCCAGGCCGGAACGGAATGCCGCGTCGGCCTGAGGGCTGGCTTCGGGAAGAGTAAAGTCAGTCATGTGTCGTCCTTGATGTTCACGCGGCAAAGATCGCCACAGAATGTGTGGGTTCTGGATTAAGGATGCGGTGCCGCAGCAAACCGGCTTCGGGCAGGATGCGCGCCCGGACATGGGCGGCAGTGGCGCGCAACAATTCGGGTTCCGGGGCGTTGTCCGCGGCGGCCTCGAGATCCGCCCAAACGCGACCAAAATATACCAGCCCGGTCAGGCGCATATAGTCCGAGACCGACGGACCGATATCCATATAGCTTTGCATGGCTCGGGTTGCGGTTTTCCAGGCGTCGATCGCATCGGCCAACTCGATCGAGCTGGGGCCCGTTGAGGCCAAATCGGCAAAAGCCTGCGCTGCCGCACCGCCATTAGCGCGGATCGCGCGGCGGGCCACTCCGGTCGCCAAAACGCCGTTGGTGCCCTCGTAAATTGCCATGATGCGGCTGTCGCGCATGATCTGCTCAACGCGGTATTCCTTGCAGAATCCATAGCCGCCGTGGATTTGCACCGCCTGGCTTGAGGCCGCGTTGACTGCGTCGGTCGCGAAGGCCTTGCAGGTCGGAGTAAGGATATCCAGCAACCCCTGATCGGCGCCCAGGTCCATATCCACAAAGGTGCGATAAACCATCGCCCGGCATCCCAGGGTGTAGGCGTAGATATCCAGCAACATCCGCTGAACGTCACCGTGTTTGGTGATCAGCGCCGAGCCTTCTGATGTTGTGCCCTGGCGCCGACCTGCGGCATGCAAACGCGAACGCTGAAAGGCCACGTCCATTTGGCCCACGGCCTGCAGGGCCACATCCAGACGCTCGGCATTCATCATAGTGAACATGGCGGCCAAACCCTGGCCTTCCTGGCCCAACAATTCGGCCTTTGCGCCGTCGAACGCCATCTGACAGGTGGGCGAGGCATGCATCCCCATCTTTTCTTCGATACGGACGGTTTGCACCTGATTGCGCATACCGTCCGGCAAAACGGCGGGGCAGGCAAACAGGCTCAGCCCCCGCACACCCGGCGCTGCGTCCGGAGTGCGGGCGAGCACCAGATGCAATACGTTGTCGGTATAGTCGTGGTCACCGCCCGAGATGAAGATTTTAGTGCCGCTGAGCACATAACCTTCGCCATCGTGTGTAGCGGTTGTTTTGATCCGACCCAGATCTGACCCCGCATCCGGTTCGGTCAGGCACATCGATGCCATCCATTCGCCCGACACCAGCGGCGGCAACAGCCGCGCCTTTTGATCGTCATTGCCCGAGGCATTCAGGGTTCGAATGCAGCCCTGCGCAAGACTCAGCACCATCTCATAGGAAATACACGCGCCAGCCAGCATATCCGCCAGAACCGCGCCCAGAATGTGCGGCAGTTCTTGCCCGCCATATTCTTCAGGCGCACAAAGGCCCGGCCAACCGGCATCGGCATAGCGTTTATAGGCGGCGACCATGCCTGGTGGCATCCGCACACGGCCATTTTCCAGACGCGCGCCTTGTTCCTCGCCGATCATGTCCAAAGGGGCAATCTCGGTATTGATGAAGCGACCCAATGCTGGGATTACGGCCTCGGCCAGATCGTCGCTCCAACCCGGCAGCCGCTCTGGCCGGCCAATATGCTTGAGGATAAATGCAATCTCGGCTTCAGAGGCGGTGTAGTCGATCATGTGGCGGCCTTTCCTGATACGATCACATCCTCGGACCCTTCATACAATCCAGTGACCGCTTCAGCCCTAAGCTCTAGCGCAAGACGTTGATTGATATAGCCTTTGTCGGTGATTTCATTCTTTTCAATCGACGGGGCGTCACGTTCGATTCCAACGCGCTTCACGCGTGTAGCGCTGCCGGTTTGCCCGGCATTGTATGCAGCCAAACGTTCGGTGATGAAGGCGCGCACAGTCGGATCATCGGCGTAACCCGCCAATGTGCCGCCCTGTCCGGTCAGGGCTTTGCATTCATCTGCGTTCAGGAACAGCAGCGCACCAATTTCGGTCCGGTCATGGCCGGTAATGACGGCATCCGAGGCAATCGGGCTGAGGGCCTGCAACAACGCAACACGTAAGTTGCCCACTGCGACCCAAGTGCCGGTCATCAGTTTGAAGTTCTCAGAGATGCGGCCATCGAATACGATGCCCTTTGATGGATCATCTGGATCTTGCAGGCGACCCGCGTCGCCAGTCAGGAAGTACCCTTCCTCGTCAAACACCTCGGCGGTTTTTTCGACGTTGTTCAGATAACCTGTTGTCACATGCGGTCCGCGGACCCGCATTTCCAGCTTGCCACCATTGGGCAGAAACTTCAGCTCGGATCCCGGACCCGGCACCCCGATGACGCCTGCCTTGTCGATGGGGAAGTGCACACAGGTGGCCATCATCGCCTCGGTCAGGCCCCAGGCGCTTACAAACGGGATTTTCTCGCCCCGTTCCTGCACGCCCAATTGTTCCAAACCTTTCCAAAGATGGTCGGGTAGCCCCGCACCAGAGAAAAAGATCAGATCAAGCCGCTTGAAAAAAGCGTAGCGAAAGGCTGCGTCCTCGCGCAGGACCGGCAAAAGCATGTCAAAGCCGCGCGGGACGTTGAAGAACAGAGTGGGTGAAACGTCGCGCACGTTGCGAATTGTCTTTTCGATTTCACCGGGCACGGGTTTGCCATCATCGACATAGAAGCTGCCGCCGTTGCGCAGCATCATGTTGAAGTTGAAATTGCCGCCGAACGTATGGTTCCAGGGCAGCCAATCAACCACGACAGGTGGGGCACTTTCCAGAAACGGCCAAATCTGCACCACGGCTTCTTGAGTGGCCAACATCATGCGCTGCGTTACGATGACGCCCTTGGGCAACCCGGTTGAGCCAGAGGTGAACAGGATCTTGGCCAGCGTGTCATGGTCAATCGTGGCCCGCGCTTGGGCAATGGGTTCGCCAGCTGTGGCTTCCAGGGCGTGCTCAAAGGTCAGTGCGCCATTGTCCGACAGCTGTTCGATGCCTTCCGAGGCGAGAAACTCAAAAGCATGGGCAAAGCCCTTGGCGTCATCGGCATAGGCCATGCCGGGATTTGTGGTCCGGACGATATGGCGCAGTTTGGCCAGAGACTCGTCGAACAGAGAGTAAGGAACAGAAACCGGCACCACCGGAATGCCCACATGCATAGCAGCCAGCATCAGCAAACCGTGCCGGACCGAATTGCCCGACAGAATCAAAAGCGGGCGGTCTTGACCCAGTCCCTTGTTCAGAAGAAACGCTGCCAGTGAGCGGGTTTGCGCCAAAGCCTCGGAATAGGTGACGCTGATCCATTCTCCGTCTGGCCCACGTTCGGCCAGGAACAGGCGATCGGGTGCTTCTTCCGCCCAACGTTCCAGATATTCGGAAACGCACTGTAAATCCATATTCAGCGGGTATGGGCTGCGCAAAACAAAGGCTCCATCGCCCAGGTCTTCACGCAACACCTTTGAGGGCGCGAATTTTTGGATAGGCACTACGCCGTCTTCACTTTGCCGGGCTGAAATGCTCATCTTTCCTCTCCCTGTCATCTGGTCGCCATGGGCGCGACATGATGCATATTTTGAAAATCAGGCTATCCAAATATTTGTTAGTATGCAAATGTATTATTGACCGTTCACTAAGTTCCGAATTAACGGGTATGATGCATCAGGAAATCGCGCAAGACCGAAGCCTGATTTCGTTGCGTCGTTGCGTCATGGCGTTCGGGGCACACAGGGAGACATGAAATGAGAATCGAAAACGCATCCGCAATCGTGACTGGCGGTGCTTCGGGGTTGGGGTTTGCGACGGCCGAATATCTTGCATCATGCGGGGCGAAAGTGGCCCTGTTCGACTTGCCCGGCGACAAGCTGGACGAGGCCGCAAAGCAACTGGGGGCAATAGCCGCGCCTTGCGACGTCACCAATGAGGCCCAGGTTACTGCGGCGCTGGACACGGCCATTGCCGCCAATGGTTTGCCCCGTATTGTCGTCAATTGCGCTGGCGTCACGCATGGCGAGCGGATTGTGGGGCGCAACGGCCCGGCGGCGTTGGACGGGTTCGCCAGAACGGTTCAGATCAACCTGATCGGCACCTTTAACGTCATGCGCCTGGCGGCTGAGCGGATCATGCTAAATGAACCGCTTAAGGATAACGAGCGGGGGATTATCATCAACACCGCGTCGGCGGCGGCTTTTGAGGGACAGATCGGGCAAGCGGCCTATTCTGCCTCGAAAGGTGGGGTGGCCAGCCTGACCTTGCCTGCGGCGCGGGAATTTGCGCGCTCGGGCGTTCGGGTCATGGCAATTGCGCCGGGTATCTTCTCGACCCCGATGATGGATTTGCTGCCGCAAGAGATTCAGGACAGTCTGGGTGCCAAGGTTCCCTTCCCGTCGCGCCTTGGACAGCCGGCTGAGTTTGCGCGCCTGGCAGGGCACATGATCGAAAACACTATGCTGAACGGTGAATGCGTACGTCTGGACGGCGCTATCCGTCTGGAACCCAAGTAGGGCTTTGCAATGGAATACACACATATCACTCCAGAGACAGACGACCCGGTCGGTATCCTGACGCTGGACCGACCTGCCAAGTTTAATGCGATCAATCACGGGCTGCTGTTCGAGATCGAGCACTATTTCGACACCCTTCCCGATGAGATCGGCGCCGTTGTGATCCGCAGTTCCGGTCAGCATTTCTGTGCCGGGCTGGACCTGTTGGAACATTCGATGCGCGACGCCGCAGGGGCGATGCATGAATGCCGCCTGTGGCACCGGATTTTCGACAAAATCGAATACGGACGGGTTCCGGTTGTCGCCGCAATGAACGGTGGTGTTTTGGGCGGCGGGATGGAGCTGGCGATGACCGCCCACATTCGGGTCTCGCAGCAAGATACGTTCTATGAACTGCCCGAAGGACGCCGCGCGATCTTTGTCGGCGGCGGCGCAACGGTACGTGTTGGCCGGATCATCGGGGCTAGCCGGATGATGGAGATGATGCTGACCGGTCGCCGTTATGACTCGGACGAAGGGTTGCAACTGGGGCTGGCGCATTATGTCGAGCCGGACGGAACCGTGTTCGACAAGGCGATGGAACTGGCCAAGCGCGTGACCGAGAATGCGCCGCTGTCAAACTACATGATGATGCAGGCGATCACGCGCATCAATGACATGTCGGCCAGTGATGGCTTCTTTACCGAAAGTCTGGCGGCAGCAATTGCCCAATCCTCACCCGAAGCGAAGGCCGGGATGGAGGCGTTTCTGAACAAGACGGGAAAGCGGGACAATCAGTAAGTCCCGAGACACGCGGGATCTGGTGTGAGAGCGTTTCACCAGATCCCGGTGTAGGGCGGGGCAGAGCCCCGGTTGGTCAATCGACAAAGGCGCGTTCGACCACAAAAGTTGAAGGTTTGTTGTTCGCGCCTTCTTCCAGACCGAACCCTTCTAGCGCGGCCTTGGTATCCTGCAGCATCGCCATCGAGCCGCAAATCATTTCGCGATCTGTTTCAGGTGAGATTGGCGGCAGGTCCAAATCATCGAATACTTTGCCTGATGCCATAAGATCGGTGATCCGACCTTTGAACGGATAATCCTCACGCGTGAGGGTGCAGTAGTGCCGCAAATTCTGCGCCATCTCGCCCACCAACGGATCGGATTTGAGCGCCGCAACCAGTTCTTTGCCATAGTCCAGCTCGCCTTTTTCCCGACAGGTATGGGTCAGGATTACTTCGTCGAACTTCTCATAAGTTTCGGGGTCGCGGATCAGCGATGCAAAGGGCGCAATGCCGGTGCCGGTCGAAAACATCCAAAGCCGTTTACCCGGCAACAGCGCGTCATTGACCAGCGTGCCTGTGGGCTTTTTGCGCATCAGAACCGTATCACCTTCGCGAATTTTCTGCAGGTGTTCGGTCAGCGGACCGTCGGGGACCTTGATCGAATAGAACTCGATCTCTTCGTCCCAACTAGGCGATGCGATGGAATAGGCGCGGCACACGGGTTTTTCTGCGTTCGGCAGGCCAATCATCACAAACTCACCTGACCGAAACCGGAAGGAAGCCGGGCGAGTGATGCGGAATTTGAACAGCCGGTCGGTATAATGCTTCACTTCGGTCACGGTTTGGGCGAACACGCCCGCCGGAATGGGGAATTCAGTTTTGGTCGTAGAATCCAGCGACATATTAGTCTCCTATTCTGCCGGGGCTTCAGACAAGAACGCCAGCTTACCTTCTTTCCCGTTCCAGTCATCTGCGTCAGGCATCGGGTCTTTCTTTTCGGTGATGACGGGCCACGCCTCTGCGTATTTGCCGTTTAGTTCGACCCACGTCTCCATCCCGTCCTCGGTGTCCGGGCGGATTGCGTCGGCGGGGCATTCCGGTTCACACACGCCGCAGTCGATGCATTCGTCCGGATGGATGACCAGAGTATTTTCCCCTTCGTAGAAGCAATCCACGGGGCAAACCTCCACACAATCGGTGAATTTGCAGTTGATGCAGTTTTCGGTGACGACGTAAGTCATGGAGCGCCTATTCGTTAGTATACGAACGAATATTCGTGAGAAATACCTGCCTGTCAATACGTTTCTGTACGAATGAAATATACCTGGGTCGGACTCTTGACCCAAATGTGAAAAAAGTTAGTGTACTAACGAAAATAATGTGCTTTGGCAGGGTGGTATGACAGACAATCTGGTTGTTGAAATATCGGGCTCATGCTGTTGGGCAACATGTAGGATTCGATCCCGGACGTAAACTGGCTGATCGCAACAGAGTTTTGAAAGGTTCAGACCATGAGCACACCCTTGCACGGATTGAAGGTGATCGAGCTGGCCCGCATTCTGGCCGGACCCTGGATCGGGCAGACCTTGGCGGATCTGGGGGCAGACGTGCTCAAGATCGAAAGCCCCGAGGGTGACGATACGCGCAAATGGGGCCCTCCGTTTATCGAGCGTGCTGGCGACAAGACAGCTGCATATTTCCACGCGGCCAATCGGGGCAAAGACAGTATCGCATTGGATTTCCGGGATGAGGGTGATCGGGCTAAGTTGCTGGATCTGATCCGCGATGCGGATGTGCTGATCGAAAACTTCAAGGTTGGGGGGCTGAAGAAATTCGGTCTGGATTATGACAGCGTCAAACAGATCAACCCCCGGCTGGTGTACGCGTCCGTCACAGGGTTTGGTCAGGATGGGCCCTATGCCCATCGGGCGGGGTACGATTTTCTGATTCAGGGCATGAGCGGGATCATGGACCTGACGGGCGACCCCGAGGGAGAGCCGCAAAAGATCGGCGTTGCCTTTGCCGATATATTCACGGGCCTCTACGGGGTGATCGGCATTCAGGCTGCACTTGCTGAACGTGAGCGCTCGGGGCAGGGACAGCACGTGGATCTGAGCCTGCTGGATTGCATGACGGGCGTTTTGGCCAATCAGGCGATGAATTATCTGGCCTCGGGTACGTGCCCAACGCGACTGGGTAACGCCCATCCCAATATCGTGCCTTATCAGGTGTTTCCGGTGGCGGATGGACACATCATCATCGCCTGTGGGAACGACCGGCAATATGCAAGCCTGTGCGAAATACTAGGCCTGCCGGGGTTGATCAACGATACACGGTTCATGTCCAACGCGGATCGTGTGGAAAATCGCGCTGCGTTGACTGAATTGCTGACGAGTTCCTGTCTGGAATGGACCAAGACCGATCTGTTGGCGTCCCTTGAACAATACGGTGTGCCCGGTGGTCCGATCAATTCAGTGCAAGAGGCGCTGAACGACCCGCAGGTTCAGCATCGCGAGATGCAGATTAACCCGGAAGGCGTGCCCGGTCTGCGCACTCCGATCCGGTTTTCCCGGTCTGAATTGCAGTTGGACAAGGCGTCGGCCAAACGGCCTGTCAAATCATGAGATTTTTCGCAGAATACGGACAAGGTTGCGCTGTTCAGCGGCCGTCAGCGGTTTGAGCGTTTCGTTGGTGATCTGCTGACCGACATCTTTCATGCGCGCGACCATGGCCTCGCCTTCGGGGGATAGCGAAATCAGCGTGCGTCGCTTGTCGTCCGGATCGGGTTCGACGACCGCAAATCCTTTTTGGCGCAGGCGATCAACCACCCCTTTGATCGTGGCGACATCCATTGCCGCCAGCCGCCCCAACCGGTTTTGAGAGCATTTGCCCAAATCGGCAATTCGGATCAGGGCCGCAAATTGCGTGGGCGTCAGACCTTCCAATGTGTGTGACTGGAAAATCGACGCGTGGCGCTGATTGGCCAGCCGCAAAAGATAGCCGACCTGCTCGTCAAGCGCATAGCTTTCAATGGATTCCGTCATGACGGCTCCTGCCTGATTCAATTGTTTGTACTATAATAAACAAAGCCCAGTCCCTCCCACAAGACCAAGGTATTAGACGGCAAGATAGGTGTTTGAAATTTCTGGGTTTTCGTCGAGGTCAGTAAAGCTGCCTTCGAACCGCATTTCGCCTTTTTCGATGATATAAGCCCGGTCCGACACGATACGCGCAAAGTGCAGGTTCTGTTCGCTGATCAGCACCGACAGCCCTTCTCGTTTCAGTTCCGCAATCACGCGGGCCATCTGTTCAACAATGACCGGCGCGATCCCTTCTGATGGTTCGTCCAACAGGACCAGCTTGGGATTTCCCATCAACGTACGGGCGATGGTCAGCATCTGTTGTTCCCCACCCGAAAGTTGCTTGCCCAGGTTCTTGCGACGCTCAGCCAGATTTGGGAACAGATCGAACAAGTGTTCCTGTGTCCATTCGGGTGCATCTGGACGTGGTTCGCGGCGTCCGACTTCGAGGTTTTCTTCGATGGTCAGATCTCCGAAAATCCGACGGTCTTCGGGGACATAACCCATGCCAAGGCGACAGATCACATGAGGGGTATTCCTCTGAACCTCGCGTTCGGCATAGCGGATGGTGCCATCAATGTGACGCACCAATCCCATGATGGACTTCATGGTGGTTGATTTGCCGGCACCATTCCGGCCCATGAGCGCAACCACCTCGTTCTTGCCGACGCTCAGCGAAACACCGTTGAGGATTTGCGCACGGCCGTACCAGGCCCCAAGGTTCTTGACATCAAGCATGGGCGCTCTCCGCTTCAAAGACTGAGCCACCGCCCAGATATACTTCTTGGACCAACGGGTTGGTGCGGATTTCAGACCCTGTGCCTTCGGCGATCAACTCACCCCGGTTCAGGACCAGAATACGATGGGCATGGGCAAATACGACGTCCATGTCATGTTCGGTGAACACAACGCTTACGCCGCCTTTAGCCACGATTTCGGCAGTCAGCGCCATCAGCGCAAACCGTTCGGACGGTGCCATGCCCGCCGTCGGTTCGTCCATCAGCAGAAGGGCGGGCTCATGCGCCAATGCAATCGCCAGTTCCAGCCGTTTTAGATCGCCATAAGCCAGTTCTGAACATGCCCGCCCAGCCTGATCCTGCATCGAGACCAGTTCCAGCAACGCCATTGCTTCGTCCACAAACATCCGCGTCGCCCGGGAAAACAGGTCGAACACCCGCCGGTGATGCGAGATCAGCGCCATCTGGACGTTTTCCACAACGGTCATAGACAGGAAGGTCGCAGTAATCTGGAACGTTCGACCGACGCCCATACGCCAGATCTTGCGCGGTGGATGGCCGATCAAGGCCTGACCGCGCAAGGATACCGAACCAGTATTCGGTTTATGATAGCCGCTCAACATGTTGAAGCATGTGGTTTTTCCTGCACCGTTGGGGCCGATCAAGGCAAGGAATTCCCCTTCCTTCAGATCGAAATTCACATCCTTCACGGCCTGCACGCCGCCAAAGGACTTGGACAGGTTGCGGACTTCGAGAACGTTGGTCATGCCCGGCCTCCTTTCAGACCGCGCAACAGGCGTTGAATACCGCCCGCAATTCCGTCCGGTGCCACTAGGACAACGATTAGAATGATGGCCCCGAAGATGAAGCGCCAATAGTCCAACCGCGTGACCCAATCCTCGATCAGGACAAAGGCACCGGCCCCCAGGATCGGACCCGCCAGCGCGTGAATGCCACCCAGAAGAACCATGATCAAACCGTCGATACTCAGCGCGATGCCGAGGCTGTCAGGAAAGACGCTGCCCTTCGAGAATGCAAAGACGACCCCGGCCAAACCGGCAAAGCCACCCGCCAGCACAAAGCCCATCCATTGATGAAACCGGGTATCGATGCCGATCGATTCAGCCCGGGTCTGGCTGTCGCGTATGCCGCGCAGGATATAGCCGAACGGAGAGAATGCCACACGACGCAGCGCCAATATTCCGCCGACACAAAGGACGAAGGCGATATAAAAGTATACCTTGTCAGAGCTGGCCCACTTCGCAGGCCATACGCCAAGGATGCCATCATCCCCGCCGGTAAATCGCTGCCATTGGAACGTGACACCCCATAGGATCTGGGCCGCGGCCAAGGTCAACATGGCAAGGTAAACGCCCGACAGCCGAACACAGAACCAGCCGAAGAACAGCGCTGCCATAGCCGCACAAACCGGGCCGAAAAGCATGGCCGAGATCATGCCGAGCCCAAGGAATTTGACCGCCATCGCGGCACCATAGGCACCAACGCCGAAATAGGCGGCATGTCCGAAACTGACCATTCCGCCAACACCCATCATAAAATGCAGCGACACGGCAAATAGCGTCGCGACCATCACATCGACCATCAGGACCGAGGTGAAATCAGCAGTTAACAATGGGCTAAGGGCCAGAACCAGTAGCGCAGCCATCAGCACCATTGCTGATTTCTGATCCATTAGCGCCAGTGGTTGGTCCGGTTCTTCCGGCGCGCCTTTTTCGCTGCCTGGTTTGCCAAACAGCCCATGCGGGCGGAAGATCAGGACAATCGCCATGATGATGAAGGGCAGTACGATTGAGATCTGCGGGAAGATCAGGATGGCAAACGCGTTCAGGACTGAGATCAGAACCGCCGCCACAAACGCGCCGGACACGCTGCCCATACCGCCAATGACAACGACGACGAAGGCCTCACCGATGATGGACAGATCCATCTGTAGCGACACCGCCTCGCGTGGGATTTGCAGCGCGCCGCCCAATCCAGCCAGGAATGAGCCAAGAACGAATGCTGCCGAAAACAACCAGGCTTGATTGACGCCAAGCGCCCCGACCATCTCGCGGTCTTGGGTTGCAGCACGCACCAGAACACCCCATCGCGTTTTGTGAAACAGCAGCCAGATTGCCAACAGGACGACCGGCCCGATAGCAATCAAGGCGAGGTCATATTCGGGAATTGGTTCTCCCATGATGCGAACCGCACTATCCAACCCCGGCGCGCGCGGGCCCAGAAGGTCCTCTGCGCCCCAGATCGCCAGCGTGCCATCCTGAAAGATCAATACGACGCCAAACGTTGCGACCAGTTGGAACAGCTCGGGTGCGTGGTAAATGCGGCGTAGGATAGTGAGTTCGATGATCAGGCCGATCACCCCGACGATCATTGCCGCCAAAATGACGCTGACCCAAAAGCCAAGGATGCTGCCGCTCCAGAGCGTGACCAATGTGTAAGCGAGATAAGCGCCGACCATGTAAAACGAGCCATGCGCAAAGTTCACGATCCGCGTGACACCGAAGATGATCGAAAGCCCGGATGCAATCAGGAAAAGCGAGGAAGCGTTCGCCAATCCAGTCAGAAGCTGTGCAAAATAGAACCCCATCGGGCCACCGTCCCTTGTTCGTGTTCTTTTTGAGGGGAGGGGCAGCTATTGCCCCGCCAAAGTCGGCTTATTCCGCCGGACGCAAGGCTGCTGCGTCGTCTTCGCTGGGCAAGTAATCAGCCCCGTCGGCATAGGACCAGTCGACCATAGACGGTTTGCCGTCGACCGTTCCCGTCTTGCCGACATAGGCGCCCATCGTGGACTGATGGTCAGCCGCGCGGAAGGTGAAGGGGCCGGTTGGGCTGCTGTCGACGGTCAGGCCCTCCATCGCGGCCAGCAGGGCGTCAGTGTCCGTGGAATCGGCTTTTTCCAACGCTGCGGCGATGGCGAGGATCGAGTTATATCCAACGATAGAACCGGTTTTGGGCGCTTCGCCGAACTTCTCGATATATGCATCAGCAAACGCCTTATGCTCGTCCGTTGTGATGTCGGTCGAAGGGTATCCGGTGACAATCCAACCCTCAGGAGCCTCAGCCCCCAGCGGGTCAAGATATTCTGGTTCTCCGGTCAGCAATGATGCAACGTCGCGATCCTCGAACAGGAACCGCAGCGAACCTTCGCGAACAAATTTGGCCAGATCGCCGCCGAAGGTCACGTTGTAAATCGCATCCGGTTTCGAGGCCTCAAGTGCGCGAACGGTGGAACCCGCGTCGATCTTGAACAGTGGTGGCCATTGTTCTTCGACAAATTCCACATCGGGGCGCAATTTGGTCAGTTCGGATTTGAAGGCCTTCACCGCATCCTGCCCGTAGGCGTAGTTCGGCGCGACAGTCGCCCATTTCACGGCGTCCAGCTTGGCTGCCTGTTCGGCCAGCATCGCGGCCTGCATGTGGGTCGAGGGGCGCAGACGATAGGTGAATTTGTTGCCTTTGGACCAGACAATCGCGTCGGACAGAGGCTCGGACGCGATGAACAGGACTTCTTTCTGCTTGGCAAAATCGGAAACGGCCAGACCGATATTGGACAGGAAGGTGCCAAAGATCAGAACTGCACCGTCTTTTGAGACCAGCTCCTCGGCGATCCGGATTGCGGTGGCTGGATCACCGGTATCATCCCGGCTGATCACTTCCAGTTGCTTGCCGTCGATCCCGCCTGCGGCGTTGATCTGTTCGACCGCCAGTTGCCAACCTTTCTTGTAGGGCTCGGTAAAGGCGGGCAGACGGGTATAGCTGTTCACCTCACCCAACACGATTGTGTCCTGGGCCAGGCTGACCCCAGCCGTCAAACCGGTGAAGGGCAGCGCCGCCAGCGCGCCCAGTACCGTGCGTCTGATCAGATTCATTTCAAATTCCTCCCAATGATCATTGTTCACGGCCAGTTATCCCGGCTTCTTAATGTGTTGTCAGCCCTAAAGAGCGTAGCTGCTACATTCAGCGTAGCCCGTCTTTGCCTTCTGCCTCCTCATTCGTCAGTCCGCCTACACGCGGCAACGGTCGTCCGCTGTCGGTGACCGCAACTGCCACCATGATCTCATTCGCACGGGGCGCGTCGTTCAACTGCACTTCGATGCCGTCAAAATGGCTGCGCACATAGGCCGCGTCCTTGTGACCAAGCGGTACGTCCAGTACCTGCCCAGGGCTGCCCATCTTCTTTGACGAGGGCACCAAAGCGGCGCCTTTTTCGACTTCCTTGCGCAATGGCGCACCCAGTTTGGGGTGCAGAATGGCGGCGGCATGTTCCAGCTCGCCGTTCTCACCGACCATCGCCGATTTTCCATAACTTTCAGCCTGTTCCGGCGTGATGTTAAGGGCCTCGACGCAGCGGCGGCCCAGTAAAGCGCCCAACTCAGCCCCGGTTTCCATCAGCGGTGTCAGATCCTCGACATATTGCCCGGCAAAGGGGTTTTCGATCACGGCCACGGCCACCGCCTTGCGCGTGGCGGGCGAGATCGGGCGCCCTGCCTCGATATGGGTTTCTTCAACGTTGACTGCGATTTTGCGGATCTTTGTCATCTTAGGCCGTCCTCTCCTTTGATGTCCCACGCCTCAAGCCCGCCCGAACGAGAATGCACCCGTGGTCCGGTTGTCATGACCAGTGAAAAAGCCAGCTCGCCCGCCCGGGGGGCGTCATTGCAGCCCACTTCCATGCTGTCGAAATGGCTACGCACATATGAGGCGTTGATATGCGTGATTGGCACATCCAGCCGCGCACCCACGCCGCCAACTTTTTTCGATGAAGGCACAATCGCGTTGGCTGTACCCAGCAACTGCCGCATCGCGTAACCACCAGGGGCGTGCCACAGCGCACCGTGTTCCAGTTCGCCGCCTTCGCCAACCAAGGACCCTTTGCCATACCCTTGGACGTTTTCCGGACCGCCTAACATGTCGATCAGGGTTTGCGCCATTTCCAAACCCAAAGGTTTGAGGTCTTCCATAAAGCCCTGAATCTCGGGTTCGTACCGGCCTGCAAACGGGTTGGCGATCACGGCCATTGCGGCCACCCGCACCAGCGGCGTGTCGGACAGCGGTCCGCCTTCGTGATAGATTTCTTCAAGCGAAAACAGCTTTTTTCGCAGCTGAACGTCAGGCATATTGTGGAACCTTCTGAGTGGTTGAGATCACCAATCGGGACGCGCCCGACTGGCAGGAGTGAGAGCCAAGAGACAGATGGGCGGCAGAGATCAAACCGCGCCCAAGCATGGTCTCGGCAGTGTTCAGGCCGTCTGAAATGGCATCTTGAATATCTTGGGCAGAGAGTTGGCCGACAGAAACCGGAACGGGCAGGTCGCCCAAATCGCTGTCATCGCGCAGTTGATTGGCCGGAAGGCGCCGGATGGCCGGATGCCCGGGCAGATCAACCGCATTGGCGATCAGCGTCGCTGCCACATCGGCCATTGCTGCGTTGCTGGCCAGCACTGTAACGCTGTCGGCGATGCCAAGGCTCAAGCTGCGTCCGCCGCGACCCGACGTGGCAATGCCACCAATCTTGTCGCTTGCACGGATAGCAATGCGGCCCAAGCTGCACCCGTCAAGCCCGCTCATGGCGACGCGGTAATTCTGGTCCGAACTCAGATGGACAGCAATATCTCCACCATTATTGACTGACGCGCGATCCAGAGGTGTGGCCTGAAGCATGGTTGCCAGTACTTCGTCCGCGACAGCTCCGGCAACGGCGGCCATGCGTGTAACAAACACGTTGGTATGAGGGCGCGCAGCCTCATCCATACGGCGCGCCACCCGTCCGTGAGGGCGGGCGCATTCAGCGGTCATGGGCGTTTTCAACAAAGCCAGTTCATCCACCAAGCCCTGCAGCAAGGATTGGAACCGTAACTGGGCAGCCTCAAATGCAATATCTCGTGCCCCATCTGCCTCGACGATCAGGTCGATTGGGCCGTGTTGCAGATGCAATCTGCGACCACACGGCAATATGGCAGAGATGGGGTGCATCTGACCTTATGCTCCTTTCGCCCAGCGGTAATTTTTCGAAGACATGGGGTCGGGCTGGTTGTCGAACTGATCTACCTTGCGGGTTTCGTCCGAGATGACATCTGTAACTGGCTTGATCTCATCCATGTGCCCGCCCAGTGTGCCATAGTCGCTGACACGCATCGTGAATTCGATGGGGGCGACCAGCGCCGGGGTCGGAACGTATCCGAACGATCCCGTGGGCATGTCCAGAATGTCCACCATCACGGTGATGCCGCCACCGGGCCAAACATAGGCCTCAGCCCCACCGCAGGATACGAAGGTCAGCGAGTCCTTGACCGATTTCGTGAGGCGAACCGGGTTTTCCGTGACCCCCGCCCGCAGGCTGCCGCCTGCGCCGCCCATGAACAGAACCGAGCAAACCGAAGGTTCGCAGTTTTCGGCAATCAGCTCTGCAGATGCCTTCAGCGCCGGGGGAATCTCGACGGGCTGAGGTTGCAGCTCGGCATCCAGTTCAAAATAGCCATATTGTTCACCCGTGGTGGATACCATCAACAGGCTCATACCCTCACGCGAGAATTTAGGATTGAAATCGCCCAGAATTTTCAGCGGATCCTCGATGTTTGTACCGCCCCAACCGGTGCCGGGCTCTGCGACCTGAAAATACCGACCCGGGGTGGAACGGCGGCCATTGATCTTGATGCCCGTAGGTTCGACATCCAACAATTTACCGGCCTGATGTTCGGACAGAACGCCGGTGATGTGGTCGTCGACCACCACCACGTCATCCACGTGTTCAATCCATTGCTTGGCGAACATCCCGATTGTGGCCGAGCCACAGCCCACCCGCATCAGTTTTTCTTCGACCCCATTGATGATGGGTGCTTTGCCGGCCTGAACAACCACCGTGGTCTCATGTCTTTCATCGCCGATCACCATCTCGACGGCCTCTCGATTGCACAACCGAAGCAGGGCATCGCAGGTGATCCGGCCTTCTTTCTTTGTACCGCCGGTCAGGTGTTCCACACCGCCCAGCGACAACATCTTGGATCCGTATTCCGAGGTCATGACGTGCCCGACCGGCTCACCATTTACGCGGACGACATCGCGTTCGTGGCCGATATGACGGTCGGTATCGATCTTCACCTTTACGCCGCAATACGAGAATATCCCCTCGGTCACGACGGTGACCATATCCACGCCCGCCACATCTTGGCTGACGATGAAGGGCGCGGGTTTGTAGTCGGGATAGGTCGTGCCGGCACCAACGGCGGTCACAAAGGGCCGTTTGCCCTGCACGATGTCGCCGTCCCAATCTTCGGGGTCTTTGCCATCCTTTAAAAAGGGGACCAGGCGTGTGTCTTCTGTGCTTTCGATGATGGTCAGCGCATCCAGACGAACCAGATCGCCACCATGGTTGGCATAGCGGTCGCAGGCCCCGATTTTTCCGTCTGCGATATAGCACATCACCGGGCAGGCGTCGCAGCGGATTTTTTCCGGTGTCGTGCGCTCAGTTGCCATCTGTCAATTCCTTGATTGCTGCGCGCATTTTTGCTGGCGTGGCGGGACTTTGGGTCAGTCGAACGCCGCAGGCGCGCTTGATTGCGTTGAATAGGGCCGGGGCCGTGGGGATCAGCACGTGCTCTCCCAGGCCTTTGGCGCCATAGGGACCGTGGGCATCCTCTTCTTCGATGATCAGGGTTTCAATCGGAGGGATGTCACCAATGGTCGGGATCAGATAGTCATGCAGGTTCTCGGTGCGGCCGGGCAGGTACTCTTCCATTAGCGCCATGCCAAGACCCTGCGCGATACCGCCCTGTACCTGACCTTCGACCAGCATCGGGTTGATCGCCTTGCCAACGTCATGGGCGGCCACGAATTTAATCGGTTTCACCGTGCCAAGCTTTGTGTCCACCTCGACAACCGCCAGATGCGCAGCATAACCAAATTGAGCATAAGGTATCCCCTGACCGTTGTCGTCCAGCGGCTTTGTGGGCGGGTCATAGGTTTCTTCGGCGCGCAGCACGTAACCTTCTGCGTCGGGCTCCAGCACGGTCAGGTCGATAGAGTGTTGTTGCCCGTTGTCGTCCACCCCAATCGTTCCTGGGGTCAGGGTGATCACGGCGGCAGGACCGGCGTTCACGCGGGACAGAATCTGCGCGCGCATCGCTTCGCCCGACAGACGTGATGCACTGCCAGAGACATAGGTCTGACGCGAGGCCGAGGTTTTGCCGGCATCCGGCGTGACATCCGTATCGGCCCCGATGATTTCGATCTGCGCAACCGGAACACCAAGCGCAGTGGCAAAGATCTGCGTGATTACCGTGTTTGCCCCTTGGCCAATATCCATAGCCCCTTGGTGCAGGACCAAACTGCCATCTGATCGGATGCCCGATTTGATCGTCGACGGGTTGGGCAACGAAGTGTTGCCGCACCCGTACCAGCCGGCCGCCAGTCCAACGCCGCGCTTCAAGGTATTGTTTTGTGAGTTGAATGCTTGAACCGATGCATTTTCTTCGACCCACGCGGGACGCAGCGCTTCGAGGCAGGCGCGAATGCCGACGCCCTGATCGAAGATCTGTCCGCAAACGGTGGGTACACCGTTTTCCAGCGCATTGTTGATGCGGAATTCAAGCGCGTCGATGCCCAGCTTGTCCGCCAACTCGTCGAACAGGCATTCCTGCGCGATGGCCGATTGCGGAACGCCAAAGCCACGGAATGCGCCCGATGGCGGGCAATGCGTATGGATGCCTTTGGCTTCGGCGCGGTAGTCTGTGATTTTGTAGGGGCCTGAGGCATGCACGGGCACCCGGTTGGCTACGGTCGGACCCCAGCTGGCATAGGCGCCTGTGTTGAACAGCCCGTCAAAAGTCATCCCACTGATACGACCGTCTTTGGTTGCCCCGATCTTGACCCGCAGGTCGGAAGGGTGGCGTTTGGTGGTGGACTGCATCGACTCGGTTCGGGAATAGGTCAGCCGCACCGGCTTGCCGGTTTTGAGCGCGGCAAGAGCCAGGTAAGGCTGCACCGAAATATCCAGTTTTGAGCCGAACCCGCCGCCGACTCCGGTCGGGGCAATACGGATCTGATCGCGCGGTATCCCCAGAATGATCTCCAGCGCGTCCAGGTCCATCACCGGAGCTTGCGTGCAGGCATGGACTTCGACCCGCCCGTTCACGATCTCGGCGAAACCGGCCTCGGGCTCGATATAGCCATGTTCGACAAAGCCCGAGCGGAAATGGCCTTCGACCACAACATCTGCGTTGTCCAACGCGGTTTCTGGTGTTCCGCATTTCACGAAACCGGCACACATAACGTTTCCGTCGCGATCTGGGTGCAGCTGCTCGGCTTGAGGCGTCATGGCGTCGAGGGAGTCCAGCGCTGCGGGGCGTTCTTCCCACGTTACCGGAAAATCTGCTGGATCGAATGTCGCCAGAACCTCGGGCAGCCCAATGATGGCGGCGACAGCCTCGCCACGGAACCGAGCCTCGGTTTCCGCAAAGACAGGTTGGTCGGCAAAGTCGGGAATGACGCCAAAGTTGTTGCGCCCGGAAATGTCGGCCGCGGTCAGGACTGCTTCGATCCCTGGGATCTTATTGGCCCAAGCGTCCAGATCGCCAAGTGTAAACCCGGCACGGTGGTAAGGGGAACGGATGACATGGATTTCCAACGTACCTGCCGGGGCAACATCATCGCCAAAAAGCTCCGTGCCTGTGACCTTGTCGTGCCCGTCCACGCGCCAGATGGCGTCGCCCGCGTGTCCCAGTGTTGCTTCGGGCAAAGCAGGCGCACCAGCGGCAACAACGGCGTCGATAATCTTGCGATACCCGGTGCAGCGGCACAATACGCCGCCAAGGGCATCCTGGACCTGCTCATTGTTTGGCTCAGGTGTCTCGCGCAGCAAAGCGACAGCGGCGGTCATCATGCCGGGTGTGCAAATTCCGCACTGCGCCGCACCGTGGTTCTGGAAGCTGTCTGCCAAACGTTTGGCAATCTGGTCATCCTGCGTCAGCCCGGACACCGTTTCCACAGACCGCCCAGTAGCCTGTTGTGCCGGAACCAGACAGGCGCAGACCGGATCACCATCGACCAGTACAGTGCAAGCACCGCAGTCGCCGGCATTGCACCCGATCTTGACGTCGCGTGCTGACAGCCGCTCGCGCAGCATTTCCGACAGGCGCTCACCCACGCGCGGCACCGCACTGACGGGGTGGCCGTTCAGAGTGAATTCGGTCGTGAATTCATCAGCGCGTTTATCCATGGTGTTGTCCCGCCTCTGCGATTGCTCGGACACATTGCTCTGCCACCGCGTCCAGTCGGAATGCGGCGTCCCCACGGACGTCATCAATGGGGCTGAGCGGTGCTAAATGCTCGGATGAAACTTCAACCGTTTCAGGGGATTTCCCGATCAAATCGGCTTCGAGCTGATCCAGCCTTTGTGCCACGGCTGACGCGGCCCCCACTGCGACGCGCGCATAGTTGATCCGGCGGTTTTCATTCAGGCCGATGATGACAGAAGTCATCGTGATCGAGATCACGAGGTACCGCCGCGCGCCGAGTTTTTCGAAATGTCCAACAGTCCCTTTGGGCGGATCGGGCAGGTAAATCGCGGTCACAATCTCATCGTCGGACAACGCCGTTTTGCGCACGCCAGTGATGAACTCTGACAGCGGAACCTCGCGAAAGCCACGGGCCGAGCCGAGCTCAACGCTGGCCTCCAGCGTCAGCAGCGGCGGCACGCCGTCAGCGGCAGGCGAGGCATTGCACAGGTTCCCTGCAATCGTGCCGCTGTTTTGGATCTGCAGGCTACCGACTTCCCGCGCAGCCATTTGCAGACCCCTAAATGCGACGGGCAGATCGGCCCGGGCAATGTCTGTCCAGCTTGTTGCGGCCCCGATTCTCCAACGGCCATCCACAAGGTTGATGCCCGAAAGACCATTGATGCGTGTGACGTCCAATATGTCAGTGTGCAGCTCATGACGCTGCCGGGATGGGAAAAAGTCAGTTCCGCCAGCGACAACCGTCAGATCATTGCTTGTCAGCAAATCAAATGCATCATCGAGCGTGTTGGGAGAGAGATACCGCAAAGTGTCTATCCTGATGGGAAATTTCTCGTTAGTACACAAATGATATTACGCGAACAAAAAAAATGTCAACGATTTGTTTGGGCTGGTTCTTGTTTATCAAGAGCGCCGGCGGAGGATTGGGTCACGGATATTCAGTCGATTGATCTTTCCCCTTATTTTCAAAGCCAATTGAGGAGCACGCACTTTAGTCGCGATAAAATTGAGCGATATGACAGCGCATTGCCCGAATTGTTTCACGAACGTCCAGAAGTTCTAAAATTCGTCAGTAATTCGTTGACACACTAACAAACAGCCATGAATATAGTGATCGATCACTCACCCATGTGTGGATCTTACAACGGGCTGAAACCTACCGCCTGGTGTCAATAGGGAGGAAGAAATGAACAAGTTCAATTTGATGATGGCGACCGCACTTGCTGCTGGTCTTGTTGCAGGGGCCGCTGCAGCACAGGAAAAAGTACGAATCGCTTTCATTGATCCGCTATCCGGGCCATTTGCGACGACGGGCACACAAGGCCTGGCGATCTATCGCCACAGCGTCAAAGAGCTGGTGAACGAACCTGGCGCGCTGTTGGATGGGAATGCCGAATTCGAGATGGTGCCTTTCGACAACAAGATCAGCGCAAAGGAATCACTCATCCAGTTGCAGGTTGCCATGGATCAGGGTATTCGCGTTATCGCTCAGGGCGCATCATCCGGTGTGGCAAACGCGCTGACCGAAGCCGTTGCCAAGCACAATCGTCGCAATCCTGATGATCCGGTCATCTTCCTCAACCACTCGGCCGTTGACCCGGCGTTGACCAATGACAAGTGCCAGTTCTGGCATTTCCGCTTTGACGCCAATGCTGACATCAAAATGGACGCGTTGACCGATGATATTGCGGCCAATCCGGATATCAAAAAAGTCTATGTGATCGGTCAGGACTATTCGTTCGGTAAGGCTGTTGCTGCGGCAGCGCAGCGGTTCCTTCAGGAAAAGCGCCCCGATATTGAGATTGTCGGGAACGAGTTGCATCCGATCGGCAAAGTCAAAGACTTCACGCCTTATGCGCGCAAGATTGTTGGTTCGGGCGCAGATGCCGTGATCACCGGTAACTGGGGCGGCGATATGGTCGGTCTGGGCAAGGCGGTTATGGGTGCCGGTTTCGACAAGCCGATCTACACCTACTATGGCGCGACCTCGGGCATCACCGCGGCCTTTGGTGAAGAAGGCGACGGTATCGTCAAGCTGGTTGGCGCAGGTCAGGTAAACCCCGCCCCAACACTGGAAGCGCAAGAGTTCATCGAAGCCTTCTATGTAAGCTTCCCGGATCTGGACTTTGGTCAGCCTCAGATGGCGAATGTTGCACCGATGCTTGCAGCCGCGATCAACGAAGTTGGCAATGCCACGGATATCAAGGCGATCGCCTACGCGCTGGAAGGCATGGAGTACGACAGCATTGTCACAGGCAAGACATTGATGCGCGAAAGCGATCACCAGACGATCCAGACAGTGACGGTGCAAGGGCAAACACCCGAGGCTGCATTCGACTATGACAATTCTGGCCGTGGTATGGTTGCAGAAACGGTTGTCGAACTGGCGTCGAATGACTCGGCCACCACATGCGAAATGAAGCGCCCATAACCCTCTAACCACTCTGGTGGTCCGTCCGAAATCCGGGCGGGCCGCCAGGTTACCACTCAATAAAATGCAGGGAGACACGTAATGGCGCTGTTCCTCGTGAACGTGTTGGATGGATTTGTGACTGGTTTGTTGCTGTTCATGCTATGCAGCGGTCTGACACTGATCTTTTCCATGATGGGCGTTCTGAACTTTGCTCATGCCAGTTTTTACATGCTGGGTGCCTATTTCGCCTATCAGATCAGCCTCGTCACCGGGTTCTGGATCGGCTTGCTTGTTGCGCCATTGATTGTTGGTTTGATCGGAGCTCTGATCGAGCGATACGGGTTAAGGCGAGTTCACAAATACGGGCATGTGCCGGAATTGATCTTTACCTTTGGTCTTGCGCTGCTGATTGAAGAAACGATTCAATTCTTTTGGGGCAAAAGTCAGCTTCCATTCTCGGAACCTGCCGCGCTGGATTTTGCAGCTTTCGCCATCGCCGGAAATGCATTTCCTGCCTACAAGGTTTTCATGATCGCTGTCGCCATGGGGATCTTCCTGACGCTGCTATACATTCTGACCAAGACCCGTATTGGCATGACCATTCAGGCTGCACTCAGCTATCCCGAAACCGTGCAGAACCTGGGTCACAACGTACCGTTGGTCTTTATGTGCGTGTTTGGCGTAGGAACCGCGATGGCCGGTCTGGCTGGCGTCATTGCTGGTCCGGTTTTGGGGGTTTTCCCTGGCATGGCCTTACAGCTTGGTTCAATCGTTTTTGTGACCATTGTGATCGGCGGCCTGGGTTCGCTTTGGGGCGCTTTGGTTGCATCCCTGATTATCGGTTGGCTTCAGACCTTCGCCACCGCCTATGACGTCACAGCCGAACAGGTGCTAACCGCGATCGGCTTTACCAAGCCAGAAATGATCTGGGATCATCCGCTGCAGGACCTGTGGACGCTGACGCTGCCTCAGCTTGGCCCGATCCTGCCTTACCTGCTGATGGTCATCGTTCTTGTCCTGCGCCCGCAGGGTCTTATGGGAAACCGTGAATCATGACTATCGCAAGCAAGACGCCCCTGACGGCGGGCTCAACACGCCTGATTTCGCTGTCAAACGCGATGCCATGGGCGTTTGCCGCACTGTTCCTGTTGTGCCTGCCGTTTGTGTTTCAGTCGAACTCGGCGCTGACGATCATGAACCAGATGGCAATCACCATCGTCTTTGCGCTGAGCTACAACATGTTGCTGGGGCAGGGCGGGATGCTGTCCTTTGGTCATGCGGTCTATATGGGTCTTGGCGGCTTCTTCGCCATGCACGTGATGAACATGGTCGAGGACGGGCTATGGTTGCCATTGCCGTTTCTGCCGATTGTCGGAGGCTTGTTCGGCATGGTCTTCGCCTTCCTGATCGGCAGCTTTTCGACCCGACGCGCAGGCACCGTATTCGCCATGATCTCGCTGGGTGTCGGAGAGCTGATCGCCGCCTGTTCCGTCATCATCGTCGTGTTCTTTGGTGGCGAAGAAGGCATCTCGGGCGACCGGACCATGGGTCCGCCAGTGTTCGGATATGAATTTCTTACGCAGCAAGAGGTCTATTACCTAACGGTCGTGTGGCTTTTGCTGGCAGCACTGCTGATGTATCTGTTCTCGCGCACGCCGATCGGGCGGATCGCCAACGCGGTACGCGACAACGAGGAACGCGCCGAGTTTCTGGGTTATTCCCAGCGCAACGTTCGCTGGATTTCCTTCTGTGCCTCGGGCTTCTTTGCCGGTGTTGCCGGGTCGTTGTTCGCAATCAACTTTGAGATTTTGACCGAGGAAAACCTGAATCTTGCAACCTCAGGCTCGATCCTGCTGATCACTTTCATAGGTGGGGCGGGTTTCTTTGTCGGACCGATCATCGGGGCGATTGTGTTCACCTTGCTTCAAACGGTTCTTGGCCTGCATACCGAATTGTGGGCGCTGTATCTGGGCATTTTGTTCGTGTCTTGCGTGATGTTCTTCCCGTCTGGTTTTGCCGGGTTGATCGCGATGCATCGACGTCCACTTGCCCTGGGAAAAATGAAATTGCTGATCAAGCCGTATCTCAAGGTGGCGATTCCGGCGATCACAAGTGTCTTGTCGCTGGCCGCCGTTCTGGAGATTCTGTTCCACAAGCGCCACGGATACGGTGGAGATCACGAGATGCACCTCTATGGTATTGCCTTTGACAGTGGCGGCTATCAGGCCGTAGCGTTTGCAACAATCATAGCCGCGATCTCACTAATCCTTGTGTCCCGCGTTTTGCCAGAAATCCGTGAAGCCTGGGACAATGCCAACCATGCGGAGGATCGGGCATGAGCGCTCCTGCTATTGAGCTGAAAAACCTCGAAAAAAGCTTTGGTCTGGCCAGGATTATTCAGGGCGTGAACCTGCAGATCGCCAAGGGTGAACGCCACGCGGTCATTGGGCCAAACGGGGCCGGGAAATCGACCCTATTCAACCTGATCACCGGGCGGTTTGCGCCGACCTCGGGCGGGGTGTTTCTGCACGGCGAAGATGTCACCGGATTGAAGCCCTTCGAGATCAACCGCCGTGGCCTCAGCCGATCTTTCCAGATCACCAACATTTTTCCCAACATGACCGTGTTTGAAAACATTCGTTGCGGGTTGTTGTGGACAATGGGGTATCGCTATTCGTTTTGGCATATGATTGGTCGGCAGCAGGACGTGACTGAAAAGGCCGAAGAAATTCTGGCGCAAATCAATCTGAGCTCGCGCAGGAATGAACTGGCGGGCACGCTGGCTTATGCCGAGCAGCGCGCGCTTGAGATCGGGATCACGATCGCAGGCGGAGCCGATATCATTCTGCTGGACGAGCCCTGCGCCGGGATGAGTCATTCGGAAACCGATCTGATCGTCGACCTGATCCGCAAAGTGACCGAGGATAAGACGCTACTGATTGTTGAGCATGACATGGGCGTGATTTTCGATTTGGCGGACCAAATCTCGGTCCTTGTGTATGGCGAGGTGATCGAATCCGACACGCCGGACGTTGTGCGCGCGTCGGCGAAAGTGAAAGAAGCCTATCTGGGCGCAAGTTTGGAAGCGTAGGCGGTGTAATGCTTCAGGTTACCGACTTGCACGCATTTTATGGCAAAAGTCACATTCTTCAGGGTGTGAATCTTGAAGTGGGCGAGGGCGAAATCGTCTCGCTATTGGGGCGCAACGGGGTTGGGCGATCAACCACTTGCAAGGCTATCATGGGCGAAGTCGCACCCCATGGGTCGATCCAGTTCCGCGGCCAAGAGATTGCAGGCCGCAAAAGCTTTGAGATTGCCAAGGCCGGGATTGGCTACGTGCCTGAAAACCGGGACATTTTTCCAGGTCTCACAACGCGCCAAAACCTGATGCTGGGGTTGAAACCTGGCCAAAAGGACGGCGATGGTCGCTGGTGCATGGAGGACATGTTCGAGATGTTTCCCAACCTGCGCAACCGTGCGGATGTGGATGCCTCGGTCATGTCGGGCGGCGAAAAGCAGATGCTGACCATATGCCGTGCCTTGATGGGCAACCCCGACTTCATCATGATCGACGAACCTACCGAGGGCCTTGCCCCGAAGATTGTTGAGCATGTTGGGGATTTGCTGCTGCAAATTGCCGAGCGTGGCGTCTCGATCCTGTTGGTCGAGCAAAAGCTGACCATTGCTTTGCGTGTGACCAATCGGGTTTACGTCATGGGTCACGGGCACATAGTTTACGAAGGCACCCCGCAGGCATTGCGCGAAAATGACGAAATCCGGAAGGAATGGCTGGAGGTCTGAGGCATCGCTGCAGGCATTTCGCTATAGCAAGCCGTGTTGTCAGCTATACCGCAAAAAAATTGAAGGGAACTCCGTACATGCGGAGTTCCCATCTTTTTGGTGCACCAGATTATTTTTTTAGGAACGGCGCCATTGTCTTAAAGAACTTCTCGCCATAGGGCGGGCGAAGAGCCTTGAAGACGCCGTCCATGTTGATTTGCTTGAAAATAGCCTTTGCGTGACTGAACCGTTTGAAGCCGTGCAGGCCGTGATAAGCGCCCATGCCACTATTTCCGACGCCGCCAAAGGGCAGGGTGTTCTGGGTCGAATGCATGATGGTCTCGTTGATGCACGCTCCGCCGGAAATGGTGCTTTCCATCACCTGCTCCTGCTCGCCCGTGTCTTTAGCAAATACGTAAGCCGCCAGAGGGCGCGGACGGGCGTTGGCAAAGCTTATGGCCTGATCCAGCGAGTCGTAAGGCAGGATTGGCAGGATCGGCCCAAAGATTTCATCCTGCATGACGTCCAGCGCCGGATCGGCGTCGACGATCAATGTCGGAGGCAGAATTTTCTCATTCGTGGCTGAGAGATCTTCGTTGGCGGGATTGACCTGAACGACTCGCGCCCCTGCCGAGCGTGCCTGCTCCACAAGGCCCTTGAGCCGGTCGAATTGGCGGTCGGTCACGATATGGGTGACATCTGGGTTGCCGGACAGTGTCGGGAAGGCCTCGGCAAGTTTTGCCGCAAGCTGGGTGGCGAATTCTTCCATCTTTGCGCGTGGGACCAAGACATAGTCCGGTGCCAGGCAAACCTGACCCGCATTGAATCCTTTGCCCGCGGCGATCCGGGCGACCGCAAGATTCATATCTGCGCTGGGGGCGATGATGGCAGGGTTCTTGCCGCCAAGTTCCAGTGTTGTCGGCACCATATGTTCTGCTGCTGCACGAAGAACGTGCGGGCCAATGGTGCTGGCACCGGTAAACAGCAGGTGGTCAAAAGGCAGGGCGGTGAACGCCTGTGCGACGTCGACGCCACCGGTTACAACCACGGCTTCGTGCGGGGCGAAGTTTGCTTCTATCAGCGCTTTCAAAAGGTCGGATGTGCGGGATGTGAACTCTGACGGCTTCAGCATGACCGAGTTGCCTGCCGCAAAGGCTTCGGCCATTGGGCCAATGGCCAGATAGATCGGAAAGTTCCAGGGGCTAACAATCCCAATGACACCCAGGGGTTGATAATGGATGCGACCGCGCGCGCCCAGCAATCCCAGGGGAAACTCGACTTTCGCCTTCTCAGGGCGCATCCAGCGATCCAGGTTGTCCCGCGCGAATTTTAGCTGTTTTACCGTGCCAGCGATGTCGGCCGCGATCGTCTCGTGTTGTGACCGGTTGCCAAAATCAGCCGAGATTGCGTCAATCAGGGCATCGCGATTATCCAATACCAGGTCGATTAGCCGCGCGATGCGATCCTTGCGTTCAGCCGCGTTTGGCGCGCCATGCTCTGCCTGGTGGGCTTTTTGGGTCTCCAAAAGCGTCGCGAGGCTCTCGGCGGGGTTGGGGCTATGCTGGTTCAATACGCGTCTCCTGCGGTTGGTTTTGCGGTGTGCAACCGTCGTCCTGTTGGTCTGTGTGCCCGTTCTGGTCCCTTGGTCACAAGGGTCGGGTTTCGTTTCTTTCCCGCCGGGCTGCGAAGTCTGCATTGACATTTGTCCGGCGATGTGGAAGGTAAGTGATCGTTCACTAATTAGCAAGAGCGCAGTATGACCCTGACCACAGAAGACAGGTTCAAGACCGGCATGCAGTTGCTGGCGGCCTCAACGACCATCATCACATCAGAATTCGAGGATTCGCGCGCCGGGATGGCGGCGACAGCGGTATGTTCGCTAACTGCCGATCCGCCAGCTTTGTTGGTTTGCATCAATCGAACAGCGCGAACATATGGCGTCGTGATAGATAGCCGAAAGTTTGCCGTAAACCTCATTCCTGATGACATGACCGAGGTTGTCGGTGCCTTTTCGTCGAAAATGGACAAGGAACAACAATTCCAGGCAGCCGGGACATGGATCAAAGGAGATCTGGGTCTGCCTGTTTTGAAAGAGTCCGTCGTGTCCTTTGAATGCGTGGTCGACAACTGGGCCAACACGAAGACACATGCGGTGTTCTTCGGTATGGTGAAAGAAGTTCACCTGAACCCGGAAAAATCGGCGCTTATTTATGGGCGCAAGGGATTTCACAAACTCACACCGCTGGAAGGCTGATGCAGGGTCAAAGTGAATTTTCACCTGACTCCGCACGCCTTACACCACCAAAAACCGCCACTAAAAACGACCATCACGTAACTAATAATTTGCCGTGATGATGCCCGGGAGGAGACACCAATGCCGACGCTTGGACAGCTGATCGACCGAAACGCCGACCGCTTTGGGGATCAAGATGCTTATGTGGAACTGGACCGCCGTCGCAGTTGGCGCGAGTTAGGCCAGCGAACAGATGCGTTGGCGCATGCGTTGCGGTCGCTGGATGTCCGCAAGGGTGACAGGGTCGGCGTGATCCTACCCGACTGCATCGAGGTCGCAGAAACCATCGGCGCTTGCGCCAAGGCCGGTGCGATTCGAGTGGGCCTGAACTATCGCCTCGCCCCGCGCGAAATCGGCGCGCTGATTGACGACGCTGGCTTGGATGTTCTGATCGTGCAGGACACGAAAGTTGCAATTGCCCAAAAGGCGTTGACCTTCAGCAAGCGTCAGCCGGTGCTGGTGGGTGTCGGTGCCCAGCATGCGCTGGAGCGGGATTATGAAACCCTTATCGCAGCAGCATCTGATCGCGGGGCCTTCACCCATACCCCACATGAGCAATTGATGATCTGCTACACCACCGGTTCAACCGGTTTGCCGAAAGGTGCGATCTATCCTCACGCGTTGATGATCGAGTCGATGGGTGTAATCGCGCTGACAGAAGGTGCGGGTCCGGACGATGTCTGGTTGCACGCGATGCCGGCATCGGGCGTTCCGATCATTCACCTACTGCGCAACATGTTCCACGGTACCAAATGCGCCATTGTCGGCGAATGGGATGCAGAAACGGCGCTTAAGCTTATTGACCGTGAGCAGGCGACGATCTGCGTTCTCGTGCCGACAATGCTGAACGACCTGCTGTCTTCCGGCCTGATTACGCAATACAATTGCTCGTCGATCCGGCAGTTGGGGTATGGGTCTGCGCCAATTCCACCTGCGACGGTGTGCGACGCGCTCAAGGCTTTCGGGTGCAAATTCCTGCAGATGTTTGGCACGACCGAGCTGATGGGCATGGGTATGATGCTGACCGCAACCGATCACGAACGCGCTTTGAAAGACGGGCACAACTGTCTGGAAAGCGCGGGTCGAGCACTTTATTACGTGGACGTCCGTGTGGTGGATGAACAGGGCAATGACGTTCCAAACGGTGAGGCGGGCGAGCTGCTGATACACTCGCCCTATGTGATACCGGGCTATTGGAACCAAGCGGTGGAGTATTCGGAAACCGTCCGTGATGGTTGGCTGTATACCGGGGATATAGCAGTGATCGATGCCGAGGGTTACGTGCATCTCAAGGACCGGGCAAAATTCCGCATCAAATCCGGCGGCTATAATGTGTTCCCGGTTGAGGTCGAAAATTGTCTGGCTGAACATGATGCTGTCGACGAAGTCAGTGTGTTTGGCCTGCCCGATCCGAAATGGGGGGATCGGATTCATGCCGTTGTCACCCTGAACTCGGAAACCGTTGTTAGCAGCGCGGAACTGCGTGAGTACTGCCGGGGTAAGATCGCCAACTTCAAGATCCCGAAAGATATCGAGATTTGGGATGCGTTGCCTAAAGGACCGACCGGCAAAATTCAAAAGCGCGAAATCATCGAGATTTGCGGTCGCGACGATCAAAGCGGCGCGGCCTGAGCGCCCTTCCTGACCGAATGCTCTTGGTCAGGGAATGAAAGTTCGAAAAACAGTGTGAGGCTTGATCGCTGAAATGCGGTCAAGCCTCGTCGTTTCAATGGCCCACCTCAAATGAAGCAGGCCATTTGGTTGGGCAAGCGACTTAGAGAAATCTCTGTCGCTTGCCTTGTGTGTGCCTACGCTTTCATGTGGCGCAGAACCGATCTCTGAAAGTAGGTCAGCGGAGATTCAGCCCCCGGACCAGCGGCCATTTTGCCGACCACGTATTTGGGGGACATCATCGCACGCTGCATTTTCTCGACGACATAAACATCTTCAGTCTGGAAGTCCTGTGTTTCCAGCGGATGCACTTTCCAGTGCGAGCTTTTGATCATGCCGGATACTTTGTCATAGCCGGGAATATCCTTGACGGAACCGCGGCTCGACATCCATGATTTTGCGGCCCAGACATAAGCATGCAACCGTGTCACACCAGCGCTTACAGGCTCCATCACGGATATCGAGAAGGACCACGGGCTCGCCACGATCAGGGTAGTCGGGAACAACATGTAGACGCCGCCATAGCCTTCTTTCTCGGCATGCGGGATCTTCTTCGCGTTCCATTTGTCCATGCGCGTTGACACGAAATTTGGAACACGCGAACGCACGGTTTCGTTCTCGGTCGAGTACCAAACCTGATTGTCGCCATAAGGGTCCCAGATGTTCTTGTCCTGAGTCGGGCCGCCAAGGGTGTTCTTGTGCAGATAGGCCAGATGGTATCCGTCGATCGCGTTCTCGAAGAACACTTTCCAGTTGCACTGCATTTCATAGGTTACAGGTTCACCGTAGGATATCAGTTCAGGGCTGGTGATGTCGTGCGGCCAGACGACATCTTCCAATCCGCTAAGCCATTCTGACAGGTCCTGATTGGGTTCGGGATTGACAAAGACAATGCCCTTGAACACCGCGACCGAAGCCCTGTGCAGGCCGTTTTCTTTTTTGTTGATGTCCGGGAAGCAGGCTTGCTGGTCAGGGATACCACGCAGCGCGCCGTCCAGGCCAAAAGTCCACGAGTGATAGGGGCACACGATCGTCTTGCCCGCATTTCCGCAGCCATGGTCCAGCAGTTCGGTTCCGCGATGGCGGCATATGTTGTGGAACGCACGCAGTTCGCCATCGTTTCCACGGATTACGACCAGGGTAAAGTGCCCTGCCTTGGCCGTCATGTAATCGCCGGCATTGGCAACCTTTGACTCTACGCCAGCAAACACCCAGCTGCGCGAAAACAACTTTTTGTTTTCCTGTGCCAGCCATTCATCTGATGTATAGGCTTCGGGTGGCAATTCCTGGGTGGCGACCTCTGGCATTTTGTTTGGCTGTTGCATGAATGATCTCACAAATGGCTGCTAGGTTTTAATTATTGTCATCGTTGACAGGTAACCAGAAGTGCTCCATATGTCAATGAAAAGTGATCGTTCACTAAAATCGACGAGTTGGAAGAAATTGGCCGCAAAAACAGCGGTTAATCAAGATTTTTTGGGCTCTTGTCCGGAGCCTGATGAAAGGACTGGAAACGCCATGCCGCGCCCGAGCTTAAAAACGCAACGGTCAGAAGAAATCCTAGATGCCTATATGACCTGCGTGGCCCGGTACGGGCTTGATGGCGCCACCCAAGAGCGTGTCGCGGCCGAGGCCGGTGTGAAGCGACCATTGTTACGGCATTACTTTGGCAATCGTGACCGGATGATTGGTGCGCTAAACAAGCATGTCGCAGACGCGTTCAACGATCTGACATTGGAGCTGGACTGTCATCTTGCACAGATCGAAACAGGCGATCAGCTCTTGGAAATCCTATTTGCCGAAGATGAAGAGATCGACCCACGGCTTGCTGCTGCGTGGCAGGGGTTGTCCGCATCAGTCGGGGATCATCCCGAACTTGCGGAGCCGTTGCTGGAAGTCCTGGCACGGTTTGTGGCGGTTCTTGAGAAGTTCCTTGCTCGCGTGTCGCCCGACGCCACGCCAGAACGGGTGAGGGCTGTGGCGCAGGGCATTTCAACGATCTTCCTGTCCCTTGATTCACTGGCCGCACTTGATGCACCGACCAATTGGCGCATGGAATTGAAACGGGCGGCTTCATTGCTGACGGAAACTATGTGATTGCCAGGTCGGGCCGCATTCGACGTCGTCAGCGGGGCAGGCCCTCTTCGGTTTGGGCCTGCGTAGACAACCAGTGACGAAAGCTGCGCAGCGACGGGTCGTCCGACTTGGTTTTCGGCCAAACAAGATAGTAGGCGCCCATCATCTCAACCGCGTCCGGGACGGCTGCGATCAGTTTGCCTGTCGCGAGGTCCTGCTCGATCAAATAATTGGGCAGCAACGCAACGCCGAGACCGTGAACCGCCGCCTGATTGATTGTTGTGTATTGATCGTAAATCGTTCCGGGCAACGCGTCGGGATGGCCTGTCCCCATATGGCTGAACCATTCTTGCCAGGCGTGGGGCCGGGTCTGGATGTGCAGCAATGGTAGTTTCAGCAGATCTCGCGGTGATGACGGCGCACCTTTGGGCAGCAGGGATGGCGCGCAAACCGGCAATACACTTTCCACACGCAGCAACAGCCGATCCGTGCCGGGCCAATCGGGTTCACCAAAATGCAGCGCCGCGTCGAAGGGTTCAGATGTGAAACTGAACGGACGTAGGCGGGTCGACATGTTAATGGTTATTTCCGGGTGCATGCTGGCAAATTCCGGCAATCTGGGCACCAGCCACCGCATTCCGAACGTCGGCAAAATCGCAAGGTTCAAGGTGCCACCAATAGGAGCCACGTGCAGCTTTAACGAGGCCTGAGCGATCTGGTTCAGACCTTGCCGGACCTCGGCTACATATTCCTGCGCAACCGGGGTCAGCAGCAGGCGTTTGCGGTCCCGGCGGATTAGATCGACCCCTAGCTGGGCTTCCAATGTTTGCAATTGCCGGCTGACGGCACTTTGGGTCAGGGCAAGCTCATCAGCGACCGCAGAAGCCGAGCCTAGGCGATCCAGCGCTTCAAGGGCGCGGAGCGATGAGATTGAGGGGAAAAGGCGACGTGGCGTTACCATGTATGCGGTCTGCTCATGAATTGCCCCGTTATCTTGCAGTTATTTGCGCTTTGTTCAAACATCTTGTTGACTGTCTGCCTCAGCAAATGTCCGGGCCTTAAATCTTCGTCACTGCCACTCCTGCGCATCATAGATCCACCCTTCCCTATGCTGTCCGGCCCAATAACCGATCGCAAACAGTTCGGTCATGTATTCGGGGTCGAAGGGCTCTTGCGGCTTTCTTTGAAAGTCCTTGGGAATATAGGTGATGTTGGCTTGAAACCCGTCCCGGCTCGCAAGGGTCAGGATGCTTTCGATATTGCCAAGGCTTTGCGAACGAATCAGCATTTCGAACGCGCGGTTAGCCACTGCGGTTGCATTTCCGGGCAACGGATCAAAACTCGGTTCCAGCGTTTTGTTGTGGATCAACCAAATGCTGTTTTTTTGGTTGCTCAGCCCCGCGTCCTGCAACAGCCGACGCATCTGCAAGTCGTAAGGGTAGGCAAAAATCTCGCGGGTCAGCCCACCATCCACATGCAGTTCTTCGCGTTGTACTTCGCCATTGGTCACCTTGATTGTAACGGGTTGGAACACGACAGGTATCGAGACCGAGGCTAGAATTACGTCCCGGATCAGATCCCGTGCGCCCGGTGTGTCGGTTTGGGCGATCGCCCCGATGTTCCACAACACCGGACGCTCCGCGTCGATGTTGGTGGTGCCTATCAAAAGCTGGTGGCCCAATCTGTGCTGCTCCGCGATCTCGCGGATCAGATTGTCGGTCAGTTCTTGCTTGATTGCCGCTTTCAGTGGCGTTGCTTTGGATAGAAAACCGCGCCCAAAGACGGCACCCGAAACGTCAAATCGCACGACATCCCGGGTAGCAGTTTCAGTGTAGAACCGCTTCAGACGGCTGTCATATTCCGGACCGAGGAAAGCAAAGGGCGCAATCAGCGCGCCAATGGAGATTCCGGTGACCACATCAAAGGACGGGCGTGTGCCCTTGTCGGTCCAACCATTTAGAACGCCAGCCCCAAAAGCGCCGTGCTGGCCGCCGCCTGACAGCGCTAGAATGTTCAGGCCTTGTCTCTTTGGAACCTGTGCCAGCGTCTTGCGCATATCCGCATTGAGGGTTGCCAGACGGTCGCGGCTATCATCCTCGAAATACCGGCTGTCCGAGGCTACGCCAACCGGCAGAAAGGTCTCGTAATTTTCGGGCGTCGGCGTAAGTGCTGACCGATCATAGCTGTCGGCACAGGCGGTTAGCATCAACACGACGGCTAAATTGACGCAAATCTTGAATGAGGCATTGGGAATTTGTCTGTCTCGAAAATGGTGCCCCTCTGTATCGTGGCAGGCATTATTTGTTGAGTGCTTAATCCCCGCGCGTGCCTTAATCTGGTTGTAACGTTAGGTCATGCGCAAGATGATACCGATCGAAACAGCGGACATTGCAAGAGTGCGCTTACTTGCTTTGGTTGACCATAATCTTTAAATTGTCACTATTGACAGTTGATTGCTGCTTGCCTATCTCGTTTCAAAGCACCGTAAGATCGGGCATGTGGTAACCACTGTCGCTGAGGTCAAAACGTTTAGCTTGCCAACCGTGAAGACGACGGCCCTAGGAGGGGACAGCATGCCACAAATGTACCATGAGTTACCTGCAGAGGCGTATACATCGCAGGAGTGGTTCGACCGTGAACAGCGAGAGATATTCTCAAAAACATGGCGTTTTGCCGGCTTTATGGAAGATTTGCCCGAGCCAGGCCATTATCTTTCGGTTCAGGCGGGATTGAACAACTTGTTCATTGTCATGGGGAGAGATCGCAGGCTGCGGGCTTTCCACAACATCTGCAGACATCGGGGCACCCAATTGATCCGCGCCGTGGGAAAGACCCAAAAAGCGCTGACCTGCCCCTATCACGACTGGACCTATGATCTTGAGGGCAACCTGATCTCGGTCCCGGATGAGCATCGCGAATATAAGTCCGTCGATAAATCCTGCCTTGGCCTGAAACCTGCTTCGGTCGATATCTGGAAGGGTATGTTGTTTGTGCATCCCGACCCAAACGCAGGGTCGATCATGAAATGGTTCGGCGACGTGGACGATAAGGTCGGACCACACGTGCCAGAAGAACTGGTGGAACACGAGGACACCTCGAACACCTATGAAATCAAGGCCAATTGGAAGATCATCGTCGAGAATTACATCGACGTCTACCATCTGAGCCACCTGCATTCGAACACCCTACAAATGTATGACCACGCCAATGCGCAATATGGTTGGTACGGGCCGCATTACATCTTTTGGGAACCGCCGGTCGAAGAGTTCGCCAAAGATCAGAACAAAAAGCTTCAGATGCCGCGGGTTGTTCCCGAAGATCAGAATGGTGCATGGGTGCCGATGCTGTTTCCAGGGGTCGGAATTGGTGCGTCAGAGGACGTGTGGAACGTCTTTATCATCACCCCCCTTGCTCCGGACAGGACGCGGATTCTGAACCGGACGCGTGTTGCCAATGCCTCGGGCTGGGAGTTTTCGAAACAGGCCACCCGGTCGGCGTCTTTCTGGAACAATTTTGGCATCAAAGGCAAATATGACGGCGATGATGCGTATGATGAAAATGATCCGATGGCCTCGGGCGATTTCACGCAAGAGGACATCTATGCCTGTGAGCAGCAACAGAAATCCCTGACGTCGCCCTATTTCGAGGTTGGTCCAGCCGCAGTTGGGGAAAGCCCCGTGGTTCAGCACCAAAGGGTCGTTCGCGATTGGTTGCAAGAAGAATGATCAACTCCGACGACCGGTTGTCGATTGCGACCTTGCTGCGGGTCTTCCGCACAAAAATCGCAACGACCTGGGGTCTGACCCTGGTTGAAACGGCGTTGTTTACCCTCCTTCCCCTGTTGATCGGCTATTCAATCGACGGTCTGTCGAATGGGGACTACACGTCGTTCATCCATTTCGGTGTTGCGATGGCAACGCTGCTGGTTGTGTCGACGTTGCGGCGTATTTACGACACGCGGGCCTATGGCACGATCCGCGTCGAAATGGGAAAGGCGCAGGCCGAGCGGGATGCAGGGCGCGAGGTCTCGGTGCTGAATGCTCGTGTTCTGATGGCGCGCGAGCTGGTCGATTTTCTGGAAAATGAGGCCCCTGAATCGATGGGTGCAATCGTGCAGGTTCTGGTCTCGGTCGGTATTCTGATGTCCTTTCACGGCGCACTTGCCACCGCCGCAGGGGCCGCTGCGGTGATTATCATGATCATCTTTACCTTGTTTTCGCGTCGCTTCTTCCGCCTGAATGGGCTGTTGAACCACCAGTCAGAAAGACAGGTGACTGCGTTGCAAAGCATGGATCTGAAAAAGATCGGCCAACACTTGTTTCGATTGCGCACGCATGAGGTTCGATTGTCGGATTCCGAGGCGTTTGTCTACGCTGCGATTTTTGCTGTCTTGCTCAGCATGCTGGCCTTCAACCTGTGGTTTGCAGCGACGCAAAGCGGGGCGACGGCAGGGCAGATCTTCTCGGTTGTCACCTATTCGTTCGAGTTTGTGCAATCGGTCGTGGTTTTACCGATGGTCTTGCAAAGCCTCGCGCGCTTGTCCGAGATCACCGAGCGGATCAACGCACCGGCATCGAAACAGGGTGCCAATGCCTAATCCGTTCAATTCTAACACCCGGCCCATATCGGGCATCATCACACATCCTGCCCATTCGCATGGCACGAATTTCGGAGGCTCAAATGACCAGAGATTTTCACCCGCTTGAGGTGCTTGAAACGCGCAATGAGATCGGCGGGCAAGCCAAATCCGTCATGTTCGACGTGCCGCCACATCTGGCCCAAGACTTTGCCTGGCGTGCTGGTCAGCACCTGACCCTTCGCTTTTGGATCAAGCGTGAAGAGGTGCGCAGAAGCTATTCGATCTCGTCTTCACCCGTTTCAGGGGACCCGCTGCGTATCACAGTTAAGCGGGTGAAAAAGGGGCTCGTCAGCAACCATATCAACGATACGGTTCAACAGGGTGATGTGATCGACGTCATGCCGCCATTCGGCAGTTTTTGTTTGGATACAGACCCGGAAGAACGGCGCACACACTACTTCTTCGGGGCGGGCAGTGGCATCACCCCGTTACATTCCATGCTTCAGTCTGTGCTTTTGGCTGAACCGTGGTCGGTTGCGCATCTGGCCTATGGCAATGCGAGCGCGGACAGTATCCTGTTCAAAGATGAGTTTGCCGAATACCAACAGGCGTTTTCTGAACGCCTGACAGTGCATCACCTTCTGTCCAAGCCCTCAATGTGGTCCAGTTTCGCCTATTGGCGCAGGGGTGTCATCGATAAGGATGCGATCGATGCGCTGATCACGGAAAATCCGCCGTATGCCCAGAATGCCCAGTACTATATCTGTGGTCCCGGCGGGATGAACAAAGCGGTTAAAGACGCGCTTATGTCTTTGGGTGTGCCCGCCAATCGGATTCACATGGAAAGCTACGGCGGCGCGCAAGACACCGATGACAGTATCAAGGGCGTTGATGCCATTGTGGACATAACGCTGAACGGTCAGCGACAACCGGTTCAGATGGCATCTGGTCAGACGATCTTACAGGCTGCTCAACAGGCGGGGTTGGAGCCGCCGTATTCCTGCCAGTCTGGGGTCTGCGGCGCGTGCCGGTGCCAGTTGAAAAAGGGCTCGGTTCATATGCGGGCGCGCACCGCTTTAGATGATAATGAGATCGCGAAAGGTGCCGTGCTGTCCTGCCAGGCGGTTGCCACGATGGACAAGCTTGCGGTCAGTTACGATTAACCCGGCCATTGGCCGGGCCGTCGCCGTCAGGGTTTTTCTTCCAATGTTTCAGCCAGTTTCAGCGCGGCGAAGTAGGACGAATAACCCCATGTTTTCGGCGGTTTAAGCGGAACGAAAGCATCCGTGGTGATAAACAGGTTTATGATTCCGTGCGCGACGATCTCACAGGCTTGTTTGTCGGCTTTTGGGTGTGAGGCAAGAACGATATCTATTGCGACCTTGTAAAAAGCCTCCATCGATTCCAGTAGCGGCTTACGAAGCTCTGGGTAGATCTCAATCGAGTTGACGAGCGCCTGGTAACAAATGTTGATCCGGGGATCCATCTCACCGTCAGAGTTGAACAGGGCCTCGATCAGATTGCGGACATCGGGATGTTCGTCCAGCGCAACACGCAATGTTTCGGTCTGTTTGCTGAACGTTTCGACGACATGCTCACCTAGCGCCAGAACCATTGCTTTGCGGTTGCCAAGATGATGCCGGATCAGTGGGCGCTTCAGCCCGGCTTGTGCCGCGATATGTTCAAGTGTGGCGCCTTCGACGCCGTAGCGAACGACGCACGACATAAAGGCATCAAGGACTTCTTTTTTACGTTGATCTTGTACCGAGGGGCGACCCATGCGATTACCCTTACACAGAAACAGAATTTTAGAGATATCTTAGTTGAAATTGACTGTCAATACTGATAGTCAATTTAAGTTTAGAGTGTCTACCGCTCTCCAACGCTTTCTGCATTAGTGCCCATCGTTCCAGACGTCTATCCAACGCAAGCATTGTTCAAGCTTCCCGGTGGGGCGAAGTGTTTGAGGGCGGTGGGTCTAGGTGAAAAGCCCAAGCCTTTCTCCTCCCGCCACATCCGCAAATCTGTTGAGATTTGGGAACAGAGTGTTCAGTGCCGAAGGTTGTACACCAAACCAAATAGATAGGTCAGCATAAAGTTGATCGGTCGAGGTCGTCGGAATCAAAACGCCGTCGCCCACATCAAGCGCGTTGTCGCTGGCCAGGCCAAGTTCGGGGTAGTCCCCCAGAATCTGCCCGCCTTTGACAGCATTGCCCATAACTAGGGTATTGCCGCCCCAACCATGATCCGTACCGTTGCCATTCGACGTCAGCGTCCGGCCGAAATCTGATCCGGTGAATGTCACGACACGATCGGCCAACCCCATGTCGTCAAGCGTTGCCTGAAAGGTGCCGAGCGCTTCGGACAACACGCGCAGCATGCGGGCATGAGTCGCCAGCAACTCATCATGATGGTCCCAGCCGATATAGCGCACAAAGAATGTCTGCTGATCGTGGCCCAATCGGTCCGAGGCAGCAATCGTTTTGGCGACCATGCGCAATTGCTGTGCAAGGTCCGAGGATGGGAAGGACCGGGGTATCTTGATCCCTCGGGTCGCGGATTTGAACGTCTCGTGTTTGGACTGCGCGTCACGGGTCAGGTTCAGGTACGTCTCGCGGAAAGGATCGCCGTTTTGATCAGCGTTCATCATTCGGTTGAAGCTGTCCAAAAGCAGGTCGTTGAGCGGACTTTTCTCTTCTTTCACGTACAGACCGACGCTGCCTTTGTCTGTAATTGCATATGGCAAGTCGATCTTGCCGTTCTGCGCAATGTTGTTTCCGGCCAATGAGATGTTCATGCCGATCTCGTGCGCCGATTTTGAGGGCTGTAAGTCATCGGCAAAGAACCCGAACCATCCGTCGTTCACACGCAGATCCGGGCGCGAGGTTTGCCAATGTTTGAACTGGTCCGCGTGGCTCAGCAGTCCCAAGGGAAGTGCGGCCGAACCGTCATAGAACTGCTCTTTCCGGACCTGTTCGACCAAGGGCCCAACATTGGTGACAAAAGAGAGGCGCCTTTGATCGAACAACTCGGCCACTTCGGGCATCGAAGGGTGCAGGCCAAAGCTGCGACCCAGCCGATCTTTGGGCGTATCCATGTCCAGCAGCTCACCGCGCGAAAGGGCAAGATTGGCCCGCGTTTCCGAGTATTGGCCGTGCGCAATTTTGTCATTTGGCACCAGCATGTTGAAGCTGTCATTGCCGCCATCCAACATAACAAAAACAAGCGCCCTGCGGGCGGGCTTGATCATTCCCGTCCCTGCTTGCGCCAAGCCGGGCAGGGAGGCACCCATCATTGCGCCAGTTGCGGCAACACCGGTCGAGGCCAAGAACTGCCGGCGCGTAAAGGATTTGGTCAGCATGGGCTCAGGCCTCCTGCACGGTGAATTCTGGGGAAACGGCAATCATGAAGGCGATGGTCTGCACCACCCATTCGGGATTGTCCGCATACTGCACATAGGCTTGCTTGATCCGTTTGCGCACTTCGGCATCAGTCCGACCGGTCAACAAGATTGATATGCGGTCGATCAGCTCATCATGGCGGCCTCGGTTCTGTGCGATTTTGATCTCTTCGCTCAGGTCGAAGCGCAGCGCGTTCTTGGAATTGGCCCATAGCGTATCGGGGTCAAACTCCATCACCATCATCTGCTCGGGGCCCGAACCGATCTGGGTCGAGACCAGCGGCAGGTAGCCACCAAAGAACCAGTAGTAGATGTTGTTGACATAAGCGACCGAGGTCGCGGCCGTGTGCAGCTCGAACTCGGGCGCGCGAAGGCCCATTTTCTGCAATGCGCCATGCGGGGTGAAATCGGGTTTGTAGAAATTGAACACCGTGGGCGCGGACAATGGATGCATCTGCAGCGCCTCTTGAATGTCATCACCCAGCAGCCACAGCTTGCCGGTCTGGTTATGTGCTCCAAACGCAAGCAGAACCTGCGTGACGCGATGCAAGGGCGATTTCAGCTTTTGGGACTGTACTATCTTTGTCGGGGATTTGTATGCCGAAGGCAGACGTTTGGCGGCAACCTCATTGGTCAATGGGTAGGTCAATATTGTGCGAACCGCGCTTTTCAGATCTCCGTTTGGACCAAATGCCCGGGACACCGCTTCGACATAGGCGGGCGAGGGATTGGAGGTGACCAGCCGGTTGATCAGATGGGTTGCGATGAACGGCGCGGTCGTAGGGTGGGCAACCAGTTGTCCGATGGTCGAACGAATTTCTTTTGGGCCGGACTGATCGCCGGGCAGGGTCAGACGACCGTTCAGCAGGGATTTTGCGCCGCGGTCGTGAAAGGCTTCTTCCACGATCATCGGTTTTGTGGCGTCGATGAAGGGCACAGTCTTATAGGCATTTTCGACCCCGTCATCAAATTGGACGGGATAGCCGTTATAGCTGCTTTCCCAGAACGATGTGTTCCACTCGTACTTATAGGCCGCAGGCAACAAGCCGGTGAAGACCCGAGCCAGTTCCTTGATGTCGCGATTGTCATAGGTCGGGATCGGATCCCCACTGGCATCCAGTTTTTCCGTGCCATCGGGGTTCAGCTCGAACAAGCCAATCGAAAACAGCTGCATGATTTCACGCGCATAGTTTTCATCCGGATGGATGTTCTTGGCCTCGTTCGCCTTTTGATTGGTCATATGCGACAGGTAGATACCCATCATCGGGTGCATCGACACATCGTACAGAAGGTCTGAATAACTGCCGAACGCGTGCTTATAGAGCAGGTCATAGTAATTCGCCATCCCGATGGCATCCAGCTCCAGCGATGACGCGTCCGAGATGACCAGGATCTCGGACAGTGCCTGCGCAACGCGTTGGCGCAGCAGGTCGTCGCGTTGCGTCAGGGTGTGGTTCCACCAGGCCATGTGGAAATACCATTTAAAGGGCAGGGCGGGGTTGTTGCCGTCGCCGTTGATCGCCCATTCGCCATGTGCGCGCTTCAGGCGTTTTCTGAAGCTCTTCCAAATCTTGCGAGTGGATTTTTCGAACGACCCTTTGTTTCCGATCGAGGCGTTCATCTGATCATCCAACCAGCGTTCCGGGCCGGTCTTGCTAACCTGATGCAGTAACCTCTGATCGGCCCCAAGCGTGGCCTGCATCAAGAATCGACTGGTGTCTTCCAGGGATGATTTCATGGTGGATGGCGGTCCTTTAGATCTGACGACAGCGGCTGCGATTACAATATACTGTCATGGACGACAAAATAAAACTTAGCCCCGCCGTTTCAACCCGAAGAATTCGATATCCGCAAAAAAAATGCCCCGTTTCCGGGGCAGTTGGGGTTAAACTTGTAGGGTAGCTTTAGTTTGCGTAATTCATTTTCAAACCAAGCGATGAGGTATTGCCATCGTATTCGATCGCCGCGTCTTCGAACGCCGGCAACGATCTGACACCGGCGCCCTTGGAATAAGCCCAACCTTCTTGCGGGATCGGCCCTTTCATCTCGAACTGGCCGTTATCGTTCTGGTCATGGTGTATCATGATCGCAAGCTGTCCGGGTTTCTGGTTCTCGAGCGTTCCGGAAACCGTGCTACCTGAGGCCGGGATCTTCGCGTAGCCCACGATTTTCGCCATCTGGCTTTGGTCGAACGCGGTCTTATCGTCAAAGGCCAGGACGTGGATGACGCCCCCGCGTCCGGCGTCGACACCAGTGATATCGATCTGTATGTCCCCGGCCGTAGCCTGAGAGGCCGCCAGAGCCATAAGGCCAGCGAAGAATGCAGTCTTGATCATTGAGTTTCTCCTGAACAGTTAACCAATGTAAATTCCGAACAGACGCCATGCGAGATCCTGCACGACGTAAAGCAGCCCGAAGGCGAACCACATGATCGTGATGGCGTAGAAAAGCGGCGGGTTGTCCCGGCTGTCGATTGTTTCAATCAAAAAGGCCTGGCCGGTCATGAAGGATGAGACGGCCCACCACATGAACAGCAACCCCCAGATCGCGTAGATCTGAAACCATGTTGCCAACAGCAAACATAAGAAGATGATCCAGGAAAAGGGGTGGGATTTGAGGTATTGCATTGAACTTCTCTATCTATTTTCGGGGTTTGTGCCCGCATCAAAGTGGGCACGACGAAGGGATACCTCTGCCTCACAAAACTGCGTGGCTTTGAAGAGGGTGTTTAACATTCTGGCTTGCCGCCATTGCAGATCAGTTGAAGTTCCGTCCACGCAGGCGACCTGCCAGCTGTTTAGTCATGGATTGCCTGAAGCTGGTCGAACTGCGCCTTGTCCAGCCGGTAGAACATCAGGGCAACAATCGAGGCCATGTATATGAAGAGGCTAAGGCAGGCGTAGTTCCATCCCAGTGCACGGGTGACCTCGGGGGTCAGGTTCGATTGGTCTGGCGCTTCCGGAAAGCCAACATATGCCAGAAACATTCCGGAGATCGCTAACCCGCCAGCCGTACCCGCCTTAAGCACGAATGTGATGACCGATGTGATGATCCCTTCGTTCTGGAAACCGTTCTGGCTGATACCCAATTCAACGACGTCCGCCGTCATCGACGTCAGCAGAGACGTGGTCCAGACAATCAGTATGATTTGCAGAATGCCGTGAACAAACAGCAACCAGATCAGAAGCTCGGTGCCATTTGCAGGGAAGAACCCGATTTTACGCAGCACGTAAGGGGCGACACCGACAATTGCCGAGAGGATAGACAAGTATATGGCGCTCGATTTTTTGTCGCCGGAACGTGCGATGGGTTTCAGGGTGACGCCCGCTATCAAAGCGCCGATCAGGTTGGCCATCAGGATCAGAGCTATTTGGTCATTGTTCAGCTCCCAGAAGAACGAGGTCAGGTAGGTCCACAAAGCTGCTCCGATCCCGGCGCCCACGGCGAAAACGGCCGAGCTGACAAAGATGGCAAGTAATGCGGGCAGCTTGAAGGCCGCCAAAAACTGTCTGAAGAACCCTGAGATGCTGTAAGTCGCCACATGCGATATATCCAGCATTCTATTCTGCCATTTGCGCGTGCCCAATGCGGTGACAGTGATAGCCAGCGCTATGAGGATTGCGCCGACAAGGCCTGCTTCCTGATAGCCGGCCTGGTTGAGGATTCCGTAAGGCATCGTGTCGGTCGGAACCAACCAGATCACATACATCGCGATGACCATGACCTGACCGGCAATCCATGTGACCGAGACCTTGAGGCCAGACAGCATGGTTCGTCCGCCATAGTCCTTGGTCAACTCTGGCACCATCGCATTGTGTGGTACATCAAACAACGTCATCGCCGTCCGCAGAAGGATCGTTGTGATCAGCAGGAACCAGAACAGTTGGGTCTCTGAGGTCAGTGCCGCAGGTGGGTTCCAAATTAACCAGAAAAGGAGCGCGACAGGTATGATCGCCGCGTAGATGAACGGGTGGCGCTTGCCGGCACGAGAACGCGTGTTATCCGACAAGTAACCGACAACAGGATCCGACACAGCGTCGAACATAAGAGCAATAAAAAGCGCAAACCCCACCGTCTCAGCCGGAAGGCCGATGACCAGATTGTAGTAGATAAGCAGGAAGAAGCTAAGACCGTTCGACAAGATGCCGTTGGCGATGCCGCCTGCCCCGTAAAACAGCTGCATGCTGACCGGTGGGCTTTCAGTACTGGTATTCATATTCTCCTCCGGAACTTCTTGCAGCAAGATGGTGAGTGACCGATCACTCAAAGCAGATCACAAGGATAATTTTTTGTCAAAGGTGTTAGACAATGGTGCCTAACAACCGCGTTTGAGAAGCAAATGACCGCCGAAGCAATAGGCAACAAGCAGCGGCCATTCGCGTAGTGGAGTGCCAATCCCGACCGCATTCGCGGTCGGGTGCTTGATCAGAAGTTATGCGACAGGCTCACACGTACAGCGGTGCCGGAAACATCCCGGATCTGTAGGCCCGCGTCAGGTTCGTTCACATCGCCAAGCGTACCATATGTGACATCAACCAGAATTCGGGTCTGACCAATCGAGTGAACGGCACCCAGCGTGATACCTTTGCCGCCGCCTTCGTAGTCGAAGCCAACAAAACCGCCTTCAGGTTCCGAGCGGGACAGAATGCCGTAGAAGTACCATTTCGGGTTCAGCAGGTAGCCGACGCCAATTTGGTAGTCGACCGAGTTTTCCGCAAATTCCGCAAGCGGACCGCCAAGAACCGGAGACTCTACGGCGACATCATCCCAGTTCCTCCAGCGGATCGATCCAAAGGCACCCCAAGGGCCCTTGATCGCACTTTGCACGTTCAATGCGACTGTCTGAGGGGTGCTCAATTGCGTAGTCACGTCAGATGGCGAAAGGGGTTGCAGCTGTTCGACACCATCCAGATCGTGATCGATTTCCGAGTAGTATGTCAGGTCAGCGCGAAACGCGATCGACGGGATCTCATACGCGGCACCCACAAGGAACCCGGGGTTGAAGTCACCCTCGGAATCCAGCGAGTAGCTGAGAGAGGGATTGATCAGTGCACCGCTGAAATCGTTAATCTTTTCGAACCGTACTCCAGCAAAGGCACTGAAATTTTCATTGAATTTGTAGCGCGCCATCAGGGCGACTTCGGTGCCGCGATACCGGACGTTGGTGCCAGCAGACGGAACGCCGGTACCGGTTGGGTATAGTAGCTTATAGTTGACCGAGTTGAAGCCGTGGATTGCGACTGCCCATTTGTCGCCTACGTCCTGTTTGTAGGCCAGGGACAGGCCGCTAATGCTGGGTGTGACGTTACCTGTTGGCTGTCCGAACTCAGTGCCTTCGGTTTTTGAATCGGCCCATCCTCCGGTGATCTCGACATAGCGGCCCTGCTCAAAAAGGAACCGGTTTACCGACGGAAACCCCTCGATCCCGCCAGCAAATGCTGGACTTGAAATCAAGCCCGCGCCCAATGCCAATGTTGCAATTTTCTTCATTCTTCCCTCCCTTTCCTCGGCTTTGTGTCTTTAATTGTGCCGAGGGGATCTGATGTGACCGTGGCGCAAGGGCGCTTTGGCCTGTTTAAAGCGCCGTGGTTTGCGCATGGTCGTGCAACCATCGAATGACGTTTCTTCAAAAAGTTGCGTTTCCGGCCTGTGGAATTGTTTGCGGTGCAGTAGGGAGGCGCGCAGCGTGTACCCGTCGCAATTACATGCGATGGCGAAATGTGGTCTTCCGTTTGAATGCAACGCCGCGCCCCTGATGTGGGCCGCTTTGCAGCAGGCAATACCAATTGGTTCGGCGAACAAGCCGATTGCGCGTTTTTTCATAGTCCCTGTCGTTTTTTGCAGCCCAGTCTTAGGCCGGGTTTTTGGTCTGATTATTGCGGTGCAAGTAGCCCCGGGCAGACACCTCCTCGTTGCTTAGATGTTTTGATTGGCGCGCTCCTCCCGGGTCTGCGCCGCGTTTCGGAACAACTGTTCTGCGCGAACCCTACCAACGTCCCGAACGTATTCTGGATTGGTCATGGATTTGCCCCTGTTGTTTGCCTGCTGGCTATTTGTTTGTCTAATCTGACAGCTATTTGTTGCACATAGCTGACATCTTTTCAATACGTTTGTATTGTACGTTTGAATTGGAATTTTCTTTCGTGGCAAACGTTGTATTTTCAGGGCTTTGATCCAGTGCTCATAAACACCAAGGTTCCGCTCACACTTTTGCGGGATTTGCGCTAGGAAAGGCCGATGACGCAAAATTTGACAGAGAATCGGGCCAAACAGCGCGACAGAAACCGAGAACAGAAGCGACGCGAACTTGCCGAGAACGCAATTGCGACAATTGCGCGGGCTGGGTATGCCAACACCACCTTGCGGGATATCGCGGCCTCGACCGGCGTGTCGCTGGGCAAAATACAGTATTATTTTCCCGAAAAAGAGGGGTTGCTGTTGTATTGCGTAGATCTGTCGGTCGACCGGTTCACGTCACAGCTGAACGAGATTCTAGATGCAGAACTAAGCCCACGCGAGGCACGCGGTGCCTATATCGAGCTGTTTGCCCATTCGATCATCAACTATGCGCATCTGCACAGGCTTTGGTATGACATCCGCAATCAGGCTATGTTCGATGGCCAGCTCAGGCCGCGAGTTGCTGACGTCGAGGCCCGGTTTGTCGCAATTTGTGACGAGCTCGGAAAAAAATTTGCTGTCGATGATGTGCGTGGTGTGGAAATCTATGTGACGCTGGATGGCGCCTTTCGGTATTACATCCAGCAAAGCATAGCCGGGATGCCAAACACGGCCGAGGACATCGCGCAGCACCTAAAACGCATTATAGGTTACCTGACGGGTGAAAAGTAAGTTGCGGACCAATACTCCGCCGTCTCGCTATTCGCTTTCCGGGGCTTATGTTCGTTCTGTTTCCGCTCGGGTTGAAGACAAGGTTTCCCGCCGATTACCTGGGGCCGACCGAGTTCTTGCATGCAGTATATTGCCATGACAGAAAATAAAGCAAACGAGGCCGCATTGGCTTTGCAAATGCTGCACCAACCGCGTTTGCTGTGCTTACTGCTACTTCAGTTTGGGCCGATGATGTGGCGCAGGTATTAGGCTTTCTTTCTGCGTCGAGTTGACAGAGTGCGAATGATCAGGCGCCCCTGTTTCAATGGGCTGACTTAGTTGTTTTCAGGATCGCTATCGGATCGAGGGTCCTTATATCGGTTCAGGTCCAGCACGCCTGCCTGAATGGGGTCGCTTGCCAGAAACATGGTCATCACCTGATCGCTGGTTTCCCAAAACCCCGGGCTTGTCCTGCGCAGCCCATAAGTGGCTACGATATCGATCCATTCGGCCTGCGACCGCACCGATTTGAGGTCGGTTACAAAGGACGCCAGCTGGGCTTCCTGAAGTCGAAAGTAAAAATTCGTATAGCTTCCGATCACCCCCGGCAGAATGGTCAGCACGTCGGCTTGCGGATTCCTGCGATCCTTTTCTTCAAACAGGAACGCCACATTGTAATGAGCCTTGTCGTGGAGCAGCGAATAGAGAGATGTGAAACCATCTTCTTTGTCCACCAAAAGCAGGGAAACATCTGACAGATACCTGACCCAATCGCCGGTTTCATTCGCAATGTCGCGCAAGCTGTTTACAACTTCTGCACTGCCATTCGAACAGTCGGCCCCTTTGCATCTGTTGATCGTGTCCTCGACAGCCCAAAGTACGTTGCCACGATTTAGAAGTTCCAGAAGGAACTCTTGCTTTGGCGTGTCCGTTCTAAAATCTATGCCAGTTGGAAAACTGTCATCGACACGACGCCGGTGCCAATAGGTGTGCAGCTCGGCCAGAGCTCCTTGGTACCAGGTTTTGTGCATCTTTTGCCTGTCGCCGCGCGGCATGAAGTTCAGGAAAGTGTCCTCACTCTCCATCCGCAGCTCGTCCATGTATAACCGGGTTGAAAGCTGGTGTTCGAGGCGACCGAATACATCAAAACCTGCGACCAAATCGTAATAGATGCGTTCGAACACCGGATAATCGATAACCCATGCGGTTTCCGGGATACCGCCGTGGAACCCGGTCATGGCAGAGGCATTGTCGAAATGGCGAAACACGGTAATCAGCGCCTGGGGATTGGTGCCCTCGCCATCCCAGATTGCGTCATATCCAAACCCGTTTTTGTGCGCCGCGCTGTTGCGATATCGGGCATCCCGGAACTCAAGATACTTGATCTGGTTTTCATGGGACATTCCCAGAAGGTCCCCCAAAAACCCTCCATTTGCGGTACCCACCGGCAATTCCAGAAAGGCCGCTCCGTCCGCCAAAAAGCTGGTGTCTGTGACGGACAGATCGGCATCCGGATCAAGGAAACTGACCCAGAACCGGTCTTCAATCACGTCAACGGCGGTTTCGCCGTGACAGACCGGTCCGCGAATGAAGCTGCGCACATAAAACAACGCGTCATCCAAAAGAAACTGATAACGGCTGCGGGCCGGTATGTTGGCAAAGGTGCTGAAGGGGTTGCCGCCTTCGTCTTCTCCGTACGCAGGCAAGTCGGTGACGGACCAGGCCGGATCAAGGAATAGCTGCTTGTATCGCGCCAAACGATCCAGCCCAAAGCTATAGACCAGATGATCTTTGTGCACGATCGTTTCGTCGAATGCCTGGAGGCGATAATAAAACGGCCTTGGGCCGGGACTATCGAAGGGACGGCGTGTCGCGATGATCTCGATCTTTGATCCTGGCGGGCTGGCGGACCGCACCAGCTGAAAAAACTGTCTTGGATTGTCGGTTGGAAAGTGGAGGCGCGCCAGAAACAGATGCTCGTATATATATCTGCTTATCAATTGATGGCGCAGGTCGGGCGCGTTCAGAAAGGCCTCCCATTTTGTGATCTGATCCTGAACGTCCTGGGGGATTTCTGGTGTGGCCGCTGGCAAGGGCGCACCTTTCTTTAGCCATGACATGAGGGTCTGGTATTCTTGTTCACTCAGTGGAGCCGTGGCGTAGGGCATTCCCGCCCTTGGGTTTGCCGTTCTGAAGGCGTCGAATTCCTGCGTTGTAGGGCAGGTCAAGGGGCGATCAATCGACAAACCAAGCTGGGTTGGGACAGGTGCGTTAGCCGTCAAACCGACTTGCCGGCCGAGGTTAAGAGAGCGCTCTAACAACGATCCACCCGCGCCGGTCACTTCGGATGACGGAAGAACGGAAAAGAACCCAAGATCCCGCCACCCGGGAATTGTGTGCGCGTCGATGCCAAGCCGTGTTGGTTGCGCATCTTTTAGTCGTTCGGAGTGGTAGACCGCCTCTTTACTGGCGCCGCGCAAAAGGCCAGCAGGGGATGTCAGCTTGAGTTGGCAGGGCGCGTCGTAGCAACTGTGACAGACCACGCAGCGGTGGTTCAGGATATCCTGCACGTTGGCCCAGTCCGCATTTTCCAGCTTGTCGCCATTGGTCGCGCCGGGTGCTGCTGCATCTGACTGGGCCAAACTTTGGTCAGCAAACAAAAATGCAATAAAAGCCGCAAAAACAAAGGTCAAAAGGCGCCAATTTTGTAATGTTCGCAGCATAGATGCCCCCGTCTGAATGGTTTGTTTTTATTGACCATCACGCCAAGCCCAAAGGCCTAAACAGGTTTATACTACTGAATTGATTTCGTTTGTCGCGTTTCCTGAACTTTTACGTTGAGGCACCGGTGGGCGTGTTTGCCGCGGTTTCACCTGCGGCAAAGTAGATGTATTTGGAGCTTAGATCGCCAATAGTGTCAGACCGTTGCACCCATGATGCGTATGGCCGATCCCACGCTACCAGCGCAAAGGCCAATGCCAATTGCGATCAACAGCTCAAATGTATTGACCGTGGCAAATGAACCATGGGCGAATACGAAGGTCGCCAACACCCCTACAATGCCCCCCATCAATGCGCCCAGCCAAACGCGGCGTGTCATCATTCCCAGAGCCAGCCCAAGGATACCCGGCAGACTGATGACGTTGGCCCCGATTGTTCCCAGAATTTCCAGCATGTCGTGTCCCTTTTTCAGTCTGCCCGAGTGCTCAGGAATGACTTGATGTCATCGCCGTCAGCCGCGGCCTGTTGTTGCAACGAACCCTGCGCTTTGCTGGCCAAGGTTTCGGTCACTTCCTGATACCGCTCCTGATAGCCGGGCGGCAGGCTATGGGCGATGCCCTGGTGGCAATCGATACAGGTCATGTTTTCATCAATGGCGCGTTGGTGCTCAGAGGCAGCGCGCGTTTCCTGCAACGTGAAATCCATATAGTCGAAGTTGTGGCAATTCCGGCACTCGCGACTGTCGGATGCCTTCATCTTCTTCCAGACAGCGGTCGCCATGCTCAGACGATGCTCTTCGTATTTCTCGGGCGTACTGATCGTGCCTGCCAGCTCGTGATAGACGTCCTTGACCGCCATGATCTTGGCTTTGATCTTGTGGTTCCATTCATGCGGCACATGGCAATCGGAACAGATGGCCCGCACACCAGAGTGGTTGTTGTAGTGGATCGTCTCACGGTACTCGCCCAGATTGGTCTCCATCGTATGGCACGAGGTACAGAACTCCTCTGTATTCGTCAGCTCAAGCGTCCAGTGGAAGCCGCCCCAAAACAGGATGCCAGCCAGAAATCCCGCAAGGATCAGAAAACCCGAGCTAAAGGCAACCGCCGGGGTCCAGATCCAGTTCCAGATGCGGCCAATCCACCCGCGTTTTTCAGGAGAGTCTGCCATGTTGGTGCTCCTTTCATTCTTGCGTTGGATTAATTGCCCGAGGACGGTTGAAAGACGTTGTCAACCAATGGCGGCGCGTCCGCCTGCGGCACGTGGCATTGGTTGCAGAAATAACGGGTGCCTGCAATGTGATCCAACTCGTTGCCGTCGCGATCCAGATAGTGCGTCATTGACAGCGTCGGCGCGTTGCGCTCCCCGGCTTTGGTCCAGTCGTGGCAGGACAGGCACTGATTGGTGCGCGTGTCGATCTGGTATTGCTCGATCGAGTGCGGGATCAGCGGCGGTTGTTGGCGATAGTTACGCTGCATGCGCCCTTCGACGTTCTTGTGGATCTGTTCCAGGGGGATCAGTTCATCGACATCGGCACCCCGCAGGGTTTCTACCTGAGCTGATTGCGCAAGGGCGAACCCGCCCAAGAGCAAAACGGGGATAAGGGCTGTAAGGCCTGTTCGGGTTGGCTTGTTCATCTTGGCACTCCCTCAGATAGGTCTGGCTGCGCGCGGATCGGGCGCGGGAACTGGATCAGTAGGTGCGGCGACCTTGTCGTCGAACCGGTGAGTAAATTTGAAAACGTCGACGGCGCACACGTCGATGCAACGAACACAGGTGGTGCAGTCAGGGGAAAGGATCAGTGGCGTGGAACCCGGCTTGCCCTTAAGCGCAGGGGAGATGACCTGATTTTCTGGACAAACGGCATAGCAATCCATGCAATCATCGCAGGCTGTCCGGTTCGCAGCGCTAACTCGCAGCAGGCCTTTCGCGCCAATCAGGCCATAAAACGCGCCAACCGGGCAGATGTGACCGCACCAGCCGTGCCGCGCAACGAACAGGTCGAACACGAAGATGGCAATGATCATGGCCCATACAAACCCCGCACCGAAAATCAGCCCGCGATGCAGCATGGTGATCGGATTGACCAGCTCCCATGCGATCACGCCTGTAGTGCCCGAGACGATCAGGACAGTGGCCAGCACCCAAAGGCGGGTGCTGCGCTTGGGTTGCCAGCCTTTCGGCAGGTCCAAACGTCTGTGCACCCAGTTGGCTGCGTCGGTGACTGGGTTGATCGGACAAACCCATGAACAATAGACGCGCCCACCAATCAGAGCGTAAGCGGCCAGAACGATTACACCACCGATCAGGGCCGTCCATTCCGGCCAGTGTCCGGCGATTGCGCTTTGCATCAGGATCAGCGGGTCGGTCAGCGGCAGCACGCCCAGCGTCAAAGACCCCGCAAGCGTGCCTTGAACGATCCAGATGCCGCACCACGGTCCCAATAGGAACACCGCCAGAAAGAGCAACTGGCTTGCGCGGCGCAGCAGCAGGTATTTGTGGGCGCGCAACCTTCCTCTTTCTTGGATAGCCTCCATTCCGACCGGCATATGTGTGCGTGCACTCATTGCCCGACCCCCAGCAAATCATATGTGGGGGCGAACCCGCCCGGTGCGGCAAGGTTGTCCGTGCCCGGCCCAGGCAGTCGGTCCGGCAGATCGATGAGGCCTTCAACTAGGGGACCGCCTTTGGCCTCTTTCTCTTCCCAGCCTTTGCGGTAGTGATCGGCACTGCTGCCGCGGGCCAAACGTGCAGGCAGGACCTTGATCGCGGCCTCGGGCAGAACACAGCTTTTCTCGCACATGCCGCAGCCTGTGCAGTGGTCCGCATGAACTGTCGGGATAAACATTGCGTGGTGGCCTGAACGTTCGTTATGGGCTGTTTCCAATGTGATCGCCTCATCAATCACAGGGCAGACGCGATAGCAGACGTCGCAGCGCAGGCCGAGGAAGTTCAAGCAGTTCTCCTGATCGACAAGGACGGCAACGCCCATCTTGGCATCATCAATATTGTCGAGGGCCGGATCCAATGCACCGGTGGGGCAGGCGGCCACGCACGGGATGTCGTCACACATTTCACAAGGCACATCCCGCGCTGTGAAATAAGGCGTTCCAGTAGCAACCGCATCCACGCCCAATTCTGCCAGTTTCAATGTGTCGTACGGACAATCCCGCACGCAAAGCCCGCAGCGAATGCAAGCGGACAAAAACTCCTTTTCGGGTAAAGCGCCGGGGGGGCGCAACGCTTCGGCCGGCAACGCACGGGCATCGCGGGCGAGCCAGGCCAACAATGACCCGGCGACCACGCAGCCGCCCGACGCACGCGCCGCATCCTGCAGGAAGCGACGCCGTTGCGGCGAAAGTGGTGTACCTTCAGAGGGCATGGGGACGACCTTTGCCTCGCTTGTCTGTTACGCGCGCTCGACTTTGCAGGCGCATTTTTTGTAGTCGGTCTCTTTCGACAACGGGCAGGTTGCGTCCAGCGTCAGCTTGTTGGTCAGCTGATGCTCGTCGAACCATGGCATAAAGACCAATCCGCGCGGAACTTTGTTGCGGCCGCGCGTTTCAACACGGCTTGTGACCTCGCCCCTGCGGGTGGAAAGTACGATCTCTTGACCACGGCGCAAACCGCGATCCTTGGCGTCCTCCGGGTGCATGTAGACAACGGCGGACGGAAACGCGCGGTGCAGTTCGGGCACGCGGCGGGTCATCGAACCCGAATGCCAGTGTTCCAGCACACGACCGGTGGACAGCCACAGATCGAATTCCTCATCCGGTTCCTCGGCGGCGGGCTCATAGGGGGCAAAGATGATCTTGGCCTTGCCGTCCTCGTAGCCGTAAAACTTAACGTCTGCACCTTCCGGCACATACGGATCATACCCTTCGCGGAAGCGATAGAGTGTTTCCTTGCCGTCGACGACGGGCCAGCGCATACCGCGGGCCTCGTGATACATCTCGAACGGAGCAAGGTCGTGCGCGTGGCCGCGTCCGAAATCGGCATATTCTTCGAACAGACCTTTCTGAACGTAGAACCCAAAATGCTCGGCGTCGTCGTTGTGGAACCCTTCCGCCGTTTCCGACAGCGGGAACTGGTCGACTTTGCCGTTGGCATACAGCACGTCATACATGGTCTTGCCGCGATGCTCGGGCATCTTGGCCAGCAGCTCTTCGCCCCAGACCTCTTCGATGGTAAAACGTTTCGCGAATTCCATCAGCTGCCACAGGTCCGACTTGGCCTCACCCGGTGCCTGCACCTGCTGGCGCCAGAATTGGGTGCGGCGCTCGGCATTGCCATAGGCGCCCTCTTTCTCAACCCACATGGCCGTGGGAAGGATCAAGTCGGCCGAAACTGCGGTGACAGTTGGGTAAGGATCCGAGACTGTGATGAAATTTTCCGGGTTACGGTAACCAGGATAGCCTTCTTCGTTGATGTTTGGCGCGGCTTGCATGTTGTTGTTGCACTGGACCCAATAGGCATTCAGTTCGCCGTCCTTCAGTTTGCGGTGCTGCAACACAGCGTGGAAGCCGGGCTTGGGCGGGATAGTGCCCTCGGGGATGTTCCATGAGGTTTCGCAGATTTCGCGGTGCTCATCATTCGTAACGACCATGTCCGCCGGCAGACGGTGGGCAAAGGTCCCCACCTCACGCGCCGTCCCACAGGCCGAAGGCTGACCCGTCAGCGAGAAGGGCGAGTTGCCGGGTTCGGATATCTTTCCCACCAGCAAGTGTACGTTGTACATCAGCGAGTTTGCCCACGACCCGCGGGTGTGCTGGTTGAAGCCCATGGTCCACAAGCTCATCACTTTACGGTTCGGGTCGGCATATTGCTGGGCCAGTTTCTCCAGCTTGTCTGCAGGGACGCCAGACAGTTCAGAGGTGTATTCCAGCGTGTAGGCCGCGACCGCTTCGGCGTATTCTTCGAAGCTGATCGGATCCATCTTGCCCGAGTTCGGATTTTCAGCTTCTTGCTGCAGCGCGTTGCTGTCGCGCAGGCCATAGCCGATATCGGTAGCGGTTTTGGTGATGTTGACGTGTTTCTTGATGAAGTCTTCGTTTACCGCGCCATTTTGAATGATGTAGTTGGCGATGTAGTTCAGGATCGCCAGATCGGTCTGCGGTTCAAAAACGATGCCGTTGTCCGCCAGCTCGAACGAGCGATGCTCAAACGTCGACAATACATGTACTTCGCAATCCGGTTTCGTCAGGCGCGTATCGGTCAGGCGGGACCACAGGATCGGGTGCATTTCTGCCATGTTCGAACCCCACAGAACGAACGTGTCCGCGTGCTCGAAATCGTCATAGCAGCCCATCGGCTCATCAATGCCGAACGTCCGCATAAAGCCCACAACGGCTGATGCCATGCAGTGCCGTGCGTTGGGGTCGATATTGTTGGACCGGAACCCGGCTTTCATCAGTTTGGAGGCCGCATAGCCTTCCCAAACCGTCCATTGACCGGAACCAAACATGCCGACACTGGTCGGGCCTTTCTTGACCAGCGCCTCTTTCCATTTTTTGGCCATGACATCGAACGCTTCGTCCCAGCTGACCGGCTCGAACTCACCGTTTTTGTCGTATTCGCCGTTGGTCTTGCGCAGCAAAGGCGTAGTCAGTCGATCCTTGCCGTACATAATCTTGGACAGGAAATAGCCCTTGATACAGTTCAGCCCCCGGTTCACAGGCGCGTCGGGGTCGCCTTGCGTCGCAACGACGCGACCTTCTTTGGTGCCAACCAGAACAGAGCAGCCTGTACCACAGAACCGGCAAGCCGCCTTGTCCCACCGGATGTCTGGCGCTCCGGCCTGGGCATTTGCTTGACCGGCTGCCAGCGGAATACCAGCGGCTGACGCCGTTGCTGCGGCCGCAGAGGCCTTGAGAAAAGTCCGACGGGATTCAGAATGTGTCATTGCGTGGGCCTCCGGCTGGGGGTTGGGCTTGGGGCATCGGGCTGCGGATGGGCGTCCGCGGGATCCTCGAAATGGTGATAAGTCAGTGTCAGTGAGATGACGCCCGGGATCTGGTGCAGATCCATGATGATCTCGGACGCAAGGCGCGATGGCGTGTCTTCGACGACGACAACAAAACGCCCATCTTCTGTTTCGGCGTGAATTTCGACACCCGGCGTGTCCTTCATCACCCGAGCTGCTGCGCTCGTGTGATCAGGTGTGACATGGGCGAGACAACCGCAGATGTTCATTGAGTAGCTTCCATTTGTGGTTGAGGTTGGCGTTCCATCGCAATGGCATCGGCGGGACATAAACTTGTGCAAATCCCGCAGCCGTTGCATGTATCAAGGTCAAGCACCGGCTCTGCGCGGCCACCGGTCATCAGTTTGAAACGGATCGCGCTTTGTTCGCAATTGTCCTGACAGATGCGGCAACTGATGCCGTTCATAGATAGGCAGGTGTCCGCTGTAAGCGCGGCGCGCCATGGCCAATCTGGCAGACGGTCAATCCTTAACGCTTCGGTTGGACAAATCCGGGCGCAGTCACCGCAGAAGGTGCAGGGATTATCAGTGGGCTGGAACCGGGGGTATCCATCTGCCCCGATAACGATCGCATCCTCGGGGCAAGTATCTGCGCAATCACCACACTTACTGCATGTTTCAACAAAGCACAGCTCAACCGAGCCCGGAGGTCTGGCGATATTGCCGTCCTCTGGTCTGATCTTTGCGCTTAGAAACGCGCGTCGGCTGGTCAGTTGTTGCATTGCATGCGACCTGGCTACACTCGATTCCCGTAATCGAGTGTATCGCATACCGTGATCTGTGGGGGCCTTTTTTGATGTAGGTCATTTTGCCTGTTAAATATTAGCCATTTAAGAAACTTTAATTTTTTGGCCGAAGCGACCCTTTGAGATCATCTGCGAGGGCGCGCGGTTCGGATCAGCAGAAGAAAGACAAAAACCGATCCCAGCGATGTCGTGACAATACCAACAGGCAGCTCTTGCGGGGCAAGCAACAGACGGCTCAGGATATCCGAACCTGTCAGCAAAGCTGCTCCGACAATGGCGGCCGTTGGTACAAGCTGACTGTGCAATGGTCCTGCGATACCGCGCGCGATGTGCGGAACCATCAAGCCAACAAACCCGATCACGCCCGCAACGGACACAAACACAGCAGTCGCAAGAGCGGCCACAAAGAACATTCGGAACCGCAAGCCCTGAACGGGCACACCCAGAGTGGCGGCGGTCAAATCACCAGTCAGCAGCGCATCAAGCCAGCGGCTGCGGTACATCGCATAGGCGAGGATCAACACTAAACCGGCACAGACCAGCGGGAATGTCTCCCACCGGGCAAGACCCAGACCCCCAAGCATCCAGAAGATAACAGAATGCGCCGCACGGCTGTCGCCCGCGAAAATGAGATAATTGGTAATAGCTGAAAACAAAAACGAAACCGCAAGCCCCGCAAGGATCAGTTTTTCGGGCGCGCTTGTGCGCAGCCCATGAACCAAAGCCAGTACAATGCCTGATGCGACAAGCCCTCCGAAAAACGCGGCCAGTGGCAGGGTCCAAAAGCCCAACACATCTCCGGTTACTGTAATGACAAAGACAGCCCCCGCCGCAGCGCCAGAGGACAGGCCGAACAGAAACGGGTCCGCCAGATCGTTGCGTGTGGTGGTTTGCAGGACAACGCCGACGATGCCCAATCCGGCACCGATCACGGCGGCAAACAGCGCGCGCGGCAGGCGCAGGTCAAACACGATGCGGTGGAGCGGAGACATTTCCCCTTCCACCAGTCCCGTGCCCAACAGGACACCGGTTAGCGCGTCAGAGGCCGGAATGGAAGTGGTCCCGTAGACCGTCGAGGTCAGCAAAAGGGCGGCCAATACAGCCGCCCCCAGCAAGAGTGTAAGGCCAAGTCGGCCCATATCAGTTCAGGCCCGGGTGCATGGCTTTGGCCATTTTCGAAATTGCGTCGATATTTGCTGGTCCGGGTGTCAGCTCTTCGTAGCGCAGACCAATCCAGCGTTCGTTCTTGACCGCGTCCGTCTGAGACATCACGGGATGGTCCTGCAGGAACTTGAAGGTATCCGCGGCGCCATTTCCAGTTTGATAATCAAGTAAAACCAGGAATTCCGGGTTCGAAGCAGCAACAGCCTCCCATGAGGAACGCCCCCAACTGGTGTCCATTTCATGGGTGACGTTCTCGCCGCCGGCGGCAGCAATCATGGCGTCAGGAATGGCAAACTTACCAGCCGTAAACGGGGCATCGGCGGGGCCGTCCAGCAGGAAAACGCGGGGTTTCGGCAGGTCCGCTGTCTGTGTCTCAATCGCGGACAGTTCTTCTTTCCAGCCGGAAACCAGCTCCTCTGCCTTGTCTTCAACGTGCATGACTTTGCCCAAGCGAAGGACGTCAGTGAACAGTAGGTCCATACTGGCTTCGGGGCGATCCTTATCCAGATGTACGCAGCTTTCGGTCAGGATCATTGTTTTGATGCCGAAGGGCGCAAGCGTGTCCGGGGTCACGTCACCGCCCGGTTTCATGCCATAGTACCAGCCTGCAAAGAAAAGGTCGGGTTCGACAGCGACCAGATTTTCAACCGTCGGATACTTGGGCGCAAGTTCCGGGATGTCGCCGCGCAGGGTGTCAAACTCGGGGCTGGTTTTGTACCAGCCAGTGATGCCCGTCAGGCCAACGATCTTGTCCTGCAAACCCAGAGCAAAGGCCATGTCGGTCATGTTCATGTCGTGCACGACCAGCCGCTCGGGCTGAGTTTCAAACACCATCGGCTCGCCACAATTGTCGACAGTGATCTCGTGCGCTGTTGCGGCACTTGCAATGCCGCTGATCAGTGCTGCGCACCAGAGTGTTTTGTTCATGTTGTTTTTCCTAGTTTGAGGTAGTGGTTCTTCGGATATCCAGTGCCGGGATCATGCGGCCTTCGTGCTGAAAGCTAAGATAATCGACACCGAAAGTTTCACGGACCCTTTCGGGTGTCAGCACTTCGTGCACCGGGCCGAAACCGGTCAGGCGCGTGGATTTCATCAATGCGACATGTGTGGCGAATTCCGGGATCATGACCAGATCATGGACGATCATGACCACTGTTATGCCCAGCTCGGCCACCAGCGACAGCATGCGTCCCTTGGCGTCCGGGTCCAGATGGTTTGTCGGCTCATCCAGAAACAACAGCGAAGGATTTTGCGCCAGCGCCCTTGCGATATGAGCACGCTGACGTTCCCCGCCGGATAACACGGCCATCCGCTTGTCGGCGAGGGCGACGAGTCCGGTCAGTTTCAGGATGCGGTCCAATTCCAAGGCGTGTTCAGCGGCAGATCGATCGGCGCGGATCGGGATTTGTCCAAGGGCCACGTAGTCGCGTAGAAACAAACGCCCGTCCGGCGATTCCTGCTGACTGACTACGGCGATCATTCGGGCGCGGTCCATCGCCGAAAGCTGCCGAAGGCTGCGCCCCTTTACCAAAACGTCCCCCAGCACAATCTCTTCACCGCCGCATAAAAGATTCAGCAACGTTGTCTTGCCAGCACCGTTTGGGCCGGCAATTGCCAGAGTTGCCCCTTCATTCAGTTCGAAATTGACGTTTTGCAGCAGTACGTCGCCGTTCAGGGCGTAATACTCCAGTCCGCGCGCCTCAAGGAAAGCTCCGCAGGTCATACGCTTGTCTCCAGCTTTAGCTGTGGTAGGCGCGCCAGGGTCTTTTCAAGAAGAGCAGGCGGGCGTTGCGTTGCGTTGGTCCAACCATCACCGCTGCGATGGTATTGATGCGCAAATTCGGCCAAAGCATCCACGTCCTCAGCCGATTGGATGTCACCGAAAAGGTACTGCGTCTTGTCTAATGACTGAAACCCGACGGTTGTGGGCCGACCGCAACCGGCCATGCAGGAAACGCTGCGGATGCCAAAACTGGATGGAAGCTTGCTTGCAAGCGCAGCGCGCAATGAATCCGCCCGGTCAGAGCCTTCGCAGGTCTCGCAAATCAGAAGGAAATGATCAGGACTGATCGACATGGCCCACTCCGCCTGTTGCCAAGCGCGGACAGAAGGTGCCAATCATGTCATCACGTCTTAGACGTGTCATAAAGCCTCCTTCCAGGACGCCCCGCCCCGGGTTGGTTGAACATCGGATGGTAGGTCTCCTGACTTGCGGGTCGTGGCTTGGCCATCCTTCCCGACCCATTTTGGGCCAGTGGGTATTTGGCGTCGCTCACCGCTTACAGTTGCGGGGGCAGTCACGGACTTGGCGCTTGTTGGCAACCTCACCGTATTCCCTTTTCATCCCTTGGCGAACCACAGGGAACCATCGCGGTGATGCTTGCCCGAGTTCCGAATTTGGGTCAAGCGATAATCCGCGCCGCCCCACGAGCAGAGGTCATTTGTCATTTGCCATTGATCTGACTACGCTGCGTCGCAGAAATGTAGGGACAAAGGTGGATATGTTCTGGTTCCGGGAGGCCGAACATCCAATATTTGTAACGACGAACATGCATTCGAAAACAAAGCCGGACGAGATGAAAATTCAAGAAAACAGAACCTATTCTCAACTGAAGGTAGGCGACAAGGCACAGGTCACCCGATTGTGCACCGTGGACGACTTGTACGCGTTTGCATCGGCTTCGGGCGATCACAACCCGCTAAACCTGGCGGCCTATGACGGAGATGGAGATGGGCACCCCGAGGCTGTCGCGCCCGCCTTGTGGCCCGCGGGTCTGGTGGCTGCGGTTATCGGGAACATCTTGCCGGGGGCCGGTACACGAACACGCCGGGCGGATCTGAGTTTTCATGCTTCGGTTTTGGCGGGCCAAGAGCTGACCGCCTTTGTTTCCGTCACCGAAAAGCGCGAGGACGGCGACCTTACCTGCTCTGCCGAAGTGCGCCGGGTCGGGGATAACGCATTAATCCTAAGCGGCACCGTACAGGTCACACCACCGTCGCGGCATTTGACCTTCGACTCGGTTGAGGTGCCGGGACTGATCGTTCAACGTCACCGGCACTTCGACGCTTTGTTGGAAAAGGCACGTCCTCTGGACCCGATGCCCACAGCGATCGTTGCGCCAGAGGAGCCAAATTCGCTGGGCGGGGCGTTGCTGGCTTTGGAAAACAGCATCATTACGCCGATTTTGGTAGGCGACCCGGACAAAATCACCGCCGCTGCCGCCCAGCTTGGGGCTAATTTGGCCGGGATTGAAATTATCCAAGCCAAAGGCCACGATGTGGCCGCTCATCGCGCCGTCGATCTGGTCGTCGAAGGCAAGGCCCGGATGTTGATGAAGGGTCATTTGCACACGGATGTCCTGTTGCGCGCTGCTCTGCGCAGGGAAAAAGGCCTGAGAACCGGGCGGCGGCTGTCGCATGTGTTCGTGATGGACGTGCCAGGCATGTCTCGGCCCATCATGGTTACCGATGCCGCGGTGAACATCGCTCCTGATCTGGAAACCAAGGCAGATATCGTTCAGAACGCCATCCATCTGGCGCATTCCATTGGCATCGAGATGCCTAAGGTTGGCGTGTTGTCAGCGGTTGAGACCATCAACCCGCATTTACCGTCGTCTGTCGATGCGGCGCTGTTGTCGAAAATGGCCGAGCGTGGACAGATCACCGGCGGGCTGGTCGATGGCCCCTTGGCCATGGACAACGCGGTTGATCTGAACGCGGCGCGGACAAAAGGCATCACCTCACCAGTCGCGGGCGTCGCAGACATTCTGGTTGTTCCGAATATCGAAGCCGGCAACATGGTAGCCAAACAGCTGACATATATCTCTCATGCTGAGGCTGCCGGCGTTGTGATAGGTGCTGCGGCACCGATTATCCTGACATCTCGGGCAGATGATGACGCCTCGCGGCTGGCGTCTTGTGCGGTCGCGGCCCTGCATGCAATTGCGAATGAAGGCAAAATCCATGGCTGAACATGTTCTGGCGCTGAATGCCGGGTCGTCCTCGTTAAAATTTGCGCTATTCGAGCTGGTCGAGGACCGACGCCCCAGTATGCGCTGGCGCGGTCAGATCGAGCGGTTAGGGGATGCCCCACGCCTGTTGGCCCAATCGGCGGGGGGGCGATCTGTCGACCGCCAGCTGTCTGGGGCTAAAACTCACGACGAGGCCATCAACGCGTTTCTTGAACTTACCCGCGAATACCTGCCGGACATTCACGTCCGGGCCGTGGGCCACCGTGTCGTTCACGGCGGGTCGGTTTATTCGGAACCCGTCGTGGTGGATGATCGCGTATTTGACACGCTAAGCGGTTTCATTCCCTTCGCGCCCTTGCACCAACCCTACAGCCTTGCCGGTATCAAGGCGGCCGCGGCAGCCTTTCCGGGTACAACCCAGATTGCGTGCTTTGATACCGCGTTTCATCGGACGCATCCGTGGGTGAATGATACCTTCGCATTGCCTCAAAGATTCTACGAAAAGGGCGTGCGCAGATACGGGTTTCACGGGTTGAGCTATGATTACGTCTCGCAAAAGCTGAAAGAAATTGCGCCGGGTTTGTACGACGGCCGTGTCGTCATTGCGCATCTGGGAAATGGCGCGTCGATGTGTGCGGTGTCGGGTGGTCGGGCCGTAGCCTCGACCATGGGGTTTTCGGCGTTGGATGGTCTGCCAATGGGCACTCGCAGCGGGCAATTGGACCCGGGGGTCGTGCTTTACATGATGCAGCAAGAGGGGATGGAGGCAGACGAAATCGCCGAGCTTCTCTATCGAAAGTCCGGCTTGCTTGGTCTGTCCGGCATGTCCTCGGACATGCGAACCCTGTTGGCGGCTGACACTCCGGACGCGCGCAAGGCGATTGAGTATTATGTCTTCCGCATCCGCCGTGAACTGGGCGCCTTGTCTGCGGCACTTGAAGGCATCGACGCTTTGGTCTTTACCGGAGGCATCGGTGAAAATGCCGCCCGTATCCGTCAGATGGTCTGCGAAGGCATGCGCTGGATCGGGATTGATATGGACCCGAACCGAAATGCAGACAACGCTACGGTTCTGTCCACTGATTTCAGCCGGGTGCGTATTCTGGCCATTCCCACGAACGAAGAGATGGTGATCGCGCGTGCAGCGGCCAGAATGGTAGAATAACTCCTAATCCGGTTTGTTTTTTCCACGCCGCGCATATCTGAGCAGAACGCCTAGAACCGTGCTGATAATATCGGGTGACAGCATCCCGATCGGATCGCGTTTTAGGCCGACGATTGTGTTGCGCGCCTCGGCGAAGTTGTCCCGGACTTCGTCCTCGATGTCGTGCAGCGCCATATCCCGCAATTCGACGGCAGCCGAAGTGTCACTTTCGGCGGTCATGGAGTTTGCGACCAGTGCGAGGATCACGGCCAGAACAAGGTTCACCCCGGCCACTATGATCGCGGCCAGAGACTTTGACATGGTCTCGGACAGCCAAAAGAACCCGGAGACGTTCAGCATGATTACTGCAAGCCCAACGGCTAACCCGGCAGCAGCGTAAAAGCCTGTGCGTTTTGCCGCGACGGACAGTTGCCTTTGAGCAATAAGTCGCTCGGCTCGCAGGATGATCGAAATGTTGCGTGAAATGCGGTTCATGTTCGGGCTCCTACCGGGAACGGCCTAGAAGATAGCCAAGCGTGAAAATCCCAAGGGCGAATAGGATCGGCCTTTTGTGGGGAAATTCTTCAAGCTCGGTCATGACTTCTTCTAGTTGCGTTGACCACTCATCCAGGCTTTCGACAATTCCGTCCGTCATCGATTTGTGGGGATCAGCTTGTTTGCCGCTGTGCGAATCTGAGACGCCTTCTCGTGCACCGGATTGTTCGGCCAGCTGACGCCGCAACTCTGCGACCTCGGCTTCTAGCTGTGCTTTGGTTACCATCACTTGGGTCCTTCGATGGTCGCGCAAAAATCAGGCTCGCGACTATTTCCTTTGTCGAGGGCCATGTTAATTCGATTTTTTGAATTCGGGAAAGGGTGTTATCCCGATGCAGCGATCAGCACCCGGTCCGGATGTGATCAAGCCGGCGCACGCGCTATCCGTTTATCAATAGTCCGATACCAGCAGAAAATCGGGCTTTGTGTTTTCCTCAATCGTTGCAAAGCGCGGAATGGGATCCTCGAATACATTATCGGTCCGGTCATCGTTGACAGTTGACACCTCGCCAATCAGGCAGTCGCCCTGTTCCGCCCAGAATGCGTGCCAGATACCCGGCATCAGGGTTACGCTCTGACCGGGTTTCAGCCTTAGCAACTCACCAGGTTGGATGGTGACAGGGCAGTTGTCACTGGGAACAACCACCGGGTTATCCCGGTCTATACCGCCGTCCGGGTCCGAGGCATAAATCTCCATAACCAGATCGCCGCCGCCCCGGTTGATGATGTCTTCGGCCTTGATGATGTGGCGATGCATCGGGGAGAGTTGTTTGTCCCGAGAAACCAAAAGCTTCTCTGCGTAAAGCATCCCGCGACCTTTGTTCAGATCCTGCACATCGCCATTGCGCAGGGTAAATAGGAACAGGCCAAGCTCATCAAACCGGCCTTGACCATAGTCGGTAATGTCCCACCCGAGGCCACGGTCACGGATGCCTTGTGCCTGTGCGCTGCACATTTGTTCCGGCGACCAGTTGGCAAAGGGGGGTAGGACGGCCCCGAACGAGCGAATGAAGGCTTCGGCTTCGGTTTTGATGTCGTTGATATCTGATCTTTTCATCTCGGTCCCTCAGGGGGTCAAAGTTCATGCGCCCAGGGCGGGTTTGCGCCGGCGCGGGAAACGGTGATGGCGGCGACGTCTGCGCCCTTGGCTAGCGCGGCTCGCAAGTCGTCCGGGCCTAACGTCCGCAGATTGGCCTTGGTCAATCGACCTGCACGGTCCAACTCAGCCAGAACGCCGGCGTTGAACGTGTCACCGGCACCCACCGTATCGACCACCTCGACCGCTTTGACAGGCACCGAAGTTTCGGACCCGTCTGCCAGATATCCCGACGCCCCATCACTGCCGCGCGTTACGATAACTACGGAAGGTCCTGCTTGCAGGAGTAGTGGGACTTTCTCGGCCAGTGTTTCAGGCCCTGGAACGATCCAATCCAGATCTTCGTCCGAGACTTTCACGATATCAGATTGAGTGATCATACGGTTCAATCGTGTACGATACCGTGTTTGATCCTTGATAAACCCGGGTCGGATGTTTGGGTCCAGCATGACCGCCCGGTCTGATCCGTGGCGTTCCAGCAGGGCCGCGTAGGCGTCCGCGCAGGGTTCACATGCAAGACTGATCCCGCCAAAATACAAAGTGGATACAGCAGGCAGCTGTTTTGGCATGTCTTCGGGCGTCAACATGCGCCCAGCCGAGTTTTCGTCGACAAAGCTGTAGGTGGCATGGCCGTCCACAAGCTGTACAAAGGCCAGTGTCGTGGGGCGATCCGATCGGATCACATGGCTTGCGTCCACATGGCTGGCTTGCAGCGCGTCTGCCAGTTGCTGTCCGAACATATCCGACGATAGTCCGGTCAACAGACCCGCCGGCGCGCCCAGCCGACCCAAAGCAATGGCTGTGTTGAAGACGGCACCACCGGAATGGGGTACGAAACCGCGCGAACCCGAGACGGTCGGCTCGGCGATCATGTCGATCAGGGCTTCACCGCAGCACAAAATCATGCCGTGGTCCTTTCTGTAACAGGGTCAGGCGGCCAGTTTACCGCGCGAGCGCACTTTTACAGAAATTGTTAGCGCCAACAATGCCAAATTCATCCTGCTCGGACACATACAGGTTCATTGAGCGCCGCAAGTCACTGAACCGCCCACCGGCGTTAAAGGCATCCCGGAACGCATCCTTGAATAGCCACCGGTTTTTCTCGGCGACGCCACCCACAAGGAAAACACCTCCTGTCGGCATGTAGGCGACGGCGAGGTCACCCATGATGGCCCCAAGATGCGCTTTAAACATTTGCGCAGTTTTGACCGCAATCGGGTCGGATTCCGCCAATGCATCCTGCAGGATATCCTTGGCACTGTGCTTCGCCGCATCGGTCTGTCCAGCGGCCATGCTGGCGGCTTGGTACAGAATGGGAAGGCCAGTGCCGCTGAGGAACATTTCCGCTTCGATCACTAGGCTGTCATCAAAGAAGCATTCGGGCGCGATATGGCGTGCCGCTTTGAAGATTTCGACCTCATCCTCGTGCCGGGGCGAAAGGCCAACATGGCCACCTTCGCCCGACGCAGTATGGTATCGCCCTTCGGAGTACAACAACGCGCCGACGCCAAGGCCAGTACCGGGGCCTACAACCAAGCGCGTTCCTGTCGGCGGTGTCTCAGCCCCTTGCAAGACCTCGACATAGTCGCCGGTGATTTCGGCCACCGACCAGGCCGCGGCGGTGAAGTCGTTGATAACAAACGTATGTTGCGCGCCAGTTGCGTTGCCGATGTCGTGCTCGGACAGATCAAGTTGCGCATTCGTAAGCCGGATCGTCCCATCTTTGACGGGTCCGGCACCGGCCGCGACAACGGCGCGTGGATCGGTGCCAATTTCGTCCCGCAGGCTGTGGAACGCATCCAGAAGCTCTGGCAACGACCCGGTTGGGTGTTTGCGAAGGTCCGTCAGCTCTCCGTTCGAGATGACACCCAGCCGTGTGTTTGTGCCACCGATGTCCGCGACAAGGTTCCAGTGCTCGTGCATTGTTCCGGCAGGCTGAGCCATCGGCAGAGAAACGGACCCACCGGACAAGGCCGATTTCAGCGCGTTGTACGAGGCTTTGGGCGTTCGTTCGAGCGTATCGAAATCTACATCAACCAACCCGAACCGCTTTTCATAGCCAAAGGACCATTCGTAATTGTCCAGCAGCGACCAGATGAAATAGCCCTTGACCGGGACGCCTTCGTTCAGCGCGTTTTGAACAGCGCCAAGGTGCTGGTTGAGGTAATCAATGCGGTCGTCATCTTGTTTGCGTTCCGGGCTCGCCATGCCGTTTTCGGTGACGTAGATCGGCAAGTCGCCGGTATAATCCCGCATCGTACGGGTCAGAAAGCGGGTCAGGGCATCGGGTTCAATCTCCCACCCCATCTGTGTTTTGGGAAGCGGGCCGGCAACCTCTTTCAGGCTTGGCCATGCGGTATCGGCGGGCGCGATCAGTTTGCGTGTATAATAGTTCAGACCACACCAATCGACGGGCGCACCGATTGTGTCAAAGTCGTTCTGCCAGCCAGAAGGAAGGTGAGGCTCCAACCCTTCCAACACGTTTTGCGGATAGGATTTGTTGAACACACCGCCTAAGAAAAACCGGTTGTATATTCCGTCATAAAGATCAGCCGCCTTGCGCGCAGCGGGGCTGTCATCGGCAGGTTCGGTCCATTCCAGATTGAACACAGCGCCCAGGTTTGACATGCCCAGACCACGCATCGCCTCAATGGCGCGACCATGGGCCAGCAGAACATGATGCATCGCCCGTGCCGTGGCGCGAATGTCGCGCATTCCGGGTGCATGGTGGCCTTCAAAATGGCTCAGCCAGCTGACGCACCATGGCTCATTGATCGGCGCAACACTGTACATGCGGTCGCCGATGCGGCCCATGATGACCTCGGTGAAATCGGCGAACCAATTTGCGATATCCCGGTTGCGCCAGCCACCTAGATCGGCAAGTGGAGAGGGCAATTCCCAATGATACAGGGTCGCACAGGGGCGAATGCCGCGTTCCAACAGGGCGTCGGCAAGCCGGTCGTAATAGTCCAGACCTGCCTGATTTACGGGGCCACGCCCTTCGGGCAAAACGCGCGCCCAACTGGTTGAGAATCTGTAGCTATCAAAACCAGCATCACGCACGAGATCGAAGTCTTGGGGGAAGCGATTCAGATGGTCGCAAGCCAGATCTCCATTTTCGTTTCGCACCACGTTTCCGGGCGAGGCCGCGAAACTATCCCAATGGGTTTTCCCTGCGCCGCCCTGTGCGTGTCCTTCGATTTGATAAGCCGAGGTTGCGACACCAAAGAGAAAATCTTTGGGGAAGTCCGAGCGTGTATATTTCATTTTTCAGAACCTGTTTGGGGCGGGGCCAGTCGAGCCGCCAACTACCAGCTCGGCCTCCAGCAATCTAGTTTTCACCGGGTCTTCCGGTGATTTGATGCGTTCGATCAGCATTTCAGCCGCCATTTCTCCGGCCCTGCGTACAGACGATCGTGTGGCGGTGAAAATCGGTACGTCCTGACCGTTCTTGAGGTAAGATAAGTCGTCGTCATGGGCGATGACCGAGACGTCTTTGCCCATCTTCAACCCCGCTTCGTTAAGCGCGCGACGCACTCCGATAGCGGAAATCATGGAGGCTGTCAGGATGGCCGTAGGCGGGTCAACCAGGCGAAGCATATCGCGGGTTTCATGGTGGCCATAAACCTCGGTCATCTCGGCGCTGCGCATCAATTCCGGGTCGGGGGACAGACCTGCCTCATGCAGGGCTTCAAGATATCCGTCGCGGCGACGTTGAGCAAAATCCATATCCTCAAGCCCGTTGATCAGGGCAATGCGGCGATGCCCAAGGTCGATCAGAAAACGGGTGGCGCGCAGGAACGAACTTTTGTTGTTCACGTCGATCCAGTCATAGGGCACGTCCACCCCGGTTGATCTGCCATGAACGATAAAGGGCACGCCCATTCTGGTTAGGACCTCGATCCGGTGTTCGTTGACCTTGGGGCCTTGCAATACAATACCATCGACCGCGCCACGCTGGAAAAGACTGCGATAGGCTTCCTCGATCGAGGTGTCATCTGCATTAGTGAACATCATGTCATATCCATGATCCGAATACTTGCGTGCAGCACCGGCGACAAAATCACCAAAAATCGGGTTCACCATTTCATGCTGGGATGAGGAGGGAATCACGTGCCCAATCACCATCGAGCGCCCTGTTGCCAGTCCCTTAGCCCGGCTGTTCGGTCGATAGCCATGCTTGGCAGCGGCGGCTTGGACGCGCAGGCGCGTATCCTCGTTCACCTCGGGGTAACCATTCAGCGCGCGGCTGACAGTGGTTTGAGATAAACCAAGGATTTCTGAGAGCTGCTTTAGATTCATCTTCGCTTCAAAGCGCCTTCAAATTTGATCATTTTCAGATTTGCGGGCGCTTCCTGCCCGACTGCCACATCTTGCTGACACTGCCCTAAATATTAATAATATGGGCAACAGTAAACAGATTATTGACAAAAATTGAATGTTAGCGGATAAAGTGCGTTATCCAAAGCGCTTTGAAAATGAGTCTCAAAGGCGCGAGCAAAGTTGGGAGGAAACTTCATGAAACACTCGCTTTATGCAGGCGCGGCCACGTTCGCCCTGATGGCGGGCGCGGCGCATGCCGACAAGGTCACCGTGTTCGGCCCGTGGCTGGGGCCTGATCAGGAAAATGTCGAAAAGGTTTTGGACGGCTTTGCCGCAGCGACCGGGCATGAGTACAGCTATGTCGGCTCGGACAGCTTTGAGCAGCAGATCAGAATTGATGCCGAAGCCGGATCGGCGCCCAACGTAGCAGTGTTTCCCCAACCCGGTCTGGCATCAGATATGGCCAAGGCGGGATTCCTGACGCCCCTGAGTGAAGGAACTGCGGATTGGATTCGCGACAACTATGCGGCCGGTCAGTCGTGGGTGGATCTGGGAACCTATCAGGGCCCGGACGGGCAGGACCATCTGTATGGATTTTTCTACAAGGTCGACGTGAAATCGCTGGTTTGGTTTGTCCCGGAGAACTTCGAAGACGCCGGCTATGAAATCCCGACCACGATGGAGGAGCTGAAGGCGCTGTCCGATCAGATCGTTGCAGATGGCGAAACGCCATGGTGCATCGGGCTGGGGTCCGGCGGAGCGACGGGTTGGCCCGCGACCGACTGGGTCGAGGACATGATGCTGCGCACCCTACCGCCCGAGGATTATGACGCCTGGGTCGCCAATGACCTGAAGTTCAACGACCCCAAGGTTGTTGCAGCGATTGAAGAATTCGGGGCGTTCGCGCGCAACGATGACTATGTGGCCGGTGGTGCTGGTGCTGTCGCGACCACCGACTTCCGCGACAGCCCGAAGGGCATGTTCAGCTCGCCTCCGCAGTGTTACATGCACCGTCAGGCTTCATTCATTCCGGCTTTCTTCCCCGAAGGCACGGTTGTGGGCGAAGATGCCGATTTCTTCTATTTCCCAGCTTACGAAGGCAAGGATCTCGGCAGCCCGGTCCTGGGCGCGGGCACAGTTTGGGCGATCACCAATGACAGCCCGGGCGCGCATGCGCTGATGAAATACCTGGAGACACCCGAGGCGCACGAAGCCTGGATGGCTCTGACCGGGTTCCTGACGCCGCACAAGGGTGTCGATACCTCGGTCTTCTCAGACCCAACGCTGAAGAAGATGAACGACATTCTTCTGGGGGCCACCACCTTCCGGTTTGACGGTTCCGACCTGATGCCGGGCGGCGTGGGTGCAGGCACCTTCTGGACGGGAATGGTCGACTATACGGGCGGAACACCTGCCCAGGACGTCGCCGACGAAATCCAGTCCTCGTGGGACGCGCTGGACTAAAGCGTCTGAGATTGGGCAACCCGCTCTGCCGGGTTGCCCGAACCTACCGACCCAAGGGAGAGCGGCATGCACCCGGCATTTCAAGGCCTGCTGACCATCGCCATCGGCGTGTCAGGTTGCGTGGGCTACTTCTATCTATCCAATCAGTTTCTGGACAGAGTTTTGTTCCCGCCTCGGGGGCCGAATGCTGGCCGCAACATCAACCGCGCGAACATGATCCGGCCTTGGTTGTTCCTGTTTCCAGCGCTGGCTGCTTTGGGCTTGTATCTGGCCTATCCGGTTGTCGAAACCCTGCGGCTGTCACTGACTGATCGTGTCCCGGGCGGCGGCTACAAATGGGTCGGGCTGGACAACTATATCCAGATGGCCAAGGAGCCCAAGTTTTGGGAAGCGATGCGCAACAACATGTTCTGGCTGATCATTGTGCCTGCAATGTCGACGGCCTTTGGCCTGTTGGTGGCACAGCTGACTGACCGCATTCGTTGGGGCAATCTCGCCAAGTCGCTGATCTTTATGCCAATGGCGATCTCGTTCGTGGGGGCATCGGTTATCTGGAAGTTGGTCTATGACACTCGTCCGGCCGAACAAGATCAGATCGGAATGCTCAATGCGCTCTATATTTTCTTTGGCGGGACCGAGCCGCAGACTTGGTTGACGATACCGTTCTGGAACAGCTTTTTGCTGATGGTTGTCCTCATCTGGATCCAAACTGGTTTTGCCATGGTTATCCTATCTGCCGCCCTGCGCGGAATCCCCGAGGAAACGATTGAGGCCGCAATTCTGGATGGGGCCAATCCGTTTCAGATATTTTTCCGGATCAAAGTGCCGCAGATCAAAACCACAATCCTTGTCGTCTGGACCACGATCACCATCACCGTCCTCAAGGTCTTTGACATCGTTTTTGCCATGACCAACGGCCAGTGGGAGACGCAGGTACTGGCCAACTACATGTATGACAAGCTGTTTCGCGCCAACGACTGGGGCGTCGGGTCGGCTTCGGCAATGGTGATCATGCTCCTGGTGGCTCCGATCCTTGTCTGGAATGTGCGCAACGCGCGGCAAGAGATGGAGTAGGGTCATGAGCGATATCGCAGGAACCAAACCCGCCCTTCGCTGGGTCGTCCATGCCTCGGTCCTCTTTCTGGTGGTGCTGTGGGTCGTGCCAACTCTGGGCCTTTTGATCTCGTCTTTTCGCACGGCGGACCAGATCGCAACCAGTGGTTGGTGGCGGTCACTGTTCCCGTCTGAACAAAATCTGACCCAGCGCAGCGCGGCCCCGGATACCCAAGTACTGGAGAATGGGCTGTACGTGATCGAAGGCAATCTGTTTGACGAAGGGACGAAGGCGACAATCTCAAAATGGGGCGTCAGCTCTCGTGCAGTTGATGCCTTTTCCCCTGGTGAAACAGCAGAGTTGCGCAAGGGCGGCACGATCACGGTAGACGCCAAGGGTAATTACCGGATGGAGAACCCGGAAGAGTTCACCGGCAGTCGTGGATCGCGGGTTTTCGCAACTGCGGAATTGCCGCCGGAGTTTACCTTGGACAACTATCACAAGGTTCTTCTGGCGGAAGACAGTACCGACAGCATGGGGCGCGCGTTTTTCAACACGCTGACCGTAACAATCCCGGCGACGATCATTCCAATCCTCGTGGCGGCTTTTGCAGCCTATGCGCTGGCGTGGATGGATTTCCCTGGACGTGCTTTGATTATTGCAGCTGTCGTTGGTCTGTTGGTTGTCCCGCTGCAACTGGCCCTGATCCCATTGCTGAAATTCCACCTGAATATCGGCATTGGCAAAGGATATCTGGGGGTTTGGATGGCGCATACCGGTTTCGGTTTGCCGCTGGCGATCTATCTTTTGCGTAACTACATGGCCGGTCTGCCCCGCGACCTGATCGAAAACGCGCGGGTCGATGGTGCGACCGAGTTTCAGATCTTTACCAAATTGATCCTGCCACTCAGCTTTCCAGCGCTGGCGTCTTTCGCAATCTTCCAGTTCCTTTGGACGTGGAATGACTTGCTGGTTGCCAAGGTGTTCCTGATTGACGCATCCGGGCAAACCACCGTCATGACCAACCGCATCGTCGAGCTTTTGGGCACGCGCGGTGGGAATTGGGAAATCCTTGCCACAGCGGCCTTTGTTTCGATCATCGTCCCGCTGATTGTTTTCTTCGCAATGCAAAAATATCTGGTCCGCGGTCTGTTGGCCGGGTCCGTTAAGTAGAGGCGTCTGATGAACGTGCAGAACACCGTGAAACTCGAAACAGCAACCAAGGCAGCCGCCGACTGGTGGCGGGGCGGAGTGATTTACCAGATCTACCCGCGCAGTTTTCAGGACAGCAACGGCGATGGAATCGGAGATCTCAGGGGTATCACCCAAAGGCTTGGTTACATCGCTTCGCTTGGCGTCGACGCGATCTGGATCTCGCCATTCTTCAAATCTCCGATGAAGGATTTTGGATACGATGTCAGCGACTATCGTGATGTTGATCCGATGTTTGGCACCATGGAGGACTTTAAGGACCTCTTAGATCAGGCGCATTCAGTTGGGCTAAAGGTGATGATCGACCTCGTGCTGTCGCATACGTCGGATCAACACCTATGGTTCAAGGAAAGCCGGTCCAGTCGCGAAAATGCCAAGTCCGACTGGTACGTTTGGGCTGATCCCAAACCCGACGGGACGCCACCAAACAACTGGCTGTCGATTTTTGGCGGGTCTGCATGGCAGTGGGATTCCCGACGCCTACAGTACTATCTGCACAACTTCCTGACGTCGCAGCCGGATCTGAACTTCCATTGCCCGGACGTGCAGGATGCATTGCTGGATGTGGCGCGGTTCTGGCTGGACTTGGGCGTGGATGGTTTCCGTCTGGACACGATCAACTTCTACTTCCACGACAAACAACTGCGCGACAATCCTGGCCTGCCGATGGATCAGCGCAATGCCTCGATCGCGCCGTTGGTGAACCCCTATAACCATCAGGATCACCTCTATTCCAAAAGCCAGCCTGAAAACATCGCCTTCCTCGAACGGTTGCGTGCGCTGACGGACGAATACGAAGGTCGTGCTTGTTTGGGTGAGGTTGGCGACGCTCAGCGCGGGCTTGAGATCATGGGGGAATACACCAGCGGCGATAAACGTATGCATATGTGTTATGCCTTTGAGTTTCTCGAAAAACGCGCTTTGACCGCCGCATATGCCAAGCAGGTGTTTGATCAGTTGGAAGAAAAGGCTGGCGATGCATGGCCTTGCTGGGCGTTCTCAAACCATGATGTTCAGCGCCACGCGTCGCGGTGGGGGCTGGACGACGCAGCCATCCGTCAACATGCAGTGCTGATGATGTGCCTGCGCGGGTCAGCATGCTTGTACCAAGGCGAAGAACTTGGCCTGCCCGAGGCGGATGTGCCCTTTGAGCATCTGCAGGACCCCTACGGCATAGAATTCTGGCCGGAATTCAAGGGCCGTGATGGATGCCGCACTCCGATGGTTTGGGCTGCGCAGGACGAACAGTTCGGGTTCAGTACTGGTGCCCCCTGGTTGCCCGTCAGCCAAACGCAAGCCGAGCAAGCGGTAGACCGTTTAGAGCAACAGCCAAACTCGATGCTGCATCACTATCGCCGCGCGATTGCGTTGCGCCACGCGTATTCTGCACTGATGTTAGGGCAGCAGCTCGACATGACCCAGTCGGGCCCGATCCTGACCTTCCTGCGTGAGGACGATGCCCAGCAGGTCTTTTGTGTATTCAATCTGGGATCTGACAGCGCGGAAGTCACACTGCCCGACGGTAACTGGCAGGTTATCGGGGAGGAGTTGGGCGGCGTCGCAGGGGCGGGGACAATGACCCTCGGTGCGGCCCAATTCTGTTTGATGGCTCGGGTACAGGGGTAAGTCATGTCTGAACTCAATCTCACGGATGTCGCCAAAACGTATGGTAATGTCGACGTTCTAAAGAACATTAACCTCGACATCGAACGCGGTGAATTAATTGTATTTGTTGGGCCTTCGGGATGCGGTAAATCCACGTTGCTGCGCATGATTGCAGGGCTTGAAAAGATCACTGGCGGAACGCTTGAGATCGAAGGCCAGGTGATGAACAACGTGCCGCCCGCGCAACGGGGCATTGCGATGGTTTTCCAAAGCTATGCCCTGTATCCGCACATGACTGTGCGCGAGAATATGGCCTTTGCATTGAAGATTGCCAAAATGCCAATGGACAAGGTTGATGCAGCCGTTGACCGCGCCGCTCGTATCCTACAGTTGGAACCGTTTCTGGACCGCCTTCCCAAGGCCCTTTCCGGTGGTCAGCGGCAACGCGTTGCAATCGGTCGGGCGATCGTGCGGGACCCAAAGGTCTATCTGTTCGATGAACCGCTTTCCAATCTTGACGCAGCGCTGCGCGTCGCAACCCGCATCGAAATCGCGCGTTTGAAAGAGGCAATGCCCGACAGCACGATGGTCTATGTCACCCACGATCAGGTCGAGGCGATGACATTGGCCACCCGGATTGTCGTCCTGGCCAACAAGGGGATCGCGCAGGTCGGCACCCCTCTCGAACTATATGAAACGCCAGACAATGAGTTTGTCGCGCAATTTATTGGCTCACCTGCGATGAACCTGTTGCCGGGGGTCATCACGCAGACTGGTGAGAGTACCGTCGTAAAACTGGATGGCGGTGGGATCGCGGTGACCAACATCCGGACCAATGCGGCTGACGAGGGTAAACAGGTGAATATCGGCGTGCGTCCCGAAGACTTTCACCCCGTTGAAAGCAATCCGATTATGGAAGGAATTGTGGACTTTACCGAAGCACTTGGAGAGGTCACGCTGTTGTATTTTGCCTCCAAAGACGGAGAGGACCCCACAATCGCAAAACTGCCGGGGGTCCAAAAAAACATGCGGGGCCAAACCGTTGCTGTTTCGGCAGATCCGGGCAAGGTTCACCTGTTTCACCAGGGCCTGTCCATGAGAGAATAACTGTAACTCATACCTAATGGATCGAAAGGTGCGATGCAGTACGCGAATGCCCCTTTTCATACTGCTTGAAACGTTGTCTGTTCCCCGCATAGTAAGCCCCGAGGTCTGCGTGCGTTGCCAAAAGCATGCAGTTTACGACTGTTTTTGTCGTGATTTCTTTCGGTCTGGCATGACAAAACCCGCTTTTCCCCAATTGGATTGAGGCCCAAAATCTGGTCCCGGACCTGACGGGCAGCCGTGTCAACTTTTTACGAAACATTGCAGAAATAGGCTACTCCGGTCTCAATATATGACTGCGGACCCAGGGGGTAACTAGCGATACTTGCTAGATTAAATCGCAATCTGGACATACGAAATTTCCAATCCGTCACTTTTGGCCTGACAATGCCCCCGCAAAGTTCTAGCGTGGCAACCATAATAACAAAACAACACAGTCCAATAACGGGAGAACTAAAATATGGCTGAACGGAAAACCGTTTCCAGACGCTCGGTCCTGAAAGGCGCGGGTGCAGCAGCACTGGCAGCACCGCTTTACAGCAAAAGCGCGCTGGCATCTTCGGGTGAAATCAACATTCTGATGTGGTCGGACTATCTGCCGCCCGCATTCCTGCAAGAGTTTGAAACTCTGACCGGGATCAAGGTGAACTACACCGGCATCGGATCGAACGAAGAAATCATCAACAAGATGAAGGCCACCAAGGGCCAAGGCTTTGACATCGTATCGCCGACTAACAACCGCTCGCTGCAGTGGGGGCCGCTGGAACTGTTGCAGCCCTTCGACATGAACAAGGTTCCAATTGATCTGGTGAACCCTGCGATGGCGCAGATCGGCACCGACGCCTGGAACTTTGCTGACAGTGGCGTGCACTGGCTGCCGCATATCTGGGGTACAGAAGGCATCGCCTACCGCACCGACCTGTGGCTGCCCGAAGGCGACGCCCCGTCCTATGGAGACGTCTGGTCCGAAGCAAACGCAGGCAAGACCATGGGTCGCGCGCACTCGATGATGCTGGGCGCGGGTCTGTATATGGAAGCCTCCGGAGAGATGGAGCCTGGCTCTGTCTGGGCCGCGTACGGCGACGAAGACACCATGCGCAAGGTCTGGGGCCAGATCACAGACTGGTGCGTCGAGCGGAAGAACCGGATCAAGCTGATCTGGAACGATGCCGACACCCAGAAAAACGGCCTGTTGAACGAAGGCGTTATTGTCGGCCAGACCTGGGATGGTCCGCCGCTGGCGCTGAAATCGGCTGGTGAGCCGGTGCACTATCAGGCTCCGGTCGAAGGTGCGATGGCATGGGTCGACGGTATGTCGATGCCGACCGGTGCGCAGAACATCGATCAGGTTTATGCCTTCATCGATTTCGCCTATCAGGCCAAGCCTGCAGGTGTCGCCATCGACAGCCACGGTTACAACTCGCCAGTTCTGGGTGCCGACCAATATGCGGGCGACACCTACAAGAAGAACTTCGCCGAGGCCTATCCGGGCGACTCGCTGGCAAACCTGAACCCATGGCCTGCTGAGGCTCCGTGGTATGCCGAAACTCGGACCGAGTTCGTCAACAAGTTCAAAAGCGCCTGATTGCTTTGACAAGGTGCCCTCCGCCACTGTGCGGAGGGCTATCAACCCGCATGCCACAACGGCGTGACGGACGCTATTTCGGTGTGGTCATGGACCGTGCCAGACGGAGATGCCAAAAATGAGTGCAGGGGTCGGTGTAGATCTTGAAAACCTGTGGATCCGTTTCGGAGACTTTGTTGCCGTGCGGGACGCCAATGTGAACATCAATGGGGGCGATTTCTTTTCGTTTCTTGGTCCCTCAGGGTGCGGTAAGACGACGATCCTGCGGGCGGTTTCGGGTTTTCTGGACCCAAGTGAGGGCAAAGTTCTGATCGGTGGCAAGGACATGCGTGGCATCGGTCCGAACAAACGCCCGACCGCCCTGATTTTTCAGAACCTCGCGTTGTTCCCGCTGATGAAAGTCTGGGAAAATATCACCTTCTCATTGGAGATCAGCGGCGCAAGCGCAAAAGAGCGCCGAAAGCGTGCCGATGAGCTGCTGGACATGATCGCGCTGCCTGACCAGGGTGACAAGCTGCCAAGCGAGTTGTCCGGTGGTCAGCGCCAACGGGTTGCCATCGCCCGCGCGCTATGTGCGGAACCGGATGTGCTGCTGCTGGATGAACCGTTGTCCGCGCTGGACCTCAAACTGCGCCAGCATATGCGCACCGAGTTGCGTGAGATTCAAAAACGCGTCGGCATCACCTTCATCTATATCACCCACGATCAGGGCGAAGCCCTGACCATGTCAGACAGTATTGCGGTCATGCGGGCTGGTGTGATCGATCAAATCGCTGATGGCAAGACTATCTATAATGATCCCAACACTGCATTCGCGGCCTCTTTCGTAGGTGAAAACAACGTGTTTCGCGGCAAAGTTAAACAGATTATGGGGAACGAAGCGCTGATTTCAACGAACCGGTCTGGTGAATTGGTTGCACGTATCTCGTCCGCCAACCAAGGAAAGCTGAAAGCGGGTGACGACGCCATGATGTTCATTCGCCCCGAAGCTTTTGCGATCGCTGCCGATGGTGCATCAGGCGATCACTTTGTCACCGCGCGGGTGAACCACGAAGAATTCGAAGGTAACGTCTTCAACATCTTCACTGAAGGTGACGGCGGTAAAGAGATCAAGGTGTCCTTGCCAAACCTCGGCCAATCCTTCGATGACCACACAGGCCAAAACATCACGTTGGAATATGAGACCCGCAATGCGGTTCTGGTTCCGGCTGGTGAATTGGCCGCGGAATAAGGGGGCCGACTATGCCAGGCTTCCTGAAAGAATTCTTCAACCGAAACGGCATCGGCATGGGCGCCGCAATATTGGGTCTGGTCCTGTTCTGGACCATTGGCCTGATCATTCTGCCGCAATTGTCGATGCTGGATTTCTCCTTCCGTCCGAACTTGCCCCCGCCGGAGATCGGCGGGCCCAAGGACGTCTATACGCTGGAGAACTACAAATACCTGATCTATGGCCCTGAGGGCGGCAGTCAGTCCTATAATGCAGTCGATCTGAGGGTCTTTTTCCGCACTCTGCTAGCTGCGGTCTGTGTGACGATCTTCAACCTGATCCTCTGCTATCCAATTGCCTATTATCTGGGTCAGTCCAAAGGCAACCACATTCGCATCTTCGCGATCATGCTGATCATCCCTTACTGGATCAACGAGATTTTGCGTGCCTTTGCCCTGCGGATTATCTTTGGTGAGACCGGTGTTTTGAATACACTGTTCGTAGGGCTGGGCATCTGGGATACGCCGTTTGACTTTATTCGCAATGACATCGCGCTCTATGCCGGTCTGGGTTACGCCTACATCCTGCTGATGATCTTCCCGATGTACAACGTGATCGAAAGTCTGGATAAAAACCAGATCGAGGCTGCGCGCGATCTTGGTGCGCCGTGGTGGCGAATTCACTGGCGTGTGGTTATTCCTTACGCCAAACCGGGCATCAGCTCAGGCTGTACCATGGTGTTCATGCTCAGCGCCGGTGCGCTGGCCGCGCCGCAAATCCTGGGCGGACCATCCAGTCTGTGGTTTACGCAGCTTATCTACCAGCAGTTCAATGACAACAATGACTGGCCGCAAGGTGCCGCCTACGCAATTGTTCTTCTGGTGACCTGTATCTTGTTCGTGCTGGCGATGATGCGCCTGTTCAAGGTGAATATGGGGGATATCGGGAAATGAATAATTCCTTCCTTCGTGTAAGCATCTGGGTCTATCTGGTCATCTTCTTCCTGTACCTGCTGGGCCCGCTGGTGATCATGTCGGTCACGGCCTTCAATTCGTCGGCTTTCCCGCGCATGACGCCGTGGGAGTGTCTGACCTTCCAGTGGTTCGGCGAGCTGTTTCAGGATCAGCGTATCCTGAACGGCATCAAGAACTCGCTGATCATTGGCGCCGGAACGGTTGTTCTGTCGGTGGCGATGGGTCTGGCCGGTGCGCTGATGCTGACCCAGATATGGCCTAAGTTACGGGCGACCTACTACACGATCATCATCGCTCCGATCCTGATCCCGGGTGTTGTTCTGGGCATCTCGACTTTGGTGTTCTGGGATCGGATCAATCGGATGCTGGGACTGGGTGCAGATAGCTTCCTGTCTAACGGTATCTTCCTGACGGTAATCGGCCAATCCACCTTTATTGCAAGCTATTGCATGTTGGTTCTGGTGGCGCGCCTGCAGCGTTACGATGTGGCATTGACCGAAGCGGCGTTGGACCTTGGTGCAACGCATGCTCAGGCTTTCCGCAAGATTCTGTTGCCCTTCATGCGTCCTGCGATTGCTTCCGCAGCAGTACTGGCGTTCCTCGCTTCGTTCGAGAACTACAACACCACCACTTTCACCTTTGGTGAATACCCGACGCTGACGATCGAACTGGCCCAAAAGGTGCGGTATGGTATCACGCCTGCCATTTCGGCTCTGGCCTTCATCATCGTGGCGTTGACAGTATTCTTTGCCTTGTTGAACGAAGCCAAGCTGAAGCGTCAGGAACTGGTGGCCGCAGCCCGTAAGAGCGCCACTGTTGAGGAACTGGCAGGCAAGATTAAGTTGCCCAGCTTCTTTGCTGGCAACATGGCGGCTGTCCTACTGGTTGTGTTTGCGGTTGCGACGATCACTGTCGTTGGCACCGCAACGGCCTACAACCCCGGCCAATGCATCGCCAATGTGAAAGAGCAGAAACGTCTGGAAGCCGATCAACGCATTCAAGAGCTGCGCAAGCAGCGCGAAGAACAGCGTAAGAAGCGTGAGGCCGAAGAAGCCGAACAAGGTGGTGCGCAGCAATCCACACCGAAACCGTCCAACAACAGCGGTTTTGGCAACGTCTTCGCGCCGAATACTCTGGGTGGTGATGCCGAGGAGGAGAGTTCAGATACTGAAACTCCGCCTTCAAACAACGGTGGCTTTGGGGGCGTGTTCGACCCCAACAGCCTGCAGACTGACCAGTAGGTTTTGAAGCTAAATCCAAAACGAGCGCCCGGAGAAGTCATTCCTCTTCGGGCGCATCCTTCTGCGTGACAGCTACGTCACAGGCGTCAACGACGTCACCGTTCCATGCGACTGGTTGCGCGTTGTAGTTGATCAAGAAAACATGTGTGGCCGTCTCGCGACGGCGCAGCCCTTTGGGCATCGAAAATAGGGTAACGTCGGTTTTGCGCGCGGCCATTTCAACGACCCGGTCCCACAATGTGTCATTCGGGAAACCTGCCAGATACCAAAGACGATTTTCACCCAAAAGCGCAGGGGTGCCATCTGCAAATGTCAACAAATTGGGGGCAGTCCCCGAAATCCTGTCGATCCAATGTTGCGCCGCGCCGCCGCCTTCAACGCCACGCCGTATATTGGGCGGCAGGGTCTCGACCAGATCGACGTCGCATTTCAGGCCGTTCAGGCCGGGTCGCGCCCGCGGAATCTGGAAGTCATGTGTGATCGCCCCGCTGCGTGGGCCCATGATGAGCAGATCACAGGCCTCCGCCAATTGATGCTCCAAATTGTCGCGCATGGTGGCGATCCCCGGAGCAAGGATGAGCTTGTAGCCAACGCGCGGAAGTTTGGTTGAGGACACGAAGTCCACAGACAAGCCCGCCCGCCGCAAGGCGCGATACGCCGAGAAGACCAGACGGAAATAGTCAAATCCCGCCCCCTGAGGCTGTGTCGACCAAGCCCAATCCGACGCGTAGTCGAACAGGATGGCCACCTGGGCCTGTGCCTGCACAACGTTGCCGATCTCTGACAATGCGTCCGAAGTCTGCTTTGCCTCGGTCAGAGCCGGGGCAGGGCGGTTGTTGGGTGTCAGCAGCCCCGCATGCATTTGCTCTTGCGCAAACGGGGCCTGCCGCCAGCGGAAATAGCTGACGACTTCTGCCCCGTGCGCCACTGCCTCAAGCGACCACAGCTTAACCATTCCGGGTAGTGGTGCCGGATTGTACGGTGCCCAATTCACCGGGCCGGGTTGCTGCTCCATCACCCACCAACGCCCGCGGCCGACCGCGCGATACAGGTCATGATGAAAAGCCTGCATGTCCGGATCGCCCTGCTGAAGAAAGGCGGTTTTATGGGCTTCATCCGCCTCAAGCCGGTCAGAGAGGAAGCCGATTGGATAGCTGTCCCAAGTGGCGATATCCAGATCTTCGCCAACCTTGAAATGGTCGAAATCCAGCACTCGGCCCATATAGTTGTGCAACAACGGCGCATCCGTCAAAGCGCGCAGTACATCTGCCTGGGCTTTGTTATACGCAACGACCTGATCCGAACTGAAACGCCGGAACGCCAGAACATGCGCCGGGTTGGGTTCGGTCACTGTCAGATTGGGCAGATCAATCTGGTCGAAATCGCGATACTCCATCGCCCAGAATATGTTGCCCCATGCCTCGTTTAGCGCGTCAATGCTGCCGTATTGATCCTTTAGCCAAAGCCGAAAGGCATGCAGAGCGGCGAGGCCGTAGCTAACGGTCGTATCGTGACAGCCATATTCATTGTCGATTTGCCAGGACCCAATATGCGGGTTTCGTCCGTAGCGCTCGCCCATGATCCGGGCAATGCGGACGGATTCTTGGACATAACCCGGATGGCTAAAACAATAATGCCTGCGTGAGCCGAATTTTCGGGGGTTTCCTTGCGCATCCACTGCCAGCATATCGGGATGTTTCTCAAGCATCCAGCGCGGGGGTGTCGCAGTAGGTGTCCCCAGCACAACCTTGAGCCCAGCCGCCCCAAGCGTGTCGATTGCACGGTCCAGCCAGTCCAATTGCAGATCGCCTGGAACCGGCTCCATTCGGCTCCAGGCAAACTCACCGATCCGGACCCAGCTTATGCCAGTTTCAACCATACGGGCCGCGTCTTCGGCCCACATGGCCTCGGGCCAGTGTTCCGGGTAATAGCAAACACCAAGTTCTGGTTTCATAGAAGGACTCTGTGTTCTGCCTGGCCTGTGCCCGCGTCCAATGCACCAAAGGTCATGCCATTGGTTGGTTGTGTTTTGACAGTGTCTGCGTCCAACCCCTGACGGGCAGTGGTGCAAAACAGCGTTGTCAGATCGTCGCCGCCAAAGGCGGGACAAGATGTATGTGCGGCCTGAAACGAGACGGCATGCCGAAACTGCCCATTCGGGTCATAGCAAGCGACACGGTTTGCCCCCCATTGGGCGATCCAGATATTGCCGTCTGCGTCGACCACGGCGCCATCGGGGTAAAAGCCATCAGCGCGCAGGTCGAGAAACACCGTGCTATTGCCTTCGGGCCACCCCGTCTCAGGCTCCAGCGAACAGCGCCTAACCTGTTGTGTGACTGTATCGGTGTAATAGACGCAGGACCTGTCTGAGGAAAAACAGATCGCGTTCGAGGTTGTGACCTCGGGCACAAGAAGGCGTAATTCGCCCTGCCAGTACCGATAGATCGCGCCCGCTTTTTGTTCGGCGTTTTTTCCCATCGTCCCGATCCAAAACCCGCCCCACGGGTCTGCGCGCCCGTCATTAGAACGGGTGACCGGGTTGTTCACCTCAAGCGAGACGATCAGGTCTTTTTGACCACTGTCCAAACCAAACCGCCACAGGCCGGTTTCTGAAGCCATCACTATTGTATCCCGGTCCACCCAACCTGCCGCTGAGACATGTTCCGAAAACTGCCAACTGTGTTGCTCGCCCCCTGTCTGCGTCATCAAACGTTTGTTGATGATGTCGAACCAGAACAGTTGCTTGCGTTCAGGATGCCACAGGGGCCCTTCGCCTAGCTCACATGGACGGTCGTCAAAAACAAAGCTCATCCAGCTGCCTCGTCATAGGCAGCGACGATCCGCTTGGCCTGACCGGCAATCTCTGCGATGGACATTCCCGGTTTGAACAGGGCCGATCCGATGCCGAATCCATCTGCCCCGACCTTGATCCATTCGGCGAAATTCTCAGGTCCAGCGCCGCCAACTGCATAGACCAAAGTGCCCGACGGCAGTACCGGCCGCACTGCGGCCAGACCAACTGGCCCGGCAATGACACCGGGGAACAGTTTTAAACCAGTGGCGCCAGCTTTTAGCGCAGCAAACGCCTCGGTCGGGGTATAGACGCCCGGCCAGCTTTGCATGCTTAGCGCGACAGAACGCACAATGACCTCGGCGTCATAATTTGGGGAAACGATCAGCTTACCGCCAACTTGCGCAACAGCCTCTACCTGCTCGGGGGTCAGAACCGTGCCAGCGCCGATCAAGGCTTGATCGCCGAACGAGTTGGCCAACGATTCAATGCTGTTCAGCGGGTCAGGCGAATTCAACGGCACCTCGATCTTGTCGATACCGGCTTCGATCAGTGCATGGCCTACATCGACGGCTTCTGACGGTAGCAAGCCACGCAAAATGGCGATGATGGGGCGGCTCATGCGGTTTGCCTCGTTAGTTTGCGGGCCTGCGACAGGCCTGCCAAAGTGCATTGAGTAGCGTTAGCGGTGTCCACGAAAGCGCCCTGCAGTTGCAGCGCACGTCCGTAGATTTGGGACATCCCTTCAGCGCCGATAATTGCCAGCTGCTGCCCCAACCAGTAGGGGCGTGTTGCCCCCAGTTCAGCCCCGATCAATAGCCCGGATAACTTGGCTCGGGCTGTCCCCTTGTCCTGATCGTGCAACAAATCCGCCGCTCGCAGGCCAAACAGGCGCGCAGCCAATTGTTCGGGTTTCGACAGCGTGTCTGCTGTAGCTTCTGCAAAGGCGTCGACGTCCCAGCCGTCACTGATTGAATGCTTGAGCACTGATTGCTCGGAGAGCAGCTCAAACATCTCACCTGTCATGAACGTTCGAAAGCTCACGACTTCTCCTGCGCTGATCTGAACCCATTTTGAATGCGTCCCGGGCAGGCAGATAACCCCGTCCCAGTTCGGGCGGGTTGCCAGAAAACCAGAAATTTGAGTTTCCTCGCCGCGCATTACATCAGGCGGTGCGTTCTGCTTGAGCCCAGGCACGACGAACGCGCGTATCCTGGCATTGGTACCGGGAACCCGAATTGGTGCGTCCGACAGCGGTGCCGATGGTACGACCGAATAGGGGGCTTCGACCCAGCCTTGCCGCGCACCGACCATGCCGCAGGCCACAACATCGACAGGTTCAGCACCCAGCCAGTCTGCGATCAGGTCAAGCAAGGCAGATTCAAACGCATCTCTGCTCAGGCGAGCCATGCCGCAGTCAGACTGCCTTTGCGCCAGTACGGTGTCGCCCTGCATGGCCCAGGCCCGCAGTTGGGATGTTCCCCAGTCGACGGCTATCCACTCTGCATTCATGGCTTTACCCCGTTACTACAACGCCGCCATCGACGGCCATGCACTGTCCGGTCATCGCGCGGCTGGCATCCGAGGCCAGGAACAATGTCGGTGCGATCATGTCTTCGGGCGTCAGGTGTTCTTTCAGGCACTGGCGATCCAAATGCGCCGCCAGGTCTTCGGGCGTAGCCCACATTTCAAGTTGTTTTTGCGTCAAAACCCATCCGGGAGCCAGCGCATTGATACGGATTTTTTTCGGCCCCAACTCGCGCGCCAACGACCGCGTCATCCCGGTGATCCCTGCGTTTGAAGTCGTGTAGATCGGATAGCCCGCATTCCCCATCATGTAGCTGATCGAACTGAAGTTGACGATTGAACCACCTTTTCCTGCCATTTGGCGTGCGGCCTCCTGACAGGCGAAGTAATAGGCTTTGAGGTTCACCTCAATCATCCAGTCCCAGAACTCGGCGGTGGTTTCCTCAAGCGAGTGACGCTTGTCATTGGCTGCGTTGTTGACCAACACATCCAAAGGTCCATGTGCCTCGGCAGCCTTTTGCATAGTGGCGTGCAGCAATTCGGTATCCGTCATGTCGCCCTGCATGAACAGCGGCGCGCGACCATGTTTGTCTCGCATTTCCTCAACAAATGCGCTGGCGTCCGAGCGGCCGATAAAGGCAACGTTTGCGCCTTGGGCCAAAAAACCGTCCGTCAGAGCGGCTCCAACGCCGGAGCCGCCGCCGGTTATATAGACCGAGGCGCCGTTTAGATCATGAAAAGTGGCTGAATGGTCCATCAGTGGCTCTCTCTGGTCACAAGGCGGGTATCTTTGCCGACAAGGAAGTCTAGGTCCGCGCCCTGATCGGCTTGCAGCACGTGGTCGACATAGAGTTTCGCATAGCCGCGGGTGTAGTGCGGATCGTCCGGTTGCCACGCGGCGCGGCGGGTTTCCAGCTCCTCATCGGCGACAAGCAGCTCCAATTCACCATTGCTGGCAGAAACCCGGATACGGTCCCCGGTTTTGACGAGCGCCAACGTGCCGCCTGCCTGTGCCTCGGGGCTGACATGCAGGATGACGGTGCCATAGGCGGTGCCGGACATGCGGGCGTCGGATATGCGGATCATGTCGCGGACGCCTTCCTTCACCAGTTTGGCCGGGATCGGCATGTTGCCGACCTCGGGCATGCCGGGATAGCCCTTTGGGCCGCAGCCCTTCAGGACCAGAATGGTTTCAGCGGTTACTGGCAGATCATCCCGGTCAATATTGGCTTTCAAGTCCTCGATGCTCTCAAAAACGTAGGCCTCGGCTTCTGTTTCCAGTAGCGCATCCGTCGCGGCCGAGGGTTTCATAATGGCCCCGTTTGGCGCGAGGTTTCCGCGCAACACGCGCAATCCCGCGGCGGGTTTCACCGGATCGTCGAAGGGGCGGATGACGTCGGGGTTAAAGCACTCAGCCCCTTCGAAATGGGCCGAGATATCTTTGTTCAGAACGGTTTTTGCGGGGCGCAGGAAGGATTTCAACTCGTTCAAAACCACGGGCACACCGCCTGCGTAACAGAAATCCTCCATCAGGTATTTCCCTGAGGGCATGCAGTTCACCAGCAGCGGGATTTCCGACCCGATTTCAAAGTCTTTCAAGGTCAGGTCTACGCCCACGCGGCCCGCCAGCGCGAGCAAATGCACCACCGCATTGGTCGAGCCGCCAACGGCTGCATTGGCCAGAATGGCATTTTCGAACGCTTCCTTGGTCAGGATGTCCGACGGTTTAAGATCTTCGTCCACCATCTCAACAATCCGTTTACCCGTCAGGTGTGCCAGCGCCATACGGCGGGCATCAACGGCGGGCAGGGCGGCGTTGGTGGGCAGGGACATACCCATCGCCTCAACCAAAGACGCCATGGTTGAGGCCGTACCCATGGTCATGCAAACACCTGCGCTGCGTGACATACCGGATTCGGCGTTCATGAAATCCTTTAGGGTCATCTCGCCGGCACGAACGGCCTCGGAAAATTTCCAAACATCTGTTCCGGATCCAATGTCCTTGCCTTGGTATTTTCCGTTCAGCATCGGGCCAGAGCTGACTACGATCGAGGGCAGATCGACCGAAGCGGCACCCATCAGTTGCCCCGGCGTGGTCTTGTCACAACCACCCAGCAGAACCACGCCGTCGATGCCATAGGCGCGGATGGATTCCTCGACATCCATCGCCAGCAGGTTGCGGAACAGCATGGCAGTGGGCTTCATCTGGGTTTCACCCAGTGACATCACCGGGAATTCGACGGGGAAGCCTCCGGCCTCCCACACGCCGCGTTTGACACCTTCTGCCAGATCACGCAGGCCCGAGTTGCAGGGCGTGAGTTCCGACCACGTGTTGCAGATACCGATGATAGGGCGACCATCGAACGCGTGATCGGGAAAACCCTGATTTTTCATCCACGACCGGTGGATGAAGCCGTCTTTGTCGAGCTTTCCGTACCAATGCTGCGAGCGGCGTTTTGTCATTTCTGGCGTTTCTTTTTTGGCTGCGGTTGCAATTGAGTATTTGTGAAAAGATGAAGATCAGGCGGCGCGGGCCGGGCGACACCAGTCGGGTAGCCAATCGGCATGAGCGGTCAGCAGGTCGGTCACAAGGCTTCGGATCTGACGCAAATCCAGTTCGGCGGCGGTATGCGGGTCCATCATGGCTGCGTGATAAATGTGTTCCGGGTTCTGCTCAACCAATGCCCGCACAGTCAGTTCCTGCACGTTGATCTGGCTGCGCATCAGCGCGATCAGCTGCGGCGGAATATCTGTTACGACCGAGGGTTGCACACCGTTGGCGTCCACAAGACAAGGGGTTTCGACAGCAGCGCCAGCGGGAAGTTGCGGGATCTGTCCGGTATTGGGCAGGTTCCCATACGCCACGTAGGGCGTATCCGTCACGATCGCATTCATCAGGTCGGCTGCAAATTCGTGGCTGCGCGCCACTTCAAGATTGCGTCCGCCGGTCAAGGTCTTGGCCTGTTCTTTCCAATTGGCGATCTGTTCTTTGCAGCGGGTTGGGTATTCATCCAGCGGGATGCCGAACTGCTCAATCAGGTCCTGGCGGCCATCTTTGATGAACCATGGAACATATTCCGCCAAATGTTCTGAACTTTCCGTGCAGAAATAGCCCAGATGTTCCATCACCTCATACCGCACCTTGTTGGCGCAACGTGGCATCAAAAGCGGTGGTTTGGGAATTTGGCCGCCGGTATACCCTTGCCGCAACGCCGGGTAGAGGTCGCGCCCTTCATGTTCCAGCCGTAAGAAAAATGCCACGTGGTTCACGCCTGCCACCTTGTAGCGGAACTCGTCCTTGGGCAGGTCCAGATCGTGAGCAAGTTCTTCGATGGTGTTTTGCACCGAATGACACAGGCCGACATGTTTCAGCGCCGGGAAACGTTCTGCTAGCGCCCATGTGTTGATCGCCATCGGGTTCACGTATTGCAGCAGCGTTGCGTTTGGGCAGAGCTGCATCATGTCTTGTGCAACGCCCCACAACACAGGAACCGTGCGCAGGCCGCGCATAATACCGCCGACGCCTAGGGTGTCAGCGATGGTCTGGCGCAGGCCGTATTGTTTGGGGATAACGAAATCCGTCACCGTGCATGGCTTATAGCCGCCGACCTGGAAGGCGGTGATGACAAAATTGGCGCCCTCAAGCGCTGCGCGCCGGTCGGTGTGGGTAGAGACAGATGCCCCCGTTCCGACAGAGCGGATCATCGCCTTGGCGACGGCCTCGCTTTCGGCAAGGCGCACGGGGTCGATATCCATCAGCGCAAAATGGCTGTCGGCCAGTGCGGGGGTCAGCAGGGCGTCGCCCACGATATTCTGCATGAAGATCGTGGAACCCGCCCCGATAAAGGTGATTTTGGTCATGTGGCAAACCTTTGGTTTGACGTTATTTTACGGCACCGAGGGTCAGACCCGCGATGAAGTGTTTCTGCATGAGGAAGAACATGGCCACCGGCGGCAAAGCTGCGACGATGGAGCCGGCACTCATTAATTGATAGGCTGCCCGGAACTGGGCGTTGAAGCTGGTAATCCCTGCTGTTACGGGTTGGCTTTCCGCACCCTGTGTCAGGACGACAGCCCAGAAATAGTCGTTCCAGATAAAGGTAAAGATTAGCACGCTCAGCGCGGCAATGGCCGGTTTCATCAGCGGCAGGACGACGTACCAGAAAATGCGCCACTCACTGATGCCTTCAACGCGAGCCGCCTCGATCAGTTCGAAGGGCAGGGCGCGGATAAAGTTGCGCATGAACAACGTGCAAAAGCCTGTCTGGAAGGCGATGTGGAACAGGACGAGACCGGTTTTGGTGTTGTAGAGACCCAGCTCTAGAGTCAGATCTCGCACTGGAACCATCAAAATCTGGAACGGGACGAAATTGCCCGCAACAAACATGAAAAAGATCCAGATGTTTGAGCGGAATTTATAGATCCCCAGTGCAAACCCGGTCATGCAGCTAAGGGCAACGGCCCCGATCACTGTTGGAATGGTGATCATGAACGAGTTCAGCAAATAGCGTGGCATGTCCGAGTTGAAGAATACCTGCCCATAGTTGTAGGCACCCTCAAAGCTGGACGGCATTCCCCAGTAGTTTGCGTTGGTAAAGTCGGCTGCCGGCTTGACCGAGAACAGCGCTACCGCCAGCAGGGGGCCGAGCCACAGCAGCAGTGCCAGGGGCAGCATCGCCTGGTAAGTGATCTGTGCCCCGCGGGGTTGTTTTTCGATGGGTTTGGGAAACATCTTAATGCCCCCTTTCTTCGCGGTACATCGACCACAGGAAATAGGCGATGAAGCACAGCATGATCAGGAACAGGATCACCGCGATGGCGGCGCCATATCCCATGCGGAAGCCGTATTCTGACAGCGCGACTTCGAACATGTAATAGGCCAGCACACGGGATGAACCGAACGGGCCCCCCTGGGTCATGATCGAGATCAGATCGAAAGACCGAAGCGCGCCGATGATGGTGACAACGAAAGCAATGAAGGTGGCGGGGCGTAGTTGCGGCAGGATGATGTGCCATAGCATACGCCCTCCTTTTGCACCGTCCAGACGTCCGGCCTCGATCTGTTCTGGATCCACGGCGTTCAGGCCAGTGAGATACAGGATCATGCAATAGGCGGTTTGCGGCCAGAGACCGGCAAAGATGATGCCGTAGGTGACGAAACGCTCATCCCCCAGAACATTCAGCGGGCCGAAGCCGAAGAAGCCCAGGAATTCGTTCAACAGGCCGAAAGTAGGGTCATAGAACCACGTGAAAACGAGTCCGACGACGACCTGAGAGATCACAAAGGGGAAGAAGAACAGCGACTTATAGAGTCGAATGCCCCAGACGGTTTGATTCAGGAACAGAGCAATGAACAGACCAGCGGGGATTGCCAACAGATACATGATCAACCAGATCAGGTTGTTCTTCAGCGATATGTAAAACGCGTCGCGATCGGCCAATTCCCAATACAGGTCTTCGTAGTTGCGAAAACCCACATATTCCGCAGCGCCAAGCCCATCCCATTCGTACAAAGACAAGTTGAACGATTGGAACACTGGAATGATCACATAGACCATGAAGAACAGCAGACCCGGGGCCAAAAATAGCCAGGGCGCTATGCGCTGTTGATTTCTGTGGAACCAGCTTTCTTGTTCAGGGACATCGACGGCTGACATGCGCTCACTCGGTTTTGGATCAAAGGAGTAAGCCGGGTATGCACCCGCCTTACGCACGAAGTGGTGCAGGCCGGGCAAAAGCCCGGCCCGACCGGTTTAGTTTTCGTAGATACGCTGACGTGCGCGTTCCAGTTTGGACAGGATACGGTCAGCATTGTCCGGCTTGACCATGAATTCCTGGAACCCTTCCATCGACACCTTCGCCATTTCCGCAGGTGCGTCACGATCCCAGAACTGGGCGACGCCACCGGGGCTGTTGGCGGACAGCATCTCAAAGCCTTGCTGCAGGAACTTGTCGGCATCGACGGACGACTGAGCGTTCACAGGCAGCTGGCCCAGGTTTGCGCCGTTGTTGATCTGAGTTTGCTCATCCGCGGAAACGGCAAAGCGCAGGAACTCACGCGCGGCTTCTTTATTCGATGCGTTGGCCGGGATGTGGAACGTATCAGTTGGCGCATCTTCCGCCAATTCTACATCCGGGTTGATAGAAACGAACTGATAGAAATCCAATTGGTCGTCGGTCAGCCCCGCTTCGCGCAGCGGAGCAACGGCAAAGTTACCCATCAGGTACGCGGCGGCTTCGCCGTTCACCATGAAGGGCAGGGCCTCTTGCCAGCTGTACGTCTGATGATTGTCGACGAACGCGCCCATGTCGATCAACTGTTTCCAGTTGGCGAAGGTCTGCTTGACCCGGTCGTCTTCCCAGCTGATTTCGCCATTGGCAAGTTGGTTGTGGAAGTCGAACCCGTTGGTGCGCATGTTCAGGTAGTCGAACCAGCCGCCAGCGGTCCACAGGAACTTGGTGCCGATCGTATAGCAGGCGCGACCGGAATCGACGATCTTCTGGCAGTTCGCCAGCTCTTCTTCCCAAGTCGTTGGCTCGGTCAGGCCCAGCTCGTCAAAGATGTCTTTGCGATAGTAAACACCCCACTGATAGTAGGTGTAGGGTACACCCCACTGCTTGCCGTCGATGGTCATCGCACCCTTGGTCGACGCCAGATTTTCGGCGATCTCAGGTTCGGCCCACAAATCCGATACATCTTCGAACAGGCCCGCTTCGACGTAGGGCTTCATGCGGTTCGCCGCATACCACGTCGCCACGTCCGGCGTATCCGCAGTCAGGAAGTTGCGGATCTGGGTCTTGTACGCCTCGCGGTCGATTACTGTTGTTTCGATCTCCAGTCCCGGATGCTGTTCCGCAAAACGGTCGATCATTGCCTCCATCGTCGCGCGTGGCGCCGGGTTGGAGGTATCGAGAAAGATTCGCAGCTCGCCGGTCAGTTCGGCGGCGACAGGTGCGGCAAGTGCGACACTGGCTGCCAAAGCGGCGGCAGTGCGCTTGTACATGGAATGCATGGTTTCCTCCCTTAGCTTCCATTTTATTCTTTTGTAGTTCCAAATAATGAAACTGAGTTTTATATATTGAAAACTACACATCAACTCGGTTAGTCTTGTCAAGACCCTCGTGCCGATCGCGATGGGTTAATTGGAGGAGAGCAGGCATCCGTGGCTGGTGACGGAACAATAGGAAAAGCATGTGATGTGCTGGATCAGGTGGCTGCGTTCGCGCGCCCGGTCCGATTCGCAGAGCTGTTGGAAAGCAGCAATTTCCCCAAGGCGACCCTGTATCGGTTCCTGCAAACGCTGACCAATCAGGGAATGCTGTCATATGATCCGGACCGACAGACATATACGCCTGGGTTGCGATTGGTTCGGCTGGCGCATGCGGCGTGGACACAAAGCTCGCTCGCGCCAATTGCGCGACCGTTTCTGGATGCATTGAGCCGGGAAACCGGGGAAACGGTGCATCTGGCGCAGCTCGATTCAAATCAGGTGCTGTATGTGGATAAACGCAATGCGGCCCAGCCAATTGAGATGTATTCTCAAGCTGGCAAGGTAGGTCCGGCCTATTGCACCGGCGTCGGTAAGGCCATGATGGCGTTTTTGGATGAGGCCGCACTGGACCGCGCCGTGTCTCAGCAAAGCTACCACCGCTTTACCGACAAAACACTGACATCCGAGGCGGCGTTGCGCGCTGATCTCCACCTGATCCGCAGCCGTGGCTATGCCGTCGATGACGAAGAGCATGAGCCCGGCATCATCTGCATTGCCTGTCCTATCCTCACCTCGGGCGGGCGGATGTTGGGGGCGATTTCCGTGACCGGATCGACCGAACGGATGAATTTCGACCAATTGGAAACCTGGGTTCCCCGTGTTCGCCGTGTGGCCGAACAAATTGGAGCCGAAGCACAGGCCTGGCGGTTCCCCGAGACCCGCCCAAGCGCCGACACAGACAGGATGCAAGCAACATGACAGGTGTGACTCTGAACCAGGCGATCAAGCGGTATGGCGAGACGCAGGTTATTCACGGCATTGATCTGGAAATCGAAGATGGAGAGTTCTGTGTCTTCGTCGGCCCTTCGGGCTGTGGTAAATCCACTTTGCTGCGGATGATCGCGGGCCTTGAGGAAACAACTGAAGGGCAAGTCCATATAGGCGCACGCGACGTGACCCATATGGACCCGGCTAAGCGCGGCGTGGCTATGGTGTTCCAGACCTATGCCCTTTATCCGCACATGACCGTGGCCGAGAACATGGGCTTTGGTTTGCGCATGAATGGTGTACCCAAGCCCGAGATCAACAAGAAAGTGCAAGACGCTTCGAACATCCTCAAGTTGGATCAATACCTTAAGCGCAAACCCAAGGCCCTGTCCGGCGGGCAACGCCAGCGGGTCGCCATTGGGCGTGCCATTGTGCGGGGCCCCGAAGTGTTTTTGTTCGACGAGCCCCTGTCCAACCTCGATGCGGAATTGCGGGTTGAAATGAGGGTCGAGATCGCTCGGCTGCACAATGAAATTGGCGCGACGATGATCTATGTGACCCACGATCAGGTCGAAGCGATGACTATGGCCGACAAGATCGTGGTGCTGCGTGATGGCCGAATTGAACAGGTCGGCGCGCCGATGGACTTGTATCGGGACCCGGACAATCGGTTTGTAGCGGGGTTCATCGGATCGCCTGCCATGAACTTTCTTGACTGCGATATTGTCGATGCGAAGGTCTCGCACCCAGCCCTTAGCGAACCGTTGGATGTGCCTGTAAACGTACCGGCTGGGATGAACAAAGTGACCCTTGGCATACGTCCGGAACACATCACAGTGGATCGCGCAGGCGATATCTGCACGGTTGATCTGACCGAAGCGCTTGGTGGTGTCAGCTATACGTATCTGCTGACGCCCAATGGCGATAAGCTGATTGTCGAGGAGCGAGAGGATCAGCGCAGCAAACAGGGTGAACGCATCGGGCTGTCGGTGCGACCGGAACGCGCGATGTTGTTTGATCCCGAAACAGGTCACAGGCTTCGCTGAAAAACCCATTTTGTAATTTGAGCGCGCCCGATCATCGATTTGGCGCGTTTTCAATTTTTCTGGATTTTGTATCCAATATCCGTTATGGCGATTCCAAAAGCGTGTGTAACCGCCCAGCCATCGAGGAATTTACCAATGTCGACCAATGTGTTCACCGGCACGATGCCCGCTCTGATGACGCCATGCAAACCCGACCGGACACCTGACTTTGATGCCTTGGTGCACAAAGGAAAGCAGATGATCGAGGCGGGTATGTCCGCGGTAGTCTACTGCGGTTCGATGGGGGATTGGCCCTTGTTGACCGATGCACAGCGGATGGAAGGAGTCGAGCGTTTGGTCGACGCGGGTTTGCCCGTTGTGGTCGGGACCGGAGCCATCAACACCAAATCCGCCGTGACCCATGCGGCGCATGCGCAAAAGATAGGTGCAGTCGGCCTGATGGTCATTCCACGCGTTCTGTCTCGCGGCAGTTCACCTGCCGCACAGAAGAACCACTTCAAAGCGATCTTGTCAGCCGCCCCCGATGTTCCGGCGATCATCTACAACAGTCCGTATTATGGCTTTGCTACGCGGGCTGACCTTTTCTTTGCTCTGCGCGCAGAACATTCAAACCTGATCGGCTTCAAGGAATTCGGGGGCAAAGACGACCTGCGATATGCGGCCGAAAACATTACCAGCCAGGATGAGCAAGTCACTCTGATGGTAGGTGTTGATACCGAGGTCTTCCACGGTTTCGTAAACTGCGGCGCAACCGGGTCGATTACCGGGATCGGCACAGCATTGCCACGCGAAGCGCTGTTGCTGGCTGCTCTGTCCAAAAAAGCGGCGCAAGGCCATGCTGAGGCCCGCCAACGCGCGCTGGAACTGACCGAGGCGATTCAGGTGCTTTCCAGCTTTGACGAAGGCCCGGATCTAGTGCTGTATTACAAGCACTTGCTGGTCCTGAATGGGGAACAGGAATACCGATTGCACTTTAACGAAACGGATGAGTTGACCGATGCACAACGTAACTATTGCGAACAGCAATATGATCTGTTCCAGACTTGGTATGCCGATTGGTCGAAACAGGGTGGGGTGATCGCTGAATGCATGTGATCGACAGTCACACAGGCGGCGAACCGACGCGTGTCATACTGGATGGCGCGCCCGATTTAGGCTCTGGGCCGTTGGCGGAACGAGCACAGCGGCTGGCGACAGAGCATGAGGCGTTCTATCGCTCTGTCATGTTAGAGCCGCGCGGCCAGCCAGCCATGGTCGCTGCGTTACTGGTCGAGCCGGTTGATCCTACATGCGCGACTGGTGTGATTTATTTCGATGTAGATGCCGTTTTGGGCATGTGCGGGCACGGAACCATCGGTCTGGCGGTCACATTGGCTCATCTGGGACGAATTGGTGTGGGCCAACACCGGATCGAAACGCCCGCTGGTGTGGTGACGGTCAAGTTGCACGATGCAAACACCGTTACCGTGACCAACATTGAAAGCCGCAGGGTTAATCAGGCCATTACACTGGATGTCGCGGGCTACGGCCGGATCACAGGCGACGTGGCATATGGTGGAAACTGGTTCTTTATCATTGACCCCAGCCCGATCCCCGTCGAGCCTGCTAACATACGCAAACTAACGGATATGTCGATCGCCATCCGTGAGGCATCGATCGAGGAAGGGGTTGGCGGTGAAAACGGTGAGCCGATTGACCACGTCATATTACAGGAATCTTCACCGGACCCGGCGGTTCACAGTCGCAATTTCGTTCTGTGCCCCGATGACAATTATGACCGCTCACCATGCGGAACGGGCGGCTCGGCTCGGCTGGCCTGTCTGGCGGCCGACGGGCGTTTGGCGCCGGGTCAGGAGATCATCCAGCAAAGTGTGATTGGCAGTTCCTATCGGCTGTCCTACCAGCCTGGGTCTAACGGGGGTGTTATCCCCTCGATCACCGGGCAGGCATTCGTCATGGCCGAGGCTACGTTGTTGTTCAACGAAAACGATCCTTTCAGAGCCGGGATCGAAACATGACCTCACAAGTCGTTGTCATCGGTGCCGGAGTAATTGGGATTACGACCGCGCTCGAACTGCAACGGCGGGGCCATTCCGTGCTTATTTTGGACCGCAAGGGCATCGCGGCCGAAACATCAGCCGGTAACGCCGGGGCGTTTGCCTTTTCTGAGGTCGAACCACTGGCCACGCCCGGCATCATGCGCAAAGCTCCAAAGTGGTTGTTGGATCCGCTGGGCCCACTGTCTATCCCGCCGGCCCACGCCCTGAAAATTGTGCCATGGATGTACCGGTTTTGGCGGGCCAGCCGGCCGGATCGCTATGAAAACTTGCTTGGTGCGCAAGCCAGTTTAATGGCGTTATCTAAAACTGCGCTTGATCAGCTGATACCAAACGTCGATGCCGAACACCTGTTGCAACGCAATGGGCAGATGCAGTTGTATGAAAGCGAGGCTGAATATCGCGCCAGTTTGCCGACATGGAACTTGCGGCGCAAACACGGGATCGAATTCGAACTGCTTGAAAGCCCGGCCGCAATTGCCGAGATGCAGCCGGGCCTCAGCCCTCGTTTCACTCATGCCGGGTTTACGCCGAACTGGCTGAACACAGTTGATCCGAAGCGTTGGGTCGAACACATCGCTAAGGTCTTTCAAGATCGCGGCGGTCGGATCGAAGGGCAAGACATTCGAACTCTGTCACCGCAGGAAAATGGCGTGCGTGTCGCATGCGCGGACGGAACAATAGATGCGGCCAAAGTGGTGATTGCCGCAGGTGCCTGGTCTCATCGCATCGCACAATCTTTGGGCGACCGTATCCCGTTAGAAACTGAGCGCGGATACAATACCACCTTGCCGGAAGGCGCATTTGATTTGCATATGCATCTTACATTCTCGCGCCACGGCTTTGTTGCCAGCAAGATCAATGGCGGCGTGCGCGTAGGGGGGGCTGTCGAGCTGGGTGGATTGACCTTACCGCCAAACTACAAGCGCGCCGATATTTTGTTGGAAAAGGCGGCGGCGTTTCTGCCTGGACTAAAAACCGAAGGTGGCACGCAATGGATGGGGTTCCGTCCATCCTTGCCGGACAGCATTCCGGTGATTGGCGCGTCTCGTAATTCGGCGGACGTCGTTTATGCCTTCGGGCACGGGCATTTGGGCCTGACTCAATCTGCGGGAACTGCGGAACTCGTCGGGGCGCTGGTCGATGGGCAAGACCCACCAATATCATTGTCGCCTTACGCCGCCATCCGATTTTAAGGAGGGGATATGCGCAGTATCAAAACAATTCATGTTGTGTCGGCCCATGCCGAAGGCGAAGTCGGCGACGTCATCGTGGGCGGCGTCTCACCGCCGCCCGGTGACACGATCTGGGAACAACGAACGCATATTGCCAAGGATCAGACACTTAGGAATTTCGTACTGAACGAACCGCGAGGCGGTGTGTTTCGTCATGTCAATCTTCTGGTTCCGCCCAAACACCCGGATGCCGATGCCGCCTTTATCATCATGGAGCCCGAGGACACTCCACCCATGTCCGGCTCAAACTCGATCTGTGTTGCCACAGTATTGCTGGATAGCGGGATCATCCCGATGCAAGAACCCGAGACCAATCTGACGCTTGAAGCGCCCGGAGGCCTGGTTCGCGTGCGCGCTGTATGCCGGGACGGCAAGGCAGAACGGATCCACGTGCAGAACCTCCCCAGTTTTGCGGGTAAGCTCTCTGTCCCGTTAGAGGTTCCGGGTCTGGGCACACTGACTGTTGATACGGCTTTTGGAGGCGACAGTTTCGTGGTTGTAGATGCCGCTAAGCTGGGGTTTGACATAATCGAAGATGAAGCCCGTGAAATCGCCCGGACCGGCGTTACAATTACGAATGCCGCCAATGCCCAATTGGGGTTCTCACATCCTGAGAACCCGGATTGGACCCACATTTCTTTTTGCGCTTTTTGTGGCCCGCTTGAAAAAACCCCGACTGGTTGGCGCGGTAAATCTGCCGTTGCCATTCAGCCCGGAAAGGTGGATCGCTCGCCCACTGGCACAGCGGTATCTGCGCGTATGGCGCTGATGGCGGCCAAAGGGCAGATGACGGTCGGGCAAACCTTCGAAGCTGTTTCGATCATCGGCTCGCGCTTTACCGGGCGGATTGTTCAGGAAACGCAGGTTGGCGCCCAACCTGCTATCATCCCAGAAATCAGCGGGCGCGGCTGGATCACCGGAACCCATCAACACATGCTTGATCCAGACGACCCCTGGCCAAGTGGGTATCGGTTGAGTGACACTTGGGGCGTTTGATCAATCTCTGCGATAGCGCTTGTGTCTTTTCGGTTTCATTACAGAAATTTAGCGACGCGTTTCCTTGAGTATAGGTTCCGGATTGCCACCTTAAGGTGAGTGCTTTGAACAGATTGGAGGTGCAATGCACATTCGTCTTGCCGCCCTGGCTATTGTGATCACCACGTTGTTGCTGTCCTTCAATTCACCATCAAAATCCGGACCAAATTACACGCAGCAGGCCCAGTCATGCCTTGGAAATAAAGGCGGCATGGCACATGTGGTCACGGCCTGCACAACTTTGATGAATGGCGTGGATGTTTCCCCAGAAAACCGGAACAAATTGCTGAGATCTCGTGGTTGGGCGTACTACAGTGGCAAACAGTACGATAAGGCGATTCTGGATTATACCAGCGCATTGGCTCTATTCCCGAACGACCCGCAGTCGACTTTGTGGCGTGCTAATGCCTATGACGCGGCAGGCGACGTCCAATCAGCTGAAACAGCGTATGAAAAAGCTCTGTCGCTTGCCCCAAGCAGCACTGAGGCATTGTTTCACAAGGCCCAGTTCGACAGGGATCAAGGAAACACGTCAGCCGCCATTCAGGGTATGGAGTGGGTTCTGGAACTCGACCCGAGCTATGGGCGCGCGGGAACAGTACTGATCAATACTCACTACGACGTAAATGGACATGACGCGGTCGAACAGTTTCTGGCACAAGCTGAACAGCGTTGGCCCGATCAAACATGGGTGTATAGTGCTCGTTTGATCTACGATCTGAATGTCACAGGAGATCATGAAAGCGCTCTTACGGCATCTGCGACGCTCGCTCGGCTGGAGCCCGGCGAAAATTACGATTTGTTTATGCCAGCTATGATACATCTGAAAATCGGCGACGAAGACAAAGGCATTGAATTTGTAAACGAATATGCAGATTACGCTGTTCAGCGAGACTTGGCCGAATTGGCTTTCTACAAGCGATGGTATCGCAAAACCTCGAATTGGTATGCTTTGGGTCAAGATGAAGAGTGGTTGCACCGCTACACGCTGCTTGCTGCCTTTGGCAGGCCGGACCTCGCCATGTCCGTACTCCAAGGTTTCCTTGAGGAAACCGGAGAGAATGGTCGCTACATTTTGATACTAGTCATGCGAAGATTCGGAACCTCGGTTCCGCGCGAGGCGGACGCCGGTTCTGTTGAGCATTTGAACGCCGCAATCGCAGATTACCTCGGTCAATTTGAAAAACAAAGCGGCTTCATGGCGAATGGGTTGCCGGAAGAAGTTGCGCCGGTAATGACCCTAACAACCGGTGCTCAGTAGTTTTGGCTATAACTTCTATCCACATTCTCATACCCGTGGCAATTTGCGCCCCGTTTAGACGATTGATCCCAAGCCAATCGTGATTTATGGGAGACGTTGTCAACACAGAGTCACCGTTGGGCGGTAGGTTAAACACGCCCATCACTAGCCACCCGTTTGTGGCACACTCTGGGATCGCACGCCCCGAAAGGCTTAAAAAAGGTAAAAGAATATGGCAGATAACTCAAACTTCGACATATTGTATACCATTGTAGACGAAGCGCCCGAACTGGCCAGCGCCTCGTTCCTGCCCATCATTCGCAAGTTTGCTAGCGCCGCGGGTGTCAGTGTTGGCACCAAGGATATTTCATTGGCAGGTCGTATTCTCTCGACTTTCCCGGAAAAACTAACCGATGCACAGCGCATCACCGACGATTTGGCCGCATTGGGCGAGCTGGTGAAAACGCCGGACGCCAACGTGATCAAACTGCCAAACATCTCAGCATCGGTCCCGCAACTTGTGGCAGCCGTCGAAGAGCTGCAGTCACAGGGCTACGACATTCCGAGCTACCCCGAAGAGCCATCGACCGATGAGGAAAAAGCAATCCGCGCGCGTTACGACGCCATCAAAGGCTCGGCTGTGAACCCGGTTCTGCGCGAAGGTAACAGCGACCGCCGTTCCGCCCGCGCCGTGAAGAACTACGCTCAGAAGAACCCGCATTCGATGGGAGAGTGGGCGTCGGACAGCAAAACCAAAGTGTCGTCGATGTCTGGCAGTGATTTCTATGCCAACGAGAAGTCGGCCACCATTACCGCCGCTCAGGCCGGTGACGCCAAGATCGAATTCGTCGGCAAAGACGGCAGCGTCACTGTCCTGAAGGACGCCTGGCCACTGGCCGAGGGCACAGTTGCAGACGCCACTTTCATGTCGGTCAAGGCGCTGTCATCCTTCCTGACAGATACGATTGAGGACACCAAGAAAGACGGCACCATGTTCTCGTTGCACATGAAAGCCACGATGATGAAGGTCTCGGACCCAATCATCTTTGGCTTTGCGGTCAAAGCATGGCTGGCCCCGGTATTCGAAAAATTCGGCGCGAAACTCGACGCACTGGGTGTGAACCCGAATTCAGGCTTGGGCGATTTGCTGGAACGTGTTCGGGGCAATGCCGACATCATGTCCGCCATCGACGCGATCAAAGGTGATCGCCCGGCCATGTATATGGTCGACAGTGACAAAGGCATAACCAACCTGCACGTGCCGTCAGACGTGATCATCGATGCCTCGATGCCTGCCGTAATCCGGGCAGGCGGCAAAGGCTGGGACGAGGTCGGTGCCAAGGGCGACACCAACTGTGTGATCCCCGACCGCTGCTATGCATCGGTTTATGATGAGAGCATCAACTTTTTTAAAGCCAATGGCGCGCTGAACCCAGCAACTGTCGGTGCTGTCGCCAACGTCGGCCTGATGGCGCAAAAAGCGGAAGAATACGGTTCGCACCCGACGACTTTCCAAGCGCCGGCCGACGGCACCATCCGTATCGTTTTGGCCAATGGCGAGACGCTGCATTCGCATGACGTTGAAAAGGGCGACATCTGGCGCGCCTGCACTGTGAAGAAAGCTCCGATCGAAAACTGGATCCAGTTGGCCATGGACCGTCAGCGTTTGACCGGGTCCGAAGCGATCTTCTGGTTGGACGCAAACCGCGCCCACGATGCGGAACTGATCAAATGCGTCAAACCAGCGCTTGAGGCGGCTGGTGTGGCCGACAAGTTCCTGATCATGGCTCCGCGCGAGGCGACCCGCCAGTCGTTGGAAACCATCACGGCAGGTAAGGACAGCATCGCTATCACGGGCAACGTGTTGCGCGACTACCTGACTGACCTGTTCCCGATCCTGGAACTGGGCACGTCGGCCAAGATGCTGTCGATTGTGAAGCTGATGAATGGCGGTGGTCTGTTCGAAACCGGCGCGGGTGGGTCCGCTCCGAAACACGTGCAGCAATTGGTTGAGGAAAACCACCTGCGCTGGGACTCGATGGGTGAGTTCTGTGCCTTGGGTGAATCGCTGAACTTCCTAGCCGACAATAATGGCAACGCCAAAGCGGGTGTTCTGGGTGCCGCGGCCGAAGCGGCCACGCAAGGCATCCTGGACAACAATAAATCGCCCAGCCGTAAAGTTGGGCAGCCAGATAACCGTGACAGCCACTATTGGTTCGCACGCTATTGGGCTGAGGCTCTGGCCGCGCAATCGGGTGATGCTGAATTGTCAGCAGAATTTGCGCCGATTGCAAAAGAGCTGGCGGATAAAGAAGATCAGATACTGTCTGAGCTGGCGACCGCTCAGGGTGCTGCCGCGGATCTCGGTGGATATTATCACACCGATCCTGCCAAGACCGCAGCAGTAATGCGCCCCAGCGCGACACTGAACGCGATCATCGGCTGATAAACAGTACCCACGTTTAGCGGCGTGGGTATTTTCGGATTGGTGAGATCAATAGAAAAAAGGGCCGACCCCCAAAGTCGGCCCTTTTTTGAGTGAGTGGTCAGGCCGAAGCCTCACCGGTGTAGTTGATTTCACGTTAACTAATCCACGAGTTTTGGAAATTAGGGGATTCCCGTACTTTTGGGAATTTTGGGTTCAACCTGTAGCTAAACCACCTGTTTAAAACGAAAAAGGGCCGGTCAAATGACCGGCCCAATTCGCGCGAAAAGTCGAATGATTAGTTAGATGCTGCGTTCAGCTTTTCGTTTTGTTCGCGAAGGGTGTCCGAGATAATCGCGTACCACTCGCCGGACTGACGCATTTCGTTCAGGCCCTTGTTCATCATCGCAATGTACTCACGTGCGAACGGGTTGGTGCGGTGTGCAAGAAAGCTCATCGAGGACAAGGTCGACACATAGGGGTTTTCGACCAGGTCAGTCGAAGTCAATCCCATGTCATTCATGGTCGAAGCGAACAGATCGACTTCAAACGCGGCGACATCCGCTGTGCCGGTCAGAACGGCATCAAGGCATTCGCGAGCAGAGTTAGGTTGGACCACATTGGTATTTTCGCGGTTCAGTCCGACTTCTTCCAGGACCACCATGCTCCAACCTGACATGCGGCAAATGGTTGAACCTTCAAAGTCTTCGAACTTTGTCGCGCTTGCATAGTCGCTTTCAGGCAGAGTGAAGAAGCCACCTACGATGTCGTATACGGGGACAGAAGCCACGAATTGCGTACACCGCGCTTCAGTTTCGGACGACCATTCGTATGTGCGGTTCGTACAATCCGGGACGGTCCAGGCGATTGAAATATCGAACGCGCCCAGCGGCAACAAAGTGTCCAGATGCGAGCTCCAGTCGTCGACAAAGCTGACGGAGTAATCGCGGCTGTTGCCAGCACGCTGAAGGCTGGTTGTTGCCAGACGGGTCATAATACCGCCGCCACCCAGCGCTTCACTCGTGAAGGGTTCCCAACCGTTACCCGCCACCATTTTGATTGGCGGTGCATAGACATTTGATCGCTTGACGCTTGCCGCGCGTTGCTCTTCTGCTGCGATCAGTTCCTGCGCGGACTGACCGTTTGGCAGGCTACCATCCTCACAGGGCAAGGCCAGAACCAGGCCTGACTCAAGTGCATTTGGGTTGGTGATGATGTTGCGGTTTGCGTTAAAGATCGGCTGATAGTTCGACGTACCGTATGCTGCGATCGCAATGGTCGCCATCGTGTCGCCGTCCGCAACTGTATAATTGGTACAAGCTTCTTGCGCAGCGGCGGCGCCGGCGCTCAGAGCGGTAACGGCGGTGGCCGACAGTGCAACTTTCTTCAGGTTCAATTCAAACATGTCCACTTCCTCCAGACTTTTCTTCTAGTTAGGCCACATGGGGCCTTAGCCATTTTCCATTTGATGACGCAGAGCGGTTGAAACGATGTCTCGCCACTCTCCGGATTGCTGCATGATGTCCAAACCCTGATTGAGCGTCTCAAGGATCGCTTCCCCATCCGGATTATCTTTATGGGTCATGACGTTAAGCGACTTGATCGCCGCCAGATTGGGGTTTTCTACAATGCGGTGTTCGTACCCCAGCCGTCCAATTGCTTCGAAAGCCAGATGAGCTTCGATCGCGACGATATCGGCTGTCCCGTTCATAAGCGCGTGAAAGCAATCATCGGGTGAAACTGGGCGCATTAGCGAGATCGCCGGTGCGTACAGTCCGACCGCGTCCATGTGCGACAGCGACCAACCTTCGGGGCGACAGATTGTTGTCCCGGCAAAGTCCGCATAAGTCAGTGTTTGCTCATAGCCCGAGCCTTCGCGGGCAAAGAACGTGTCCACAACTTCATAGAACGGGTTAGAGAAGTTGTATGTATCGCACCGCGCGCGGTCTTTTTCAGAAAGCGCCTCAGCATCTTCGCAGTTTGGACGCGACCAGGGGAAGGTGGCATCGAAAGCAAGTGTCGGCATCAAAAGGTCCAGATGCGACGACCAGTCGTTGACGAACTGGATCTTATAGGACTGTTCGGGCGCGGCGCGCAGCATCGCTGTTTCGACAAGGTAGGTGTAGAGCCCGCGATTGGGTAGGGCCTCGTCGGTGAAAGGCGCATAGTTACCGCCAGTGATAAGCAACAACTGACGGTCGCGGATCTCCGGGCGTTCGCCGGCGTCTGCATTACGGATCAGCGCTGCGGCTTCTGCCCGCGCGGATTCGATCTCATCCTTGGCAGCCGATTTTGCAGCGATCACTGCATCTTCGCTTGCCTTTTTGGCTTCAGCTTCGGCTTCGGCAACGCGGGCTTCCGCCTCTGCGATGGCTTTCGCCGCGCGATTCTCGGCTGCCTTGACCAGCTCGGCTGCCATTTCGGCGGCCATAGCTTCGGCTTCAGTCTGCGGCACGGCCGGTGCACGCCCGATCTCTTCCAAACAAGGCATGCTCAGAACGTCGCCTACCCGAATGATGTTCGGATTGTTTCCGATCACGTCCCGGTTTGCATCGTAAATGATACGAAAGTCTTCGGTCGAATAAACTTCGATGGATAACTCGCGCAGGCTGTCGCCGCGTTGAATTTCGTAGGTTGAGCATGCCTGTTGTGCCGAGGCGGTACCCGCAGCGGCAGCAAGTGCCAGGCTTGATATGATCAGATGGTTTCTCATGGGTCCTGTTGCTTTGCCTTGTTTAGTTTTTTGTAAGTTTGACAACACCGATTGAGATGTTGTCCTGATCTGGGTCGCCCTTAGCGTTCAGCGCGGCCTGCAGCGCCCCGGCTATGTCTTGTGCAAGCCCGCTGGCATTGGATTGAAGAATGGACTGAATTTCAGCGTTGCTGAGATATTGGAGGCCGTCGCTTCCCAGAACCAAAACATCCGAAGGTGTCAGGTCCAGCGGGGTTTCCGGGCAATCGACCTTTGGAATTGCCGCACCCATGATGACCGAAGTCAGTTGGTTGCGGTCAGGATGCGCCAGGGCTTCGGCCTCGGTCAAAGTCCCTTCGGCCAATTGTGCATCAATCATAGGAGCCATCGAGTGATCTTCGTTGATCTGCGACAGCTCTCCGTCCCGGAACAGGTAAAGCGGGCTGTCGCCGATCGAAATCCAGAACAGCCGCTGGCCCAACAACAAAGTGCCCAACATGGTTGAGCCCATGTTGAATCCAGTACCTTGTTCCTCGGAATAACCGGCAATGGACGCATTGGCGTGCATTGCCGCAAGGGGCAACGCGTCGATCAATGCGGACTCGGGTGTCGTTGAACCTTCAAGCTCGGCATCTAACGCGTCACGCCAGGCCTGGATCACAAGGTCCGAGGCGACTTCACCTGCCGCATGCCCGCCCATGCCGTCAGCGACGACGACATAGCTTGCATTCGTCGCATCGAACATGCGCGAAGCAACCGCGTCCTCCTGCGTGTCACGCTGGCCCTTGTCCAGGATCAGCGCAATATCATATGCCGGTGTCGCCAGCATCTATTAGGAATCCCGCCAGTCAAAGCCATCGTCACAGAAAGCGGCAAAGCGGACTGATGTTTCGCTGATGCGGATCAGATCCCCGCTGGACAGTGGGACGGTGCTGAGGACCGGCTTGCCGTTCAGACGCACCAGGTTGGCCTTGCCGCCGTGTCCCAGATAACATTTGCGGTCCTCGGGATCATAGGCAATCACCGCATGGTTGCTGCGGGAAATGCCAGTGTCGCCAAAGTCCAGCTGAATGGCTTGATCGTCGTTGCGGCCAATCTGCATCAAGCCCTCGGTCAGCGTTACGCTCGCACCCCGGCCCGGACCGCCAGTGATGACCAGCCAACCAACCGGGAAAGACTGTTCGGCATTGTCTGTCTTGGCTGCAGGTTCTGCTGTCTCGATGAGGTCCTGCACATGCGTGTCGGCGCGTTCGAAACCCAGGAAGGTTGTCTTGACGCGACCACGACGATCTTCGGCAGCCGCGGGCTGCGGAACCGGTGCAACCTCAACCAGTGGTTCTTCGGCGACCGGTGCTTCTGGCACCGGTTCTGCGACGGGTTCGTCAGCGACAACCTCGATGATCTGTTCCGGCTCGGATTCCTCTACTTCAAGTACCTCGTGCTCGACAACCTCTTCGACTTCTTCCTCAACTGCCGAGTGCAGCGTCAACACGGTTTCTGCTTCGGGCGCAGGTACTTCGTCTGCCACGTCCTGAACTTCTGCGATAACTTCTGCGACGACGACATCATCTTCAGCCTCAGTTGCATCTGCTACGTCTTTCTCAGAGAATTCCGGCATTTTCTCTTCGGGAACCAACTCATCGGCTTCTTCGTAGCTGTCTGAGGACATATTACCGCCTGCCAGTGCCTCGCGAAGGGCATTGAAATCGGCGATCGGTTCGGCCTTTTCCGCCTCTGGCGCTACCGCTTCTTCGGCTTCGTTTTCTTTCGGTTTGCCGGCACCTTCGAGAAGCCGGCTAAGAGGGCTTTTGTATTTGAACATGGTGTCGACACCTTTATTCCTTGGCACAGGACAACGGTCCTATGGGGCTGCTTCTTACCTCTGTGCGCGGTTGCACAACGGCACGGATGTTTGTGACAACAAGGTCACTTTCTATTTCCGCGACGGGCCGGTTCCCGTCAGGGGTGCCGAATTTGGCGCTACCCTCAGCAAATACATACTGGCAGATCACTTACGAACCGGTCAGATCAATCCTGCGCTAATGGCATGTCAGCGTCCGTCTCGACGCCACTGCGTAAAACGCTGAAACGGGCCTGCGGCTGGTTTTCGGATACAAGCTTGGCCAACAAAGCATCCAGGCTTTCTGATTCCTCAATATTCGTTCCGGAATTTGCCTCTGAGACCAAGACATCTCCCTTTTGCAAGCTGCCCATAGTCTCAGGCGGAACTGCGGTTAGAACTGCTTTCCACCCTGCGCCGCCTGTGTTCTGAATTGTAAATACGTATCCGTTTTCCAGACCCAACACGCGCATCGCGGGCAGTGCCAACAACCCGTTTTGAGGGCGGGTTTCACCCAATGTACGATACCGGGCAGAAACACGGATGTAGCCGTCCGGGTCCACTTTCAGATCGTTCAGCACTTGTGCAGCAAAAGTCGATTCTGCCTGTACGGGTTTGCCGTTCAGAGTAAAGATCGTGGCACCACGCTTGACCCATTCACCTACAATTGACGTGTCAAGATCCTGATCAACGCCGGTAATTGCAATCACGTTGCCGGTCGAAGCCCGACGTCGCGATGTTTGAAACGGAATCTCCACATCCCAATGCGAAAATGCGACCTGTTGTTCCATCAGGTTCACCGGTTCCGCCGGAACGAGCGGCGTCGGCTCGACGGTCGCGGCTTCAGCCGTTTCCGTCGCCGCAGCTTCTTCCTGCTCCGTGGCAACCGGATTTTCTTGCGCCTGCTCGACAGGCTCTGGAGTGGATGCGACCTCGGCCTGCGTGGGCTCTATTGGTTCTGGTGCCGGCTCCACTTCGGTTGCGGTCACTTGCTCGACCGGTTCCTGCTCGGATGTTTCGACTGTGGCCGTTTCTTCCACCGTTTCTGTCGCTACGGGCGCTTGCGTCGATGCAGTGTCTTCGGCCGGAGTTTCCTCACCAGGCATTAGGAAGAACCCGCCTGCCGCCAAAGCGGCGACCACGGCCACACCCGCAACAATTTTGCCTGCACCACTGGATCCGCTTTTGACCACGGTATCCACCGCGACCGGAACTTCATCCTTCGATGTGAACGTGGCGAGCCCGTCGTCGTTCTTGTCTTCATTGCCCAGTGCAATGTCTGTGTTTCCGGCAAGCAATGCGGTGACAACGGCTTCGGCGTTTTCACTTTCAGCCTTGATCCGGGCCTTTTCTTCTGCTTCGTCTTTCTGGTCCATCGCCACGATCACCGACACCGGCCGGTAGTCAAAGCTGTCGAACATCACGCTGGGGCCACGGAACATGCGCAACCAGTCCAACGCGGTCTGCAGACGATCTGTCGCGTGAACTTCCATCGCCTTGTCGATGGCCTGCAGGAACCCGTTGGGATAGCCCTCAAAGCGCCCGGCCAGCGGTGTGTAGGGGTCTGTCTGACCATTGTTGAACGCGTTCAGGCGGGTTTGACCGTCGATCGGACGTTCGCCGCTGATGGCGTGATACAGTGTTGCCGCAAGAACATAGAGGTCACTGCTTGGCCCTTGTTCCGCGCCGCGTACATAAAACTCATGCGGCGAATACCCGTCCTTGATGACCCGCAGCGTCATCAGCGCAGCGGATTGGTGCGCAGCCTGTTCACGCGCAGCACCAAAGTCGATCAGGACCGGATCGCCATTTTCATCAATCAGGATATTGTCGGGCGAAATATCGCGGTGCAGCATGCCGCTTTGATGGATGAAAGACACCGCCGACAGCATTTTCTCGGTGACCTGAACGATAAAGTCAGGGCCAGCTTTGTTCTTGGAGTCCTCAACATAGTCCAGCAGATCGCAGCCACGGATGAAATCCATCGCGATATAAGCGGTCTCGTTGTCTTCGAACACCTGATGAACGTCGACGATATTGGGGTGAACCAAGCGGGCGTGATTACGTGCTTCAAGGATAAACAGGTCGATGATCGCGCGTAGATCGTCCTCGCAACCCGGCTCGCCCGGTTCAACCATATCGCCGTTACGGCGGCAAAGGGCACCGGGATAGCACTCTTTGATCACAACTTCGCGTTCCAGACTGTCCCGCGCAAGATAGGTGATCCCAAATCCGCCATTGCTGATAAAGCGCAGGATCTCGTACTGCCCGCGCAACAGCTTGGCGCCGGGTTGAAGACCTTCAATTTTCGGTTCGTCGTGCGTTTCGCCGACGGCCTGGTTGTGGCTCATTTCTTTCCGCCCGTTCTAATCGTTTTGCGGCTTACTTAACTGGGCTTTCAGCCCGCGAACTCACAACCAAACACAACCGCAGGACACTCATGTACGTTAGACGTTTCAAATTTGACTTTATTGGGGCCGCCTGATGGCTTCACTAAGAACCCAGCGCAAAGAAAATCTATATATGGTGACCTTGCCCATACGGAAATCTAAATGTTGATTTTTTAGCGGCATCACTTGCGGACTGAGTGTCTGTTTTCTGCGGATTGGTCACTAAATCCGAAACAATAAACGCGCGATTCTGAGGGCTTCGAATCGCTGCGTTGCGGCTCAATTAAAACGGGTAGGCATCAGGTTCCGGTTTTTGCCTGAACGGAATCGACGCGGCTGCCGGCCCAGGCGAGGTTGTCGCTGAGCTGGGCGAGGATGCTGATAGCGTCCTTCAGTGGCGCGTCACCGCTTTCGAATTGCAGTAGCAAAAGAAGATCAGTGGCCTTTTCAAACTCACCGGGAATCCAGTCAGCTTCGGTGGCGATTTCGCCCCCTTGCTCCAGACGCTCTGCAAAATCTTCGACGATTTCCTGACAGCTATTCAGGAATGCGGCCGGTTCGATATCCGATGTCTCGCGCAAGTCGTCATAGATGCTGGCGATTGCCGCCAGCCAGTCTTCAAGGATCGGGTTTTCAAGCGGGGGAAGGGCGGATTCCAGCGTGGCGTGAATCGAGGGTGCTTCGACCTGCGCTGGTTCAGCTTCTGCGATGTTCAGGCTGGTCAGAAAGGGAAGAAATTCCTGCTTGATGTCAATTTGGGCAGCTTCCAAATCCTTCAAACGCCGCTCGGATGCGACTTGCAGGACCTGTTCGGCCAGATTTTGACCGCCACAGGTCTCCCACAGATCAAAATCAGGCTCGGGTTCTTGCGCCATGGCCTTGACGGCGACCGGTGTGCCGATGGGCACGACAGACCGAAAGAATTTACCTTTTTCTTTTTGCAACCGGTGCAGAACACGGTCCAGAGCATCCCGAACCGGGGGGAGATCCGTGTGGGTTACGGCCAGCAAGCTGTTCGAGCGCAATTCTTGCGGAACTTGTGCCCACAGGTGGCGCTCGGTCTCACGCCAGGCATTGGTTCCGTTCGTGCACCAGATGGCACAATCGACATAGGACAACAGTTCCAGAGTGGACTTGTAGGTGTCATCCAGTGCGCCGGTTCCCGGCAGATCGAACAATGAGATCTCTTGCAGGGCAGGGGTATTCAACCCGACTGAAATAAAATCAGGACTATCAGCTGCGGCTTTTTCCAGCGCAATGCCGGAATAAACTTTGGGCTCTTTGTCCCACCAGCCAACCGTGGTTTCCGGTGCATCCGCGTATGCCACGATAACTAATGGCAGTTTCAGATGCTGCGGACCCGTCGGCAGAATGTCCGCCCCGGCAAGCATGTTTGCGAGGCTGGATTTCCCGGCCCCAAATTCCCCGGCAAAACCGATATTGACCGCATTCGAAAGCCGTTCGGCATGAAACAAGGCGCGCTCGCGCATCTTGTCCAGACCTGCCTCTGACGGCAGGTTTTCGGTGGCGGTCAGGAAGCGTTCAAGCTTGCGTACTTCCTGTTCGGTTCCGGGAAATTCAATCATTCCGCAGCCTCTGCTAATTTCTTGTCGGCGCTATTGCCGCCGAATACCGCATCCAGATCATCGGCAACACGTTGCGCCTGATCGAATGCTGCCTGTGCTTCTGCACGAACATTGGTTTGGCCGGTTCCGACCCGTAGTTCAAGATGTCCGGCCAACAATGCCAGATAATGGTCAAGAACGGTGTTCAGACGCTCAAGCAGATCGGCGCGCGCTGTGTCCACCAGATCGTCCCCGATCATTTCGAATTCCTGAACGATCATCCGCTCGGCCCGAGCGACCACACTTTTACGCGAAATCAGACGGGACAGCCAGCTTACGCGCAATTCTACGGTAATGCCCCGCGTCAGTGCGGTGGTATCCGGGCGGAACCACCGAACCGCGCTGGTGTTCATCCGACTGTCGGTCGGGTCTTGCCAGCCGGGCAGGGCGCGAAGCGCCGCATTGCTGTTCATGTCGACGGCATAAAGTTCGCTCAGCATTCTCTGCCGCACCACTTGTGTTGCACCTTGAACCAGTTCGCGCATGCGATCCCGCAGCGGCGAAAAGTTCAATTCGGTGTCTCCGCCCTTGGCCAACAAGGGGGAATCGCCATTCGGTCCGCGGACAACGGCGGAAACGGCCTCGGATACAGTGTCATCCATGACGCCGCGAAGATTGGCCAACACATCATCCATATCGTCAATGATCTGTGTGGTTTTTTGCGAAACCAGCGCGCGCAGCTCGGCCAGTGTTTTGTCGTTTTCGTCGCCGTCGGTCATGTCGGCGGAGTTTTCGTCGTCAATTACGCGCAGATGGGCCTTGGACCGTTCCAGTTCACCTTGCGCAAAACTGTTAAGATGCTGCCAGGCCATCTTGAGCTGTTCGTCACGGGGCCCTTGGGTCAAGGCGTGCGTAACATGGCGGCGCAGATCGGGCAGACCCGAGGCGATCATTGCGGCAAAGCGCAAAACGCCCTCACGGCTGATTGGGCCGGGACCCTGTTTGATCTCTTCTACACCGTCCAGATATTGCCTCATCTGCTCGGGATGGGCGCGCAGCCAAGCCAGAACGTGATCGTGGTTCACGCCGGTATCGTCACCGGTTAAGGCATAATGGGCCCATTGGGCACTGCCCATCAGTACATCAATGTCCGAGTTGCCCAGGGCTTTTTCCAGGCCATCCAAAACGTCCGCCCGGACTTTTCCGGCATCCTCGGCGCCACCGCCCAATTCGTCAACGCGGTTGATGAAGACGACGATCTGCCCCAGTTCCAGCGCCTGCATCAGGCGGAACAGCTTCAGATCCGCCCGCGACAAAGCCTGATGCGCGGACAATACAACAACAAAGAAATCGGATTCTTTGAGATATTGGCGCGAGATTTCTTCGCGGATCAACAGCGGGTCGTTGACGCCGGGCGTATCCGTGACCGTCAGCGGGAACGGAAAATGGCCGATGTCAAAGTAGACCTCGGCCTTGCGTGTGATGTCACTATACAGTCCCCGATCTGAACCGGGGTCGTATTCTTCGCTGTCGGTCGGATCGTCACCCGCACAAACATAACGGGCCAGATCGTCCGAGTTCAGATGCTCCAGATCGTGATGCTGACCCAGCAACTGCTCGTAGCTGTCGCCCAATCGCAGTTGGGCACGGGTTTTCATCGCGTCGACCTGCTCTTCGATCATCTCGCGCTTATAACTGTCCTCGTCATCGGGGAACATGTTGCGCAGCTCTTCGCCCTCGGCGATCAGCGCCTGCCACTGACGGTTATCGAAGAAATGAAACTCCGCCCCTCGGGTTCGACCCGAGGGGTGACCGAAATGCATGTCGGTGATCACGGTCGTCCACGGATTAACATCCGAGGGCAGGTATTCGGCCTGCCCCGTAAACCCGTTGATAAGGCGGGACTTACCAGCCTTGATCTGCCCGACAAATGCAATTGACGGTTTCAGATTTGATAGATCGCCTACAATGCGTGAAATAAACTGGCGGGTCTCGTCGTTGCTGACCCCGTTCATGTCTTCGGCGATTCGAATTAACTCACGACGGTTATTTTCACTCATACTGTTACCCTGGGTACTTGCAATCACAGATTGAAATAGTCGAAAAATTGAATATTACGGGCGCTATCATTCGGAACGCTCCGTCAGAGATGTCCACAGATTCACAATGGCGCCTAGCTTGCGCGCCTCGTGAACGACCATGGAGAATTCCTTGCCGTCATTCAGGACGGCCAAACCAGAACCTTTACCGCCGGACGGACGTATGACGATCAGTTGCGGATGATCCAGCGCCGCGGCCGTGTCATCATCCCAGCCCGACAAGTCACGCGCGAACTGCGCCAGCAAAGTTTGATCTGCCTGTAATGGCTGATCTTCACTACAATCGCCGTCAGACTGAACCATTTCCCCGCCTTCAGCTTTGACCTGGATGCGACCAACAGCCAAACGCTGGCTGCCAAGATAGAACTGGTTGGCCAAATCGCTGGTTTCGTCTGCTGGTTCCACGTCATTTTCGGGCTCGGCAGAGTTCGGAACGACCGCTATGACGGGTTCAGCGGGCATTTCGATCATCGTGCAAGCACTAGCGATTTCGCTAAAAGTGATTCCGACATCGTCCGCTTCCAGCGTGGCGTCCGGCCGCAGGGATATCAGGCTGAGCGGTGCAGGCGCGACGGCAATATCGGTTACCAGCTGCGCCAATTGACCCGCCAGCGTATCGCGCTCTTCGGTCTCAAAATCAGGCGCAACGCCGGACCGGACACGGAAGACATCAGTAACCCGAGAGCTATTGACCTCAATCGCAAGGCAATCGCCATTGGCAGCCGTAAACTCTAACCGGCGCGGCAAAACAGTGCCACGGATGGACTGCAACACCTTTTCGCGACGCTCAAGCGCAGTGTCACCAGCAAGCGCGATGGCTGGTTCCAGCCGCGCGACCGATGATCGCCCAATATCCTCGAGCAAATCGAGTATGTTTGTATCCATCATGCCGTGACCCCCTCTGGTCCCGTCTAAACTGCAGCCGCGACGGGCCCCAAGCTGAGATGCGATTTTGTCAGTGCCAACCCTACATTCGCGCTGTTGCGACAGATGTAGCAGACCACATGATCCGGATAGGCCTGCGTCCGCAAGAAAATGTTCAACCGATCCTTTGAAAACACCGCGATTTCCCCAAATCCCGGGTTTTCGGTATCAGCATTACCCGATTGCCGCAGCAATGCTTCAAAAGCACCCACGCCGCCACCCTGAAACAGGTTCGCCACTGCAAGCGCGAGACTGTCCAGCACTTCGGCGTCCTCTTGATCGTGGACACTGGTCCCCAATAACATCCCTGTTTCCATGTCGATATACCCGGCTGCAACGCAGTCGGGTATCGTTTCCATCGCAGATTTCAGTGCGGCTTCGATAGACATCGGGCTTCCCGTCCTTCTACCTTGGTTTCACGTTATAAAACATGCCATTCAGCCCCGCCCTTGTTCCCAGCTTTCGGAAGCGTTGAAACGTCTTTTTTTGCGTCGCGGGCGCCGTGTTCAGCGGCGATCTTGTCGAACTCTTCCAGGAAGGCCACAAAAACCTTTTTCAGGCCTTCTGAGTCTTCGGGAAGATCCTCACCAGCGGTGATCTCGCGCCACATCGCCGATGCGCTGAGTGTTGATCCGGCCTCCACATTCAGCAGTTGCTCAAGCGATCCAGACTCGGCCTCCGCCTCGGACGACGTGCCGTTCGGCATATGCACGATCTGTGTTTCCATCAGGCCGCTGGTTTCAGGTTCCGGTTCGAATTCATCCGCCGCACCATCCGATTGCTCGGCGAGCAAGGCGGCAATGGAGGAGACTGACACATCAGCGCTTTGCGCGTCTGCGCCGGGTTTGTCGGTCTCAACAGTTTCAGGCACGTCGGCCAGCTTGTCTCCAAGCGACGCCACAAAGGGATCCTGACCATCGGCGCTGAAGTCAGATTGCTCTGCTTCGGCTTCGACTTCGGCTTCCAGTTCCAGGGGCTCTTCTTCGTCGAAATCCTCGTCATCCAGTTCAAGAAACGCGTTTTCTTCCGAAGGGATCTCGGCAACATCCGCCAAATTCAGAGGCTGACTTGGCGTTTCCCGGAAGAAAGAGCGTAGTTCGTCCTGATCTGTTTCGGGCGTGGTCTCTTCCGAGATCGCGGTCATTTCGGCTCGCAACCGTTCGGCCTCATCCGCGTCAATGCGGGGTGCGCGTTCAGTGTCGCCAGAACGCGCCTCGACCCGGGCAGGACGGATCGGAAAACTCGTTACGACTTCGTCCTGCGGGTTTTCGTCCTGAACGGGATTGACCAGCTTTAGCGGAGCAGGCTGCTCTGCGCTCTCACCAGGTTTGCGTAGGCGGATAGGTTGCACACTGGGCATATGGGCAAGGCTGTTGTCGATCTGGTAACGCGCCAGCATGTCTGCTCGGTTGTCCATGATCTGTTCGGTGATCTCAAGAAAGCTGTCCACCATCTTGCCGCCGCCACTGCGTCCCCACATTTCGGCGTCGCCGCTCTTGTCGCGTGCGGTAATCGCATCGCGGGCAGAGAACAAAATCGATCGATTGAACAGATGCCCGGCCTCGCGGTTTACACGGCGCAACACCTTCTGGCGGTCCTTCGTGCCCAGTGTATCCGCGCGGGTGACCAACAAAAGCGAGTTGTGTTGCAACCGTTCCGGCAGCGCGACCCATGTCGCCCGTTCGGTCTCGCGCCAAGCCTGGGTGGCGTGTGTGCACCACAGCACCCCATTGGCCTGACCCACGGCGCGACGCCAGACATCCGTTGAAATCTTGGGGTCCGAGATGCCGGGCGTATCGATCAGATCGACCGCCTCGAGAATGTCGGATTCAAGAAAAATACGAACGAATTGGGCGTCGTTGACGCCGACAGACTCCAACGCATCCAATTCGATGTTTTCGCGTGTGCCGTCATGGCGCTGCACATACGCAGATTTCTTGCCCCAGCTGAACCAGACGGGCGGTAACTGGGTCGCAGTCACCTGAGTCGGCAGCGTGTGCGACCGAAGCAGAAAGTTGATCAGCGTGGATTTGCCAGCGCTGAACTCTCCCATAAGAGCAAAGATCGGCTTGCGGCGGGACCACTGCTCAATGCGTTCCCATGCTTTGGGCGAGACGAAACGGGTTTGTGAGTCTTTTGCCATATCGCTACTTATGCTGCCTCGTTACTAAGATCTTTCAGGATGTCGCCCAGAATATCGTCACGCGATTTCTGTGGTGTCAGTCCTGCCATCAGAGCTGCGTTGCGGCTTGGGTCATTCTCGGCCGATGCCGAAATGCTAAGCAACGTCTCTTTCTGCTCGCGCATGAAATCCGACAGGATCGCGCGAACGTTTTCCAACACGGCTGCAACCTGATTTTCCTCGATATCCTTGGTGATCGAATTCGCCTCAGACGCGATCAGGCGCGTATAGTCTGCTGCATAAGCTTCGAACCCTTTGCGGCGTTGCCACCAGCGACGCCACCAGGTGCTTTGCAAGTCCAATGCGATTGTTCGTCCAATTCCGAGTGGGGGTGGGACACGCGGAACAATGGGTGCTTCGATACTGAACTCACCCAGGTGGTTGCCCAGTATCTTTTGATACAGCGTCTCAATATCTGCGGCCGCCGTATTGTACAGCGCACCTGCTTCTTTGCGCATTGATCGCGCAAAGCTGAAATACGCGGCCTTTTGCAAGGTGCGCAGACCTGCTGGGTCATACTGCCATGTGCCTTGTTCGCCGTTCAGCTCGAGGTGGGCAATCAGCGAATCCGTTGCACGTTTGACAAAGTTGGTTTCCGCTGAATTTAGTCTCTCCAACACCTTCGCACGCAAGGATGCGGTCAGTTCAGCTACTTTCTTTTCGTATTGATCCGAGAGTGTGGCAATCGCTTCCTCTGGCGATACACCATCCAGATCACGCACAAGACCTTCGCCGCCTGAAAGGGTCTTGGCAACAGCCGTGGCGCGGATTTGACTGGCGATATTGCGGGCGCGGTGGCGGACGCGATCCAGCAAACGGGTGCCTGCGCCTTCGGCGATGCGCTCGTTCATGGCCAACAGCAAATCGGGCAGGCCGGACAGCGCCCAGATCTTGTCGAGCGAGGGCGCCTGATCACCAAAACCGGCAGCCAGATAGAACGTGTTCAACGCCTCGCGGGATTCATCGGACAGAATCTCGGGGTTGCCCGTCAACGCGGCCTCGGCCCACAAGGCGCTGCCAAAGACAACGCTGGTATTGGCATCGATATTGTTCTGCTTGAGCGTGTCCTGAATACGGTCACGGATTTCCGGGACCTGATTGACCGGATCAGCCAATTCGTCAATTCGGTTCACAAACAGGATGATCTGCCGGTTCTCGAACTGGGCGATAATCCGCATCAGCGCCATGTCCATGGTTGTAAGCGCCTGGCTGGCAGCCAGAACAACAACGCAGACCTCAGATCCGCGCAAGCTGCGCAGGGTGATCTGTTCGCGGACCATAAAGGTATCGTTGACACCCGGCGTGTCGCACAGTTTGAGCGCAATCGGGTATTGCGGGATGTCCATGTACAGCTCTGCCGACTTCGTCACATCGGCGAACCGCCCGGTCTTGGGATTGATGTCCGGGTCTTCTTCGTCACCCAAACAGACATAGCGCTGAATCAGCTCTTCGTCGAAGTAATCATATTGATGGCTCTGCCCCAGAAACAGGTCGAAATGCTGGCCCAATCTGGATTCGGATTTAGCCTTCATCTCGCCGATTTGGCGGCGAATGTCATCCATCTCGTCATCGGCGCCGGCGCGGTTTGCCAGTTCACCCAGACGGCCGCCGCCGACCATCAGGTTGTCCCATTCTTCTTGTTCAAAGAAAGTAAACTTGGCGCGTTTGTCGCCTTCGGTGCGGGTGTTGATATTCAGCGTGGTCACCACCGACGTCCATGGGTTTACATCCGATGGCAGCAGGGCAGGGCGCCCGGCCAAGATGTTCACAATCGAAGACTTGCCAGCCTTGACCTGCCCGACCATCGTAACGCTGGCTGAGAAATTCTCCATCCGGGTCTTGAGCGTGGCAAGACGGGCGGACGAACGTGCATCCGCCACCTCTGTCAATTGATCAATCTGTGCGGTCAGTGAGTTCATCGCTGACGTCATAGGCGTCAGTGCCTCATTGCCAACTGACAAAAGATGGTCGTTGCGCGCCATGTTCAGCCTCCGGTTCCTGTCGCGGCCAACGTGTCAGTTGGCGTGCTGGTCATGGTGTCGATTCGGGCGATCAGATTCAGCGCATTGCCCAGGATCGCAGCTTCGGCCCCCGGCGAAATCGATTCGAAGGTGTGGCAATCCGCCAAAACTTCGATCGAGCTGAAGCGCTCGCTGTTTTCAAGGCGGGCAAGACGACGCCCGGTCGGAAAGCCCTCGGATTTGGTTTCGGGCAGCGGCATACGCGAGTTTGCAAGCAAGTATCGCCGCCCCGAGCGCGTGCGCAACGATACGCCAAACCCTGTGTTCGGATGATCGCGGTTCAGGGATTTGAGTTCGCCAAGAAAACTTTCACGCGCAAGACCAACGGCTTCTTGCTCGGCGGCAGCGGAGTTCATCATATTGGTCACGTTTCAGACCCTTGTACTGGAGTTGAGCGAAAAAAACTCGTACAGCGCCCGAAGGCAAAAAAGACTCATTAACTCCTTCTGCCTATAAGCAGCTTTCAAGGCGGTCTTATTTTGACGCGAATAAGATTTTTTGGCGTTTGAATTGTGTCGCAATTGTGTTTGGTGGCATTTTTCAACCACAACCTACGAGCGTATTTTCGTCATCAATGTAAACAGCGTCATTTGCCGTTCGCAGCCTTCAAGAGCGGAATCTTAGCAACAATGCTCGCGCGAAAAATTGTTGGTGATGCATCTAGTATATTATTAATAAAACAAAAATACCTATCTCTTGAAATTAACCCAACACCAAATCCACCCAGAGGACGTCTGCAAAATATATGTTTGCTGCAGTCGTCTTTGGGTTCTCATCATTGCCGGATCTTAGATGAGGAGCTATTTACTCAACGTAAGATAGTTTTCAAATGCTCACCAAAGGGACTAGAATGTTGCTAAATACAAAACAATAAAATTAATCAAATTTGACCTGGGAATCTATTTTATCTGCTCGGAGAACGCCAAAAATCAGACTGCTTTCCTGCCGCGAACAGCAACACATGAGAATAGCCCGCATCCCGCTTAGCAGCGGCGTCCAGCACACATCATATGTGCACGGCGGTCAGTTCAGAAGCATATTCCTCCGATGTCATCAATAATCTTGCACACAACTCAATTTTCCCTCTCGCACTCCGCAGCAAGCTTTGCTATTCACGCCGACATTCTGGCACTGAGTGCTTGGGTTGCGGGTGTGGCGAAATTGGTAGACGCACCAGATTTAGGTTCTGGCGCCGCAAGGCGTGGGGGTTCAAGTCCCTCCACCCGCACCATATCGTTTCAGAGAATTTTCCACTTCGGATCGCCTTTGCGGGCTTTCAGGCAATCGCAAAAGTTTTATACTGGACAGCCGACTGGATTTTGACACCTGAACAGTCGGGTGCGCTCGCTAAGCGAACGATTGGGTGACTGCGTCCATAGGGAAAACATCGGACTCCATGTCTTGGAAAGGCTGGTTACACGACCAGCCTGTCGGAGCGTGGTGTCAGGAGAACAGGTAATACGTCGTTGGAGACGTGGCCAAAATAGCCAACGCAGCGACAAGCCAAACCAAAACACAAACCCAGTATGTGCCCGGATTTTCGGCACGGGTTACCCGTTCCCACAAGTAGGTCGAACCAAATACCAAGTCTCTGATAGCCCATATCAACAAGCCAAGCCCCACATAGAACCAAACATCCATAATTCCCTCGCGTGATAAGTTTGGCGCAACTTAGGTTGTCATAAATGATTGCGCAATTGTGCATTGATCATTTACGGGCAATTGCCGGGCAGAGAATTTGTCAAAAGCTGTCCTATCGGCCACCTCTTCTCGTTCATAGCACGCGCATGCGGACCCATAACGTCGCCACTATTGCCCAGCCAATCCCATCTGGCGCACAGCCAGTTCGCGCATTATCTCTTCGGATCCGCCGCCAATTGCCATTATTTTGATTTCGCGCCATACACGCTCGACCGGGTTACCCAGCATGTATGCGGCACCGCCAAAGATCTGCATCGCCTCGGAAGCAACAAATTGCAGTGACGTCGTGGCCTGAACCTTGGCCTTGGCAATTTCGGCGACAGGCATCAGGCCCTGCTCAATCGCCCAGCAGATCCGTTCGATATATGCCTCATTCATATCAAGCCGGGCGGACATTTCTGCAAACTTGTGGCCAATGACCTGATGTTCGACCAGTCGCTTGCCGAATGTCTCGCGTTCCCGTGCCCAGTCCAGCGCATTATCGTAGCATAGTTTCATCATACCCAGCGAAGCGGATGTCAGGCCAAGCCGTTCAAAGTTGAAATTGTTCATGATCGCGATGAAGCCCCTGTTCTCAGGCCCCAACAGCGCAGTTGAATCCAGCTCGCAATCATCGAAATGCAGCGTCGCTTGCTGTGAACTGTGCCAGCCCATCTTGCCACCCAACGGTGTGCGGCTGAACCCGGGCGCGTCATGAGGGACCAAGAACAACGAAATGCCGGTCAATCCGGGGCCGCCAGTGCGGGCACCAACCACAAACCATTCGGCATCCATCCCCCCGGTGATATAGGTCTTTTCCCCGGTCAGTATCCATTTGCCGCCTTTGCGCTCGGCCTTTGTTTGAATATTGGCAACGTCCGACCCTGCGCCCGGTTCGGTGATCCCAAGTGCTGACATCATGCGCCCCGAGATGATCTCGGGCAGCACTTTCTGTTTGAACTCCTCGGAAGCGAACTTCGCAATTGGGCTGATTGAAATCGTACGTCCCCCTACGGCGGCTCCGATACCGGATGCCCCACAGCCGAACAGGATTTCGCTGTAGTCATGGCGCATGAAGGCGTTGTCGAAACCCAGACCGCCATATTTCTCATCAATCCCAAAGCCAAATACGCCGAACTCAGAGATTGCTGCATGCAGTTCCCATGGGACGCTGCGATCCGCCTCCCATTGCTCAATATGCGGTTTGATTTCGGCATCGACAAAGCGCTGGAAATTCCCGCGGAAAGCTTCGCGTTCCGGGGTCATAAAAGGGGATGGCAGGGTCATTCGACCTCCTCAACGTCATTTTCGGGCAAGACCTGAAGCTGGCTTTCCATCATGCGGGCAAAGCGATCCATCATCTGCGTAAGGTATTCTGGCGACGAAACGAATTTCTCATGCAACAACAAACCACGCAGGAAGTTCCGGGCGATACTCCACAACAATTCAGTGTCGTCACGGTTGCCTGTTGCGCTGACATACCGGGCTGAGATCAGGCTAAGGTTCGATTTGTCCCAATCTCTAAGGCTCTGTTCAAGCATTCCGAACAGTGCCGGGTCGGTTCGGCAAGCAACCAGAATCTCGACTATGGCGCGCCCGCCTGCGGAATTTACGATATTGGCCCAGGCGGACATAATCAGATCATAGACGGGCTGAGGGGCGCGATCATGTGGCCAGAGCGGGTTTTGCGCATTGCCCAGCAGTCGCATCGCGGTAGCTGCGACCAGGGCCTGTTTCGTGGGGAAGTGATGCGTAATTGCCCCGCGTGAGATGCCCGCCTTGGCTTGCACCTTGGCAAAGGTAGTCTCGGCATACCCAAGCTGATCCAGACAAGTGACCGTCGCATTGCAGATTTTGGCCTGCATATCCCGGGACCTTTGATCCTGGACCGAGGGTTTCTTTGGCATCGTTTCCGTCATCTTCCGTAGCGTCGCAGTGGCAAATCATCGTTGACCAAGGTGGTCAGTGAATCATAAAAACAGAACAGTCGGTCTGTAAACTGCAGATCGCACCCAAGCGGGAGAGACGTGGCGTGACACATTCTCTGCGGATCGGAGGAGCAAGTGGATTTTGGGGGGATGCCCCCCATGCGACACAGCAATTGCTGCGTGCCCAAGGGCTCGATTTTCTGGTCTACGATTACCTCGCCGAAATCACCATGTCGATCATGGCCCGCGCCCGCCTTAAAGACCCCCAAAAGGGATATGCGGTGGATTTCGTCTCTGACGTTATGGCCAACAATTTAACCCAGATCGCCAAGCTGGGCGTCAAGGTGTTGTCAAATGCAGGTGGGGTCAACCCAGTGACCTGTGCTGATGCATTGCGTCGCAAATCTGCAGAATTGGGATTGAACTTGAAAGTTGCAGTGGTCGAAGGCGACGACCTGCTGCCACGAGTGGCCGAGTTCGTCGACCGGACCGAGATGTTTTCCGGTACGCCGATGCCACCGACCGAAAAGATCGCCTCGGTGAATGCTTATATTGGGGCAGGGCCGATATTGGCGGCGCTACACGCCGGGGCTGACATCGTCATCACAGGCCGCTGCGTCGACAGTGCGCTGACGTTGGCGGCGTGCATGTATCATTTTGGATGGCGACAAGAAAACCACGACCTAATGGCTGCCGGGTCGCTTGCGGGGCATCTGCTGGAATGTGGACCCCAAGCCACTGGCGGGAATTTCACGGATTGGGATATGGCGGGGGATATCGCCCAAATCGGCTATCCAATTATCGAGGTAAACGCCGATGGCGGGCTGGTCCTGACCAAGCCGCAGGGCACGACGGGATGTGTAACCCCGGCTTCGGTCTGCGAGCAGATGCTGTATGAGATCGGCGACCCGCAGTCCTATATTCTGCCTGACGTGATTTGCGACTTTTCCAATGTCAGGATTGAGCAATCCGTGGCGGACCATGTAAATGTCTCGGGCGCTAAAGGCCGCGCGCCGACCGGGCAGCTCAAAGTGTCCGCCACCTGGGCGGATGGCTATCGTGCGGGCATGACTTTTCTGATCAACGGACGCGAGCCACGACAAAAGGCGGATGCTTTTGCCCAAGCGGGACTGAAACGCGCGCGCGCTGTCCTGCGCCGGATCGGCGCCCCAGACTATCGCGAGGTGTCATTTGAAGCCTTCGGCGGTCGGCCCGGCGACGGTGAATACGAAGAAATCTCGTTCAAGGCAGCCGTGAAACACGACGACCCTCGCGCGGTTAGCGTATTCCTCCGTGAGATGACCGGGTGCGCACTGGCCGCACCGCCAGGGTTACACATCTTTACCGGCGGAGGGCGGCCAAAACCCTCACCAGTCGTTGCCCTGTTTTCCTTCTTGGTGCCAAACGACACGCTGACCTATTGCGTAACGATGGATGGGGACAATATCGCATACATTCCGCCGAAAACGTCCCCACAAGACCCAGAACCTGTCCCGGCAAAAGCCCCAGGAATAGCCGGTGAAAAGGTGACCGAGTGGATCACATGCCCTTTGGAAGATTTGGCCTGGGCAAGATCTGGGGACAAAGGCGACACCGCAAACATTGGGGTCATTGCACGTCATGCTACCTTTTTGCCCTACATTTGGGCAGCGCTAACTTCAGAGACTCTGGCAGATGTTTTTTCTAACTACTTATCTGGCAGGGTCGAACGGTTCTATCTTCCAGGAACACATTCCATGAACATTCTGCTGCACAATGCGCTGGGTGGCGGTGGCGTCGCCTCGTTGCGCAACGACGCGCAAGGCAAGAGTTATGCCCAGATATTGCTGGCCACACCGATCAGGATTCCTGCAGAGTTATCCTCATATCCCGAGCGAGGAGAAAACTGATGGGTTTTGTCAGTAAAGTCGTCCGCGATTCTGACGCCTTTGCCAAGAACCGAGCCGATATGCTGGCTCTTGTCGACGAGATGCGCGCGCTTGAAGCGCGTCCTGTCGCCCTATCAGAGAAACGGCGCGAACGGATGGAGGCCCGGGGGCAGATCACACCCCGTGACCGTTTGGCCCAACTGTTGGATCCTGGCATGCCTTTTCTGCAACTGCACGGGTTGGCGGGTTACTGCGTCGATACAGACGATCCTGAGCAATCTGTTCCGGGCGCGTCATTAGTCATCGGCATTGGTTTCATCTCGGGCGTGCGCTGCATGATCATCGTCGACGATGCAGGGATCAAGGCCGGCGCGATGGTCGAGATGTCAGCTGCGGCCTTCCTGAGTGCGCAAGACATGGCTTTGAAACAGAACGTCCCATTTGTACATCTTGTCGAAAGCGCCGGTGCAAACCTGATGGAATACAAGGTCGAATTCTGGGCCAATGGCGGCAAACTGTTCCGCAATCTGGCGCGCCATTCGGCCGCGGGGCTGCCCAACATCGCAGTGCTGCATGGCCCATCAACCGCAGGCGGGGCCTATATGCCCGGCCTTGCGGACTATGTTGTTGGCGTGAAGAACAATGGTATGGCCGCCTTGGCCGGTGCCGCCTTGGTTCACGCGGCGACGGGCGAAAAGGCCAATGACCGCGATCTGGGCGGGTCCGAGATGCATGCCACTACATCCGGGCTAGTAGACTATCTGGCCGAGGACGATGCGCACGGTATCAAAATGGCGCGGAACGTGATGGCACGGCTAGATTGGAACAAATCCCTGCCTGTGCGTCGCAGCAAAGAAGTGCAGCCACCGAAATATGATGCGGATGAGATCGCAGGCGTTGTTCCAACCGATTACCGTGTCCCCTATGACGTCCGCGAGGTCGTGGCCCGCGTAGTAGACGGCTCGGATTTTGAGGATTTTAAACCCGACTATGGCTCGGCGACTGTCTGTTTGCAGGCCGCAATCAATGGTATCGCTGTGGGAATTCTTGGAAACAACGGACCACTGGACCCTGCAGGCGCGAACAAAGCCGCGCAATTTATTCAGTTATGTGGTCAGGCTGACATTCCCCTGATATTTCTGAACAACATTACAGGGTTCATGGTCGGCACCCAATATGAACAAAGCGGCATGATCAAACATGGGGCCAAGATGATCCAGGCCGTTACGTCAGTCGATGTGCCCAAGATCACACTCTATGTCGGGGCAAGTTTCGGGGCGGGCAATTACGGGATGTGCGGCTACGCCTATGATCCGGATTTTCTGTTTGCCTGGCCCAATGCGGCAACGGGCGTGATGGGAGGTGAGCAAGCCGCCGGGACGATGGAGCTGGTCGCGCGCGCAGGGTTTAAACGCAAAGAGATCGACCCCGACGAAGCCAAACTGGCAGCGCAGAAGGCAGCGATCACAGCGAATTTCACACGACAGGAGAATGCGTTTTACACCTCGGGCCGGTGTATCGATCATGGCGTCATTGACCCCCGCGACACGCGGCGTGTGCTAGGTTTTTGCCTTGAAACTTGCCTTGAGGGCCGTTCGCGAACGGTCAAACCCAGTTCGTACGGGGTGCACAGGTTCTGACCATGCTGCATTACCCACCAGATCCACATCCAAGACAGATAACAGAGGCTGAGGCATGACATTCGACACGCTTCTCGTTGCCAATCGTGGGGAAATCGCCGCGCGTGTCATGCGAACCGCCCGGTCGCTTGGGCTGCGCACAGTGGCCGTTTTTACAACCGTTGACGAACGGGCACCCCATGTCGAACTTGCTGATGAGGCGGTTTGGATCGGTGAAGGGCCTATAGGTGACAGCTATCTGAACGCAGAAAAGATCATTGCCGCTGCTCAGAAAGCTGGGGCAGAGGTGATCCACCCGGGCTATGGGTTTTTGTCCGAAAATGCGGATTTTGCAGCGGCAGTCGAGGCCGCGGGTCTGACTTTTATCGGACCCGATCCCGAAGCGATCCGGCTGATGGGCGACAAAGCCGTCGCCAAACGACTTGTGATCGGCGCGGGCGTTCCCTGCGTTCCGGGGTATGAAGGCGATGATCAATCGGATGCTGCACTGGTCGCCGAAGCGAGCAAAATCGGTTTTCCCATCATGGTCAAAGCCGCAGCTGGTGGCGGTGGACGCGGAATGCGCGTGGTCCAATCCGCCGACGCTCTTTCTGAGGCGATCGCGCTTGCCAGATCCGAGGCCGAGAACGCTTTTGGATCCGGCGAACTGATCCTTGAGAAAGCGATCGGTGATGCGCGCCATATCGAATTTCAGATTTTTGCCGATGGGTACGGGAACGTAATTCATCTGGGCGAAAGGGAATGCTCGGTTCAGCGTCGCCACCAAAAAGTTATCGAAGAAGCCCCAAGCCCGGCCATGACGCCAGAGTTGCGCGCAATAATGGGGGCTGTAGCGATTGAGGCGGCCCGTGCGGTGAACTATCGCGGTGCAGGAACCGTGGAGTTTCTATTGGAACCGTCCGGCGCATTCTATTTCCTTGAAATGAACACCCGACTGCAGGTTGAGCATCCTGTGACCGAGATGGTCACTGGCATCGACCTAGTGGCGCTACAGATCGCTGTCGCGCGGGGTGACGCCCTTCCAATCTCTCAAGAAGACGTCACCATGAACGGCCACGCCATCGAGGCGCGGCTTTACGCCGAAGATCCTGCTAACGGATATCTGCCGGCAACCGGTCCAATTGATTTCTGGCAGGCTGCGACTGGACCCGGAGTGCGTGTGGATTCAGGCATTCAACACGGGCAAGAGGTATCGCCATTCTATGACGCCATGCTTGCAAAGATCATCGCGCATGGTCCAACCCGCGAAACTGCACGTGCGCGGCTGATCAAGGCTGTGCATGAAACTATTCTGCTGGGAACGGTGATAAATTCGCGGTTTCTTGCAGATGTTCTGCAGCAAAGAGACTTTATTGCCGGCGATGCAACGACAACATTTCTGGATCGGACTTACCCCCGGGGCTTTCCTGCGTACCGAGTAACTGCGCCGGACATCGCTTTAGCGGCTGCGCTGTTGTTGGATGCGGATCAGGCCCGCGCAAGGGCTGCGGCGGGCTATGTCTCAGCCGAACAGTTGGGTTGGTCCAGCGCGGCGTTGCCGCTGTTCGCCGTGATGCTTGCCTATGGTGACGAAGAGATACAAACGCGCGCACTCGCCCGCCCCGATGGATGGACGGTATGGGTTGAGGGCAACGCGTATGATGTCTCGTTTATCAAGCGCAGCAGCGGGAAGGTCCGGGCACGCATAAATGACAACACCGTCGACGCCACCGTACACATAACCCGCGACACAGCCCAGATCGCCATCGGCGCCGAGCGCCTGACGTTTCGACGCCTGCGTCCCGGTGCATTGGATGCGGGAACGATCGCTAGCGGTCGCGTCACCGCCCCCATGCCGGGCGCCCTGGTCGAGGTGGCGGCAAGACCTGGTCAAAGCGTTTCGATTGGCGACTGTCTGGCCGTTCTCGAAGCCATGAAGATGCAACACCAGATCACTGCTGCCGTTGCAGGCGTCGTGACCTCTGTCCATGTTGAGGTCGGGCAGCAGCTAAGCGCGGGGGATGTGATGATCGAGATTGACGAAACATAGATAGAATTGGGTGTGTGTCGACCACCGCCGCTCAGACGCTGCATCCGGGGACATCGAATAGGCAATCACGAAATCGAGGAAAAAAGCAGTGCAACAGGCAACGGATTTTCTGCAAGAAAGCGAGGCATTGTTTGCCATTCTGGCCGATGTTTCGGGCGATCAGTGGAACAGCCAGACGCAGTTCAAGGGATGGACGCTGAACGATGTTCTGGTGCATCTGCACTATTGGAACCAGATGGCCGATCTGTCGCTTCAGGACCCCGACGCGTTCGCTGCGCGCATTGGCGCATTGTTTGTCAAAGCTCAGGCCGAAGGGCTGCGCGCAGCCGAGAACGAAGCGATCTTGCTGCGCGGGAACGAGTTGCGCCAAGCCTGGCGGACACTTTACACAGATATTGCCACGCGTTGGGCCGATCTCGATCCCAAGCACCGGGTGAAATGGGCCGGTCCGGACATGTCTGTACGCTCATCAATTACGGCCCGCCAGATGGAGACTTGGGCACACGGGCAAGAGGTTTTTGACGTTCTTGGTATCGAGCGCGTCGAACAGGACCGGGTCAAGAACATCGTCATTCTGGGTGTGAACACCTTTGGCTGGGCTTATCAGGTCAACGGCAAACCTGTGCCTGAGGCGATGCCGAGGCTTGAACTGACCGCGCCATCCGGAGCCTTGTGGGAGTTCGGTGAGCCGAGGGGCAATCGGATAACAGGCCCTGCGGTAGAGTTTGCACAAGTCTCAGCCCAAACCCGTAACATCGCGGATACATCGCTGAAGGTGGAAGGGCCGGTTGCTGCCGAATGGATGTCAATCGCGCAGTGTTTTGCCGGTGGTCGCGAAACGCCTCCGGCACCGGGTAGCCGTCACCGCGCTCGGGGCGCGCAGATCGCGTGAAAGAAGTTGAATAAAAGCCTTGAACCCGGCACAAAAGGAACCACCCGCCCGACCGAAAGCGAAGATATGCTGCTGTTTAATGTGACAAAACTTGCATCTGGCCTGATCGTCGCTGTTGTCATCGGCTGGCTGCTGGTGCTGGGTAAAAGCATCCTTCTTCCGGTGCTTTTGGGCATAATCGGAATATACATTCTGGACTCGACCGCCTCGACAATCGGCCGTGTTCCGGGGTTGCGCCACATACCACGCCGCGGGCGCCGTTTGCTTGCGCTGCTTGCCATATTTCTAACGCTGGTTCTGATAGGGGTTTTTCTTGAGGCAAACGCACAAGCGGTCGCCCAGAATATCCCGCGTTACCAAACCAATTTAAAAGCGCTGATTGACTCGGCAATGGCGATGTTGGGCGTTAAAAAACTGCCAGATTGGTCCACGATCGAGCAGACGATTGCTGGCAAGTTCGATATTTTGGGTTTTGTGCAGGGGACGCTTTCCACAGTGCAGGGTTTCGGCACGGTCATGTTGATGACGATCCTTTACATCGTGTTCATTCTGTCCGATCTAGACGATATGCCGGAAAAAGTTCGAAAGGCTTTGGGTGATGCCGAAACAGCTGACCGGTCGCTGCAAATCGTCGCCCAGATCAACCAGAAAATTGGCAGCTACCTAAGCGCAAAGACCCTGATCAACGTCATTTTAGCTGTGCTCTCATATGCGATCATGTTGTTGCTTGGGATCGAGTTCGCAATGTTCTGGGCCATATTGATCGGGCTTTTGAACTATATCCCATACCTAGGTTCCATTGTTGGCGTTCTGTTTCCCGTAATGCTGAGCCTCGTGCAATTCGGCGGCATCTGGCACGCCGGTGTCGCGCTGATCGCGCTGATGGCCGCTCAGCTGTTTGTCGGAAACTTCCTTGAACCACGGCTTGTCGGAAACTCGGTGAATCTGAGCGGATTTATGGTGCTGTTTTCGCTTACGATCTGGACCGCGATGTGGGGTCTGGCAGGCACCATATTGGCGATACCGTTGACTGCCGTGGTGATGATCATCTTGTCGCAAATCCATTCAACGCGACCGCTAGCGATTTTGATGTCAGAAAGCGGCGAACTTGACTGATTTCTTCAAAGCCCAGCTTCAAGTGTTCGAAAAATTCGTCATCTTTGGTGCGCGACCGCCACCTACTGGTCGGGGCGACGGTCGGCCTAAAAGCTCTGGCGTTTAAAGCTTGATGCGGAACGCTGCGAAACCATCGGTGGCTTCGCCTGCGTCTTCGATCACCACTCCTTTGACGTCGCTCATATAGTCGCGCGCCTTGGGGCCGGTTTCGAAAAGCACCGTGGTATCTGCCAGCGGGGCGAAGGACCAGTTGGCGTCCGCTTTTGGATCGATTGTACCCTGCTCAACAATATAGCGCACGATGACGTCGCGGTTGGTGTCTGGGGCCTCGAAAACAATCGTGTCGCCCAATGCGCCCGGGAAGGACCCGCCGCCAGATGCGCGGTAATTGTTGGTGGCGATGATAAACTCCATATCATCCGTAACTGGCGTGCCGTTGAAGGACAGGTTTACAATCCGAGCCGCATCTGGGTTAACCTCTTCACCTTTTGGTCCAAATCGCGAGGGCTGGGACAGGTCGATCTGATAGGTCACGCCGTCCATCACATCAAAGTTGTAGGATGGGAACTCTGGGTTCAGCAGGATTGCATCGGCCGAGCCCGGCTCAACCTGATTGAACATACCTGCAGAACGCTCCAGCCAACCCCGGACCTGCGCGCCGTTCACGCGAACCGCCCGGACAGTGTTTGGATAGAGGTACAGGTCAGCCACGTTTTTGATGGCCACATCGCCCACTGGAACATCGGTATAATACTCTGGCCCACCACGGCCACCGGCCTTGAACGGGGCGGCGGCTGATAGGATGGGCAGCCCTTCGTGCTCGGTGCCCTTCATCATCTCTTCAATATACCATTTTTGTGCGATCGACACGATTTGAACCGACGGATCATCTGCGACGAGCGCGAAATAGCTGTGTAACGGCGCGGACGTCTTCCCAACGGCGCGGCGAACATATGCCAGTGTTTCGTCGTGATCTTTGGCGACCGAATCCAGCACGGTCTGGTCGTCGCCCACCAGCGCGGTGATCGTACGATCTTCGTTGCGCTTTGAGATAGGGCGCGCCTCGGACGTCGTTGTTACAACGCGCCATTCATTCCCGTCGCGTTCCAGCAGCAGGTCCAGCAGACCCAGATGCGATCCCCAGAAACCGCCCATGACCGCTGGTTTCCCCATAAGCGTGCCTTTTTCGATGTCGATACCCGGGCGATCCGCGAATGTAGCCGAGGGAAAGACCAGGTGATTGTGGCCTGTGACCAGCGCGTCGATGCCCTCAACACCGGCCAGCACGACTGAGGCGTTCTCCATCCCATCAGTGTGATCGGCCTCACCGATGCCCGAATGAGAGAGGGCGATGATCAGATCACAGCCTTGCTCTTGCATCTCGGGCACATAGGCTTGCGCCGTTTCAACGATGTCGCGGGCCTGAACGTTACCTTCCAGATGCTTGCGGTCCCAATTCATAATCTGCGGCGGCGTAAACCCAATGACGCCAACCTTGATCGGATGCTTGGTGCCGTCGCCCATTTCTATTTCGCGGTCGAGAATTGCGTAAGGCTTGACCAGGGTCTTATCATCGCGTGGCCCCGCGCCTTGTTCCTTGGCGATATTAGCCAAAACGACCGGGAAATCCGCACCGGCGAGTGACTTTTCCAGAAAATCCAAACCGTAATTGAACTCGTGGTTGCCCAAAGTAGCGGCGTCATAGCCCACGGTGTTGAATGCGGCGATGATCGGATGGCTGTCGCCTTCTTTCATGCCGCGCTCATAGGCGATGTAGTCACCCATTGGATTGCCCTGCAAAAAGTCGCCATTGTCCACAAGCAACGAGTTGGTTGCCTCTGACCGAATGTCATTGATGATCGAGGCGGTGCGCGACAGGCCTACTGTGTCGCGCGGCTTGTCTGCGTAGTAATCATAAGGGAAGACATGCACATGGATATCGGTGGTTTCCATGATCCGAAGATGCGCCTGATTGTCGGCAGCAGCGGCCGAAAACGGGTGCAGGGTGATTGCGGCGGCGCTGGCCGTGGTTGTGGCAAGGAACTGGCGGCGAGACATCGAAAAATGGCTGGAGGAGGTCATTCGGAACCTTTCAATATGTTTGCTAAAGCGCCTTCTGCATGACTTACAAAACAATCGTGTGACACTGGTATCCAACGCGTTTGCAGCGGCGCGGCGCATGCGGGAATGTTTGGTACTGATGCCCATTGTGATCTGCTTGCTCAATCATGGCAATATATGTCGAATTGAGACGGAGGATTATCGCGCGTCGCATATTGTGGAAATGGCGGCAGCCGCATTGGGGCAGAATGCTCCGCATCGTTTGCTAAAGCGGCGCTGGTACGCTGGGCTATCGCAAGCATCCGCGTTTTTCCGCCTGAGTGACGTAGATGGTAGAAACTGGTTGTGATAACGATCTTTATCTATAAAAGAACGGGTAGCCATGAGAGTTCTCGAAAAGTATCTATAAAATGAAAAATACCTCCCCGATATGGTCCCGCGACGCTGCCCAAGCTCTGTATGACCTTCCGCTGATGGATTTGCTGTTTCGCGCGCAGACAGTGCACCGCGAAAACTTTGATCCCAACAAGGTCCAGACATCGAAACTGCTGTCGATCAAAACGGGTGGTTGTGCCGAAGATTGCGCCTATTGCTCACAATCAGCACGGAACGGATCAAAGCTGTCAGCCTCAAAACTAATTGAGGTTCAGCGCGTTCTGACCGAAGCCCGCAAGGCCTGCGACGGCGGGGCGACCCGTTTCTGCATGGGCGCTGCGTGGCGCGAACCCAAAGATCGGGATATGGATGCGCTTGTTGCCATGGTCGAAGGTGTGCGCGAGATGGGGATGGAAACCTGCATGACCCTTGGCATGCTGGACGATAATCAGGTGATCCGTTTGCGTGATGCCGGGCTCGACTATTACAACCACAACATAGACACGTCCGAGCGTTACTATCCCGAAGTCATCACCACACGCACCTTTGCGGACCGCATTGACACGATGAACCGCGTGCAGGAAGCGGGTATAAAGGTCTGTTCCGGCGGTATCCTCGGGATGGGGGAAGAGGTTCAGGACCGTGTCGATATGCTGGTCACATTGGCCAATATGAACCCGGCACCGGATTCGGTGCCGATCAACATGCTGATGCCGCAAGAAGACACGCCTTTGGCAGACGCCAAGCCGATCGATCCGATCGACTTTGTAAGGGTCATAGCCGTGGCACGGATCATGATGCCACAGTCTTATGTAAGGCTTTCCGCCGGGCGCAGCGATATGAGCGAGGAATTGCAAGCCATGTGCTTCTTCGCAGGTGCGAATTCCATATTTGTTGGCGAAACTCTTCTGACGGCAGAAAACCCCGAAGAAGACACCGATGCCATTTTGTTCGCAAAGCTTGGGCTGCAGGCGGAAACATCGGCCGAAAAATCCTGCCTGGATGCTGCTGAATGAAGGCACTGAGTCGGTTGAACTCGATGCTTGAACTGTTGGACACCCGGCACCGCCGCCGGGTGTTGACACCGCCGCGCGGTCTGGATTTTGCGTCCAATGACTACCTTGGTCTGGCGCAATCGTCACTCCTGCGCGATGCCGCGCAAACGGCATTGGCGCAGGGCGTGCCGCTGGGATCTGGTGGTTCCCGTTTGTTGCGGGGCAATCATCCCGAACATGAGGCGCTTGAAAACGAGGCCGCCGCCTTTTTTGATGCTGAGGCTGCTTTGTTCATGGGTGGAGGTTTCCAAGCCAATCAGGCGATTTTCTCGACCCTTCCTGCCGCCGATGATCTGATCCTTTACGATGCTTTGGTTCACGCAAGCGCGCTTGAAGGCATGCGGATGGGACGCGCCCAAACATGTGCTTTTGCTCATAATGATGTGGCCGCAGCGCGTCTGGCCATTGAGGCGTGGTTGGCAGAAGGCGGGCCTGGCCAAATCTGGATCGCAGTAGAAAGCATCTATTCCATGGAGGGCGACATTGCGCCCTTGGCCGCGCTGTCTGATCTGGCCTGTGAACACGGTGCCATTTTGGTCGTGGATGAAGCTCATGCGACCGGAGTATTTGGCACTAATGGTAAAGGTCTGGCGCATGGCCTAAAGGCTGAGTTGTTGACGCTGCACACTTGCGGCAAAGGGTTGGGGGTTTCGGGCGGATTGATTTGCGGCCGCCGGGTGATGATCGAAACACTGATTAACCGCGCGCGCCCGTTTATCTTTGCCACGGCCCCATCGCCCTTCAACGCGGCCCTTGTTCGCGCTGTTCTGCAGCATCTTCAAGCAGATAGTTTGCTAGCCCAGAGTGCCCTGTCCCGAATTCGCCACGCGCATGCCGTTGCACGTCAGATCGGAACACCCCAAGAGGCACTGAACAGCCAGATTATCCCCATTATTCTGAGCGATGATGCCAAAACCATGGAAATGGCCGCAACGTTGCAGGCCAAAGGTTTTGACGTCCGTGGTATCCGGCCGCCGACCGTGCCACGCGGCACATCGCGTCTAAGGGTGTCGATCACCGGCAACGTAGGAGCTGATGACATCAGCGCTCTGTTCGAAACACTGTCGCATCAACAGGCGGAGGCGGCATGAGCGCTGTAATCGTAACAGGTACCGACACCGGTGTCGGGAAAACGGTTTTTGCTGCGGGCCTAACGGCCGCGCTTGGCGCAACCTATTGGAAACCGGTGCAATCCGGGCTTGAGGATGCAACGGACACAGAAACCGTCGCGACGCTTTCCGGTGCTGAAATTTTGCCGGAAGCCTATCGCCTGAACATGCCAGCCTCACCCCATTTGTCGGCCGAGGACATGGGCGTCGAGATTTCGCCGGATCGGCTTGCGCTGCCGCAAGTCAACGGGCCCTTGGTCGTCGAGGGGGCAGGCGGGATCATGGTGCCGCTGAACCGCAAGACCTTTTTCCTTGATGTTATCTCGGTGTGGCAGGCACCCGTGGTTCTTGTGGCGCGGACCGCATTGGGCACGATCAACCACACAAGCCTGTCCCTGATGGCCTTGCGGGGCGCAGGTTGCAACGTCGTCGGTGTAGCGTTCGTAGGCGACGCTGAGCCGGAGGTTGAACAGACCATCGCCGAGATGTGTCAGGTTACCCATTTGGGACGCTTGCCGTATCTTGAAACCCTGACGCGAGAAACGCTGTCGGCTGCCTTCCATGCGATCGACACCGCAACAATTCGGAGGGTTCTGTGACCGCTCTGGAGTTTGACGCTCGCCACCTGTGGCATCCCTATACGAATGTTCTGAACCCCGGCCCGATGCATCTGATCACCGAGGCCGAAGGGGTGTGGCTGACCCGAGACGACGGCACACGGATGATCGACGCAATGTCGTCGTGGTGGTGTGCGGTGCACGGGCATCGTCATCCGGCCATTACGGCTGCGATGCAGGAACAGCTGCAGCAAATGCCCCATGTCATGTTCGGTGGCCTGACGCATCAACCCGCGATTGAACTCGGTCGCAAGCTGGTCGGGCTGTTGCCTGACGGGCTGGATCGCATTTTCTATAGTGACAGCGGGTCGGTCGCGATTGAAGTCGCATTGAAAATGGCCGTGCAGTATCAGATGGCGCTGGGTCACACGCGGCGCACGCAATTTGCGACCGTTCGCGGCGGCTATCACGGGGACACATGGAAAGCGATGAGCGTTTGCGACCCCGAGAATGGGATGCATGGGCTGTTCAGCGGCGCGCTGTCGATCCAACATTTCCTGCCACGCCCGCCGATATCGTTCGATCAGGAATGGACGGATGATCCAACCCTGAATGGGCTGGATGCATTAGCAGAGCTGCTGGAAACCAAAGCCGATCAAATCGCGGCCCTGATCCTTGAGCCAGTGATCCAGGGCGCGGGTGGTATGTATTTCTATCACCCCAAGTGGCTAAAAGGCGCGCAAGACCTGTGTAAATCGCACGGAATTCTTGTGATTTTTGACGAAATCGCGACCGGGTTTGGCCGCACGGGCGAACTGTTCGCGATGCATCATGCTGAAGTGGTTCCGGACATCATCTGCCTGGGCAAAGCGCTGACAGGTGGCCATATTACTCTGGCCGCGACCGCCACGACTGAGGATGTCGCGCGTCGAATTGGTGAAAGCAAAGCCAGCGTTCTGATGCATGGCCCGACCTATATGGCCAACCCGCTGGCCTGTTCTGCCGCAGTGGCCAGTTTGGACCAACTATCGGTTAGAGATTGGCGCGCCGAAGTGCACGCGATCGCCGACCAGATGAAGCAAGAGCTTGCCCCCGCACGTGAATTGCCAGGCGTTGCCGATGTGCGCGTGCTTGGCGCGATCGGGGTCATCGAAATGGAGCAATGGGTTGATCCCGCGGTTGCGCATGCGCTGGCACCCGATACCGGAATTTGGTTGCGCCCGTTTGCCCGCAACATCTATTGCATGCCGCCTTACATCATCTCCGCCGACGAATTGAGCCGCGTAACATCGGCCATGATCTCCCTGGTCCGAGGCCTGTCATGAAACAGCAGTGGCTATCGCGGTCGGGAACGGAAGAATTGATCCTGATTTTTGGCGGTTGGGCGCTGGGGGCTGCGCCTTTTGCTGGCCTTTCAGGGCGCGGTGATGTGCTATTAGTCGACGACTTCCGCCACCTTGACGATCCTCTGCCTGACATTGCGCAATATGATCGCGTCAATTTGATTGCCTTTTCTTTCGGCGTCGCATCTGCGGGCCATTGGCTGGCGCAAACCGGATATTTCCCTGATCGGCTGATTGCTATCAGTGGCACGCTATGCCCTGCTGACCCCGAGCGTGGCATCGCGCCGGATATGATCCGCGCCACGGCGGATAACCTGACCGAAGCCAGTTTAGCAAAGTTCTGTCGCCGCGCCGGATTGAATGGACCGGTTCCCGAAATTGACATGGAGGCCGCGCAGGCAGAGCTTCACGCCGTGATCGACCGTGGTGGCGCACCCGAGGTGGCATTTGACCGGATTTGGATCCCCCAGCGGGACCGTATTATCCCGCCCCCCGCGCAAGAGGCGGCATGGGCGCATCAACAGTCTGCCGCGCGTGACATAGCCACCCCGCATGTCCCGTTTCGCGATGGTCAGAACTGGCAGGAGTGGGTCGCATGAACGTGCAGATCGCGGACCGCGTCCAGCGCAGTTTCAGTCGCAGTTTCCGCAGCTATCACGGCTCGGCCAGCCAGCAAGCCAAAATCGCGGATCGGCTGGTCGATGAGATGCGGGCCGGCGGCGCGCCGCATCATTTCGCGACCGGATTGGAATTTGGGTGTGGTACCGGCCACCTCACGCATCGGATGTGTAGCGCATTCGATATTTGTCAGTTGACGGTCAATGACCTGTCGCCCGAAGCAGCTGAGACCGCAACATCGGTCGGCGCGGATTTTTTATGTGGTGATGCCAAAACTGTTGAATGGCCATCTCAGCCCAATTTGGTCATGTCCGCATCCATGATCCAATGGCTGTTCGATCCCGTAGCCTTTTTGCAAAAGGCGGCCAACGCATTGGCTCCTGGCGGGTGGTTGGCGGTTTCAGGCTTTGGACCGGAACAATACCGGGAACTGGTGAAAGTCGGCTCCACTGCCAAGGCGCCGGGCTTGTGCCGATCTGAAGATCTGGCCGCGGCGATCAAAGGCCAGTTAGAGATAATCAGTTGCGGTGAAAACCTTTCTGAACTGCACTTTGATACGCCCCGAGGCGTTCTCAATCATCTTCGAAAAACTGGGGTCAACGGGCGCGCGCAGAAGGTCTGGACCAAAACCAGTCTTGCCCAATTCACGGAACAATATGTCCGTCACTTTGGCGGCGATAATGGCGTGTCCCTGACATATAACCCGATATGGATTGTGGCCCGCAAACAAGGTTGAATGCTGCTACCAATCAATGCGCTCATAGGCTTCGGTCTCGATACACGAGATCTCAGAGCCCGGGTTGGTCAATACCGCTTCGGCCATGACATCACTGTCGGTTTCCCCGTCACTTTGCGCAAAATCCAAGTGCCACAGCGCCGGCGGTTCAACCTGTATTGTCGCAGCAAGCGTTTCGGACAGATCAGGGGCAAGGTCCTTTGCAATTTCATCTGTCTGCCCGACGTCCAGCGCAAAGGGAATCTCTGAGGACAATTGCGCCCCGTTAAATCCGGTGTCCGTCACCGCGATTTCCCCTTCGATTGCGCCTTCAAATCCAGGGGGTGGAGATATCTCAAGAAAGTCGAGATCCCAGCCAGACAGATCCGCCGAACCGCCATCTGTCATCAGTGAATTCTCACCGCTGATCAGCAGCGTATTTGGTGGCAGCCCTTCCAGAGATACGGCAGCATGATCGCTTGCTTGGTCCAACTCGATTGCGACTTCGACCGTCCCGTTTTCGTCGACTGTTGGTCGTGGGTCAGCCTGCAAAAGCTCGCGCCCCGTTGTGTCCGGCCCGTCCCATTCCAATTTCAGCCCCGCACGGCCGTAATTCTCAAAATATCGGACTTCGATATCATAAGTACCCGGTTCCAGGTCGATTTCTCCGGACCGCGTTCGGAACCCATGCAGACCATCATTGTCCACGATCCTTATTCCGTTGACAAAGACGGCTACGCCATCGTCCGCACCGGCAAAAAACGTGTAGGAACCGCCTTCTTCTATTGTGATTTGACCTTCGAGTTTTGCCCCAAACGTATCCCCTGAACCGCCTTCCCAGAATGAGCTGCGACTGTTTTCATAGTTGATTTCAGGCACAAATTCCTGATGTGTCGGCTCAGCGGACCAGTCGATGTCGTCCAACTCTGACAACCTGCTGTCCATGTCAAAATAACTGGCACGGAATCCGCCCACCATTTTGGCATCTGGTGCGGGCAAGTCAGCCTGAGTTACTTCGAAAGTCAGGTATTGTACGCCGTCGTGACTGCTGTTTTCACCGGTTGGCGTAGAATGATGCAGGGCTGCTTCGACCGTTCCCTCAAATTCTGGCGGCGGTGTTACTGTGATCATTCCACCTTGCCAGCCTCCCATCTCTGCGATCCCGTCCGCGTTTGCCGCGAATGCGGTTCCGCCAGTCTCGATAATTGTCCCGGTGGGCAGACCTGTCAGTTCGAACGTGGTTTCCTCGGTCACGCTGAGCGTTCCCATATCCACATCAATGGCCAGCGGCATGCCGGATACGGTTTGGGCCTCGGACATGTCCGGGGCTGTAACCCTCTCTCGCCCATCAAGACCTGGGCCTTCCCATTCAAGTTTCAGTCCAGCCCGTCCGTAATTTTCGAAGTATCGGATTTCGATCGAATGTGTTCCCGGTTCAAGCTCAATTTCACCTGTTCGAGTTCGAAACCCGTGCAGCCCGTCATTTTCAACGACGGGTTTGCCGTTGATTACCAACATCGCACCATCATCGGCGCCCAGAAAAAAAGTGAATGTTCCGCCTTGCTCAACCTCGATACTGCCATTGATCTGGACGCCGAACGTGTCTTTCGCGCCTCCATCCCAGAATGTGTCGTGACTGTTTGCGTAGTTGATTTCGGACGTAACCTCTTCATGGGTCGGTTCTGCGGTCCAGTTGATGTCTTCCAGTTTGGAAAGACGATGATCAACGTCGAAGTGTTTGGCGTGAAACCCTGACGAAAACGTCATCTCGTACGTATCCGCCACATTGACAGTAAAGCTTTCGGTCTGACGCAACCCGCCGTCGTCGATCACTGTGACATCAACAGTGACCGAGGGTGCCACTTCATAATCCAACGCAACACCGGGTTTCAGACGCAGTTCACCACCGATGACTTCGAACCGGTCATCCGAGATTTGGAACCTATGGGTATCGCGCTGATCCGGATCCTCGAAACTGAGCCGCCCCACGACTGCACCGTCGACATTTTCGGCCACGGTCTGCTCTGCGGCGGTCAGTGTGATGTTATCAACCAGGGCGTCGTAGGTATCATTATGGCCCTCAGGTTCGCGCAGTTTCAGCGTATCCTGTCCTGTTCCAACGACCTGCAGTTGGAACGTTTCCCAAACTGCGGATTGCGGGTCCAGTTCCGCCACCAGATTGCCGTTCCAATAGACCTCGACTGTATCGGTTCCACCTGCGAGGCGCTCACGCAGGTCAATGCCCAGATCATAGAGCTGACCATCCTCTGTTTGGACGACCTGGGAAATACTGTCGACGCCCCGTCCATGATCCATCTCAAGCAGCTGATCGCCATCGGACGCTTTCGTACCGCCTAGATGATCCCAAATTTCCAATCCGTGCGCGTCTTGCCAGGACCCGCTTTCATCCGAGCCAAAGCCTTTCCACTTGCCCATATCCAAATCAAATTCTTCGAAACTGCCATTCTGAATGAGGTTTTTAGCACTGTGGCCCAGCACCAGACCCGTCGGACCCTCGTTCACATCCTGAACGTCCACGATGAAACGCTCGGTCAGGGTGGCCCCGCCAGCATCCGTGACGGTGACGTCGACCTCTATCTGTGCCGCTTCCTCATGATTCAGCGCAATGCCAGGCTTTAGCTGCAACTTGCCGTCCACGATTTCAAAACGGTCGTCCGAAATGTCAAAGCTGTGCGTGTCCGACGCGTCCGGGTCTACGATGGAAATGTTCCCGATCACCGCACCATTGGCGTTCTCGGCAACAGAAGTGTTGTCCAGCTCCAGATCTGCCGGACCCTCGTTCACATCCTGAACGTCCACGATGAAACGCTCGGTCAGGGTGGACTCGCCAGCGTCCGTCACGGTGACGTCGACCTCTATCTGCGCCGCTTCTTCATGATCCAACGCAATGCCGGGCTTTAGCTGCAACTTGCCGTCCACGATTTCAAAACGGTCGTCCGAGATGTCAAAGCTGTGCGTGTCCGACGCATCCGCGTCCACGATCGAGATGTTTCCGATCAATGCCCCATTGGCGTTCTCGGCAACAGAAGTGTTATCCAGGGTGACCTCTTGCGGAGCATTGTTCTCGGTCTGCGTGTCGGTTGGTATTGCCGGGGCTGCATCCAGACTGGGTACGCTTGGCAGCTCTGGACGAGAGACCGGGCCGCTTACATGGGTATTTCCCACACCTTCTGTTGTTTGGGGCGTTGAAATTGCGACTCTGAATGCTTCCACCCCAGCCGCGCTTTCGGCAATTTCCATCGCCTCTGCCTTGGTGTTCTGTGCAATTGACCCAGCCAACGTGTTCGTTGAATTAAAGGTATGGGCGACGGGATCAGTGTTTGTGACGTTGCCGGACTGTTGCGCATGCACGGTGCGAGGGCTCAACTCGTCCGGGGCACCCTCGTTCCGAATATTCCGCGCCAATGTCCCAGAGAATTGTTGGCCTGTGTGTAACGAACTGCGCGTCGGATCTTCGCTTGGCCCGACAACATTGCGGGAAAGATGAGAGGCGATCTCGTGTAGTTCGTCCATATCGGCCTGTGCAGACCCTGCGTGAAAATTCAGGTCGTTCTCTAGTTTACCCATCGCACAATTCCCCAAACAACAGCTGATTCATCGTATTTGGTAACACGCGCCCGCCGATAACGGGCAACTAAACGCCTAAATTTAAAAGTAAATCTTAGGAATGATGCGCCGGGGAGTTAACGGGTCGTAAACGGAAACTGACCACTCCTGCTGAAATGACCAAGGGGGTGAAAAGCATCATGGAACCGCGTGGATTTGTTGGTCGCATTTCGACACCTCACTTTGATATCCCGCTTTGGGTTGCCTCTTTGACTATGAATATTCTGTCGCTTTTGATGCCGATTTCCATCTTGCTGATATTTGATCGGGTCATCCCATTTCAGTCTACAGACACGCTGCGCGTATTGACGGTGGCACTGGTTATCGGTGCCGGTATGGAGCTGATACTGAGACAGTGCCGTGCCGTCCTTTTGACAACCACGGCTGAAGGGGCAGCGGTCTGGAATTACCGCCGCTTTATGACCAAAGTTCTGAACGCGAATTCATTGGCCTTCTCGCGTGAACCCGCCAGCAACTATGCGGAACGCTACGCAGCTATCGGCCAGTTGCGGGACTACCATTCGGGGCAGGGGCAAACACTCTCGATTGATCTGCCCTTTACGGTCTTGTTTGCGATTCTGATCGGATTGATCGGGGGGTGGCTGATTTTGGTGCCACTGGGCGCGTTTGGCGTCGTGATTGTCTTCGCGGCAGCCATGAAACGGGCGCAGTGGGCCCTGTTCAAGCGCCGCAAGTCCCTGGACACACGCCGATACGCGTTTTTGGCCGAGATTTTGTCAAATATGCCCACGGCCAAGGCAAACCGGATGGAGCCACAATTGGCCCGCCGCTTTGAATTGCTTGAAGATCAGACCGTCGATATCAGCAAAAAGCTGATCCATTTCTCGGGCTTTGCACAAAGCTTTGGAGCCATTTTCTCGCAGGTGACTGTTGCTGCGATGGGGCTGCTGGGGGCCTACCTGGTGATCATCAACCTGATCGGTATCGCCGAATTGGCTGCCTGCATGCTGTTGAATGGCCGAATTATCCAGCCTTTGACCAAACTCATGGCGATGTGGGTTCAGTCGGAAAATTCTGCCATTTCACAAGCACGATTGAACGAAATGGAACAGCTTGAAACCGGGCAAAGTGTAGGGCTTTCCTACGATCACTTGGGTCAGATCCGGGTATCCGGTTTGTCCATGCGCCGTTTGAAAGGAGAGGGAAGAGCTTTCTTGCCCCTCAACTTTCAGGTGGAGCAAGGGCAGGGCGTTTTGATTGAGCCCGAAGAAAGTTGGATGGTCGAAGTTTTGTTTGACGCAATGATGGGGCAGCGAGAACCCGATGAAGGCGGGTTGTTCATTGGCGGCTTGGGGGCATCACAACTGATCGGGTGGCGAGGGCAGGACGCGCTGGTTGCGCTCGAAGCCGAGCCAGCGATCCTGTCGGGAACACTGCTTGAAAACATCAGCGCTTTTGGTGACGCCGAGTCCGTTGATCGCGCCAAGCAAGTTGCCGTCGCACTTGGGCTAGAGAAGCGCATTCACCGTTTGCCCATGGGTAATGCAACCCAGCTTAACACCGGAACCGGGTTTGAGGCCGACCCGGTGAACCGTCATCTCATTGCATTGACACGGGCCTTGGCGCTGCGGCCGCGAGTGCTTTTGATGAATGAACCAACAGCGGTTTTAGATACAACGGAACGCCAAGCTCTGGCGGATTACCTCCAATCCGTTTCACCGCGGCCTACGATGTTTGTGGCAAGCCCGGACCCTCGGATGAGGCAGATTACGGACAGGTGCGTTCGCTTAAGTTTGTCAAACGCCCTGGATCTGGCGGCATGGGCGATGGACGCAGATCTTGAACGGACTGCCGCAGAAGCCTGGAAAAAGGGTGCCGCATGACCGCAATGAACACTCAGATTGTAAGCGGGTTGCTGTTTAGATTGCTATTGGCGGGTGGCTGGCGCAATAATGAAGACCGGCTGCTTGAGGCGTTTCCGCACGTGCTGGATCGGCTCCGCCCGGACGACATTTTCGAGACGTTGGAAAACCTCGATATCCCATACACGCAGATCAGATGTCGTGAACGCGAGATCACGGATCACGAATGCCCGGCATTGATCATACCGGACAATGGTGCCTGCTTCCTGGCGTTGGCTCGGATAGGTGGCACGCTGCAAATCAGCGACGATCTGAACCCAGATCTGAACCACCTCAAGCCCGGTCGCCAATGGTGCACCGTCATCCGGATAGACCGCTTCACACATCAACAAGCAGACAGGCGGTTCACATCTGTCCGCTCGGCATTCGCAGAATTTGGCCCGATGCTGCCTTGGCTGCTGACCGCCTCGCTACTGTCTAACATTCTGGGACTCATGGCACCCTTGTTGATCATGGGCATCTACGAACGTGTCATCCCGTCGGGTTCTGTCAGTTTGCTGGTTTCGCTGATGATCGGTGTGGTGATTGTTGGGGCGTCTGACCTGTGCTTCCGCCAAGCGCGCACGCGGGCGCTGGCATATGTTGGCTGGCGTGGAGAGCGTCAGTTGATGATTGCGCTGTTTCGCAAACTGATGTCACTGCCGCTGAGCCAGCTCGGAAAAACGGATGTAAACCAACAGCTATCTCGTTTTCGCCAATTCGAATCCTTGCGCGATGCATTTACCGGGCAGGTCATGACGACCCTTTTGGATCTGCCATTCGTGGTGATTTTCTTTGCGGTCCTTGCATGTCTCGCACCGCAGGTCGGGCTGCTGACGCTCGGCTTGGCGGTCTTTCTTGTCTTGCTCGGCGCAATAATCATCCCACACCAAAAAAGGTTGGATCAAAAAACGGCAGAGGCCGCAGCCGCCAGCCAGTCGGCCGTTCAGGACGCTATTCTTAACCAGCGGACCATTGCAAATCTGGGGATGCAAAACCAATGGTTGGATCGCTGTATGCCTCTTGCACAGCGCGCAGAAGCGGCCGCGCGCCGCAGCCGTCAGTTTCAGGCGCTTGCGCAATCATTGGCTCAATCCGTTACGGCACTTGCGACGATGGGGGCCATCATCTTGTGCGCGCATGGTGCGTTGCGCGGTGATATCAGTTTTGGTGCGTTGATCGCCTCGATTGCGTTGGTGTCCAAAATTCTGGCGCCGATTCAGTCTCTGTATTCCAGCTTCCCCCAGATCCTTTCCTTCCGAAGCAGTCGAAATCAGGCGGATCGCGTCCTTGATCTTGGCGAGGAGATCGAGGTGGGCCTGGAACAAACGCACCAAAAGACTTTGAGCGGCGCGATTTCGTTTTGCTCTGCCACGTACCGGCCGGACCCTTTGAACGCGCCTGTCCTTTCGCAAGCCAGTTTCAACTGTGATCCGGGCGAAGTGGTACTGGTCATGGGCAGCGATGCGGCCGGTCGCACAGCGGTGCTGGATCTGATCGATGGCCTTTACGCGCCTCTGGCAGGTACGATTGAACATGACGGCATCGACATTCGTCAGATTGCCAGGGACGAATTGCGTAAATCCATAACCTACGCCACTTACGACATGTCGATGTTCTACGGCACTGTTGCCCAGAACTTTCGATTGGCCTCGCCGTCTCTCACTGACGACAACATTATGGCTGCTTTGACCGATATGGATTTGCTGGATGACCAAGGCCTTCTGCCAAAGGGCATCGATACTCGTTTGACCTACGGTGACCTGGCGCAGATGCCATCGGCAACCTTAAAGTCGCTGGTCCTTGCACGCAGCATGGCGCGCCCTTCTTCAGTCTATCTGTTTTCCGATCCAACCAACGGCCTTTCCGACCATCGACGGGCGTGTTTCAGAAACTGGAGCCGCGCGCAGCAAGGGCGCAGGACTGTGGTCATAGCAACGGCGGATCGCTCATTCATGCAGATCGCCGACCGCTTCATCTTTCTGAATGGCGACAAGGTTGTCGTGAACAGCACAGGTGATGCGGGGCGCAAGAAACTTCAGGCCGTGTTGAAAACGCTTGGGAGGGCACAGTGAAATCAGGTTCAAAGAAAAGTGACACGTCCAGTCCAATGGAACGCGCCAATTGGAGGCGTCGAATGCGGCGGCCACGATTTGCGGCTTTCCTGTCGCTTGCGGTTTCGGCCATGGTTGGTTGCCTGGTGGTTCTGGCAGGGCAAACTGCTGTTCCCCAGGTCACCCGCGCCCCTGGAACCATCCTGCCAGTTGGCGCGTATCCACAAATCGAAACGATGCTCGGCGGCATTGTTCGGGCTGTTCACGTTCGCGACGGCCAGTTGGTTGAGGCGGGGGATTTGCTGGTTGAACTGCATCACCCGGATCTGACGCGGGAAAGAGATGTCACGTCGGGCCAGCATGCTGCGGTTCAGCGAGACTTGGCCACAGCGTCCGCTGTACTGGCGGTATTGGATCGCGAAGCGGTGCCTGACAAGGCGGAAATTGATGCGCTCAAAGGCAAGGGCCTGATTTCTGCAGCCGCAAGGTTGGACCTTTATGCTGAAAGCCAACGCATTCAGCTGGCCACAATCAAACAGCACGAGGGGACATTGGATATCCTGACACGGGCCACGCAGTTCGCACAGGACCGCGTTCGAAAGAAAGAGGAGATTCTGGAGAGATACGCGCAGCTGCGGACGCAGGGTCTAAAATCCCTGAGCGATTTCCTTGAGGAAGAGGATGAAGTGGACTCAGTACGGGCGGCTGCTTCAGACGCCCGGGTGCGCCTTGCCGAAGCCCAGAGCGCATTGATGCTGGCCCGCGCAGCCAAAGTTGAAGAAACCTTGGCGCTGCGAGATGAGGTGCTGACCCGATGGGCCGAACTTGAGCAAAGGCGCTTGGAGTTGGAGATATCGCTGGACATCGTAAATTCCAAATTGGCGGCACTGCGTATTTCTGCCCCAGCACGTGGAATTATTCAGGCGGTAACATATCCTAACCCAGGGGAAGTCATCGCGCCGGGCGAAGTGATTTTTGAGATTTTGCCAACCCGTCGCGCCTTGGTCGTAGAAGCACGTATCGCAAATTCCGAGGTCGGCCATGTTGAGGTGGATCAGCCGGTTTCAGTAAGCGTAGACACGTTTGATGCCCGGCGTTTCGGTAAGGTCGAAGGACGCCTGCAATCCATCTATCCTGTGCCTCTGACGGATGAACAAACCGGTGAAACCTATTTCAGGGCCTCGTTTAAACTGGCCGAAGCCAAGGTCGGCACGGGCCCGTGGGAGCGTCCGCTTCAGGCTGGGATGACTGTTGTTGCGGAAATGACGACGGGTGAACAGACGCTGCTTTCCTACCTGTTGAAGCCGGTGCAGATGACAATGGAACGCGCATTCAGCGAGCGTTAGTTTACAGCTGTAAGGCCTTGCAATCATGGACCCATTCCTGCTTGCCGAAACGGTCAGTACAGCAGATTGAGCATAAGGAGTGAAACAACAAGAAACAGGATGGTCATAACCCCCCCTGAGCGTACAAAGTCCATGACTTTATACCCTGCAGGACCCATAATCAGGGCGTTTACCTGATGGGTCGGGATTATGAAGCTGTTCGATGTTGATATGGCAACTGTCAGGGCAAAAACAGCCGGATTTCCTCCAGCCGCCACGGCAATGGAAACGGCCAATGGCACCAGCAGGACGGTGGCCCCGACATTGGACATCACCAGGGAAAACGCCGTGGCCAAAATCGCAACGCCGGCCTGAAGTGACCAGATCGGCCAGCCGTCCAGAATGACCATGATCTGTTGTGCAATCCATGCAGCCGTGCCGGTATTCTGTACCGCCTGACCCAATGGAATAAGGCATGCGAGCAGAAAGACTGTGTTCCATCCAACCGCACGGTAGGCTTCATCGACACTCAATACACGTGTCAACATCATTCCCGCGGCTCCGGTCAACAAACAGAGTGAGAGCCGAATGTCGGTGAACAGGATCATCGACAAGGAAACGGCGAAAAACGCCAGCGCCCAACCTACCTTTTGCGGGCGCAGTTCGTCTTGGGGGAAGTCGGTGGTGACGACCACAAAATCGGGATCGCGCTTGATCCGCATCAGGTTGTCCCAGCGTGTATGGGCCACAAGCATGTCGCCTGCGTGAAACTCCTCAAGCCCGATTTGAGTGGACTCGTGCGTTTCGGATTCAACATGGCTGAGCGTTTCCTCGCCGCGATGGATGGCAAGCAACGACATGCCGTATGTCTTGCGGAACAATAGCTCACGTGGGCATTTCCCGATCAGTTTGCTGTCGGGTGTTATGACAACTTCAGCGATCCCTGCATTGGTTGGCGCAAATTCTTCGACAAAGATGTCCAACGCCGGCAGCACGGTCAGCCCGTATTTCTGAGCAAACTCCTCCACGACCCAGCGCCGACCTATGATCGCCAATCGGCAAGGCGCGGCAATTTCGGCCGTCAGGACCTGAACCATCGAGGTTTTGCCGCGATAGAATGTCGAAATGATGTACAGGTGGTTTTCGTGGTTTATGTCGGCCAAAATCTGCCCGACCAAAGGGCTTTCGGCTGGAACGATTACTTCGAAAACATCGGCTTTCAAGCCGTAAACACGTTGCAGATACTCCTGCGTTCCCTGCCCGGTCCCGGTGTTTTCCGATCCCTCATCACCGGGTAAAACCCACCGACCCAGCAGCAGAAAGTAGGCGATGCCGGTCAGGATCAGAACAATCCCGATCGGCGTCACAGAAAACAGGCCGAACTGCTCCATTTTCTGACCTTCGGGCAGGCCATTGTTGGCCGACTGGATCAGATCGTTCAGCAGGATAAGAGGCGAAGATCCGACCATCGTCATTGTGCCGCCAAGGATGGCGCAGAACCCCATCGGCATCAGCAAACGCGACAACGGGATGCCTGATCGGGAAGATATTCGGCTGACGACCGGAAGGAATAGCGCGGCGGCCCCAACGTTTTGCATGAACGAGGAAATGACCCCCACGGTACCCGAAATAATCGGCAGCACGCGTTTCTCGGACGTACCGCCATATTTCAGAATAACGGCGGCGACTTTGTTCATTATGCCAGTCTTGTCGAGGCCCGCGCCAACGATCATGACAGCGATAATGGAAATCACCGCATTGGATGCAAATCCATCAAACAGGTGCGGCACGTCCGCGAGTTTCTCGAGCCCGGGCGCGTAACTGAGAAGGCCGATTAGGACCAGAACAAGTATGGCAGAAAGGTCAATTCTGACGATTTCGGATACAAAGAGAAATACGGTGAAGGCAAGAAGAGCGCAAACGACACCCATCTCAAAATTAAAGGCCACCTGTTCCACAATCGTCACCAGGAATTTGTTCTTACATTAAAAAAACATCTAACCCATCAGTGTTGGATTGTCATGATGTTTCAAAACCGCAAGCTTGGGCGAAACAAAATTACCACCACTGCCAAAACGTCACGTTTCGAACCGGTGCGTGGGGCCCCTTTGATTGCTTGTCAGGCTGGGGCCTTCACGCCTCTCAAATCATCGGGGTCAACCACGCCCACGGTAAGGCGGCACACCCTGATCCGGGATCCAGACGCCTTCAGGCGTTGGGCCAGTTTGCCAGAACACGTCGATCGGAATGCCCCCGCGCGGATACCAATAGCCTCCGATACGCAGCCACCTTGGCTCCAGAAACTCCTGCAGTCGGCGGGCAATCGAGATGGTGCAATCTTCGTGAAAGGCGCCATGATTGCGGAACGAGCCCAGAAACAACTTGAGCGCCTTGCTTTCCACCAACCACTGATCGGGCACGTAATCTATCACCAGATGGGCAAAATCCGGTTGGCCGGTCATTGGGCAAAGCGAAGTGAACTCGGGCGCAGTAAAGCGCACGTTGTAATCCACATCAGCCTGCGGGTTCTGCACGCGTTCCAGAACCGCCTCTTCCGGGCTGGCTGGCATTCTGGTGTCTCCGCCCAACTGGGTGAGGTTACTGTAGATACTATCGGTCATGTTATCTCTCCTGCAGTCAGACGCCGTGTTTGTTGCCCCAGATCAGCACGTGGAGCTGGGGCAGAATGCGAGGCGCGAACCAACCGGCATTCAAAGTTTTGTCGATCAGCCAGTCCATACGGCTGGTGGCATTGGTCAGATCAACCGGGCTGGCCGGATCGGTTTCCGGGTTACCGGGTTGAACGTACAGCGGAAGGTCCGGATGCCGGTCGGCTACGCTGCGTGCCCAGTTAAAATCCGTGTCGTCAAAGATCACAATCTTGAGGACAGTTTGCGCGGGGCGCACGTTGAGGCAGGCGTCAAACGCCGTCCAATCCATATCCTCGCCACTGCTGGGCGGTTTCGGGCTGAGAACAAGCATAGCAAGGTCGGCAAACCACGGCTTTGCAATTGACCCTTGGGTTTCGCATGCAAAGGCATAGCCTTCCGCTTTACCTTGCTGAATCAAAGGGCCAAAATCCTGAATGGCGGGATTGCCGCCAGACAGGGAAACAGTCAGAGGCCGCCCGCCTGACAAACGCTGGACCTCGGACCAGACGGCCTGCGTTTCCATTGCTGCCCAATCGTGGCGATAGGCGCTGTCGACAGCATGGAGGCTGTCGCACCAGCTGCACCGGAAATCGCATCCGCCCGAGCGTACAAATACCGTCGGCTGACCGATCAGCGCGCCTTCGCCCTGTACCGTGGGGCCGAAAATTTCGGATATTTTAAGGGTCATGGGCGAAACTCGGCCCATGTCTTGGGCGTTTCGGACACTTTCACCGCAGCGGTTTCGGGCCAGCGGGCCGCGCACCAGTCAAAGAAGTGCCGCGCAAGGTTTTCGGCGGTCGACACGACATTCAGCACATTGTTCAAGTGCCGGTGGTCAAATTCATCGTCGATATAGGTCTTGAGCGGTTTCAGCTCGTGGTAATCCCGCACGAACCCATCCGCGTTTAACTCGCGCCGGGCCAATTCGACCACAACGACATAGTTGTGTCCATGCATCCGGGCACACTGATGATCTTCGGGCAGGTGGGTCAGCTGGTGCGAGGCGGAAAAGTGGAACTCTTTGGTGATCCGGTACATCAGACCTGTGCCCCCGCGATGGCCGATTTCCAGAATTCGGCGTCTTCGTATTGCGTTGGGTCCGGCACTCCGGCCAGATCAAACGCCTCGCGCCGTTCAACGCATGTTCCGCAACGGCCACAATGCAAATCGCAGCCTTTGTAGCAGGACCACGTCTGATCGAACGGGGTGTCCACGCGCGCGCCTTCGCGGACAATATCGGCTTTGCTGCGGTGCACGAATGGCACATGCAGCGCCACATCCGCGTAGCCGCCCAACGCTGCGCGCTGCATGGTGTCAAACGCATCGGTGAATGCCGGGCGGCAATCGGGATAGATGAAATGGTCGCCGCCATGAACAGCAGCAGCCACCGCATCATCCCCCTGCGCTGCTGCCACACCATAAGCGATGGTCAGCATGATCGCATTGCGGTTGGGGACAACCGTGACCTTCATCGTTTCTTCCGCGTAATGCCCGTCGGGCACGTCCACGTCGTCGGTTAAGGCCGAGCCTGTCAGCGACGCTCCGACAGAACGCAGGTCGATCAGGTGATGAGGCACGCTTAGCCGCATTGCACAAAGGGCCGCGAAGGTCAGCTCCTTGGTGTGGCGCTGGCCATAGTCGAAAGACACAAGCCGTGAAAGGTTTCCTTCCGCGGCCAGCACATGCGCAAGCGACACGGAATCCAGTCCGCCGGAGCAGACCAAAGTAGTTTTCATGTTTTCAGTCCTTGTTTTGATAACCGGGTAGGCTGCGACCGGCGGGCGGGACGCTTACGGTCTTTTTCCGGTAAGCGCAACGCACGAATTGGTGGGCAAAAGAGACTTTAGGCCTGACCGTCGCGCCCTTTAGGGATTGGGAAAGCGCGGCGGCGCAAGCCCGGCTTGAAACCAACTGACCAATGTCACAATGGAAAAGACGGGCAAACCGGTGGCGCGCTGAATATCTGCCGCGTATGGGCACATATTCGTGCATTCCAGCACGATCGCGCCAAGGTTCGGATTCTCAGACTGCAACGCAAGCGCGGCATCAACGTTATCGGCACGGGCCTTATCAACATCCAGGACGAGTTCGTTCCCTAGTATTGCGCGTGTGAATTCGAGCCCGCCTTCGGTGGAACCGATGGGTGTATCGTCCGGAACCTCAGCACAGCGCAGATGTTCACGGGTCAAAGTGGAAGCAGAAATGGTCAGAACCCCCGCGCGTTTTCCGGCCGGAAGGATACCGTTCACCATCTGCACCTGCATCAAAGATGAGGTCACAACCGGAACCGGCACAGCCTCGGACAGCTCTTTCTGAAACAGGGACAGAAACCCGCAATTGGTGGTAATGCCGTCCGCGCCATCCTTGACCAGTTCACGCGCGGCATCAATGAATGCGTCCAACATGCCCTCGGCCCGGTGCCGAACGACTAGTTCCGGCGAAGCATCCCGAACAATGCGATAGAGCACCGGAAAAGGCCATGTCAGCGCATTTCCCATATCACCGGGGATGCGTGGGAATTGGGCGTCCAGCATCAGAATGCCCACCGACGCTCCGTAAATGGATTTACCACCTTGGGCGATCATCCTTGCGCCTCCTCGATAATGCGGGCCGAGATGTCTTCGGACCCTTCCATGTAGATGCTGGATATCCCGTGGCGCACGGCGTCCTGCACCTGATCCATTCGCTTGGAGATATGCGCGCCCAGTACGCGCGCGGCCTCATCCGCGTCGCGATCCATCAAAGCCTGCATGACCCGTTTATGTTCGTCTTTCGAGCGTTGAACCCGATCCAAGCTCATGGAAACCCAGCGGATGTATCGGATGCGTTCGTTGATCCGGGTCAGGGTCTGAACCAGTTCCTCATTGCCCGATAGCCTGGCAATGCCCAGATGAAAATCCTCGTCCCTGCTGACGGCTTCTTCGACGGTCAGGCCGGCGATGTCGATGCCGGTTGTGTAAAGCTCATCCCGAAGTGTTTGTAGGTCCTTGTCAGACGCTTTTGTGCAAGCAATGCGCGCGGCGGCGGATTCGATGATCTGGCGCAGCTCGAATAAATCAAACACGCTCTGCGGGTCCAGCGGGCGGCAGAAAAACCCCAGACCGGGGCGAAAGTCGAACAGGTGTTCGGCCACCAACCGGTTCAGGGCCTCGCGCAGAGGCGTGCGGCTGACGCCCAATTCTTTCGACAAAGCCACTTCATTCAACCGATCACCGGGTCGCAGATGAAACGAGACGGCCATCGCCTTTACCTGATCATAGATGTCGTCAACGCGTGGACCTGCCATAAGTGCCGCCTTTTTCCGTTTGCCAAGGCGTGCCACAGGCTGCACTTGAAATCAATATACAAAACTGTATACAGTTCTGTGTGCAGAACGAAACCAAAGGAAACCAGCGATGACCGGGACGAACTATCTGACAGGTGCTGAGGCAATGGTGCGCATGCTGGAAGCACACGGCGTGAAACACATGTTCGGCCTGTGCGGTGATACAACGCTGCCATTCTATGACGCGTTGGCGCGGATGGATCATGGCATTCAGCACATTCTGACCCGGGATGAACGTCACGCGGCCTATATGGCGGATGGATACGCACGCGTCACTGGCAAGCCGGGCGTCTGCGAAGGCCCGTCCGGAGGCGGGGCGACCTACATATTGCCGGGGGTGATCGAGGCCAGCGAAAGCTCGGTTCCCATTCTGGCGATCACCTCTGACGTGGCAACCACAAGCCGCGGGAAGTATCCGTTGACCGAATTGGATCAGGCTGCGCTGTTCAAGCCTTTGGCAAAGTGGAATGCGTCACTGGACGACGCCTCGCGTTTGCCTGCGATGGTGCGGGCTGCGTTTCGTGCAATGACGACCGGAACACCGGGCGCAACACATCTGGCGCTGCCCTTTGACACGCAAAAAGGGCCGGTGGACGAAGCCGAGATATGGGCCGACACACGCCACCGCAGCTATCCCGCAGAACGGGCAGGACCGGATCTGGATGCGATTGAAGCGGCCGCGGATATCCTGGCCAAAACTAAGTCAGCAGTCATCGTTTGTGGCGGCGGGCCGGTTCTTTCCGGGGCCGAGGAGGCGTTGCGCCAAGTTGCAACCCTGCTGGATATCCCAGTCGCCACAACAGTTTCCGGTCAGGGTTCCATTGCCGAAACGGATCCGCTGGCCTTGGGCGTCGTCGGATCGAACGGTGGTGTTACGGCCACGCGCGCCGTTGTGGATCAGGCAGATGTGGTCATGTTTGTCGGTTGCCGCGCTGGGTCGGTCACGACCGAACGCTGGCGCAGCCCCGGACGGGATGCCATCATCATCCATATAGACAGCGATCCGATGGTGATCGGCGCAAACTATCAGACAGAGGTGGCCATCTGCGCCGACGCCCGGCTAGCGTTAGAGGCCTTGGCGCAGTCACTGAAAACACGACACGATCTGCCAGACTTTGGTGGAGCGGCCCTAGCCCGTGCCGCTTGGGAGGCCAAGTTGCAAGCGTTCGCTCCGCTTGCGGCAAGTCGCGAAACTCCGATCCGGCCCGAAGCCGTAATGGCGGCTCTTGCAGACATCCTGGATGATGATGCGATTGTCGTCGCTGATCCGGGCACCCCGTGCCCTTACTTCAGCGCTCATTACCGCTGGCGCAAACCGGGGCGGCATTTTATCACCAATCGGGCGCATGGCGCGTTGGGTTATTCGCTGGGTGCCGCTATGGGCGCCCATGTAGGTCGGCCATCGGTCAAGACATTGTCCGTTATGGGGGATGGGTCGTTTGGCTTCACTTGCGGTGAGTTTGAAACGATGGTGCGGCACAAGATGCCGATTACCTCGATCGTATTCTCGAACTCGGTCTTTGGTTGGATCAAAGCGGGTCAGGATGCAGGCTTTGGGCAGCGTTACTACAACGTCGATTTCAATCGGACCGATCACGCTGCCGTTGCGTCGGCGTTTGGGGTCAAATCCTGGACGGTGAAGGATCCTGACGATCTGCGAAAAGTGTTGAAGCAGGCTGTTGAGCATGATGGCCCGACGCTGGTCGACATCCACTCACAACAGCTTCACGAAGCGGCGGCACCGGTGTCGGAATGGGTGGCGTAGGACGCGATTGACGGGGTCAGCTGGGTCAGAAACTCTTGCGCAATCATCGATAAAGGGCGTCCTTTTGCGGTGATTATCGCAAGATCCAGCGTGACTGTTGGTGTGAAAGGGCGGGTTTGATACCCGCCCTCTTCGTCGAAAGTAACGGTGAACGGGTCGATCATCGCCACGCCCATGCCCTGTTTGACAAAGCTCAGCAGGTTTTCCGACAAGTGTGTGTGTATTCGCGTCTGCCAGGTACGCTCTGCAGTCTGAAAAATGTCACGGGTTCTGCGATGTGTTTGGTGCTCGGGGCCCATGACAATGAACGGCTCATTCTCAAGCAGCTCAGGGGTCAACTCGTCATAGGCCGCCAATTGGCTACCTTCGGGGAACGTGGCCATCGTTTCAAAATGGAAGACCTGATAGTTCAGCGTGTCGTGGAGTATTGGCATCTCGACGATGCCAATTTCGAACAAGCCAGAGGTCACCCACTCTTGTATTTTCGAAGAATACTGAGACTGAAAGCTGACGGACAGATTGGGGCGAGATTTGGCAAAACGGGCAATCTCTCGCGGCATGAAACCGAACGACAATAGATGGGGCGCAGCAACCTGCAATTGCCCGGGGTGCTTGTTCTGCAGGTCCGATACGGCCTGCGCGACGTGATCCAGCCCGCGGACCACGGTATCGACCTCACGATACAAAAGCTCCGCCTCTGGCGTCGGCAAAAGACGCCCTTTGTTGCGTTCGAACAGGGGCAGCCGGGCCTCGCGTTCCAGCTGAGCCAACAGATTGCTGATGCCCGGTTGCGAGATTCCCAAGACTGACGCGGCCCCGGTTACGGTGCCCGTTTCCATGATGGCGTGGAACGCCTGCAACTGACGAAAGCGCAGAGACACAGCTTACCCTATCATTTCTTATGATGGACTTACGAAAACATAGTATTTGAAATGATATGCAGGTCAAGGCAGGCTTCCACCTATCGCTGGGGAGGACGAATGGGCGATCTGTCACAACAAATCATCGGCTACGACCTGTGGCATCTTGAACTGCCTGTCACATCTCGCCGGGACCACGGTATTGGATCTGTCGAAGGCGTGTGCGAGGTCGTTGTCCTGCGCCTGACGTCCGAGGATGGTAGCCAAGGATTTGGCGAAGCCTCACCCTGGTCCGTATTCACCGGAACGCCCGAGGCGACTTACGCCGCATTGAATAGGTATCTGCGTCCGTTGGTGATGGGGGCGAGGGTTGCTGACAGAGCCGCTATCATGGCGCGGGCTGCATATGCGGTGGCGCATTGCACCGAGGCCAAGGCGGCGTTGGAAGCAGCATTGCTTGACTTGACGGGCCGGATCAGCGCCGTTCCGGTCTGGGCCTTGTTGGGAGGGAAATGCCGCGACGCGATCCCGCTAAGCTGCTCCATCGCTAACCCCGATTTTGCGCAGGATATAGATCTGCTGGCCCGTTTGCAGGACGACGGCGTGAGAATCGTCAAGTTGAAGACGGGGTTCAAGGATCATGCTTTCGATATCATGCGGCTTGAGCATTTGGCGAAGCATTACCCACAGTTCTCGGTGCGCGTTGATTACAATCAAGGCCTGTCAATCGAGGACGCACTGGCGCAGGTACGGGACGTGGCATCGTTCAATCCTGATTTCATCGAACAGCCGGTGCGCGCGCATCACTACGGCATGATGGCAAAGCTGCGGCAAATGACGGATGTGCCGCTACTGGCCGATGAAAGCGTCTTTGGCCCCGAGGATATGGAGCGGGCTGCAAGCGAAGGGATCTGCGACGGTGTCTCGGTCAAAATCATGAAATCCGGAGGATTGACGCGCGGGCAAACAGTTGCCCGCATGGCCGCAGCACACGGTCTGAGTGCTTATGGCGGAGATATGTTTGAGGCAGGTCTGGCACATCTGGCAGGCACTCACATGATCGCCGCCACACCGGAAATTACGCTGGGCTGCGAGTTTTATCAGGCCTCTTACTTCTTGGCAGAAGACATTCTTGAGAAGCCTTTCGAGGTGAAAAGGGGCCAGGTCATAGTCCCCGACACACCGGGTCTTGGAGGGAAGCCGGACGAGGCAAAGCTGAATCACTATGCGGTTTCCAAAGCGGTGGCGGCATGAGCGAGAAAAAGACAATTGCCATTATCGGTGCCGGTATCGTTGGTGTCTCAACCGCCGTCTGGCTGCAACGTGACGGACATGATGTCATCCTGATCGACAAGGCCGGCCCCGGAGAGGGCACCTCGCATGGCAATGGCGGTGTGCTGGCCTCTTGCTCGATCATTCCGGTCACGGTGCCGGGGCTTTTGAAAAAAGCGCCCAGGATGCTGTTTGACCCGTCGCAACCTTTGTTCATGAAATGGGGCTATGTACCCAAGCTCTTGCCGTGGTTGACGCGCTATCTGAAACACGCAAACGCAAGCGACGTCGAACGTATAGCGGCCGCGCTAACCCCCATTGTCGGAGACAGCCTAAACGATCATCAGGCTCTGGCTCAGGGTACGACGGCCGAGAAATGGATTGTGCCATCCGACTACCTGTTCCTCTACGAAAACCGCCAGCATTTCGAAGGCGATGCCTTTGGTTGGCGTGTTCGGCGCAAGCATGGGTTCAAGTGGGAAGAACTAGAGGGTGCCGCGTTCCACGCCTACGACCCGATCTACAGCAAAGATATCGGATTTGCTGCCAAACTTTCCGATCACGGACACATCACCGATCCCGGGCGGTACGTGAAAGACCTAGCCGCACATGTCGAGGCCAACGGCGGCAGGGTCATCCGTGCTGCTGTTGAGGACGTCGTACACGAGAACGGTAAAGTCTCAGGCGTTCGGGTGGCTGGTGAGACCATCCCGTGTGACACTGCAATTGTCACTGCGGGCGTCTGGTCGGGACCTTTGGCCAGCAAATTGGGCGTTTCTGTTCCACTGGAGACAGAACGTGGTTATCATCTTGAATTGGTGGAACCTTCCGCGATGCCGAAAAGTCCGGTTATGGTTGCTTCGGGCAAGTTCGTTGCCACGCCGATGGACGGCCGCATCCGGCTGGCTGGGATTGTCGAATTCGGCGGGCTGGACGCGCCGCCTTCGAGGGCACCGTTCGAACTGATGCGCAAGAATGCCCGGGCGGCCTTTCCGGGCGTAACATGGAAGGACGAAGTAGAATGGATGGGGCACAGGCCCGCACCGGCAGACTCGATCCCGATCATCGGCGAGGTGCCGGGAATTGACGGAGCGTTTATGGGGTTTGGCCACCATCATATCGGCCTCACGGGCGGGCCGAAAACAGGACGTCTGCTGGCGCAGATGATCGCGGGCAGGACCCCAAACGCAGACATGAGCGTCTATGCGCCGTCTCGCTACGCGACTTGAGAAATGTCCGGTAACACAAGCCGGCAACACAAAATCAAACAGGGAGAAAAAGATGAAGAAATTGACAAGCCTTCTGGCGGCAACCGCTTTGACAGCCGCAGCAACTGCACCGGCGATGGCCGAGAAATGGGATATGCCTATGGCATATTCGGCATCGAACTTCCACTCGGCCACGGGTGCGGAATTTGCCAAATGCGTGACCACAGGCACCGGTGGTGAGGTTGAAATCGTCACGCATCCGTCCGGGTCGTTGTTCAAAGGCGCCGACATCAAGCGTGCCATTCAAACCGGGCAAGCCCCAATTGGTGAGCGTCTGCTGTCCGGCCACCAGAACGAAAACGCGCTGTTTGGGTTCGACTCGATCCCATTCCTGGCAACGTCGTTCGATGACAGCGCCAAGCTTTGGGATGCCGCAAGACCCTCGATCGAAAATCTGTTGGCCGAACAGAACCTGACGTTGCTTTATGCCGTGCCGTGGCCGCCGCAAGGGCTGTACTTCAAAGACGAGGTGAACTCGGTCGCCGACATGGAGGGCATCAAGTTCCGGTCTTACAATAATGCTACGTCGCGTTTGGCGGAACTGACCGGCATGTTGCCCGTGACAATCGAAGCTGCAGAAATCAGCCAGGCTTTTGCCACTGGTGTCGCGGACTCGATGGTGTCGTCGGGATCGACCGGGTATGACCGCAAAGTATGGGAAAGCCTGAATTATTTCTACGAGGTGGACGCGTGGCTGCCGCGCAACTACGTCATGGTCAACTCAGATATCTGGGCTGGCGTTTCTGATGCCAACAAGAACGTCATCAAGGCCTGCGCTGAGCTTGCCGAATATGCCGGCAACTGGCGCGCCAAGGAATACACCGGCTTTACCCTGCAAGGTCTGCGTGATGGCGGCATGACAGTTGGTCCGGCTTCCGAGCAGATGACCAACGAGTTGAAAGACATCGGTGTGACAATGACCAATGAGTGGCTTGAGGCCGCAGGTGACGAGGGCAAGGCCATCGTCGATGCGTTCAATTCGTCTCAGTAATTGGCCAAAGATGGGCGGCGGATCAACCTGCCGCCCGTTTCCATAGAATAAATAATAGTGGGGACAGCATGGCGGCACTACGAGGGCTCAGGTCCGTATTGGATTTCATCTATCAGGCAGCAGGGGTTCTGGCAGCGCTTAGCCTGATCGCCATTTTGCTGCTGATCGTTGTGCAAATGCTGGCCCGCTGGACCGGTGAGGTTTTTCCCGGCGCCCCCGATTACGCAGGCTATGCCATGGCCGCCGCGTCCTTTCTGGCCTTTGCCAATGCGCTGAACCGAGGCAGCCACATTCGTGTGTCGATCCTGCTCAATGCGGTTCCCGATCGGGTTCGCCGCTTCCTTGAAATATGGTGTTTTTCGGTGGGTACGGCGGTCATGTGGTACTTTTGCTGGTATGCCTATCGCTTTGTCTATTGGAGCTGGAAGTTCAACGACATCAGTCAGGGTCAGGACAAAACCGCGCTGTGGATTCCGCAGTCTGCGATGCTGATCGGCGGGGTCATTCTTGCAATCGCCCTGACCGATCATCTGGTCCACGTCCTCTTCCGAGGCAATCACCGTATCGTCCGCGATCTGGCCGATCAGAGCCACGGGGAATAAGCGTATGGAAAACCTGTCTGTCATCATCCTCTTCCTCTTTGTTCTTTTCACCTTGTTGGGCACCGGCGTCTGGGTCGGTCTGGCGCTTATGGGCGTTGCCTGGGTCGGGATGGAGCTGTTCACTACAAGGCCCGTCGGCGACGTGATGATCACCACCATCTGGTCGGCGTCTTCGTCCTGGACCCTGACTGCATTGCCGATGTTCATCTGGATGGGCGAAATCCTGTATCGAACGAGATTATCCGAGGACATGTTCAAAGGTCTGTCGCCGTGGATGGCACCTTTGCCCGGTGGATTGGTGCACACCAATATAGTGGGCTGCACAGTCTTTGCCGCCGTATCCGGATCGTCGGCGGCGACACTGACGACCGTGGGCAAGATGTCGATCCCTGAACTGCGCAAGCGCAATTACCCCGAGCGAATGATCATCGGAACATTGACTGGCGCGGCAACACTGGGTCTGATGATCCCACCTTCATTGACGCTGATTGTATATGGCGTGACCATCAATGAATCGATCACCAAGCTGTTCTTTGCGGGCATCCTGCCCGGATTGGTGCTGGCGACGATGTTCATGGGATACGTCGCAATTTATTCGAAATTCGGGAAAGACTGGAACCCAAACAGTGAGAGCAAACTGAGCTTTTCTGAGAAGATCAAGAACTCACGCTTCTTGTTGCCCGTAATCCTGCTGATCATGGTGGTGATCGGGTCGATGTATTTGGGCTATGCCACCGCGACCGAAGCCGCTGCCTTTGGCGTAATCGGTGGTCTGTTGCTGGCGGCAGGGCAGGGGTCCCTGACCTGGAAGACGTTTACCGAAAGCCTGATGGGAGCTACCCGGACCAGCGCGATGATCGCTTTGATCCTGGCGGGGGCCGCGTTCCTGTCTTTGTCCATGGGATTTACGGGTCTGCCGCGCGGTCTGGCTGATCTGATCGCCGGGTGGGAGCTGACGCGGTTTGAGTTGTTGATGGTTCTGCTGGTCTTCTACATCATTCTGGGCTGTTTCCTTGACGGCATCTCTTCGGTCGTGTTGACCATGGCCGTGGTGGAACCGATGATCCGGGACGCGGGTATCGACCTCATCTGGTTCGGCATTTTCATCGTCGTTGTCGTTGAAATGGCGCAGATCACGCCGCCGATCGGCTTCAATCTGTTTGTGATGCAAGGCATGACGAACCATGAGATGAGCTATATCGCCCGCGCGGCAATTCCGATGTTTCTGATCATGGTGGTGATGGTCTTCGTCCTGATTTGGTTCCCGGAACTGGCCACATGGCTGCCAGAAAACCTTAGGCAAAGCCCGGGCGGGTAGGGGGCATTGAACCCACTTCATCTGGCGGCGCGCAACGGTCCTTATGTTCTGGTTGCAGGACTGGCTGCTGGATTGTTGTTGCCTGCGCTGGCCGAGCCGATGCGCGCAGCTTTGCCGCCGCTTGTCGCACTGCTGCTGTTTCTGACTGTCCTTAGAATTGAGCCTTCTTTGCTGTTGGGGTCATTGGTCGATTTACGCCAGGTGGCAAATACAGTGATCGCGTTTCAGTTGGTTTTGCCGCTAATAGTTGTGACTATTGGCATGATCGGTGGATGGACCGGCACGCCGGTCTTTTTGTCTCTGCTGATCATGGCCGCGACTCCGTCCATCTCGGGCAGTGCCAATATGTGCCTGATGATGGGACACCCGGCAGAACACGCCATGCGCCTGATGGTGATCGGGACCGCCGTATTGCCGTTAACCGTGTTTCCCATATTCGTGCTGATGCCCGAGCTGGGCGACTTTCAATCCGTTCTGATCGCCGTCTTGCGTCTGTTTTTGACAATTGCGGGGGCGACTGTAGCAGCCGTGTTGTTTCGCCTAGCATTTCTGAGAAACCCATCCCAAACCTCGCTAAAAAATTTGGAAGGGTTGGCAACAATCACACTCGCAGTCTTTGTGATCGGCTTGATGCCGTCCGTGACCGCGACAGCGCTTGTTGATCCCGGGCTTGCGGCCTTTTGGGTGGGGTTCGCATGCCTAGCCAATTTCGGCGCGCAACTGGTGATGTTTTTTCTGACACGCAACCGAGCGGCTGCCGAAAAAGCCACCGCATTGTCCATTGTCGCCGGAAACCGGAATGTCGCGATTTTCCTGATTGCGTTGCCACCCGAGGTAACGGCGCCACTTTTGGTGTTCATCGGGGCCTATCAGATCCCGATGTACCTGACCCCCATTGTAATGCGCCGTTTTTACCAAGCGTCGGGCAGGTTGGGGTAAAGCGGGCGCGGCACCATTCGCCGCGCCCGCTATTGTACTAGAAATGCACCGAGCGGGCAGTACCGGGAACGTCCATCGGCGGTGCAAATTTGGTCAGGTCGATGCCTTCGACCGCGACCTTATATTCCTCCAGCGTCGGCGTACGACCCAGAATGGCTGACAGAACAACAACCGGGGTCGAACCCAGAAGGGATTCACCCTTCTTTGTCTCACTGTCCGCTACAACACGACCTTGGAACAGACGGGTGGACGTGGCCAGAACGGTGTCGCCTTTAGCAGCTTTTTCCTGGTTGCCCATGCAAAGGTTACAGCCCGGGCGTTCAAGATAGAGGATATTCTCGTACTCGGTCCGTGCGGTTTGCTTGGGGAACAGGTCATCGAACTCAAAGCCCGAATACTTCTGCAGAATTGCCCAATCACCTTCTTCTTTCAGCTCATCAACGATGTTGTACGTCGGCGCGGCAACAACAAGCGGGGCCTTGAACTCGACCTTGCCATACTCGTCTTCGAGATTGCGCAACATCTGGGCCACGATCTTAATGTCGCCCTTATGCACCATGCAGGAGCCCACAAAGCCCAGATCAACCTTCTTTTCAGCCGCATAGTACGAGATCGGGCGGATCGTGTCGTGGGTATAACGCTTGGACACATCGGCATTGTTCACATCCGGATCGGCGATCATCGGTTCGACGATCTGATCCAGATCCACGACGACTTCGGCAAAGTATTTGGCGTTGTCATCTGGACGCAGAGCCGGTTTTTCGCCCGAGCGAATTTCGGCGATACGTTTGTCCGCGATGTCGATCAGGCCCTGCAACATCTCAACATCGTTATCCATGCCTTTCTCGATCATGATCTTGATCCGCGACTTGGCGATTTCCAGCGATTCAATCAGCGTATCGTCGTTCGAGATACAGATCGACGCCTTGGCCTTCATTTCGGCCGTCCAGTCGGTGAAGGTAAAGGCCTGGTCCGCCAGCAGCGTACCGATATGAACCTCGATGATCCGGCCCTGGAAAACGTTGTCGCCGTGCTGCGCCAGCATCTGGGCTTGCGTCGCGTGCACCACGTCACGGAAGTCCATGTGCGGGGCCATTTCGCCCTTGAAGGTCACCTTGACGGATTCCGGGATCGGCATTGTTGCCTCACCCGTGGCCAGCGCCAGCGCAACCGTGCCCGAGTCCGCACCAAAGGCCACGCCTTTGGACATCCGTGTATGGCTGTCGCCGCCGATGATGATGGCCCAGTCATCCACGGTGATGTCGTTGAGCACCTTGTGAATGACGTCTGTCATCGCGTGGTACACGTCCTTGGGATCACGCGCAGTAATCAGGCCGAATTTGTGCATGAACGCCATCAGGCGCGGGGTGTTGGCCTGCGCCTTGAGGTCCCAGACCGAAGCCGTGTGACAGCCGGACTGATAGGCGCCATCGACGCTGGGCGACAGGACGGTGGCAGCCATGGCCTCAAGCTCCTGACTGGTCATCAGACCGGTGGTATCCTGAGAGCCCACGATATTGACTTTGGCGCGCACGTCAGAGCCGGCATGTAACACTTTGCCCGGGGTCGCCCCGCGCGCATTGGCATTAAAGATCTTTTCGACGGCCGTCAGGCCCTGACCTCCATAGCTGACTTCCTTCGCAGGGGCGAAGGCCGATTTCAGCTCGATGCCCAGCGTCTCACACGCAAATGTCTGCAGTTTCTTGCCAAAGACGATGGCATAAGAGCCGCCGGCTTTCATGAACTCCATCTTTTGCGGCGTGAATGAGCCGGCCATGTCGACCAGTTCTTCACTGCCATCCGCGCTATAGAGCTTTTTCTCTTTCGTGTTGATGGTCAACACGGTGCCGGTCTCAACCGAATAGCGCTGTTCCAAGATCGGGTTGCCATCGTTGTTGAGGATCGCCTTACCATCCTCGTCCACTTTCTTGACCCAGTTCTTCAGGTCGACACCGATACCGCCGGTCACGCCCACGGTTGTCAGAAAGATGGGCGAAATGCCGTTTGTGCCGGCCACGACCGGCGCGAAATTGACGAAAGGCACGTAAGGGCTGGCTTGCTTGCCGGTCCAAAGCGCCACGTTGTTGACACCCGACATCCGCGACGAACCAACACCCATAGTGCCTTTTTCCGCAACCAGCATCACGCGCTTGTCGGGGTGCTGCAACTTCAGCGCTTCAATCTCTTTTTGTGCGGCCTCGGAAATCAGGCATTTGCCATGCAGCTCGCGGTCGGAACGCGAGTGCGCCTGATTCCCCGGCGACAGAAGGTCGGTGGAAATGTCACCCTCGGCTGCAATATATGTGACAACTTGGATTTCTTCGTCCACATCAGGCAGCTTGGTAAAAAATTCGGCCTTGGAGTAGCTCTCAAGGAGATCCGCAGCAATCTTGTTGCCCGCCTCATAGGCAGCTTTCAGACGGTCCGTGTCAGCCTCGTACAAGAATATCTGAGTTTTCAGAACCTCGCCCGCCTGAACCGCTATGTCTTGCTTGTCGCCCAGTGCAACATCCAGAAGCACGTCAACCGACGGTCCGCCCTTCATGTGGGACAACAGTTCGAACGCGAATTCGGGCGAGATTTCTTCGACTGCAACCTCGCCGACGATGATGGACTTCAGGAACGTTGCCTTCGCACCCGCAGCACTGGTTGTGCCGGGCAACGTGTTGTAAATCAGGTGGTGCAGCGAATCTGCGCGATGTGGATGACCGGTATCCTTGATTTGTTCGATGATTTCCTCGACCAGCGCACCATCGTCGATGGGTTTTGGGCTAAGCCCTTGTTCTTTGCGCGTTTCAATTTCATCCAAGTAATCTGAATACTGGCTCATGGCTGTTTCCGCTTTGTCTGAATCTGCTGCTGTTGAGAGGTGTTGGGCAACCCGCTCGATCGCATTTGTATGCACCGGTATACATTTGCCGCCAAGGTTTCAAGATACCGCTTGGGAAATTTACCGGTTTTTGTTTGATAACAGTACACAGTTCAAATCCAGAACGCCGGACCAAACCTTCTTCAAGACGATTGAGGTCCAGCTTTGGTGCAACGATCCTCGCAGCTGCGCTATAAAACCTAGATCGCCATAGCTGCATACATCAGCGGATTTTGTGATCCGCGACGGCGACACTCAGCTCTGGGACAGGACAGCCCCCGCCAGGCCTTCAAACAAAAGGCCACCAAAATGAGCACCAGGGCCGGTCTCGAGAATGGGTTCGTTTGACAAATGTTGGGACTGGTGACTGTCGAAAATGTTCGGGCGATCAACTCTTCTGCGGTCGAATATCCTGAAATTTTTGGCGTTTGCCTCTTCGGGAAATATCCCGATGGCGCAGAGGCCGACTACGAAGTTGGCAACCTGTCGGCATCGGGATGAGTGACGGCCCAACAACCGGTTCCCTGAATGCGACAGACGCGAACACATAGGTAAACCTGTCTGACGTCAGCGCTTACCGGTCCAACAAGCAATATTTGATATGAGGGTGTTTCTGGCTCATCGTAACCATTGAGGAGTGGGACATGAGAAAGCCAACGAAGAACTCTGGCGAGAAGATCGTCAAAGACACCTTTGGCGCCTTGTTTTATTGGTCGGAGTGAGAGGATTCGAACCTCCGACCCCTGCCTCCCGAAGACAGTGCTACTCCAATTGTCCGTCGGCAGAGTTTTTGGGTCCAAAGGTCGCCTGAACTAAGAGAGTGTCTGGCTCATCTGGTTGGGTTGATTATGCGGCGCGTTGGCTGTGATGCAAGCGGCGCGCTTCGAGCGTCTTTCGTTTGATCTTTTCTCGTTGTTGTAGAATGGCTTTGTCCCGTCCGAAGTAGACGTCGGCAGGTGTGACGTTGTTCAGGCTCTCGTGGTAGCGCTGGTGGTTGTAGTGGTCGACGAAGGCTTCGATCT
>NZ_QOCF01000003.1 GCF_003318255.1 Ruegeria sp. A3M17
TCATTCTTGGTCGCCCCCACCGTCGATCATGCTTTTTTTAAGCAAGCGGAGTTCAAGCGTTTGTTCCGCGACGACCTCCTTCAGATCACGGGCTTCGCGGCGCAGATCTTTGACCTCATCGGTCGTGGCGGCACGGGCCGTGTCGCCAGCCAAGCGCCGCTTACCGGCTTCCATGAAATCCTTGGACCATTTGTAGTAAACGCCCTGGGAAATCCCCTCGCGGCGGCACAGCTCCGCAATGCTGTCCTCGCCCTTCAGACCGTCCAGCACGATCCTGATCTTCTCTTCAGCTGTATATTGCTTGCGCGTCGCGCGGCGGATGTCTTTGACAACTTTCTCGCCGTGGCTCTGCTTGGTTCCGGGTTTCTTTCTCATCTCCACTCCTTGGCGGTTACGATGAGCCAGAAACCCTCTCTTATCAAATCGACCTATTTGGACCCATAAGCGCTGACGTCAGACAGGCTGTCAGAGCGAGTGACCCGCAAATCAATAGAATTGTCAGTTTGGTCAATTTCGTCATATTTTCTCTTCCGATGGTTAGAGTGTGGAAGTTAACTCATGTCGACTTAGGTCAACACGTGCCGAACATCAATCATCCCCTACGCCCACATCACCGCTACTGTCGTATGGCAGGTCTGGCAGCTGATCGATGAAACCCAGCATCTCAAAAGGAAGGCTCTTGAGTGCTTCAGGCGGTTCGGTCAGAGCAATGGTTTCGGGTCGTGCATTTTCGATACCGCCATAAGCTGGACCATGTGCACGTGGCATATGTGGGTATTTTTCGATCCACAGTTCATGGCGTGCACGCATCCTGCGGAAGGGTTCCTTGAAGTGAAATCCTCCGACGACAATTGGATTTACCTCACGGTGATCATTGTAAAGATCATACACCGAGGTGAGACCTGTCTCAGCTTGAGAGTCTCCGATCCAGTGAGTTTTGTACTGATCCTTTACGCTGGCACCTAGGTTCGGACCGGAATAGATCATCACATTATCTCGTCGGCTGTACCCGTCACCGTTCAGCAGCAGCGACGTCTGATCTACCCCATCAATGACACGGTCAGTCGGCACGTTTTCCAATGCACCTGCGAGGCGCGCAAAGGTCGTGAACAGATCGCTCACATGAACGATATCGCCGGCGATTTGACCAGGTTCAATGACACCGGGCCACCAGGCTTGCGCTGAAACCCGAACACCACCCTCAAGGAAGTCGCCCTTGCCACCGCGGAAGGGGCCTTCGCCCAGACCAGCACCAGCGGGCGGGTTGTGCGTCATCGGGCCATTGTCAGACATGGCGATGAGGAGAGTATTTTCCGCGATGCCGAGTTCCTTCAGGAGCGCAACCAATTGCCCAGCATCGGGATCAAGATACTTTTCATAAGATTCACCGACCAAACCGCGTTGCAAGGATACTTTCTGAGGTTCGGGCAAAAAGCTCACCCACAAAGGCCACCAGGCAGCATAGAAAGGTTTGCCAGCTTCGGCGTTCTTACGAATAAATGCGAAAGTTCTGTCACGCGCCTCATCATCAAATTTGCGGTAGCACTCGGCCTCGATGCCGCACCACTCGCGTGTAGCGCCGCCTTTTTCGCCTTCTGCATAAAAGACATAACCCTCCTGAACGAAGGTGTTGTCTTTGACATAGCGGTCCTCCGCTAGCATTTCACGCTTCAGACCTACGACAGCGTTTGCCGCTTCGGCCTGCACGTTCCAAAGACTAACTGATTGATTGTAGAGCGAAAAGAATGCCTCGTCATAGCCTTGCTTGTGGGGGAAGGATTCTTCGAGGTCACCCAAATGCGTTTTTCCAAAGAAACCGGTTGCGTAGCCCGCATCACTTAAGACCTCGGCAATGGTCACATTTTCAGCGGCGATGCCCTCGTATTCTACTGGGAATCCAACGGCCTCCATGCCGGAGCGGACAGCATATTGTCCTGTCCACGCGGCAGCGCGTGTTGGTGTACATGATGGTTCGGTGTACATCCGCGTGAAGAGCATGCCTTCTGCTGCTAGTTCGTTCAAATTCGGTGTCTCATAACCTCTGATTTGCTGCATTGCGGGAATGCCGACAGCTCCAAAAGGTTGGTCGTCCCACATTAGGTGGATAAGATTTGGAGGCGTGCCATATTGCGCTTTAAGCTCGGCAAGCTTTGCATCGATTTCGCCGTCTTCTACGGCCCAGACATTGCCGTTTTGCGCCTCCAGAATGTAGTATTCCGCATCATGGATGATTTGATTTTCTTGAGCATAGGAAGTCGCCGGGGCACAAATGCACACGATACCACTCAATAATAAGTCTGCGCGCAATGCGCGGTGAAAAGGGGGGGGCATATGTTGGCTCCTGAAACTGGTCCGTTGGTGACTTGGTTGGAGCGCCGCCAATGCGACGCAATTTACTAAAACGATAACGTGTAACCAATGAATGGACCGAACTGATCTACGTCATATGCAAACTCACCGTCAGAGCGTGTTGTCGAATAATCGATGCTGTAATAGCGCAAGCCGAGCTTGATCGACCCACGATCGCCTAGGGAGTAATCTGCCCCAAGAGTCGCACTCCACTGCAAATCATCGCCATTCACTCCGAAACCACCTGCATCAATCGAAGCACCGCCCGTCCAGCGGTCATTGATCTGCCACGCATATCGTGCGCCTATCACTGGTTCCCACCATGCTTCGGTGCCCCCTAGATTGGCACCCGGTCCAGGTCCACCGCTTATGGCGACAGTCTGCTTCAGGCTGTTATACCGGACACCAGCAGAAAGATCGAAAGAACGTTTGCGACCAGCAGCGTCGGTGCCGCCTAACACGCGGTATGCGCCAAGCAACCCGATCCAGTATTGCGTTACATCTACATCTGCTGTGGCGTTGCCCATTCCGATTGGGATGGTCTGTGTATGACCAAGATCAAGATAGTTGGCATCAACGATTATTCCGAAATCGCCCTGCCATGCCTCATACCGACCGGATATGCCAAAATCGAGCAGATCGAGTGCGTCGCTGAAATCAAGGTCGATTGGGACTGACTGACCAGCGACTGTTGACGTGCCGTCAGTCGAAGTCGGCAGGAACAAATAAAACGTTAGATCATGACTCCAGTCTTCGCTGAAACTTAGTACTGCAGATTCTGCATATACCGTTGTCGGAAGTAATGCGGCGCATACAATTGCCGCATATCGCTTGCTTTTCATTTTTTCTCGCTCCGTCTTTAGATGTTGCCGGAAGATCTCGCCAAATCTGTGTGTGGATCGGCAGAATTTCCAATATTCAGCTCGTTGCGCAAAAGGTCATGGCAGGTTGCCGATATTGATCGATTGGTTTCATTTGCCAGCTGCGCAAGGGCGTCGCGTTCCTCTCGGGTCAAGAAAGTGACAACCCGCTCAGTCCGCGCTTTGGCCTTTGGCAGCAGCGGACGGCCCAAACTCTTCCTGACCTTTTCTCGTGTTTTCACTTGACCCATCCTGAGGCGCCGGTTCTTACTTTACCGGTAAAATGCCGGAGAATTCAGATCGACCACATCAGAAATTCGCCAATTCCAGTAGAACCGGAGTCGACGTCAGGCAAAATGGAAGTGACATTGCGTGACCCAAACCAGGCAGAGGAAATCACGCCATGGCAGATGAATTTTCGTCAGATTGAGCCAGGTGAGTTACAAACCCGATTGACAGTTGTGGGAGATGAGACGTTTTCAGTAACTGAAATTGCGCTTTCGCTTGCTGTCCACCAGCAGGGTATTCCTCCTGCAGGCACATTGACCTTTGGGCGTGCGACAGAAGACAGACTACATCGTTGGCAGGGGCGAAAGTCGCAGCGCTCTCAACTCTTATCATTTGGGACAATCAACGGTTTTGACAGCGTCAGTCACGCCGGTTTCATCGGCAACGTGTTGTCTTTTGATGATTGTTACCTCGAAAAGATGTCCGATGAACTGCGCCTTGAGTTGCCCGAAGCCATGCGCTCAGCTGGTCAATTCGAAGCCGGTGGCTCCGTCTCTGACTTGATAAAGGTAGACCAGCTACTGGTTGCGATTAAACGTGATCCAAAGATCCTGCAAGGCGATGATGCAAGAGACACGCTTGCGCTGCTTGTTCTTTTGCTTGCGACGAACGCCACAATTCATGAGGACAAAAGCAGGCTGCGGCATCGTCTTGCAACATTGAAGTTATCAATGGGCCTGATGGAAACCTACGCAGATGAGCCACTTGCTATCGGAGAAATCTGCAGGCTTGCACGCTGCTCTTGGCGCACACTGGATCGTGTATTCAAAGAAGAATTTGGTATAGGCCCGAAGGCTTATTACATGCGGCTTCGTCTCGGACGTGCCCGTGCCGACTTGCTAAGCGCGAAAGACAATAAGAGCGTTGTTGATGTCGCCAACTTCTGGGGGTTTTGGCATATGGGACAATTCGCTCGAGACTACAAGAAGATGTACGGTGAGCTGCCCTCATCAACATTGGCTAGTCAACTCGCTTGAACAGTGCCGCCAACCGCAAAGTGAAGAGCGGTTGGAATTGGTCATGTAGTCAATCGCATATCAACAGGGGAAATGCATTAGATGGGGTGGTTGCCGCCATCTCTCGACGGCATCGCGATGTGCCATAGTGGAAGCAGATCACCCGGAGCAATTTGGTGAAAACTCGTCTGCCATGGCGTGATTTCTTCTACCTGGTTTGGGTCACGCAGTGTCACTTCCATTTTATCCGACATCGACCCGGGATCTGATGGTATTGGCGAATTTCTGATGTGGTCGATCTGAATTCTCCAGTATTTTACCGGTAAAGTTAGAATCGGTAACTCAGGATGGGTCATGCAAAAATGAAAGACGAGATCAGGAAGAGTTTGGGGAGTACGTTGTTGCTAGGGGCCAAAGCTCGAACTGAGCGGGTTTTCACTTTCCTAACAAGAGCGGAGCACGACGCTCCTGCGCTGCTGGCGGAGGAAGCTAATTGATCAACATCGTCCACCTGCCACGATCTTTTGCGCAACGAGCTGAATAATAGAAGTTCTGACGATGCGCGCACAAACGCCAGCTGGGTCAAGTGGGAACCGCAGGCATCACCCAAATACGGAGCGAGAAAAAATGGAAAGAAAGCGACTTGCGGCAATTGTATGCGCCGCAATACTTCCATCGACATTGTTCGCTGAAGCCGAAGATGCATCGAATTGGTCCGCCACTGAACCCTTTCCTTCCCAAACTGTCTACTTTCCCGGAACCGAGACGCTCCATCCAGACGAAATGCGCGTTGTAGCTTGTGGCACAGGAATGCCCCAACCAAGAATGAAACAGGCTGGCTCGTGTTTTCTGGTCGAGCTGGGCAATGGCGACAAGTTCATTTTCGATTTGGGCAAGGGCTCTTCTGATCATATAGCGGCTTTGGGAATTCCAACCGACCAACTCAACAAAGTGTTTATCAGCCACCTGCACTTTGACCACGCCGGGGATTTTCCGGCCTTCTGGCTTACACGCGGTGTGAATGCGGCGCGCCAACCCTTGTTCCTGTGGGGACCAGGGGGTGGGCAAAACCCTAAATGGGGAATTCGGGGCTGGACAGAAACCATCAAGCAGGCATGGGCTTGGGACGTCGCAACGCGTGAATCGTCAGGCGATCCGCGTTCTACCCAGCTTACAGTCACAGAGCTTGATTGGAAAAAGGTCAACAACCTCTTTTATGAAGAGAATGGAGTTAAGATTTACTCGATTCCAACAATCCACATCGACCAGTCAATTGGGTATATTCTCGAATGGAATGGTCTCAAATTTGCCTATTCAGGGGATACGGCACCAAACAAATGGTTTCTGGAGCACGCTTCCGGTGCGGATTTTGCCATTCACGAATCCATGCTTCCGCCAGAATTGTGGCTCGAAAAGTATAGTATGAGTCCTCAGGCTGCGGTCATGTCTGGGACACAAGGGCACACAACACCAAGAGCCTTTGGCAAGATTATGGACATCGCGAGACCACGAATGGCGGTCGCTTCACATTTCCAAAACGACTTTGACACAGCTTCGCTGATGGAAAAAGAGATCCGCGTTCATTATGACGGCCCGTTGAGTTTGGCGACGGACTTCATGGTCTGGAATATTACAAAAGAGAATATCACAACGCGGATGACGGTTCCAAACCCTGAGAGCTATCCGCCTCCTGCGCAGGTTGCCGCAGAACCGCCTATCGTTGATGAGAACACTTATCAATGGGACCCATTCAGTTTTTCGGGGTTTGAGCCGCATACAAGCGCTGTGACAAATGAAGTCGTCAAGGAATTCAATGAGCAGCAGGGGACAGATATCGAACCCATTCTTAGTAATATTCCTTTCAAGTAATGATAGCTTTTCTGTTGCAGCGGGCTGGCCCGCCATCAGGGAAACCGAAAAGAAAGCCATTTCCTGTGAATGCGGCCTTTGCCAAATGAAAAACTTACTATTGGATTGAAAATGACTTCTAAATCTTCCGCTCTGTTGTCACTGGCCAGCGTGCTTTCCATTGCAGCTTCCATTGCGAGCGCAGCTGATAACTCTGATATTCGTCTAATCGTGCAGATTACAGTCGATGGTCTGCGCGGGGATCTCCTAAGTCGCTACGAACCCAGCTTTGGTCCCAACGGATTCCGCCGCCTAACAGAAGTTGGTGTTTGGTACACTGATGCTCACCATCTCCATGCAAATACAGAAACAGTGGTTGGTCATGCGACGCTTGCGACCGGTGCGCATCCCTCAGAGCATGGGATGATAGGCAACATCTGGTTTAACCGCGCAGATGGTCGACTTGGCTACAATATTGAAGACCCGGATTATTTGATGCTTCCTGTTCCCGGTTTCAAAGGACAGGGTGACCAGCTTGATCCGAGCCAGACTGTTGCAGAATCGTCTGGCAGGTCGCCACGAAACCTTCTTGCATCAACCTTCGGAGATGAACTTTACAAATCGAACAATGGTCGTTCGAAAGTCATTGGGATTTCGAGTAAAGATCGGTCGGCTGTGGCAATGGCAGGCCATGTCGGTGACGCCTATTGGATGTCGGTTGAAACCGGCGCGTATGAAACCAGCTCATACTACTTTGATACCTATCCGGACTGGGTGCTCAAATGGAACGCCAAACGCCCAGCTGATGCCGCAATCGGGTCCAAATGGGTTCTTCACGATCCAATTGATACATACCTCTTGGCTAACAACGATGACCGTCCTTACGAGGCTGACCTTAAAGGGTTCGGGCGCACTTTCCCACATTCATACGGTGATCCAGCCGACGGCCTCTATTATACGCAAGTGGTTATTGGCCCACTTGGCGATCAACTGACCGCTTCGTTTGGAAAAGCAGCAATTTTGGGCGAAGGGCTTGGGCTGGATGATGATGTCGATTACCTCAGCCTCAGCTTCTCCGGAGTCGACGCTACAAATCACTTCTTTGGCCCATCAAGCCTGGAAAACGAGGAAATGGTTCGCATGCTTGATCGAACACTTGCGGATCTGTTCGCCTTTATTGACGAAAACGTGGGGCGCGAGAATGTGCTGTATCTGTTGTCAGCTGATCACGGGATGCCAGAAATGCCCGAGCACATGGCAGACCACGGGCATACGACGGCACGCGCGGGACAGACGGTTCTAGCGGATCAGTTGAACGTAGAAATTCGCGAAACGCTTGGCGTCGATAAGGCTATTAAGGCATTCTTTCGCCCTTATATCTATTTGGACGAGGATGCGATTGAGACTGCCAATGTCAACAAGCGGGACGTTGAACGGTTGATTGTCGATAGTCTTGCCTCTCGGCCTGGGGTTGCGCTGGCAATGCCGAAGGAGCCGTTTCCTGAGCAACGCGGAGGATTTTTGGAATCGCCAATCCGCAACAACTACCATCCTGCCCGATCAGGTGACATTTATGTTGTGCAATCCCCCTATTCCTTCCTGCTTGATCCAGGCGCCGTAGCTGTGATGCACGGGTCGCCTTGGCGATATGATACACATGTACCAATTTTGTTCGCTGGCCCTGGAATCGAGGCAGGTCAAGTTGCCCGGCGTGTAGGAACCGTGGATGTAGCGGTCACTCTCAGCAGGATGTTCGGAACGACTATCCCCAGCGGTGCAGCTGGCATCGCCCTTGTTGAGGTTTTGGATTAATACTTTAGAGGAGCCCCATAGGTGCAAGTGTTTTTCGAAGACGCCAATACAACGCAGTCTTAGGCCACTGGAACCGGAGCCATCCACCTCAACCGCAATTGGCAGCTACTACCTGAAACAATGTTCTCGGTGCCAGATAAGAAATTCGGCCTACGGGCGTTCCGCTGGCCCGTTGGCTGCTTCGCCAAAATCGCACTCAATATTTGCAACTGCGGCGAAGGTTCGGAATCCGCCCTGATCATAGGACGCAGCGACCTTTTTCGAGGTCGCCTTTGGGCTCTCCCGGCACATTCGCCGCGAGATCCATGAACGACCGTTTCGGGATGGAGCGCCTTTCGCGGCGTGGCGCACGAACTGGCAAGACGCGGACAAAGCCACCGTTGCACTTAGGCCTCTGGATGCCCGGTTTCAGCCCAAAGCAGACGTTCACAACTAGACTACGCAGGTTCCAAGGCAGGGGCTAAGCCGACATAGAATTGCGGAAGCAGTTCTTTGGCTTCGACCCGAAACACAGTGCTTCAACCAAACCCCAGGAACCACTGAATTATGAACGCGTTCGCTAAATCGACAAAGAAAGCCGAAACTAACGGCAGAACAATAAACGCCACTGGCGAAGGGCCATAGCGTTGTGTGACCGCTGTCATATTCGCGATGGCTGTCGGTGTCGCACCCAACGAGAACCCAGCAAAACCAGCTGATATGACGGCTGCGAAGTAGTTTTTCCCCATCAGGCGGAACACGATGAAAATAATAAACGCGACGGCCGCGATTGATTGCAAAAGCATGGTTGTGATTAAAACTCCCGCACTGCTGGCCAGGGTCCACAACTCCATGCTCATCAGCGACATTGCAAGAAACACGGAAAGGCTGAATTCGGAAATCACGTTCATCGCAGGAGTGCCCGCGGGCCATTTGAGCTTAGAAAACAAGGGGGGCAGCAAGTTCGACAGCAAAATGCCGCTTAAGAGGCAAGGCACGAACAGGGGCAGTTTAACTCCTGCTGCCTCAAGTGCTTCAAATACGGAATACCCAATCGCGATTGCGATGTGAATCCAGAGCACACAATTCATCAGGTCTACATGAGTAACTGTCGATGGTTGGTCGGTAGTTGGCTCCGCAACCGTCGCAACTTCTTCTTCTGCGTCGTCGACACTCTTGAGGTCGTTCTTTTGGATAAGAAAACGGGCAATGGGTCCACCCAGAACGCTGGCCAGGATCAGACCAACGGTCGCCGTAGCTATTCCCAGTTCGGAAGCACCGACGACTTGATAGCTATTTTCTATGGTTGGGCCCCAAGCAATGGCTGTGCCGTGACCTCCGATCAAGGATGCGGTTCCCAACAGTACTCCTGCTTGTGACGGCAAGCCGAACAAAAGCGCACCAATCATGCCCACCACGTTCTGCACGAGCATAAAGGCAATCGTGAGCCCAAGCATGAGCACAAGAAGTGGTCCACCCTTTATCAGATCAGCGAAACGGGCGTTTAGACCAACTGTCGTGAAAAAGTAGACCAACAAAAAGTCTCTGGCGCTTAGTTCGTAGCTGATTGCACGGCCAGTGGCTAAAACCACAAGCAAAGCCAGAATGGCCGCCAAAAGGCCTCCGCTGACTGGCTCCGGAATGCTGTACTTGGACAAGACTGCGTATCGACGGGTCAACCGCGCGCCGAGAAAATAGACCAATATCCCAATTGTTACGGCGCCAAAGCTGTCAATTTCTATCGGATCAAGCAATTCCATAGTGTTTTGTGCCCCCGCCCAAGTAAGTGAATTTCTGTTGGTTCTATTAGGATTGGTTTTGTCTAAGTTTCTGAGTCTGGAGAGTTAGATCAGATGTCCTTTTTGATTTTACTCGGAGGTATTCCAGTCCACCCCTTAAATGCGTGCGCGAAGCTTGTTGCGTCAGAGTAGCCGAGCATTTCTGCCACTCGCGTCACACTGTGATCGCCTTCCTTCAACAATTCTTCCGCGCGATTGCGCTTCAGATCCGCGAGCAGCTTGCCAAGAGTCGTGCCCTCTTTCCTGAGTTTTCGAGCTAGTTGCTGCTCAGAGAGTCCAAAGATTTCAGCCGCCTTTTTGTTGCTTAGAAAGCCCGCATCCACGTGTGGTCTGAGGGCTTCGCTGACACTCTCTGTAAGGGACCGAGGGGGCTTGCGTTCACCACTTTCATCCGCAGGGATCTGGAAGTACCCCTCCTTTGAGAACTCCAAGTTCAACCATGCAGCGGGAAACGCAATACGATGTCCAAATTTGTCCCCTTTGATTGGTTTAGAACCTTTGAAATCGCCGGGCAGTGCTTTGGGATCGCTTACGGTGATCAGTGTTTCTTTGGATGACCAACTTGTTCCGGCACATTTTGCGACAATCTCGGTAAACAAGCAGGTAAAAAAAGCGTCTATCTGCGCGGGAATAAAAGGCGTCTCAAAATACCTTTTCCTGATATTACCGCAGACTTACCATGAATATCCAGGTGGTGTTCTGTTGAACTTGAATGCTCAGTCGCGACGATAACGACCGACGTCAAAAATGAGCCGAGCGTTTTTGCATCTTTGGTCGCGTCGACCAAAGGCGGCCAGTTTGAAACCGCCATTTTAGCGCCAATTTTGCTAAGCAAATGAAGGTCTTTTGTTGCGGCGGCTGCTTCTTCAAAAAACTGATACATGACAATTGCGTGGATGTATGCATCGGGGTCGTCGAAAGCGGCGCGAGAAATACCCAAGCGCGTCAGTATTTCATCGGTGTCTTCATAAACAGCATCCAGCGTGCTCAAGATCGGTTTCGCAGTGGATAACCGGATCAAGGGCTGTGCCGGGCCATTCATGTTCGACCCTCGGAATGTGCAAGGCTCATTTTCCACCTCGTGGCTATGGCATGAATCCAAAAAAGAGTTTCGGCGACCTGATAATTTTAATTAAAAATCGCAACCTGGTGACCAAAACTATCATGTATTGTAGATATTCAGATGTCTAAATTTTTCAGCAATACGCTCGTTGAAGGGCATTTGAACCAAGTCCGTTAGATGACGGCTTCTCAGAACTGGTTCTGCCAAAGGCTAAAATTGCCAACCTTGATGAGCTAGCCAACGATGAGGGAGGTGAAATGGCGGACTCTGACCACGAGCTTCAACGACCGGGATGGACAGTTCCAATCGTAGCAATAATCATACTGCTGATATTTATCTGGTATGTTTTTAGCGACAGGATCACTCCGACAACCAACAACGCGTCTGTTCAGGGTTACACCATTGCGGTCGTTCCGGCGGTCTCCGGGTATATCGCTGACATTGCCATAAAAAAGAACACGCTGGTTCCAACTGGCACAACGCTGGCGTCTTTGGAAAAAACGCGCTTTGAAAATGCCGTAGAAGCTGCTGAAGCAGAGCTTGAAGCCGCTGGACAAACCGTAGGTGCCTCTACTGCTTCCGTCGCCACAGCGACCGCAGCATTGGCAAAGGCTCAAGCGCTTCTGGAAGAAACCAGAGCGCAATCGGCTCGCATCTTCACCCTGGAAGAAAAGGGAATATACGCCGAGGCTCGCGGTGATGAAGCGCGGGCAGCTGTGTCGACGGCAGAAGCGGCAGTGTCCGCTGCTGAGTCCGAGTTGGAACGCGCGCGAGAGCAGCTTGGCGCGGCAGGTGACGATAATCCACGCCTCCGATTAGCAGTTGCGAAACTAGCCGATGCGCGACTTGATCTTGAAAAGACGGACCTTTTCGCACCGGCTGATGTCATTGTCGGCGGGCTAAAGATCGATGAAGGGGCGTTCGCCAATGCAGGCGCACCTTTGATGACATTGATTTCTATCGAGGATCAGTGGGTCGAAGCTTTCATGACCGAAAACAACCTGACGCGACTTGCGCCGGGCAACAAAGCTGAAATTGCCTTTGATGCATTTCCCGGACGGGTTTTCGAAGGGAAGGTCAAAAGTACCGCCTGGGGTGTTTCGTCGGGTAAGGTCGTTAACCTCGGCGACCTTCCAACAGCCTCGAAACCAAAGGGATGGCTGCGCGATCCTCAACGGTTTTCAGTGATTATCGAAACTACGAACTACACACCGGCAGACAGTCTTGATCAGCCTGGGCTCCGATATAACTCACAGGCGACTGTGGTGGTTTATACGGGTGACAACCCGTTTTGGAATACCTTGGCCAAAGGGTGGATCAGGTTCGTGAGTTACCTGTCTTACCTGTATTAAGTCGGCTCATTCAGTATGTCCGCAGCGCCTCCATCATATGAACCGCGTAATCGAAGGGCGTTTCGGCTGGCTTTGGGTGTCACTGTCGTTTTCACGCTTGGTCAGATTTACCAATGGCCCGTCGCGCTGCTCGCATCTGCGGGTGCGGTCGCATTTTTGCAGGATCCCAAGGCGATGCCTTTCTGGTTCGGGCTGCGAACCACCTTGATCGCAATGACGGCCCTTGCGGGTGGCTTTCTGACGGCACTGCTCCTGTCGGGCTACCCGGCAGTCATGGTGCTTACCTATGGGCGTGGTCAAAATGTCCCGAATGGACTGACGCAGATGGTCGATTCCGCTGAGTTTCCGGCCGTTGGCCGCATTGATCCCGTACATGCGGCCATCATGGCCAGCCAACGCCCTGCAATCCTCTGGCGGTTTCCCCTCCGCGGAGGGTCAAGATCAGTCGCGTACTTCGGCTCGCTAGTTTTTATCCAGTGGACGAAAAAGTAGTGCCAATAGAAATATTGAGCAGAGAGGAGTAATAAACAGTGAAAGCAGCCACCATGCCAATATGCTCAGCCCACGTCGATTAGCCATAGTCGCCACTTTGGCGAACAAAAGTACGACTACAATCAGTAACAATAAAAAGGTGGTTTCTGACACCGATTGCCTCCTGTTTCTAAAACCTAAACTGGTCGCGAGATCACCGTTGAATACCTGTTTTTTATTTTGAGGAAACTCTTCTCAAAAAGCTCATAGGACAGTGATGATAAGGCGAGTGTCATCGCAAGACCCAGAGCAAATATCAAAATCCCCTCTCCCGGACCGTCGTTGGATGACAGACTCGCAACCAACTTTCCTGCCATCGATATGCAAAGTACGTGGTATACATAAACGCCATAGGAAATCTTGCCGAAGTAGCGCACCGGGCTCCATGACAGCACGCGCGCCAGGAGACCATCTGTTTGAACACCTACGACAACTAATACACAGCCTAATGCTATGACCGTGTACCCGATCACCTGATACAGCCCGGGTACATCCACCGGCGGAAACAAGACAACGCTAGCCATGAGAGCTATTCCGATCACAGTTAGCAAACTCGAATGTTTCATCTGGGCTCCAGTCATCAAAACAGCCGCGATCGCACCCAGAACAAAGGAGTCCGCCCTTAGTGGGAGCACCCAAATAAAGGGGTGCTGGGTGCCCAGCAGTGTGAACCCAAGGCGTGCGACAATAAGGACGGCAATCAGCGACAAAGCGATTGCAACAAATGAACGGCGACCAGCCCCGGACAAAAGATAAAGCAAAAGAAGCATCGGCAACACAGCGTAAACCTGCTCCTCTAACGAGATCGTCCAAAGATGCGCGGTGAAAGGCACCGGAGAATAGCCCCCAATGGCGGTCATCAGATTCCCAGTGAAAGACATGAAGCCCAACCACCATCCGACAACTGTGCTTGCTACTAGGTGACCCTCTATCAACGCCCATGCGCACACTGCAGTCAGATAGAAGATGTACAGTGGGAAAATCCTGAGCGCGCGTCGGATGTAGAATCTTCTGATTGAAATGGCCTCGGTGGCCTTCCACTCCAAAAGAAGAATTTTCGTCAGCAGGAAAGCGCTAATTGCAAGGAAAAGATCAACGCCGATCCATCCGTATTCTTTGATACCAGATAAGAATGGAACATCCGGCGAATGATGTATGAACACTAATAGTGCCGCCACAAATCGAAGGCCATCAATCTGCGGCGAATAATAAACTGACTTTTCACGCACTGTGGAGGCGCTCCCAATTGTTGACCTTCAACTTCCCCAACAACAGCATGACTCGTCGTCATTTGCCTTCAAGAAGAAGGGTGTTTGGGGTCGCTAACATCCTAAAGACGCTATCTCAATCACCTTCCACTACTGCAAGGCCCAATGTGCCAGCACATACAACGGAACATCGCCGGCATAAGCGGCGATTTTCAGGAGTGATGGCACTGACCGGGGTGTTTGATTGCCGTCTGCGTCAAAATCAGGTTCAGCAGAGGCGATTTCTGCCTGCCAAATCGCAGCCTGTTCCAAATCGGCACCATCAGGCATCCGACCGTCAGTGATCGTTGGGTCACAGCCGCCGCAACTACCGTCTCGGCTGGCATTCTATTTCGGATTGCCTGTGTCAGATGGTCCCGGTGCTACCTCGCCGTGGATATGGGTCACCAAACTAACTCCTTCGGCGATCACATCACCACCAGAGACCGTGACGTCGCCATCAGACACAGCAACGTTTCCTTTGCCCGAAATATCGCCCTCAAAATTACCCGCCGGCGGCGCGCTCGCGAACGGGCCTGCCAAGATAATCCCTCGTGTCGTGTCTCCCCCGGGTGACAGCACAATGACTTGAGTGCCAACCGTTGGCGGTATCCAGAACTTAAGCGCCTCAGAGCCAAGTTGGGCGATCGGCAGCCAGGCGCTTGCTGCACCGTTACCCCAATCCACCTTGGCCCGGGCATTGCCTCGATCAACTTCGACCACGGTCGAGACCATTATCAGGCGCTCAACAATTTGCATGAGCTGGGCGGTCGCATAGTCAGACATCGTTGCGAACATCCTTGTAATCGGCTTCATTGTCGGACCCAATATCGGGTGCCCACGACGCCAGAACCTGCGTGGGCGTCACGCCTGAATCGATGAAATAGCTCGACCCGACACAGGCAAAATGCACCCACTCCAAACGCCAAATGTTGAAATTGTCGGCTTGCGGCGCGAACTCGTCTGGTTCAACGGCCAGAACTTCGGCCGCGCCCCATTTCACTCCAAGTCGGTTGTTGTGAACGAACGCAGCCAGCGCGCCGGCCGCTTTGATGCTGTCTCGCCGCACACGCGGCGTTCTGTTACCCATAATGAGGCGCGCCTCGACGTGAACCAGGCAGGGGAACTGACCTGTATGAGGGTCTTTCTCCGCTTCTGGCTCTAACTCTGATAGCTGCAACAAGATGGCCGGAACCGGCAGGTCACGTGGTGCCTGATCCTCAGACGCAACGGTTTTGAACGCCTGAAACTCACCGGCAATGGTGGCGACGATGGTATCCAGCGCCGTGCCCAAATCAATTTCGTCTGCCATCCCCTACCCCCAAAATTGTGCGCGCGCGTATCTCGGATTGAAAGTGCTTGAAGTAGATCGAGCCGATATCCACGAAGGTGCTGTCAGACAAATTCGAACCAGCCTCAGCTAGGCCAATAGAACTGCCCTTTAAGCCGCACCAAGTTCGCGCCACTCGGCAAGAGCGGCGGTGCGTGTCAGCTTGAAGGTGTCTCGGCTGGTGAGAGATCGCTCCTGATTGAAGTGGTTGTGGACGGAAGAATGAACAGCGGCGAACTTCTGCAGACTTCGCATCCGCCTGAACCGCTGCATCGCGCGTTCTCGTCGTCGGAATGGGAGGTGGGAGTTCTCAACTCGATTGTTGAGCCACCTTCCCGTCTGTTGTTTTTCTAGCGCTCCCATTTCTTTGAGTGCCGCCTTGTAGGATGCAAAACGGTCGGTCACGATCTCGACCGCCGTGCCGGGTCGCTTCATCAATTTCTTAAGGAATTTCAGTGCTGCAGCTTTGTTTCGGCGTTTGGTGACAACGGCTTCTAGCACCTCGCCTTCATGATCCACAGCCCGCCAAAGATAATGCCGCTTGCCATTCACCTTCACAAAAACCTCGTCCACGTGCCACTTCCATTTAGAGAACGCACGCAGCTGCTGAACGCGCTTTCGTCTGATCTCAGCAGCAAATATCGGGCCAAACCTGTTCCACCAATAACGGACAGTTTCGTGGCTCACGTCGATGCCTCGCTCGTGCAGCAGATCTTCAACATTCCGAAGCGAGAGCGGGAATCGGATGTACAGCATCACCGCTAGACGGATGATCTCGGGACTGGTTTTGAAGTACTTAAAAGAGGCAGGTCTGGTCATGGGCAAAAGCTACGAAAGCCCCCAGCCCGTCTCAACCCAAGTTCTTCTGACAAGACCGTCGCGCAGCGGGAGTTTGATATTGAGAGGTTTCGCATCAAACTGCTGGTCGGCCACCAGCCCGATGCGAACGACGTGACGGCGCGAAATTAAACCGACCTATCCGACCTGACGTTCCTTCACCCCGTCATTGAGACCTTGGGTGAATGAATCCTGCAAAAAGGCCGGATCGCTGCAGGCGAGAACGTTGTGTCGCTACGGGCGTGAATGGCAGAGTGAATAATTTGAGCGCTGTCGGTGCGATCACTCGCACTTCTGATCGGAAAATCCCTCTGGTCTACCAATATAGCGGGTCTTTGTATTCAACAACGGAAGTTCGACTGCGTCGAAGGCGTTTATCATTTTGGTTTCTACAAACGTCTTTCCGGCATCTCCCATAGGACCGTGATAGTAGTAGGTTAGGGACTTGGTCTCCTTCGGTTCGACGCCGCCAGAAACAGAAAAGGAGCTACCATCTTTGTTAATTGGCACTGACCTGCCTTCTTGCTTCACAACGTATTCGAACTGAACCCCGCTGATTGCAAATGGCAGGTTGTTTGTTATATCGAAGGCTAAATTTTTGGAGAAGTCGCCTTCTTCTACACGAATGTTCGAAATAACAATCCGCTCATCCAAACACTTCTGTTGGGCAAAAAGCGCCTCTGCACTCTTTTGTTCCTCAGCTTCGGCTTCCGCAGCAGCGCCCGCCTGATCTGCTTTTCGCGTAGCAATTTCAGCGCCTTTCACTTTCACGTCGTTGGCCGTAACTCCGGACATCCAGACGCCCATGCCATCGTAGAATTTGTCGCCAAGCTGTCCCATCGCCATGAGTTGAGGCAGGCCGGGTTCGGCTGCACTCGTAACTGGATTGTTCTCCATTAGTATCGCAATCAGCGCTTGCCCAAATGCCTTCTTGTCGTCGGGCGGCATGCTCTCAGTCACTTCTTCGAGTGATTTCTGCATCGTTTCAACCGAGGAAAAATCTAGCTCGTTATCGTTACCCCAAGGCCAAGCGATGGCGGGGCTGACGAGGGTCAAAGATGCAACAAGCGTGAGTGCAACAAATTTCATTAGAATCTCCGGCTGATCATATCTCTCAAAATGGGTGACCACTTAGAGTTGTGCTTCGGCGGTTGGAATGGCGGAAAGCGCGACTCGGATCTCGACCTGTAAGAGCTGAATAAGGCTGGATTAGGGCAAAGAACTTCCATGTGTAGAAAGAGCTTGCTCGACCTACGTGACCAGCGCCTTGAGCGTTTGGGCGTTCAGGTCGACCGTATTGACCGCTCTACGATCGAGCGGGCCGCGCGCGAGCAACGCGTCCACGACCGGGCCCGCAAGCATGCCGCCCAGCGCGGCTATGACGGCCCCGAGCCCCTGATCTGCCCCGACATAGCCTGACTACCTCGTGCCGCCTTCCCTCCCGGGGCGTGCGGACAACTGGCCGGGGCTCTCCTCCCAATGCCCCGGCCCCTTTCCCCAAAGGTCTAACGATGAATGATTTGATCAACGATAAGCTCGCGCGCCTGCTGACGGATCTGGATAACCTGCCCTACATGGGTCGCCGTGACCGGATCGTGAACGAGGTTCTGGAATCCAGCGGCGTTTATATGATCCCAAACGAGGCTATGCCTGGGCGTCAATTCATTTGCGTTCTGGATCTGCACGGCATTCGTGCCACGGGTACTGATGAGGCCGACATGATCACCAATTGGATTGACGCGGCTCAAGATCAGCGGGCGGCGGCATGAGCGGGCGTCTGGATATCAAGCGCATCGTCGTCGCGGTCGAGCAACTGGAATTGACCGCACCCGCGCGCAAGCTGCCGGTCCTCAAGTACCTGGCTATGCACAACGGCGGTCGTTGGGACCTGCCCAGCGCAAACGGCGACTATGAACCGCTTATCAAGTCGATCGAACTGTTCGGCGTCTATGCGATGGCTGAGGACGTCGAGGAACTGCCCCAGAACTGGCTAAAGGCCGCGTACAACATCCTGATGGCAAACGAGGCCGAGGAAGCGACCACACCGCCCACGGGAACGCCAAAGCTGGGCGACGAGGTGAGGTTCCAGCGTTCCGCTACCCACCACCCCGAAACGGGCATTGTGCGCGGCCGTCAGTTCGGCACCGGCATTATCGAGGTCGAAGACCGGAACGCCGAACAAGTGCGCCTGAACCCCGATCAATACGAGGCCATCGGCCATGCAATCCCCTGACGCCACTCACGGCGACCGGCCCCTGTCCGCTCAAGACCATCCCGAGCGCGACAGGGACAACGCAGACCGCCCGGCGCATCAGATCGAAGACGACGGTTTCGTCACCGTCTACCCGCCTTTAAGGAGTGATTTAGAATGAGTGTTTCTAGCCATCTGGTTGAAACCCCGGAAGATCTCGCCGTGAAAGTCAAAGCATGGAAGGCCACCGAGGCCGAGCTGATGCGCTTTGGCAAGGCATACGCGGACCACCACGAAGTTGGGCTTGGCAAGCCCAGCGCAATGCAGGACGCGATCGCATGGGACGCATGGGACAAGGGGTATCCAAAAACCGTTGTCCGCGATGCCGGGAACATCTTGCGCCGGATTCAGGTCGCAAAAGAGGCCGAAAAATCTGAGGATGGTGCCGAGCATAAAACAAAACTGCGCGCTCTGCTGTGCAACTTCGCCAACAACATCGGTTTGGGCAAGGCCTATGCAGAGGTGACACAATGAGCAGCAGGCCATTAAAGGTCCTGGTTGGATGTGAAACCTCGGGAATTGTCCGTCGGGCGTTCCTAGATCAAGGCCACGATGCTTGGTCATGCGATCTACTCCCCGCAGATGACCGATCGAACCGACACATGCAGTGCGACGTTCGCGATGTGCTGGATATGAGTTGGGACTTGCTGGCAGTAATGCACCCGCCATGCACTCGGCTTTGCAACAGCGGCGTGCGCTGGCTGAGCAAACCGCCAGAAGGCCGGACGCTGAATGACATGTGGTCGGAACTGGATAATGGCGCTGAACTGTTCTCGGCGTGCTGGAACGCCCCTGTCCCGCGCGTGGCTATCGAAAATCTCGTCATGCACCGCCACGCCAAGGAGCGGATCGAAAACTACCAACCATTTGCGCAGAGTGTGCAGCCCTGGCAATTCGGGCGCGATGAAGATGGCCCGGATAACGAGAAAAAGCGCACATGCTTTTGGCTTCGCGGCCTGCCGACCCTGACACCTACAGGCACACTAGACGGCACTACTGCCCGCGACAGTGTATTTAAAGCCAGCCCCGGCCCCAATCGGTGGAAAACCCGATCAAAATTCTTCCCCGGTTTAGCTGCCGCCATGGCTTGCCAGTGGGGTAGCCATGCAACGGAGGCGATTGCAGCATGACACCGAACGAGCATGACTCGCGCGGTGAACACCTTATCCGATGCGCGCCGCGCGCTGACAAGGACGAACCCGAAACCCGCCTGAACGAACTGGATCTGCGCCGTAAGAAAGTTGCGAAACTGATCAACATGCAACTGACCGCGCCTGAGATCGCCCAGCGCCTCGGGTGTTCCGACAGCATCGTCTACAAGGACGCCGCCAAGCTAAAAATGAACCTGACTGGCGCGAAATCACCGGGCCCGAAACGCAAGATTTCAGCTTAACTGAACAAGAACCGAGATCGCGATGAGCAGCATAACACCGATAGCCGTTAGTGAACGGAATGCCGCCAAACTACTCGACATGCCTGTCGGTAGCTTTCGGGATCTTGTGTCCAATGGTATTTTGCCCAGACCCCGAAAGATTGGACCTCTTGAACGCTGGGATGCGGATGAGCTTAGGGCGATACTAAGAGGCCAAATGATTGACGGGTACGAGGACGTAAAATGGTGAAGAAAAAGTTTACCACGACCAAGATTATCAAAGGCCGGACGTATCAGTATTTTCGCAAAGATAGCCGCTATGTGCGTTTGCCTGACGATCCTCAAAGCGAAGAATACGATCGAGAGTATTGGCGGCTCATGCGAGGCGACGGAGCGATCTCCAACCGACTGACTTTTGAAAAGCTGATTGCCAGTTACAAGCAAAGCCCCAAGTGGCAGAAACTCGCACCGCGTACCAAGTCGGACTATTCGAAAGTGTTGGAGTACTTGTCCGATACAGTCGGCAAGAAAGATCCGACGAAAATGCGCCGCTCAACCATAATCGAGGCCCAAATGGCAAACCGCCATCGCGCCCGGTTTGCTAACTACATCCCCCACATGCTTTCAATCCTGTTCGAACACGCGATCGACCTGGACTGGCAGCGGGACAATCCAGCCAAGGGTATTGAGAAGCTGAAAACGGGTGATGGTCACAAACCTTGGCCAACATCTGCGGTGGACATGTATCGCAGTAAGGTTTCGGGCCTGCCGTTGCTGGTCTTCGAATTGGCCATTGGTACAGGCCAGCGCGCGACGGATCTAACGCTCATGGAATGGGATCACATCGAGGATGACGGCATTTGGGTCACTCAGGGAAAAACAGAGGCCCGTCCATGGATTCCCTTCACCAATCGACTTCGGGACGTGTTGGCAGCAACGCCACGATGTAGTCTGCGCTACATCATGTGTGACGAACACGGTCGGCAACTGAACTACGACCAAATCCAGAAGGCAACGATCGCAGAACGCAAGAAGCTGGGCCTCGACGCTTACAGCTTGCACGGCCTGCGATACAGCGCAGCGAGCGAACTGGCGGAGGCGGGATGCACTGACCAGCAGATCGCCGCGATCACCGGACACAAAAGCCTGTCCATGGTTCAAAAATACTCGAAGGGCGCCAGTCAAAAGCGACTCGCAAAGCAGGCTCAGACCAAGCGGGACCAGAACAAGAACCGAACATGAACGTGGGAAACTTTTTGGGAAACCACAAAATCGGCGGTTTCGGAGCGTGTTCGGTTGGTGGTCGAATTCGCCATATTTTTATGGCGGGGAGACAGGGATTCGAACCCTGGGAACGCTCTCACGTTCAACGGTTTTCAAGACCGCCGCATTCGACCACTCTGCCACCTCCCCGCGTGGGGCCGGGTCTAAGGCCATCGCGAACCGGTGGCAAGACCAAATAGGGAATTCTTGCCGAAGCGCCTGCTGCGGTCTTTCCATGACACTTTGGCCGCGTTATGATCCGCAGGAAAGACCGAAGCAGGCTGGCATTACAGAACCAGCAATCGGCGGCGGGTCTCGGGAAACGAGGCCCAATCAGGCAAGGGATGACAAGATGAAGCGAGCGACAGAGACACGCGCACATCCGCGAGCGTTAGCGGCTTTGGCCGTTATGTCCGTGGTTTTGGCTGGTTGCGATGAGGTGCTTTCCCCCGACGATGTCTCGGCAGATGCCCAAAGCTCTGAAACCGCATCAGACGGTCGGACGGACCTTTTCCCCGTACCCGCCGGTAGCCCGAAAGATGATGTCGAAGCACCCGAGGTGTTTCAATTGTCTGAGCCCGGACTATGGGACGGCCGTCCGTCATTGGGCGGCATATGGGTTGCCCATCCGGATGTGACACAACCCGAGCGTGTACGCGTCAAAAACCCCAAGAACAACAAAACGATCACCGCCGCGTTGTTCCATCGCGAAAGAAACCTACCGGGCCCCGAACTGCAGCTTTCCTCTGCTGCGGCCGAAAAGCTTGGTATTCTGGCTGGTGCACCTACAAATGTTGATGTCGTCGCCCTGCGTCGCAAAGCGCCCGAGCCGAAACCTGAGCCGGTTGAAGAAAAGCCCGCAGCCGAAGAGACCCCTGTCGAAGAAACGCAAACCGCAGCAGCGGATGAGTCCAAGACCGACATCGCCGAAAATGAGGCCGCAGATGCTGAACAGCCAGCCAAGCTCAAATGGTGGCAACGCAAAAAACCTGCTGCGGCGGCCGGTGCCGCGACTGCGGCTGCTGTAGCCGCAGATGCCGTGACCGACACGGCAACCGACACAGCGGAGGAAACAGCCACCGAGACGATCGAAACCGTCACAGAGACTGAAAAACCGGCCAAGCTAAAATGGTGGCAGCGCAAAGAACCCGCCACGGCGGCCGGTACCGCGACTGCAGCGGCCGTGGCCGCTGATGGCGCGACCGATACTGCGACCGACACAGCGACTGAGGTAGTCGAAACGACGGCAGAAGCAGCATCATCGGCTTCACTGGTGGACCCTGAGGTTACCCCCCCGACTGAACAACCAGCCAAGCGTAAATGGTGGCAAAAGAAAAAGCCCGATGAAATCACCGAAACGCCGCTGGACCCGATCGCGGGCGCGGCTGCGGCGATTGACGCGGCAGAACCCACACCGGCCAGCACCCCCTCTGCCACAACCGCCGACGCATCGGCAGCCACGGCGGCTTCGGTATCGTCCTTGTCAAAACCGTTCGTCCAGGTCGGCACTTTCGGGGTTGAAACCAACGCCAATAGCGCTGCCAACAAGATCCGCCGCAACGGAATGCCTGCCGAGGTGCGAGAACTAAGCTCGGACGGCAAAACGGTCTGGAGGGTCCTGGTCGGCCCAGCCACGTCGCGCTCGGAACGCAATGCCATGCAGCGCGACGTCAAAGACCTGGGCTTTAACGACGCGTTCACCGTCAAAAACTGAAACAAAGGAGGCCCCCATGCTGTCCTCACTGCGATCATCTGTTTTGACCCTCGGGCTGGCGCTGTTTGCCCTGCCCGCGCACGCTTTCGACACAACCGCCCGAGCGGCCTATGTGATAGATCAGACGACCGGAACGGTTCTTCTGTCGAAAGAAGCAGACCAGCCGCTGCCGCCTGCGTCGATGTCCAAACTGATGACGCTCTATGTCGCGTTTGAGGCGTTGCGCGATGGCCGCCTGACCCTGGGTGAAACCCTGCCCGTGTCAGAACACGCCATGAGCTATGGTGGCTCGACCATGTTCCTGAACACGCAGGATCGTGTTCGGGTCGAGGATCTGCTGCGTGGCATCATCGTATTGTCGGGCAACGACGCATGCGTGGTGATTGCCGAGGCGCTCAGCCCCGACGGGACCGAGGCCGGGTTTGCCCGCTACATGACACAGCGCGCCAAGCAGATGGGCATGGACAACTCGAACTTCGCCAACTCGAACGGCTGGCCGGCGGCGGGCCACATGATGTCGGTCCATGACCTTGCCGTATTGGCCAACCGCCTGATCAGCGACTTTCCCGAATACTACCCTTTGTTCGCAGAAGAAGAGTTTGAGTTTGATGGCCGTGCGCCGTCGAACAAACGCAACCGCAATCCGCTGCTGAAACTGGGTATCGGGGCCGACGGCCTGAAAACCGGGCATACGCAAGAGGCGGGTTACGGCCTTGTCGGCTCGGCCAAGCAAGGCGACCGTCGGGTTGTCTTTGTCCTGACTGGCCTCGATAGCACCGCCCGTCGCGCAGAGGAGGCTGAGGCCGTGGTTAACTGGTCGTTTCGCAATTTTGTCGAGAGGACAATTGCCGACGCCGAAACGCCGATAGCCGAAGCCCAGATTTGGATGGGCGCCGAAAAAACTGTTGGGCTGGTGCCCGAAGGGGATCTGACCTTGTTGTTCCCAGTTCTCAATGACAAGGATGTCAAAGCTGAGGTCGTCTACGAAGGCCCAATCAACGCGCCTGTGGAAAAGGGGCAAAAACTGGCTGAGCTGGTGATCACCCCCGAAGGGTTGCCGGAAATCCGCCGCCCACTGTTCGCGGCCAAAGACGTGCCTGTTGGTGGCTTCGTCGTGCGCATGAAAACCGTTGGCGGTATTGTTCTGGAAGACGTGATCGGCAATCCGCTGGAGGCGATGTGACGAAGGCAGGGTTGTTTCTGACCTTCGAGGGCATTGACGGGTCTGGAAAGTCATCACAAGCGCGCATGCTTGCCGAACATTTGCGCGGCCTCGGTCACGATGTGGTTCTGACCCGCGAACCTGGAGGGTCCGCTGGCGCGGAAGAAATCCGAAGCCTCGTTTTGGAAGGTGACCCGGATCGCTGGTCTGCAGAGACAGAAATCTTGTTGTTTACGGCTGCGCGCCGGGATCATCTGGAACGCACGATCAGACCGGCGCTGGCCGAGGGTAAAGTCGTGATCTGCGACCGCTTTGCCGACAGCACCCGCATGTATCAGGGCTTGTCGCGCGGCGATCTGCGGGGATTGGTCGATCAATTGCACGACCTGATGATCGGGCGCGAACCCGACATGACCGTTTTGATCGACATGGACCCCGAAACAGGGCTGTCCCGCGCCAAGGGGCGACAGGGAACAGAAGAACGGTTCGAAGATTTCGGGCTGGCTCTGCAACAACAGATGCGTGCAGGGTTTCTGGCCCTTGCGGATGAGTATTCCGACCGTTTCCGCGTGGTTGATGGCAACCGGGACATGGACAGTGTTGCACAGGATGTGACAGATATCGTTCTGCAAGCTTTGCGATAGACGATAGATGAGCGACGACGCCCCAACCCCGGATCAGGCACCCGGTGCCCCACACCCGCGCGAGACACTGCGCCTGTTTGGTCAGGACGCAGCAGAACAGGCTTTTCTGAGCGCCTATACCTCGGAACGTCTGCACCACGGCTGGTTGATTACCGGTCCACGTGGCGTCGGCAAGGCGACGCTGGCCTGGCGGATCGCGCGGTTTCTACTGGCAACACCTCCGACCGAGGATGACGGGCTATTTGGTGCACCGCCACCGCCCGATAGCCTTGAGATCGATCCTGAACACCCCGTCGCGCACCGTATTCAGGCCGGGGCCGAGCCCGGCTTGGCGGCAATCACCCGATCTCTGAACGATCAGGGGCGGTTGCGTAATGAGATTGTGGTTGATGATATCCGCAAGCTTGGCAAGTTCTTCGGCCTTTCCTCGACTGACGGTGGCCGTCGCGTTGTGATTGTGGATGCCGCGGACGAGATGAATGTCAGCGCCGCCAACGCGCTGTTGAAAATGCTTGAGGAGCCCCCGGCCCGCACCACCTTGCTGCTGATCTCGCACCAACCGTCGCGTCTACTGCCGACAATCCGGTCGCGGTGCCGGACGCTGCGCCTGTCTCCGCTAGGATCTGAGGATATGGAAGCCGCGCTGATGCAGACCGGCACAGAAATGCCGGGACAGGCGGATCATTTGGCTGCACTGGCTGCCGGGTCCGTGGGTGATGCGGTGCGCCTGATCAATCTGGGCGGGCTTGAGATTTACGCCGAGCTGATCGGCATTCTGGGCACCCTGCCCCGAATGGACCGTCAGCGCGCGTTGGCTCTGGCCGAGGCTGCTGCCCAACGTGGCGCGGCCGAGCGGTTTGAACTGTTACTGACGTTGATCGATGTCGCCCTGTCTCGGCTTGCGCTGACCGGTGCAACCGGCGCGGCCCCGATGCCCGAAGCCGCTCCGAACGAGGCAGAGACACTTGCCCGCCTGTCGGCCTCACCGCAGCAGGCCCGCAAATGGGCGGAGGTCGCCGCGGTGATCACCGCACGTGCGCGTCATGGGCAGGCGGTGAACCTTGACCCTGCCGCTCTGGTCCTAGATACGGTGTTCAAGATACAGGAAACCGCCGGTCAGAGCAGATGAGCAATACGCCCGAAATCACCGACAGCCATTGCCATCTGGACTTCCCCGATTTCGAAGGTCAGCTGGATCAAATTATCACCAACGCAACCGAAGCCGGTGTGACCCGCATGGTGACCATCTGCACGCGCTTGCGGAATGAACCAACCGTCCGCGCCATCGCCGAGGCCCACGCGCCCGTCTTCTACGCTGCCGGCACCCACCCGATGAGCGCGGCTGATGAGCCGATGGCATCGGTCGACGAACTCGTCGCCTTGTCCCGGCATCCCAAATTTGTAGGCATCGGCGAAACCGGACTGGATTATCACTATACCGCCGACAGCGCGGCGGTGCAGAAGCAATCCTTGCGGGTGCATATTGAGGCCGCCCAACGCACTGGCCTGCCTTTGATCATTCACGCCCGTGCCGCCGATGACGACATGGCGCGCATTCTGGCCGAGGAACACCGCAACGCGCCTTATTCCTGCGTGATGCACTGCTTTTCATCCTCTGCCGAACTAGCCAAAGCTGCCCTTGAACAGGGGTTCTATTTGTCGATGTCCGGCATCGCGGCCTTCCCCAAAAGCCAGGAGTTACGCGATATCTTTGCCAGCGTCCCGGTCGACCGCATCCTTGTTGAAACCGACGCGCCATACCTGGCCCCACCCCCGTATCGCGGCAAGCGGAACGAGCCCGCCTACACCGCCCACACCGCCCGCAAAGGTGCCGAGGTGTTTGAGATGGGCTACGCCGAATTCGCGGCGCAGACGCAGGCAAATTTTGACCGGTTGTTCACCAAGGCCGCGACCTACAAGGCGGCTGCATGACCGAGTTGCGATGCACGATTCTGGGCTGCGGATCTTCCGGCGGCGTCCCCCGGCTGGGCGGGCATTGGGGCGATTGCGACCCCAAGAACCCCAAGAATATCCGCCGCCGCTGTTCGATGCTGGTGGAACGTGACGGCCCGGACGGTACAACTTCGGTGCTGATCGACACCTCCCCTGACATGCGCAGCCAATTGCTCGACAGCGGGACCGGGCGTCTGGATGGGGTGATCTACACCCATTCGCACGCCGATCACGTCCACGGTATCGATGACCTGCGCATGATCGTGTTCAATATGCGCGAGCGGGTGCCCGTGTGGGCCGATGGCGACACGCAGAACGCCTTGCTGGGACGGTTCGGCTACGCCTTTGTCCAGCCCGAAGGATCACCCTACCCGCCGATCCTTGACCTGAAGTCCATCGACGGTCCGTTCGAGGTGGACGGCCCCGGCGGCCCGATCCCGTTCCATCCATTCAAGGTCAATCACGGCTCGATCGACTCGCTTGGTTTCCGGATGGGTAATCTAGCGTACCTGCCGGACGTGGCGGAAATCTACGACGACGCCTGGTCGATGATGGAAGGGTTGGATTGCCTGGTGATCGACGCGCTGCGTCGGAAACCTCACCCGACCCATGCGCATCTGGAAAGGACGCTGGGCTGGATCGAACAACTGAACCCCAAGCGCGCGGTCCTGACCAACATGCATATCGACCTGGACTATGCCACGGTCGAGGCGGAAACCGCCGACTACATCACTCCTGCCTATGACGGAATGGTGATCCATCAGGCGCTCTAAGACCCCACGCAACCGATCTGGGACGCAGCAATCTTGTGTCGGCCCAGCCTGCAAAGCGGTGCCATGCTTCAAAGTCTGATCGACGTCATTCTACCGGTTTTCCTCGTGATCGGAGCAGGTTATGCCTCGACCCGGTTGGGGTATTTCAAGGAAATTCACATCGATGGGTTGATGAAGTTCACCCAGGGCTTTGCAATCCCATGCCTTCTATTCCTTGCAATCTCGCATCTGGATCTAAGCGCCAGTTTTGATCCCCGGCTTCTGGTCAGCTTCTACTCAGCAGCTGGCCTGTGTTTCACTGCTGGTCTATTCGGTGCGCGGTTTATCTTTGGCCGGGATTGGGAAGATTGCGTCGCCATCGGGTTTTGCTGTCTGTTCTCGAACTCTGTTCTTTTGGGACTGCCGATTACCGAACGCGCCTATGGCCCCGAAAACCTGACCGGCAACTATGCGATCATCGCCTTCCATTCGCCCTTTTGCTACGGCGTTGGAATCACGGTGATGGAGGTTATTCGAAATCGCGGCCAAGGTGGGCATCGCATGGTCAAATCCATCTTGTCGGCCATGTTCCGCAACGCACTGATCCTTGGCATCGCGCTGGGTTTTGCCGTGAACCTGTCAGGTATTGGCATACCTGCGGTCGTGGACGAAGCTCTGGGCCTTGTGACACGCGCCGCCCTGCCCGGGGCGCTGTTCGCGCTTGGCGGAGTGCTTGTGAAATACAAGCCCGAAGGTGACCTGCGCGCCATCGCCTTTGTCTGCGCGATATCACTGATGCTGCATCCCAGTCTTGTCTGGTTATTCGGCTCAACAGTTGGTCTGCCGCAGGACCTGTTCCGCTCGGGCGTGCTGACGGCAGCGATGGCACCCGGCTTCAATGCTTACATCTTTGCCAATATGTACGGACGGGCAAAACGGGTCGCGGCCTCGTCCGTTCTGGTCGGAACCGGCGTTTCGATCCTGACAGTCTGGCTTTGGCTGACATTATTGGGATAGCGTGACGTCCCACGGATTGACTTTGCACCAGCCGGACACACCTAACTGAAGAGCCATAGGATACTCTTATATGCCGCACGCCCTGATCGTCGCCCACGGCCAACCCTCGGACCCGGCCCCTGCCGAAGCGGCGCTAGCTTCCTATGCGGCAGAGGTCGATGCATATTGCGATGGCGTCAGCGTTCAATCAGTTACTCTTGCAGCACCAGGAATGCTGGAGGCTCGATTGGATGAACTGCCCGACGACACTGTCATCTATCCCCTTTTCATGGCCAACGGGTGGTTCGTGACGAGTGCGCTGCCCAAGCGTCTGGATGATAGAAATATCCAAATTCTGGACCCGCTGGGCGTTGACCCTAAACTCCCCGCTTTGGCTGCGGGCGCGTTGCAGGATACGCTGTTGGGCAAGGGGTGGGACGCGGACAAAACGGATCTGGTTTTGGCGGCTCACGGATCGGGCCGCAGCCGCAATCCATCAGCTGTCGCCATTGAGTTTTCTATGGAATTGGCCGCGTGCGTGACCTTCCAATCCATCCGCGTCGGTTTTGTGGAAGAGGCCCCATCCATTGCCGAGGCCGCGACCGGGGCTGGCGATCAATCTCTGTGCTTGCCCTTCTTTGCCTGCACCGGCGGGCATGTTTTGGAGGACGTGCCGCAGAAACTGGAGCGAGCGCGGTTCAAAGGCCGCTTGATGCCGGTTGTCGGAGAACTTTCCCCGATCAAACGCCATATTGCGGGGACTCTGACACGGGCTTTTGCGCTGGGTTAACTTAAATACCCGCCCCGCGCGGATTTAGAAGTCATTGCGAACTAGCCGGTTTCAGTCCAGAGGCCGCAAGTGCCGAGTACAGACAATGCCGCGACCGCCCCTGCCGCTTTGCCTCGTATAGTGCCTGATCGGCTGCATTCAGCAGTTCTGCCGCGTCCGGCGTGCCGAACTGCGTGGACAAGGCCGTTCCGATGCTGGCTGAAATCTTGCACGGGGCACCCTGAAACATCATGGGTTGGCATAGCCTGCTGATCAGGCGCCCAGCTATGTCAGTCAGGACACTTTCGTCGACCAGACCTTTAAAAATGATGACAAACTCATCACCACCGATCCGGGCGACCGTGTCCTCATTTCGTGTCTCTTCCTCCATAATGCGCGCGGCCTGTTGCAACACAAAGTCCCCCGCCGCATGGCCAAGGCGGTCGTTGACACTTTTGAAGAAATCCAGGTCCAAATGCATAAGCGCGAAGACGGAATTACCCGAGATCAGGTGGCCAAGAACCACATCCATCGCGCGGCGGTTTTTCAACCCCGTCAACATGTCTGTCACCGCCTGTTCTTCAGCGGCCAGCATAGCTCCCTGCAGTCGCAGGTTCAGTGAGCGAGATGCCTCCATCGCGGCTGTTTTCGCCTCAACCAGATACAGCAGTTCAATCGCCAGATCCGTGCCAGAGAAATCCGCGCTGGTCAGGGCGTAGTCACGAACTGCATCCAGTATCGAAATCCCGAAGGACAGGTTGATGATGGCCCCGTTCCCCTTTGGCAAGGGCGCGATTAGCCCGGTCAGCGCGGTCCGGGGTTCATCGTGAAATTTCAGATGCACTTTGCCACCGGCCAGAGACAGCAGCCCAGCAATCGTTGTAACTGTTCGTGGCCGAACCAGTTCAAAGACATCCAAAAAGCCTCGCCCCCGCATCGGGTGACCCGGGCGAAGCTTTTGTAACGTCGGCCCGGCATTCACGATCCTGCCCTGATCATCCACCATCACGAACATGGGGCATAGCGTGTCCAAAAGAGCCGAGAGTTCAGAGGTTTGCATCATGATTTGCGTGCCCCCAGATCGAAATGACGCCCTTCGGCGAACGCGCTTTCGATCAGAACGATCGTGATGACCTCAGCGTCGCCCTGCGACCCTTCATGCGACAGCATAGCCAATGCACCATAGTCATCCGCTATTGCCCGCAATACGCCCACCATCACGCTGGAATATCCCGGCAGGCCAGGATAGCAGTGCAGATGATATTCTGCTGGTGACACCTCGCGCAGTTCCAGAATCGGCAGGCGCAGATCGGAAACCGCAAGTCGGGCGCGATCTGACAAGTCATCCAGTGAGTGCAGAAACTCGACATATGTCACACCGCCGAACCGAAGCAGTCGGCGCAAATCTTCCATATTGGGGTGCGACACCAGATAGGTTCCGAGATCCTCCAGTATCTCGGCCCGTGGGCGATTCAGGTCAGCACATAGCGCGTCCAAAACCTTCGCGGTCATGGCGTCGTCATAAAGCAGCATTGCCTCAAACTCGGCAAAACCCAGGCCCGCAGCCTCGGTCACGCGCAGCCAGCAGGGTTGTCCATAAGTCGCGCAAACAAATGACTGTATTGCCCGATTGATCAGACCATGCATGAGATGCCCCAAATTGGTTACACCCCAATCTGCTCAGATAATCCTTAACAAATAGCCAAAAAACACGATGCGTTGATGGCAATTCGACAGAGACTCAATCTGGAAGTCATTGTTGTTACATTAGAAATCCGTCGGCGCGCCACCTTCGGCCTTTCGGCGGGCAACAAAATCCTCCAACTCTTCGCGAATCCCGTCATCTATCGGCGGGGGCTCAAAGCTGGTTACGATTTCCTTGAACATGTGGTGGGCGCGCTCGGCTGTCCAGATGCCACCAGCCACGTCCCAACCTTCATAGTTTTTCCAATCGCTCAGGAACGGCTGATAGAACGCGGTCGTGTAGCGGTCCTGGGTGTGCTGAATACCAAAGAAATGGCCATCGTTCCCAACGGCCTTGATCGCATCCAGCGCGATTTCGTCCGGGCCTGTCGCTGTGATCTCGGGCTGCATGTATCGCTGGATTTGCTGCAGAATTTCACAATCCATAATGAATTTTTCGGGGCTCGCAATCAGCCCGCCCTCAAGCCATCCGGCCGCGTGATACACCATGTTGGTACCCGACTGCACAGCAGCCCAAAGTGAGTTCGACGTCTCCCACACAGCTTGCCCATCCGGTACGTTCGCCGCACACACGCCCGAAGACCGCATCGGCAAACCATAGTATCTTGCCATTTGGCCGGTCATCTGGGTTGAGCGCATATATTCGGGCGTTCCAAACGCAGGTGCGCCAGATTTCATGTCAACGTTGGACGTGAACGTCCCGATAACACAGGGAATTCCCGGCCGGACATATTGGAACAGCGCAATTGCGCACAGCGCCTCGGCCAAGGATTGCGCAACCGCACCGGCCATCGTAACGGGCGCCATCGCACCGGCCAATGTGAACGGCGTCACGACAATTGCTTGCCCGCGCCGCGCAAGGCGTAGGCAACCGTCAATCATCGGGTGATCGTGTTTCAACGGTGAGGTCGAGTTGATGTTGGTATACATCCGCGGGGTCGCTTCGAACTCTTCATGGCTGTGACCCCCAGCGATCCGCACCATTTCCATCACGTCCTCGACGCGTTCCTTGCCCAGCGAATAGGCATGCATCGCCTTGTCGGTCAGCGTCAGCTTGTCATAGAGCACGTCCAGATGTCGGACGCTGGCGTGGATGTCGACCGGTTCGACCGGATAGCCCCCCGCAAAGTGGATACAGTTGAAATACTGAGTCAGCTTCAGCAGATTCCGGCACATCTCGCGATTGCCGGCTACCTTGGTGCCGATCTCAAGATCCCAGTAATTCGGCGGAGAGGACACGTTCCCGAACAGCAGGGTTTTGCCACCAACCTCAATCGTCTTGTCAGGATTTCGCGGAGTGATCGTGAACTTTGACGGCGCTTTGGCCACCATTTCCATTACAAAGTCACGACCCATACGAACGTTGTCGCCATTGATCGTACAGCCGGCCTCTTTCAAGATACCGAGGGCTTCTTCGTTGTAGAACTCGATTCCGATCTCTTCGAGGATGCGCATGGCCCCCTCGTGGATCGCTTCGATTCCAGCTTGGTCCAGCGGTTCGGTGGGTTTGTCGGTATTGATCGGCGGGTTCCACGGCATTTGGTCGATCACCGCGCTGCCCCTGCGCGCCGCCGCACCTGCCCGTCCCCCTCCGCGCCGTTTGCGAGTCTGTGTGTCAGCCATTGGATCCCTCCGGAACTTGCTTTCATCAAGCAAGCCCGGAAGTCGGCCCAGTGGCCGCTCTGTCTGCGACAAGGTTTGTCGGTTTTATTACTTGGACAGTCGAATTCAGCCGAAGCTGGATCAGTTTTCTGCCAACCAGGCGGGAATGTGACCGATGTCCGGCAGTACCACATCCGCCATCGGCGCAAGTGCCTCGGCCGGGGCCATCCCCGTTAGCACACCGATTGTGGTCATTCCGGCAGCTCGCCCGGCCTGCAGGTCATGCAGGCTGTCCCCCACCATCGCCACACGCGACGGGTCGACACCAACATGGGTTGCAAAGGCAATCAATTGCCCGGGTCCCGGTTTGAACCCATGGCCGCTGTCGTAGCCAGCAACAAAATCAAAGTGGTCGCGAATCCCGACTGAGGCGAGATGTTGCAGCGCAGGCATTTCCCCGTCGTTCGTGGCCACGCCCAGTTTTAGGCCCGCCTGCCGCAAAGCATCCAGGAAGGGAACCAGAGGAACAGCCGGGGCCTGTGTCGCCGTCGCCGATTCCGTATTCAGAATGTCAATCAGCTCATCGCTGGGCATATCCGGGAAATAGGGTGCAAGGGCCTCAGCGATCTCCTCGACGGTCCCCGCAATCACGATGCTGTCGTCGGCATATTCTTCCGAAACCGGATCAAACCCGATGGCCTGGCCCAGTTCGGCGGCGCGCTTTTGGTCGCCATCTGACAGCTTTTCCAACACGCTGCGCCCGAAACCACCCCATGTGTCCGCAAAGTCAAACAATGTTCCGTCCTTGTCGAACAAGATCGCATCAATGGGCATTACATGCTCCTGTCAGTGAATTGAATCAGGTCCAGTGAACGTCGCCACCAGACAAAACAGCCCGCGCCTGACCCGGCAAGTCATAGGGCACGGAATTGGCGTCACAAAAGGCGATCACCCACGAATCGTCAAGCATCAAGAATTCAAGAACCGAACTCAGGAACTCCGACTCTGATGCGCGAACCCGCAGATCCTCGGTGGATGCGCCCGTCGAGCCCAGAAAAATCGGCAGCAACTCGTCATTCCCGACCAGCCAGCCAAGGACGTTCAGGGCAAGCGTTTCAGCAGATTGGGCGGTGATCGGCATAAAGAGGCCTCGGAAATGCACTTGGAAAGGGTTTGTTAACCAGACTCATAAACACTTTGGCAACGCATGCAATCAACGGTGACAGATATGTCCGTGCAGGGAACCATCCTTGTCCTCGACGGGACTTCGACCAATCGCATTATGCTAAAAGTTCAGCTGACAGCGGCGTGGTATCACGTGGTTCAGGCTGAAAAGCTGCAGGGGCTGGCCGGGCTGCTAAGTCGCACACGCCCCGATCTGGTGCTGGTGGCGCAAACGCTGCCCGATGGCTCAGCTGCGGACGTCAAAAGACTGGTGATGGCCAACCCGGAACTGGCCTATGTACCGGTCGTTGCAATCGCGCCGCAGAACGACAAGGCGGCAAGATTGCAGGCATTGTCGGATGGGTTGGACGATGTGTTGGCGGCCTCGTTCAAGGACACCCTGCTTCTGGCGCGAATTCGCAGCCTGCTGCGCGCGCGCGCTGATACGCAAGAGCTTCAATTGGGCGAAGGATCACATCCAGTCGGATTTGCAGAACCCGCTACCGTGCTGATTACGCCGCCGAAATCGGCCCATGTGGTCATACTGACCCAGAGCGCCCGGATCGGGACATTGTGGAAAACCGCGTTGTCCGAGAGATCGCATCACAGCCTAAGCACACATGCAGCTTCGAACATGCGTGCCTTGCTGTCAGGGCCAATGCCAGACGCGATCCTAATCGAAATAGATACGACGGCCGCGGGCCTGAATACGTTGGCGGATCTGAAGTCACGGGGGGCAACTCGGCATACCGTATTGATCGCTGTCTTGGCAGATGAAAATGCGACAATGGCGAGCGAGGCGCTGGATCGTGGCGCTGACGCCGTGTGCATGGGGGGATTTCACGTCGAAGAGGTTCAACTGCATCTGGATAACCAGATCGCGCGAAAGGCCGGAATGGACCAGATGCGCGCCTCATTAAAGCGCGGGCTTGCCGAGTCATGGTTCGATCCGCTGACTGGGTTGCACAACCGCCGTTATGCTATGCAAGCCATGAATCAGATGGCACGACAACCATCGCAAACCGGTCAGGGTTTTGTCGTCATGCTGGCAGACCTGGATCATTTCAAAACCATCAACGACCGTTTTGGGCATGTCAGCGGCGACCAGGTTTTGACCGAGGCCGCAAAGCGCATGAAGCGCACAGTTGGCGCTGCGGGTTTTGTCGCGCGCATCGGGGGGGAGGAGTTTATGATAGGCCTGCCTGACAGCTCTCAGGCGGGGGCGATGGGTCTGGCGAAAACCCTGCGCGACTGTATCAGCAAGACACCGTTTTCTCTGTCCGATACCACAGCCCCTGTGCCTGTCACCATCAGCATCGGCCTGACTGCACCAAACCCACCTCTGCCCCTTGGTGACCCGGTGGATCGGTTGCTGAAATCCGCCGATACTGCACTTTATGCAGCCAAGAAGGCAGGTCGCAATCAAGTAAGGATCAGGCAGAGTGCTACCTGAAACCCTCAGTCCTTTTTCTTGTGACCACGCGGGCCGCGTTTAACGACCTCTTCCAACCGGTCGGCATAGACCAGACGATCTTCATCGCTCATGGTTTCAACCCGAGCCAACCACTCTTGCTGCAGGGCATTCTGCAGGTCCGCCATGGACTGCGCTTGCTGGTCTAGCAGGGCTTGAACCGCCGCAGCGTCAAAGGGGTCTGCGCGCAAGGCGGTGCTGAGTTGCGCAAAATCTTGGGACCGGTTGCTTGCACCCTTTTTGTGACGGTCGAATAGCTCGCCGCGCATCGCTTTGCGTTCTTCCTTTGGCAAAGCGCGGTAAAGTGCCGAGCCGAACCCGGGCGGAGCCTTCGCGTGATCACCTCCTTTGACCCGGAGCGCAGTTCCCAGGGCGACACCAACAATCAACAGGTTCAGTGCCAGTGAAATGACCAACAGAACCGACATCCAGCGGTTTTTGGGTTTGGGGCTATCGCTCATTCGGCGTCCTCCAGAAAACTCGTATCCAGACTTAGGTCAGCGACCACGAAACTAACATCCTGCGCGTAAATGTAATTGGCGGGATCAGGCAAAAACGCCGGTGCAGAAAAGCCGATCCAGACGCCCGCCATACTGGCCGCAACCAAACCGCCCATTCCCTGCCAGCCGCCAAACCCGGCCAGCAGACGCGCCCACAGAGAGTTTGTCTTTGGCTCATCTGGCTTCAGGCGACCCAGCCGAACAGATTCCGCGTCGGTGAGAATGCGCACAGCCAGATCATCCGACAACTCGTGCCGATCCTGCCGGGCTTGGGCGAACAACAGATCCAGATTGTCTTTGTCGTCAGTCATCGTCGTACCCCAATTCATCACGTCGCCCAGCCAGAATCGCCGCTAACGACCGTTTTCCTCGTGCCGTAAGGCTTTCCACCGCTTCCACCGAAATGCCCATGATCCCAGCGATTTCAGGGTTGGGCAATTCCTCAATATGCCGCAAAACAACAGCTTGTCGCTGACGTTCCGGCAGTTGTGATAGTGCCATTTGCAGCGCATCCTTTCGGGCTGCGTCCTGCAGACGGTCGGCTGCACTGGCCTTTTCATCTGCTGGCTCTGGCACATCCGCCAGTCGGTCCGGCGTCTTTTTGCGGCGCAGATCAACGCACAGATTTAGTGTCACTCGATAAAGCCACGTCGATACTTTGGCCTGACCGGGCACCCAATCAGGTGCCATCTGCCACAGGCGCATCATCGCATCTTGCGTGACATCTTCAGCCTCGGCGCGGTTGCCCAGAAATCGCAGGGCCACTGATAAGCTGCGCGGTGCAAGCCGATCGGTGAGAACGCGCGCCGCCACAGCATCGCCATCGGCAAACTGCCTGAGCAACACATCGTCGCCCAATTCGTCCGCGGCGCAATCCACGCCGCGAACGTCTTGTGGAGCAGAGGTCAGATCCTCCATCCCGCATCAGCTGTCGTCAGAGTCCGCATTCCCATGTTTCTTGTGGCGCTTCCCCATTCTGTCTTTTGCATCGGCGAATTCCTCTTCCGAGATGGCGCCGTCCTCGTTCGCGTCGATCCGGTCAAACATCTTGTCAGCCCGGCGCGGCTTGGGCAACTCGTCCTCGCTCAGAAGACCGTCCTTGTTGGCATCGTTGCGTTCAAACATCTTCGTAACACGGTCGTTGGCCTTCTTTTGACCTGCTGCCTGCATCTCTTCGACGCTCAGCTGGCCGTCACCGTCGGTGTCGGCATTGGTGAAACGCTGATTCCGATGAGCCTGCATTTCTTCCTTGGTCACCTGCCCGTCACCGTTAGCATCGAGCTGTTGAAAGGTCACCGGTTCGCGATCTTTACCGCCTGCGGCGAAAACGGATGTGCCAGTGATTGCCAGTGCTGACACAATGATTGCCGGAATGAATTTGGCGCTTTTCATAACGTTTTTCCCTTGTTTTCGCGGCGCCATTGCCGCTGCTTACATAGGTTCAAACGGCGCAGGCATCCCATTCCGTCGCAGGAAGTGAAACTTTTTTAAAAACGTCATGGCGATGCAAAGCGACGCACCCCCTTTCCCGAAGCTGCAAACAAGCGTTATATCCTCATCATTGGAACGCGCGAGTATCAACATGACAGATCAGACGATCGAAACCCACGATGTAGAAGACCGCCCGACAAAGCCAGCACTGGTCAAAGGGTTCCGTTGCCGTTGCCCAAATTGCGGCGAAGGCAAACTGCTGCACAGCTACCTCAAGGTTAACAACGAATGTTCGAATTGCGGACAAGAGCTGTTTCACCATCGCGCCGATGACGGGCCGGCCTATCTGACGATTCTTCTGGTGGGTCACCTGCTGGCACCGGCGCTGCACTTATCTTATGTCCATTGGCGCCCTGAGCCCCTGACGATGTTCCTGGTTTTGGCATTTGGCTGTACCGCCCTGTCATTATTCCTGCTGCCACGATTGAAAGGGGCAGTTGTCGCCTATCAATGGGCACGTCGCATGCACGGCTTTGGCCAGTCCGCGTGATCTTGGACCACAAGTTGAGCAACGGATGACGGTGGACAAAACAGCCATACGCGACGCGGCGACAGTCATTGTTTTGCGGGATCGTCTGACCAATCCATCCATCCTGATGGGGCAACGCGGCGCAAAAGCCGCGTTCATGCCCAACAAATTTGTCTTCCCAGGCGGCGCTGTCGATGCGTCTGATGCGGATGTTGCACTGTCAACGGATCTGCCTGCTGTGTGCTGTGATCGCCTAGCGGAACGGTCACAAACCGGGCTGCAGAATGCCTTGGCGGCGGCTGCGATCCGAGAACTTTGGGAAGAAACCGGACTGATTTTGGGCCAACCTGGCGATTGGGCAGGCCCGCTGACCGAAGATTGGGCAACTTTTGCGCAGATGGGATGCCGCCCATCGGCACAAGCACTTCAGTTCGTCTTTCGTGCCGTCACCCCCCCTGGGCGACCCCGCCGGTTCGATGCACGCTTTTTCTTGGTAGACGCCACTGCAATCCAGGGCGATCTGGATGATTTCAGCCACGCCTCGGACGAGCTGTCGCATCTGCAATGGGTGGCGCTGGACCGGGCACGCGAATTCGACCTGCCATTCATTACCGAAGTGGTGCTGGCCGAAATCGCTGCTCGGGTAACAGACCCAACGCCACCAGAAACCGTTCCGTTCTTTCTGAACAGTGAGGAAGAAAGCCTTTTCCTCAAGCTTCGCGGTTATCCCATGCCAGAAGCAGACTGAGGGCCAGAGGCCCCCAGATACGTTATTTCATTCGGCTGATTACTGCGGTGACTTCGGGCTTTTTGCCAATCTCGGTCTTTGCTGTTTGGCGAACGATCCGGCGAATTGCCTCTTCCAGTTTGTCATCATCGCGCAGGGTTTTGGCGTCTGCCCGCATCAGGAACTGATTCAGGTCTTCTTCCAGAACTTCAACCAATGCGGCGCGGGACGATCCAATCTCAGACAGACCCATCGTATCGCACCACGGCTCGCCAAGTGGTTCGTCCTCTTCGTCCAGAATGACCGTGACAGTGACGTGCCCGTTCAGCGCCATACGAATCCGGTCACGCACCACCCCATCCAGGGCGCCAACTTTGACCGTGCCGTCCAGATAGGTCCGTCCGGTTTCGACATAGTCAACAACCCGCGGCGCATTCCCTGTCAGATCCAGCATCGTGCCGTTTACGGCCAGAATACCGGTACGCCCACCAGCTTCGGCCAGTTTGGCATGCTCACGCAGGTGGCGATGTTCACCGTGCATCGGAATGATCATCTGCGGATCGATCAGCCCATGTACTTTCTCAAGATCCGGACGGTTGGCGTGGCCGGACACGTGATACAGGCCCGCACTGTCATCGACCACATCCACGCCCTTTTCGCTGAGCTGGTTCATGATGAAAATCACGCCGCGCTCGTTGCCGGGGATGGTTTTGGACGAGAAGAGAAACAGATCGCCCTCTTTCAGTTCCAACCCGCGGTATTTGCCTCGCGCAAGTTGTGCGCTGGCCGCGCGGCGTTCACCCTGGCTGCCGGTGACGATCAGCATCAGGTTCTGGCGCGGCATGTCGACAGCCTCTTCGGCGCTGACGACGCGTGGAAAGCTGGTCAGAATGCCCGTTTCGGTCGCGGCTTCGATCATCCGACGCATCGCGCGACCCAGCAGAACGACCGAGCGCCCCGCCCGTTCACCTGCTTCGGCCAGCGTCTTCACCCGTGCGACATTCGACGCAAATGTGGTGGCGACAACCATACCGCTGGCTTCCTCAACCAGCTTGGTGATCTCGGGACCTACCTCGGATTCCGAGCGACCTGCATGGGGGGAAAACACGTTCGTGCTGTCACACACCAGCGCTTTGACGCCAGACTTGGCAACCTCGGCCCAGAGATTGGGGTCAAAAGGCTCACCCACGATCGGGTTTTCATCCAGCTTGAAGTCGCCGGTATGTACGATCCGCCCCTCGGGCGTGTCGATCACCAGAGCAGCGCTTTCGGGGATCGAATGCGAAACCGGCAGGAAACCCACCTTGAACGGACCGACGGAAATCTGTTCGGGCCAGGCGGATGCAGTATGCACGGCATCCTCGGGGTGTCCGTGCTCCTCCATCTTGCGGCGCGCGATGTTGGCGGTGAAGGCCCGTGCGTAGACAGGCGCACCCAGCGCCTTATAACAATGCGCCACAGCGCCCACGTGGTCCTCGTGTGCGTGGGTAACGAACACGGCTTCCAGCTGGTCGGCACGTTCGCGCAGCCACGAGATGTCGGCATGGATCAGGTCAACGCCCGGGGTGGTGTCCATGTCGGGAAATGTCACGCCCAGATCCACAAGGATCAGCCGTTCCTGTCCGGGTTTGCCATAGCCGTAGACATAGGCATTCATGCCAATTTCGCCGGCACCACCCAGCGGTAGGTAGATCAATCTTTCGCTGCTCATGTCGAGCCATTGTCCTTGTTATAGCGATGTATCACGGTCAGGCCGTGCATCGTCAGATCATCTTCGATTGCGTCAAACCCCACGTCCGCCTGATCGAACAGCGGCGCGAGCCCACCGGTTCCAACGACTTTCATCGGCATTCCGTATTCCGCCTTGATCCGGGAAATCAGTCCCTCGATCAATCCGGAATAGCCCCAATACACGCCAGATTGGATACAGCCAACCGTATTCGTGCCAATCACATTATCAGGGCGGGTGATATCAATATGTGGCAAGGCAGCCGCGCCCTGATGCAACGCCTCGAGGCTGAGGTTCACGCCCGGCGCAATGATCCCGCCGACATAGGCCCCATCCGCCGCAACCACATCAAAGTTCGTCGCCGTGCCAAAATCCACGACAACCACATTGCCGCCATGCCGGTCAAACGCAGCCACCGCGTTGGCCAGACGATCCGGGCCGGGCACTGTACCCTCGTCAACACGCGGATTCATCGGCAACAGACAATCGGGCTTGCCCACGACAAGCGGCCGACATCCAAAGAACCGATCCGCAAAGACCCGCAGGTTGAACACAACCCGAGGCACGGTCGAGGCGATGATCACATCAGTGATTTCAGCCTCGATCCCATAGTGTTTAACCAGTGTCGAATACCACGTGAAATACGCGTCCGCCGTGCGCGCATGGTGGGTCGAGGTGCGCAAGGTGCACAGAAACCTTTCACCGTCCCAGATCGAGAACACAGTGTTCGTGTTACCGCAGTCGATAGCCAGAAGCATCTGAGCCTCCTTCAGAAAAACACATCCGCCGCCGGAATACTGACGCGGCCTTTGGCGGTGTTTAGGACAAGGTTGCCCCCTGCGTCCACCGTTTCAAAGGTTCCAACCGTATCCGACGCTGCGGTACGGGCGGTGATGACCTCACCCAACTTGGCAGCCCGGGCCAACCACGCGGTCCGGATCGGTTCAAACCCGTAAGTCACGAATTGGTTCTCGTATCCGGCATAGGCGACAGCAAGTTCGGTCAGGAAATCTTCGGGCGTTACGTTGGCTCCAGCTTCGGACAATAGGGAAACCGGTCGGACGGCGCCGGGTTCTACCTGATCTGCTCCGGGTGACTCAGACAAGTTCACACCGATGCCGATGGACAAGTGTGAAACACCGCGCCCCTGCCCTGTACTTTCCAACAAGATACCCGCCAGTTTGCCGCCGTTCAGCAATACATCGTTGGGCCATTTGAGAGACAAGCCAGTCGCCCGACCGGTCACTGCAACGCAGGCGTCAAATAGCGCCAGCGCAGCCACAAAGCTGCGCAGTGCGGCTTGTTCCGGATTTCCCTGTGGCCGCATCAAAAGGGTCGCGGCCAGATTTCCTTTGGGGTTGGCCCATGCCCGACCCCGCCGCCCACGCGCCGCCGTTTGGTGATGCGCCATGATCCACACCGGACCGGTCGTGGTCGGGGCCATGCGGGCGGCCTCGTTCAAGGTGCTGTCGACCTCCTGCAGCACGTGCAGGCCGTATCCCTGTGGCCAGTTTGTCATGTCAAAAAGGCCCGGTCCGCTGACCGAGCCCCCAAGTTTGATGTGTTTCGCAGATCAATTGACAAGAGTAGCCGCCGCTGCTGCAGCCGCGCCTTCAATACCGAACTGATAGAATACGCCCACCAGCATCAACGCGGCCGAGCCCATCAAAGCGACCCACAGAACTGGTGAAGAATGCGTTTCGATCGGGTCCTCGTTTTCAGCTCCGAAATACATGTAGAACACGATCCGCAGATAATAAAACGCGCCGATGACCGAGGCGATGGCTGAGGCAATCACAAGCCCGGTCAGGCCAGCGCTTACACCGGCTTGCCAGACCCCGAATTTGGCGAAAAAGCCTAGCATTGGTGGGACGCCTGCAAGGCTGAACATCAGGATCAGTACCGCCAGCGCCTTGCCTGGTTCGCGCTTAGAATACTGGCGTAGGGCGTCGATGTCCGTGACCGGTTTACCGTCCCGCTCCATCATCAGGATGAAAGCGAAAGTGCCGATATTCATCGTCACATAGATGGCCAGATACATCAGCATAGCCTTGATGCCCAACTCGGTCCCCGCAGCCAGTCCGATCAGCGCATAGCCCATATGGGCAATAGACGAGAACGCCATCAGCCGCTTGATGTCACGCTGGCCAATCGCTGCGACCGCACCCAGCAGCATCGAAAGGACCGAGAGCAGGACAATCACCTGTTGCCAGTCCTTGATCACACCACCAAAAGCGTCGTGCATCACGCGTGCGAACAGGGCCATCGCCGCCACTTTCGGCGCTGTGGCAAAGAAGGCGGTGATAGGCGTGGGCGAGCCTTCGTACACATCCGGTGTCCACATGTGGAATGGAACGGCAGACACTTTAAATGCCAGACCAGAGATCAGGAACACCAGACCAAACAGCAGGCCAACTGAAATCTCACCATCCTGAACTGTCTGGATGATGCCCGAGAACAGCGTGGTGCCGGTAAACCCATAGACCAGCGAGGCGCCGTACAGCAGCAAACCCGAACTCAGCGCACCAAGCACGAAGTACTTCAAACCGGCCTCGGTCGATTTGGCACTGTCCCGGCGCAGCGCGGCCACGACGTATAGCGACAGTGATTGCAGTTCCAAACCCATGTAGAGCGACATCAGATCGCCAGCGCTGACCATCATCATCATACCGACAGCGGCCAGCGCGACCAGCAACGGAAATTCGAACCGCAGCAGATCGCGACGCGCCATGTATTCCTGGCTCATCACCAGAATGGCAGCCGCTGATAGCAGGATCGCCACCTTCGAGAACCTTGCGAACCCGTCATCGACAAACATGCCATTGAACGCGACATTGGTACCATCGCCGTTGGTCGCGATCCAAATCGCCAGCAGCGCCATCAACCCAGCGGTTGTCCAGACCAGCAAAGGTGCCAGCCCGTCTTTCGTCGTGTAGACAGCCGCCAACAGCGCCGCCATCGCATATACGGCCAGAACAATCTCTGGCAGGATTATCGTCAGATCAGCTTGGATCATGTCTCCAAAGCCCCCTTAATGCGATGCGGCCGACTGGGTCGCGGCCTCAGCCGCGGCCAGAGCCATGTCATAGTTCGAAATCAGCGCGGCGGTCGAGTTGCCGATCACATCGGTCACCAGCGACGGGTAGACGCCCAGCAAGATGGTCATCACGATCAGCGGCGCAAAGATCAGCCGCTCGCGCGAGCTCATATCCGTCATCGCCTTGAGGCTTTCCTTGATCAAATCGCCAAAGACCACCCGGCGATACAGCCATAGCGCATAAGCTGCCGAGAAGATTACGCCAGAAGCCGCAACAGCTGTCACCCAGGTGTTGACCTGGAAGGTGCCCATCAACGTCAGGAATTCGCCGATAAAGCCGCTTGTGCCCGGCAGGCCTACATTCGCCATGGTGAACAACATGAAGACCAGCGCATAGGCTGGCATGCGAATGACCAGACCGCCATAAGCCTCGATGTCGCGAGTATGCATACGGTCATAGATCACGCCAACACACAGGAAGAGCGCGGCTGAGATAAACCCGTGGCTAAGCATCTGGAAGATCGCGCCGTCAATGCCCTGCTGGTTCGCAGCAAAAATACCCATGGTCACAAAGCCCATATGCGCGACCGAAGAATACGCGATCAGCTTTTTCATGTCTTCCTGCACCAGCGCCACCAGCGAGGTGTAGACAACGGCAATCGCTGACATCCACAACACCAGATCCGTCATTACCGCCGAGCCCACCGGGAACATCGGCAGGCTGAACCGCAGAAAACCATAGCCGCCCATCTTCAACAGAATCGCCGCCAGAACGACGGAACCAGCGGTCGGTGCCTGAACGTGGGCGTCCGGCAACCATGTGTGTACCGGCCACATCGGCATCTTCACGGCAAATGAGGCGAAGAATGCAAGGAACATCAGTGTCTGCATGCCGCCGACAACATAGATGCCAAGCACGCTGAACCCTTCGGACGAGAAATGATGACTCATCAACGCTTCGATATCCGTTGTACCCGCGTCCGCATACATCGCGACCATCGCCACCAGCATCAGAACTGATCCAAGGAAGGTATAGAGGAAGAACTTGAAGCTGGCATAAACCCGGTTCGCACCGCCCCAGATGCCGATGATCAGGAACATCGGGATCAGACCTGCCTCGAAGAACAGGTAGAACAGCACCAGATCCAGCGCCATGAACACGCCCAGCATCAGCGTCTCCAGAAGCAGGAAGGCGATCATGTATTCCTTGACGCGGTCCGTGACATGCCAGCTGGCCAGAATGGTCAGGGGCATGATGAAGGTGGTCAGTAGGACAAACAGAACGCTGATACCGTCCACGCCCATCTTGTATTTCAGACCCATCAGCCATTCGCCTTCTTCCACCATCTGGAAGCCGGTGTTGGACGGATCAAACCCCGTGTAAATGCCGATCGAGACCAGGAACGTCACCGTGGTAGCCACAAGTGCAACCCATTTGGCATTGCGCTGTGCCGCCACGTCCTCGCCATGCAGGAACAGGGCCAGAATGCCTGCTGCCACGGCGGGGATGAAGGTGACGATGGAGAGGATATTATCCATTAGTGTGCGCCTCCGCCGATCGAAATCCAGGTGACAAGGGCAGCGATACCCAGAACCATCCAGAAGGCGTAAGTAAAGATGTAGCCCGTCTGCGCCTTGCCAGCGAGGCGGGTAAAGAAGGGCACAATACCCATCGCCACCCCGTTGAGGAAACCGTCAATGGTGTTGCCGTCGCCCCGTTTCCACAGGAACCGGCCGAGCGCGATGGTGGGTTTGACGAAGACCGCATCGTAGATTTCGTCAAAGTACCACTTGTTCAGAAGGAACAGGTACAAAGGACGCTGGTTCTGCGCCAAACGCGCCGGCAGCGACGTGTTCACGATGTAGAACCAATAGGCCACGATAAAGCCCAAAGCCATGGCGACAAAAGGCGAAACCTTGACCCACTTGGGTGCAGCATGCGCATCGTCCAGAACATGGTTGCCCGGCGCGATGTAAATAGCGCCCTCGCCCGGCTCACCCGCGAAGACATAATGGTGGTCGTCGCCGTGAGCCGCTTTTTCTTCGTGTCCGGCGTCATCACCATGGCTTTCATCCGCGTGCGTATCGTCACCTTGGGTCGCATCAGTTGTACCGTGATCACCGGTCTCAGCATGCTCAGACGCCTCAGCCACCGGTATACCGTAGAACTTGCCGACCTTGTCTGTGTGACCAAAGAAGTTACCATACCAGATCATTCCGGCAAACACAGCGCCCAAGGACAGAACACCCAGCGGCACCAGCATGGTCATCGGACTTTCATGCGCGTGCTCATGCGTATGCTTATCGCCACGCTCTTCGCCATAAAAGGTCAGGAAAATCAGACGCCAGCTGTAGAATGACGTGAACGCCGCCGCGATCACCAGCATCCAGAAGGCATATCCGGTGCCGCCGGCAAAAGCGCTTTCGATGATGGCATCCTTGGACAGGAACCCGGCGAACCCAATTTGGGTCAGCGGGATGCCGACGCCTGTAATCGCCAGGGTGCCGATCATCATCGCCCAGAATGTATAGGGAATCTTCTTCCGCAGGCCGCCGTATTCGGTCATCTCCTGCTCGTGATGCATCGCGTGGATCACCGAACCTGCGCCAAGGAACAACAGCGCCTTGAAGAATGCGTGCGTCAGCAAGTGGAACATCGCTGCCGAATACATGCCAACACCCGCGGCCACGAACATATAGCCCAACTGAGAACAGGTCGAATAGGCAATGACGCGCTTGATGTCGGTTTGAACCAGGCCAACGGTCGCGGCGAAAAACGCGGTCGAGGCCCCAAGGAAGGTGATGAACCCAGTGGCACCCGGCGCAAACTCCATCAACGGCGACATCCGGCAGATCAGGAACACACCCGCCGTCACCATGGTCGCGGCGTGGATCAGCGCCGACACGGGCGTCGGGCCTTCCATCGCGTCCGGCAACCATGTGTGCAGAATCAACTGCGCCGATTTCCCCATGGCGCCGATGAACAGCAGGACGCAGATCACCTCGATTGCGGTCCACTCACCCCACAGGAAGTGCAACTTCTCTTCGGCCAGCGCAGGGGCTGATGCAAAAATGTCCGAGAAATTGATGCTGTCCGTCAGGAAGAACAACGCGAAGATGCCCAGAGCAAAGCCAAAGTCGCCAATCCGGTTTACGATGAACGCTTTCATCGCGGCTGCATTGGCCGTGGGCTTGCGATAATAGAACCCGATCAGCAGGTACGAGGCGACACCCACACCTTCCCAGCCAAAGAACATCTGTACCAGATTGTCCGCTGTCACCAGCATCAGCATGGCGAAGGTGAAGAACGACAGATAGGCAAAGAAACGCGGCTTATAGCTCTCGCCCTCACGCCATTGCGGATCGTGATCCATGTAGCCGAAGGAATAGAGGTGCACGAGCGCCGAAACCGTCGTCACCACGATCAGCATGATCGCGGTCAGCCGGTCCAAACGCACCGCCCAACTTGTCGATAGCGAACCGCTCTCGATCCAACGCATGATCTCGATCTGCTGGGTCACACCGTCGAACGAGAAGAATACGATCCAGGACAGCAGACAGGCCAGGAACAGTAGGCCCGTCGCCGTCCACATGGCGGCCTTCTCGCCAATGAATCGCCAGCCGAACCCGCAGAGCAGCGCGCCCACCAGCGGGGCAAAGAGGATGGTGGTTTCCATGTTCTCTTACCCCTTCATCATATTGACGTCTTCAACCGCGATGGTGCCACGGTTGCGGAAGAAGCAGACCAGAATGGCCAGCCCGATCGCCGCCTCGGCCGCCGCAACGGTCAGCACAAACAGCGTGAACACCTGCCCGACCAGATCACCGAGAAAGCTGGAGAACGCCACAAGGTTGATATTCACCGCCAGCAGCATCAGTTCGATGCTCATCAGTAGGATGATGACGTTCTTGCGGTTCAGGAAGAGACCGAAGATGCCGATGACGAACAGCGTCGCCGCGACCGTAAGATAGTGTTCAAGTCCGATCATAGCTTCGCTCCTGGCGAGTCGGGGTAGTAGAGTTTGCAGCCGCAAAAGAAGTCTGGGTAGTCACGTGGTCTTGCTCGTCTGTCATCGAAGGTTACACCCTGCCGAACGCTGTATCCCAAACTTACGATCTCCGAGGATAGCTCTTTTATGCTCGCACCTAAGCTCAAATCTAACGAGCCGTTTGGCTTAAGGTAGCGCACAACTTTTGTTGAAGATTGGCAGGCAGCCGACTCAGCTTCTCTCCAAAATCCGTTCACCTGCACTTGCTCGCCCGTTTCGCAATCTGAAACAACGGCTGTTTCTGCGCCGAAATCGGAAACAACCTGCGAAATTCTACCGGCCCCCAAGTCCTGAGCTGGTTCCCCACCTAGGAAATCATCACGGCCACCCCCGACAAAAGAGCAGTCTCTCGACATATTTACCTTTTTGTTCCACCACCACGGTTTAAATGCTGGTGAACAAGCAAAACTCTCCGAAGCAGTTAAAGCGATCGCGACCAAGGCGGCGATCGAGCATATGCTTACGCGCATCACAACCCCTGCCCCGGTTTCACGTCCTTCAACTCCATCGCCTTGGCCGGGTCGCGCATCATCTGGCCGACGATGTCCTGACGCTTGATGTCCTTGCGGTGGCGCAGAGTCAGAACAATGGCACCGATCATGGCCACCAGCAGGATCAGACCCGCCAGTTGGAACAGAAGGAAGTATTGATCGTAAAGAATGATACCCAGTGCTTCGGTGTTGTGGCGGTCCACCGGGATCGGCTGCGCCAGATTGGCCGCTGCACCCTGCGCGCTGTCCCATGCGCCAAAGGCCATGACAAACTGCATCAGAATGATCAGACCGATCAGCAAGGCCAGCGGCATATAGCGCGCCATCTCGGCCTTCAGTTCGGCAAAGTCCACGTCCAGCATCATCACCACGAAGAGGAACAGCACCGCCACCGCGCCCACATAGACGATGATCAGCAGCATCGCCACGAACTCGGCCCCCAGCAGAACGAACAGTCCCGCCGCAGAAAGGAACGACAGGATCAGCCACAGCACCGAGTGCACCGGCTGGCGGCTGATCACCGTGAACAGCCCGCCGGTGATGGCGCTGATGGCAAACAGGTAGAAGGCAAAGACGGTCATTGATCCTCATCCTTGTTGTCGCCCATGGCCTCTTGCGCCAGTTCCAGCGCGCGGGTCATGGCCGGGATGCCGGCAAAGACCGACATCTGACCGATCGCTTCCACGATCTCTTGTTTCTTGGCCCCGGCTTCCAGCGCGTGGCGCACAGTCTGGCGCACCGCTGCATCCGCTTGCGCACCCTGACAGGTCAGCCCGGCCAACGTCAGCAACAGGCGGGTTTTGGCGTCCAGCCCGTCCTTGTTGACGGTGTTGCCAAACATCATCTCCATGACCTCTTTCGGCATGGTCGGCCACAGCGCCTCGAACCCTTTGGGCGAAAAATTCTCCATCGCCGGGTTCATCGCCTTGGCCATGTCCTTAGCCTGCTTCATCATCAGTTCGAACGGATTTGTTGGGGTATCAGTCATTGGGGGCGCAACCAGTATGCTGTCCACGTCGCAAAGACGAGAATGTATAAAAGGACGTCTAGTCCAGGCTTTTCGTATTTCGACAGCACTAGATCGGCGGCAAAGAACAAAATGCAAGCGAGAACCCCGCCAACAAACGCATCGTAGGGCCTATCGAAACCCTTGTACCAATTAAGAACAGAGATCAGCGAAAATCCCGCAAGTATTACGAGATAGGATTTTCGCTTGGACAAGAGCACTTTCATCATCTGTACGGCGCGTCCATTTCCAAATTACGGGCGATCTCGGCTTCCCAGCGTTCGCCGTTATCGAGCAGTTTTTCCTTGTCGTAGAACAGCTCTTCGCGGGTTTCCGTGGCAAATTCGAAATTCGGACCCTCGACGATGGCGTCGACCGGACAGGCCTCTTGGCAGAAGCCGCAATAGATGCATTTCGTCATGTCGATGTCATAGCGCGTGGTGCGTCGGCTGCCGTCTTCGCGCGGTTCAGCATCAATTGTGATGGCCTGCGCCGGGCAAATCGCTTCACACAGCTTGCAGGCGATGCAGCGTTCTTCACCGTTCGGATAGCGGCGCAGTGCGTGTTCACCGCGGAAGCGCGGAGACAGCGGCCCCTTTTCGTGCGGGTAGTTGATGGTGGCCTTGGGGGCGAAGAAATACTTCAGCCCCAGTTTCATGCCGACCCAGAAATCTTGCAACAGGAAGTATTTTGCAGCGCGGGTATAGTCGATCTGGGTCATGGCCTAGGACTTCTCCTCGAATTGAAAACCGAATTGCTCATCGCACTGCCCGACAGTATCTTGCAAAACCTCATACATTTGCGTTTGGGCGTCTTCGGATTGTTGCGGTATTTCCAAAATGCGACGGCTGGCTTCCCTCCAACGAAAGCACTCTGCTTGGTCCAGTGGCCCAAACGCAAAATCGGAGGAGGAATACGTGGGACCCTGGCCGGTTTCATCCATAGGCGTCGAAAGCACCATCTCATCAATCAAATCCCGATCTTCCTGAGACAGCCAAAGGCAATGAGCGAGTTTCAGAAGCGACCAGTTTGCATTGGCCAATCCTTCTGAGTCGGAATGCCCCTCGCCTATTGTATTCATATATACCGTCAAGTGGGCAACTTGGTCAGCCATCACAATCGCCAAGGCTCCCATTTTATTGAAAGCCCGGTGCTGATCTTCAGGAATCTCGGGATCCCACTCAATTTCTGCCTCGGTCAAACGCTTGACCGTTGTTTCAGACGTCTGAAACAAAACCTCAACCTGCGGAGCGCAATAGAAACGCGCGGTTTCCAAGTAGTTCGGCTCCCATGTGGTTTCATCACCACCGGCGCGCAGGGCAGAAACGCTCACTGCCAGAATAGCGCAGGTCGTTAGAGAGTATCTCAAACGTGTGATCATCCCCCAACGCTCCAACGGGCAAACGCACCCCAGAACCAGTCGAATTTCGCCGCAAAGGCCACGAATACCACCCAGGCCAGTGAGAATGGCAGAAATACTTTCCATCCCAGCCGCATCAACTGGTCATAGCGGTAGCGGGGCGTGATTGCCTTGACCATCGCGAAGAGGAAGAAGAAAAACGCCATCTTGGCGACCATCCAAAGAACGCCATCCGGCAAACCTGGGATCGGTGACAACCAGCCGCCGAAGAACAGCAGCGTGGTCAGCGCACACATCAGGAAGATAGCGATGTACTCGCCTGCCATGAACAACAGGAAAGGCGTGGCCGAGTATTCGACCTGATAACCGGCGACCAGTTCCGATTCCGCCTCGGGCAAGTCGAACGGCGGCCGGTTGGTTTCTGCCAGCGCCGAGATGAAGAACAGGAAGACCATCGGGAAATGCGGCAACCAGTACCAGCTGAAGAAACCGAACCGGCCATCCTGCGCTTCGACAATGTGGCCGAAGTTCATGGAACCGGTCGAAATGATCACACCGATGATAATCAGGCCAATGGAGACTTCATAGGAAATCATCTGAGCCGCAGAGCGCAATGATCCAAGAAACGGGTACTTTGAGTTCGACGCCCAACCGCCCATAATCACGCCATAAACTTCCAGTGAGGACACGGCAAAGACATACAGGATTGCGACGTTGATATCCGACAACACCCAACCATCGTTGAACGGGATCACGGCCCAGGCGATCATCGCCAATACGAATGAGGTCAGCGGTGCGAGGATGAACACAGTGCGGTCGGCACCGGCCGGTATGACCACCTCTTTCACCACGTACTTCAGGGCGTCAGCCACCGATTGCAGCAGGCCATAGACGCCAACCACGTTGGGGCCGCGGCGCATTTGGACGGCGGCCCAGATCTTGCGGTCACCGTAAACGAGGAACAACAGCGAAATCATCACGAAGGCCACAACAGCAAGCACTTGCGCCAGAATGATGATGGCTATTCCGCCTGGGGTGTTAAAGAAATCAGCCATTGGTCCTCACACCGTGGGTATTCAATTTTTGGCGCGCGATGTTCAGGCCAAGGGCCTGCGCATCTTGCGTTTGGGTAGGCGAATAGGTGTAAACAGCATCCACAGCCATCGCGCTACCTTTTTCATTGCGTTTCATGCGCAATTCCCTGATGCCCGCACCGCAAACGGTGTTGGCTTCCGAAAGCGATATGAAACGAGTCTGGTTCATTCTGCCGCAATCTTCCCGGTATTCCGTGACTGCGCCTGCGCAGAAAGCTCGGCCATCAACTGCGACGCCCGTGCAATCGGGTTGGTCAGATAGAAATCCTTGATCACATTGCGGAACGTGGCCTGCCCCAGAGGGCCAGCATCCAACGGCTGGACCTCATTCTCGATCACGTGGTCGATCTGGGCCAGATGCGGGACAGCTTCGATCAACGCTGTGCGCAGTTGCGCCAGCGAGTCGAAGGGCAACGTAGCGCCCAGCTCTGCCGAAAGCGCCCGCAAGATGGCCCAATTCTCTTTCGCCTCACCCGGTGCGAACCCGGCGCGCATCGCCAGTTGCGGGCGGCCTTCGGTGTTCACGAACAAACCGTTTTCCTCGGTATACGCGGCACCAGGAAGGATCACATCGGCACGGTGCGCGCCACGATCACCATGGCTGCCCTGATAGATCACAAAGGCACCTTCGCCGATTTCAACCTCATCCGCGCCGAGGTTGTAGATCACGTCAGCCGCACTAACCGCATCCATGCCGCCTTCGTTGGTGGCGTCCACATCCATCGCCCCCACGCGAGACGCAGCGCTGTGCAGGATCAGCAATCCACTTTCGGTATTGGCTGCAATCGTTTGCGCGGCGGCCAGCACAGCTGCGCCGTCAGCCTCAAGCAGCGCACCCTGCCCGACGATGACCAGCGAGGCTTTGCCCTTGATTTCATCATCGCCGCCCATATCGACGACCTTTTGCAACGCCGCGCGGTCGTCGCCCATATGGTGATACGCGAAGGTCAAATCGACCGCTGGCCCAACCAAGGCCACCTCGGTCCCATGTGCCCAGGCCTTGCGGATACGCGCGTTCAAAACCGGAGCTTCGTCACGCGGGTTCGTTCCGATCAGCAGAATACGCTCGGCTGTGTCGATATCCTCGATCGCTGCCGTCCCGGCATAGGCGCCGCGATTCCCCGCAGGCAGCTTGGCTCCATCGGTTCGGCATTCAACAACACCGCCTTGCCCTTCGATCAATTGCTTCAGCGCGAACGCGGCCTCGACCGGAGCGAGATCACCAACGATACCCGCCGGCTTTTCGGCCCCTTTCAGTGCCTCGGCAGCTTTGGTCAGCGCCTCGGGCCACGAGGCCGCGCGTAGCTTGCCGTTTTCGCGCACGTAAGGTTTGTCCAAACGCTGACGACGCAGGCCATCCCAGACAAAACGGGTCTTATCACTGATCCATTCTTCGTTCACGTCGTCATGATTGCGCGGCAGGAAACGCATGACTTCGCGCCCCTTGGTGTCCACGCGGATATTGGACCCCAGCGCATCCATGACGTCGATGCTCTCGGTCTTGGTCAGCTCCCACGGGCGGGCGGTAAAGGCGTAAGGCTTCGACGTCAGCGCCCCAACCGGGCACAGGTCGATGATATTGCCCTGCAAGTTCGAATTCAGCGTCTCGTTCAGATAGGACGTGATCTCGGCATCTTCGCCACGCCCGGTCTGCCCCATCTGCGTGATCCCGGCGACCTCGGTGGTGAACCGCACGCAGCGGGTGCAGCTGATGCAGCGGGTCATCGCGGTGCCGACCAGCGGCCCCAGATCCAGATCGTCCACGGCACGTTTGGCTTCCTTAAAGCGCGAACCCGACATGCCATACGCCATCGCCTGATCCTGCAGGTCGCACTCTCCGCCTTGATCACAAATCGGGCAATCCAGCGGGTGGTTGATAAGCAGGAACTCCATCACCCCTTCACGGGCCTTCTTGACCATGGGCGAGTTTGTCTTGACCTGAGGCGGCTGGCCTTCCGGTCCCGGACGCAGATCACGCACCTGCATCGCACACGACGCTGCAGGCTTGGGCGGGCCGCCAACAACTTCGACCAGACACATCCGGCAATTCCCGGCAATCGACAGACGCTCGTGATAGCAAAAGCGCGGCACCTCGACCCCGGCCTGCTCACAGGCCTGGATCAGCGTCATCGCACCATCGACTTCGATTTCCTGCCCGTCGATATTCACTTTGCGGAGGTCAGACATGGTCTAGTTCGCCCTCAAATACACGCCAATGGCGCTGTTTCTTTCAATCTCTGCCTGCCCCAACGTGCAGAAAGATTTGGGATTGTCATACGACACACCGTTCGCGGTCAAATACGCCTCGCCTTTGGCGCGCATCCGGTCCTTTTCGGCATCCGATTCCACGTAAGCGCGGATTTCGCCGTCCGAATACCCCAGATTGTTCGCTTTGGACTTGAGCCCCCACATGACGCCAATCGCCTTGAACCTGCGCCCGCTGATCGACGGGCAGTAATCCGAAATCTCGTTTGCGATGGCGATGTAATAGAGTTCGTCGTCAATTTCTTTGACTTCGCGCAAGGGCGGTTTGGCCTCGACCGCAGCCGGAATAACCAGAACAGACAACACAATAAGCAGTTTCACACCAGACATGACAAATCCTTTCGTCTTGGACAGGCCAAAACGATCCGGGACTGGCGCGCTATTCAATAACACGCCCTGCGTCACGCCCTGATATGCGAAAAAATGCGTCATGGTCGCTGGCAGGTTCCTTCAAAGGTCAGTTTATTGTCGGTGATGCGCAGGTTCTGCGGTTCGGTGTCGGGTCCGACTTTCCAGTTGATTTTAGAAGTCCCAAAGGCGTCGATACAGAATTTGGTTCCTTCATGCCGTCCCGCTTCGCGCGCGCCATCCAAAGACGCGGACGCGCCGTTCACCACAACTGTGAATTCGGTCGGGGTGTTCCTTTTGTCGACAGCTTTCGCTTTGGCCCGGAAGGCCTTGCCATCAAAGAGAATTCGGTCACTGGACGACGTGCCGCAGGCCGAGACAAATACCGCAGCACCCAAGGCGGCGACTAGTGCCCCGCGCCCCATCCTGAAATTTGATCCAGTCAACGAATAAGTACCTTTCTTTAGCATCAGAACGCCGCCACCAATGCCATGACGCCCATCACAACCATGCAGGCCCATCCGACAACGTAGGATACAGACCGAATGCCGCTGTGCGGTTGTCCAATACCACGCATGTGAATAACCAGCATGACAATGCGCGCAATCAGAGCCACCGATGCCAAAAGGTTCACCCAGAACGGGTTTACCCCAAGCAGCATGGCCGCGACCGTGACCGCGACATAGGCTGGCAGTGTCTCGGTCCCGTTCAGATAAGCCCGGTTCAGGCGATACGCCTTGTCGGAATAGTCCTGTTCCGGCGTTGCTCCGGGGGCCAAGCCCTTGCCCTGTTTGGCCAGCGCTGAAAACGGCGCAAGCGCCAGAATGATCAACGTAAAGACCACGAGGGATGCGATTGCATGTGAATACTCAGCAAAAGTTTCCATAGTTCAACTCCTTGATCTCAACGTGGTTTGGGTTTGATCCGATATCCCGCAACTTGATTACTCCGCGGCCATCGCGCCCATACGGCCCGATTTCTGGGCCTTGATGCGATCCTCGATTTCCTCTCGGAAGTTGCGGATCAGGCCCTGGATCGGCCAGGCTGCCGCATCGCCCAATGCACAGATCGTGTGGCCTTCGACCTGCTTGGTCACATCAAACAACATGTCGATCTCTTCCAGTTCGGCCTCACCCCGCACCAGGCGGTCCATCACGCGCATCATCCAGCCGGTGCCTTCGCGGCAAGGGGTACACTGACCACAGCTTTCATGTTTATAGAACTTCGACAGACGCCAGATCGCTTTGATGATGTCGGTAGACTTGTCCATTACGATCACAGCCGCCGTCCCCAGACCGGACCCCAGATCATTGCGCAAATGGTCGAAATCCATGATGGCGTCGCGCATGTCTTCACCGCGCACACAAGGCACCGAAGAACCACCGGGGATCACCGCCAGCAGGTTGTCCCAACCGCCACGAATGCCGCCGCAATGGGTTTCGATCAGTTGCTCAAACGGAATAGACATCGCCTCTTCAACAACGCAGGGGTTATTGACGTGGCCCGAGATGGCAAACAGCTTGGTGCCCGCATTGTTCTGGCGGCCAAATCCAGCAAACCAATCCGCACCACGACGCAAGATCGTCGGCACAACGGCGATGGATTCAACGTTGTTCACCGTGGTCGGGCAGCCGTAAAGCCCCGCCCCCGCCGGGAACGGTGGTTTCATGCGCGGCATGCCCTTTTTGCCTTCAAGGCTTTCGATCAGGGCTGTTTCCTCACCGCAGATATACGCCCCGGCCCCGTGATGCAGAAACAGGTCGAAATCCCAATCCGAACCGGCGGCGTTTTTGCCCAGCAATCCGGCATCATAGGCCTCATCAATCGCGGCCTGCAGCGCCTCGCGCTCGCGGATGTACTCACCACGCAGGTAGATATAGCAGGTATGCGCATTCATCGCGAAAGACGCGATCAGGCAGCCTTCGATCAGCGTATGCGGATCGTGGCGCATAATCTCACGGTCCTTGCAGGTGCCGGGCTCGGATTCGTCCGCGTTGACCACCAGATAGGCCGGACGACCGTCACTTTCCTTGGGCATGAACGACCATTTCAAACCGGTGGGAAAACCCGCACCGCCGCGACCGCGCAGGCCCGAGTCCTTCATCGTCTGGATGATCCAGTCACGCCCGTTCCCAATCAGGCCAGCCGTGCCGTCCCAATGCCCCCGGGTCTGCGCGCCTTTCAGCGTACGCTCATGCATCCCGTAGATATTGGTAAAGATCCTGTCCTGATCCTTCAGCATCATGTCTTACCTTCAGCTGTCCTGACGCATGCGCCAGAGTTGAAAAATGTTCACGCCCGCATAGATGAAACCCGCCAGAGCGGCGAAATCAAACAGCAGCGCATAGCGCCCGGGCAATCCCAGTGCCGGGCCGATGAACAACGAAATGGCAAGCCACAACAGCATGGTCACCGCGATGACCACTCCGATATGTCTGCCCTTGCGGGCCATGGCCTGTTCTTTTTCTTTGTCCATCTCACCTTGATGCCCCGAACGGGCACCGTCCCATTCAGTCTTCGTAGGTGCCGTCTTCTTTGGCACGTTTTGCAAATTCGGTTTCTTCGCCTGCCGCCAGTTGCGCCGCTTGTTCGATCCAACCGTCGCGCTCGATCCGGCCCTTGAATTTCAACCGGGCGTCTACCCAGGCCACGTGTTCCGGCGTCCATGCTGCGATCTGGTCGAAGTGGAAAAAGCCAAGTTCGTTCAGCGTCTGTTCAAGCTTGGGGCCCACACCTTTCAGCATCTTGAGGTCATCCGCTTTCCCCTCCCGCGCGGCGGTCAGAGTTTCGGGCTGATCCTCTTTAATCTGGGCCTTCTTTGCCTCTTCCGCCTGCTTCGCGGCGGGTTTGGCGGGTGCCGGCGCCTTTGGTGGCTTTGGCGCGGCCTTGGTCGCCGCAGCCTTGCCGTCTTTGCCCAGCCATGGCGTCAGGATCGGAACCTCGGTCCCGTCGATGCGTTTGACCGTATCCCCAAGATCTTGGGCCAGTTCAACACTGGCATTGTACTGCGGTTTTCCGGCATCGTAGTCTGTGAGGCTGGTCAGACCGCTCAGCGGTTCTGCCGCGTATCTACCATTCTGCGGACCCGGCGTTGGCACCTTGCCGGCGGCCAGATTGTCAATGATCTTGCCAAAGCCGTCGGCAGTCAGATCTTCGTAATAGTCCTTGCCGATCTGCGCCATCGGCGCATTGGTGCAGGACCCGAGGCATTCCACCTCTTCCCAACTCAATTTGCCATCAACTGAAAGCTCATGCGGTTTGACAGCGATCTTCTCCTTGCAAACCGCGATCAGGTCTTCGGCCCCGCAGATCATGCACGACGTCGTTCCACACACCTGAATATGCGCGACAGTTCCAACCGGTTGCAGTTGGAACATGAAGTAGAACGACGCAACCTCGAGCACGCGGATATAGGCCATGCCCAGCATGTCGGCGATGGATTCAATCGCGGGACGGCTCAGCCAGCCTTCTTGTTCCTGCGCGCGCCAAAGCAGCGGGATGACCGCGCTGGCCTGACGGCCGTCGGGGTATTTGGTGATCTGTGCTGTAGCCCACTGCTGGTTGGCAGCAGTGAAGGCAAAGCTTTCAGGTTGTTCGGGGTGCAGACGGCGCAGCATTAGCAGGCATCTCCGATCACGATAACATAGGGGTCTTCCTGATACGCGCGGCCTTGATCGACAAGGCGGGCAATCAGATCGGGCATTTCAGCCTGTGTGAAACCGGCGGGGCGCAATTTGATCTGAGCTTCTTCTTCGATCATGCGACACCCGTTCAGACCCACAAAATCATAAAGCGCATCGGCACGGCCCGCCGTATCCTCTGGCGCAAGCCCATGGGCACCGCAGATCGCAGGCGCGATCTCGAATACAGAACCGTCCAGCCCGGCCACCCCCTGTTCAGCCCAGGAGTTTATCACAGCGCTGACATCTTCGGGTCGCAAATCATGGGCAGAAAAGGCTTCCTCGGCGCGCGATACATCCAGCCGACAACCGTTTTCGCGCATAACCTCAAGCACTTTTGCCGTCGGATGGGTCGAGGCGGCCTGCAACGGTGTGGCGGCTGCAAGCGCCAGGATCAAAGCAAGGCGTCTCACCGGTCAATCTCTCCAAACACGACGTCCATTGTCCCGATTATCGCCGCAACGTCGGCCAGTTGGTGGCCCCCGGCGATATGATCCATCGCCTGTAGGTGCAAGAAGCCGGGCGCACGCAGTTTGGCGCGGTAAGGTTTGTTGGTTCCGTCAGCGACAAGGTAGACGCCGAATTCACCCTTTGGGGCTTCGACGGCGGCATAGACCTCACCTGCAGGGACGTGGAAGCCTTCGGTGTACAGCTTGAAGTGATGGATCAGACTTTCCATCGAGGTCTTCATGTCCGAGCGTTTCGGCGGGGTGATCTTGCCGCGTGCCAGAACGTCACCGGGGCAGTCACGGATTTTGACAATGGCTTGCTGGATGATCGACAACGATTGACGCATCTCTTCCATACGCACCAGATAGCGGTCATAGCAGTCGCCGTTTTTGCCGACGGGGATCTGAAACTCGAACTCGTCATAGCATTCATAGGGCTGCGCGCGTCGCAGGTCCCATGCCAGACCCGATCCACGCACCATCACGCCCGAGAAACCGTATTTCTGGATATCTTCCTCGGTCACGACACCGATATCGGCATTGCGTTGTTTGAAGATGCGGTTTTCTGTCAGCAAACCGTCGATATCGTTCAGAACAGAGGGAAACTCATGGCTCCACGTCTCGATATCGTCCAGCAGTTCCGGCGGCAGGTCCTGATGCACACCGCCGGGGCGGAAATAGGCCGCGTGCAGGCGGGCACCACAGGCACGTTCGTAGAAAACCATCAGCTTTTCGCGCTCTTCAAAACCCCACAACGGCGGCGTCAGTGCGCCCACGTCCATCGCCTGTGTCGTCACGTTCAAGAGGTGGTTCAAAATACGCCCGATCTCGGAATAAAGAACCCGGATCAGCGAACCGCGACGCGGCACCTCGACCCCGGTCAGCTTTTCGATGGCCAGACACCAGGCGTGTTCCTGGTTCATCGGCGCCACATAATCCAGACGGTCGAAATACGGCAGGTTCTGCAGATACGTCCGGCTTTCCATCAACTTTTCAGTGCCACGGTGCAGCAGGCCGATATGCGGGTCACAGCGTTCGACGATCTCGCCGTCCAGCTCAAGCACAAGGCGCAGAACCCCGTGGGCCGCAGGGTGTTGCGGGCCGAAGTTGATGTTGAAATTGCGGATTTTCTGTTCTCCGCTCAGCGCGTCAGTGCTGCCGTCATCATATCTTGAGCCGTCCATCAACGCCCCCGTTTCTTTTTCGCATCAGCCCGAACCCGGACCTTTTCCGCCTCGACAGCCTTGGCCGCAGCCCCTGCCAGCAGGACCCCCAGCGCACCCAAAGCGATCAGTTCCCCCAGCAGCATCAGCATCCTATCGGCGCTCCAACTCTTGCAGTTTCAGCCCGACCCACCACAGCAACGCGATTGTGCCGAATGGAACCAGACAAAGAAGGCACCAGAATTTATTGATCCCGAAAAACGGCAATATCTTCACCATCGGGATGATGGTCAGCGCAGACAGGATCAGCCACCAAATGCCACCCATTATTCAGCCTCCTGCTTTTCATCACCCGGCAGGATGTAATTTGCACCCTCCCACGGGGACATGAAATCGAACTGACGGTATTCCTGGACTAGCGAAACCGGCTCGTACACAACGCGCTTTTGGGCCTCGTCATAGCGTACTTCGGTGTATCCTGTGGTTGGGAAATCCTTGCGCAGCGGATAGCCACGGAATCCATAGTCGGTCAGGATGCGCCGCAGATCCGGGTGGCCCGAGAACAGGATGCCGAACATGTCGAACACTTCGCGCTCAAACCAATTGGCCGAGGGATGCACATCCACGATTGAAGGCACCATGTCCTCTTCGCGGATCGAGACCCGCAGGCGGATGCGCTGGTTCTGATACATCGACAGGAAGTGATAAACCACGTCAAAACGCTTGGCCCGTTCCGGGTAGTCGACGCCGGTGATATCGACGAGCGTGGAGAACTGGCAGCTGCGGTCGGACTTCAGGAATTCAATGAATTCCACAACGTTCGACAGCGCCACATCTACGTTCAACTCACCATGGGTCACGTCCCAGGACAGAACACAATCAGTTCGCTTCAATTCCAGCTGGGTGCCGAGTTCTTTGAGTGCTTCGCTCATCAACTCTCTCCTCAGCGCACGATGGTGCCGGTACGGCGGATTTTGCGTTGCAACTGCATCAGACCGTACAGCAGCGCCTCGGCGGTCGGGGGGCAGCCGGGGACGTAGATGTCCACTGGAACAATACGGTCGCAGCCACGCACAACGGAATATGAGTAGTGGTAGTAGCCGCCACCATTGGCGCAGGAGCCCATTGAGATCACATAGCGCGGCTCGGGCATCTGGTCATAAACCTTGCGCAAAGCGGGGGCCATCTTGTTGGTCAGGGTGCCAGCCACGATCATCACGTCCGACTGACGGGGGGAAGCACGGGGCGCGATGCCAAACCGTTCCGCATCGTAACGCGGCATCGAGGTGTGCATCATCTCAACCGCGCAGCAGGCCAGACCGAAAGTCATCCAGTGCAGCGAGCCGGTGCGAGCCCAGTTGATGATGTCCTCGGTCGAGGTCAGCAAAAACCCTTTGTCCTGCAGCTCGGCGTTCAGGGCCTGGGTGGCGACTTCCTTGTCGACGCCTGCGGTGTTTGCACCCGTCATCACTCCCATTCCAGGGCCCCCTTCTTCCATTCATAGGCAAAGCCGATGGTCAGAACGCCCAGGAACACGATCATGGACCAGAAGCCAACATCGCTGATGTCCTTGAAGCCGACAGCCCAAGGGAACAGAAACGCAATTTCCAGATCGAATATGATGAACAGGATCGCGACCAGATAGAACCGGACGTCGAATTTCATCCGCGCATCATCGAACGCGTTGAAACCACATTCATATGCGCTGACTTTCTCGGGGTCGGGATTGCGGACCGCCAGAACGACTGCCGCCAGAATCAAAACGATTCCAAGGCCCACAGCTACGGCCAGAAACACCAGAATCGGGAGATACTCCCGCAATAGGTCTTCCACGTACAGCTCCTTTCCTGCGCATACCCCGAAAGGGAGCGCCGTCAATTGGCGTGTTGACTGGACATTCTCTATCCCTGCGGGGTCAGAGGGTCAACCGAACACAAACGCACAGGGGGTTAATATTCGACTTATCGAAGCTCTGTCACAGAAGGTCACCCACCCAATCGCGACCACATCACAAGTCGCGCCTAAACCTTACTAATCCATGCAGGTTTTCTTTTTTCAAAGAACGCGCCGATTCCTTCCTTGGCCTCTTCGGTTTCCCACCTGTCAACCAACTTGCGGATCGTGTGGTCGATCACAGCATCGTCAATGCGCGGCCCCAGTTGGCGAACCAGTTGCTTGGCCGATGCCACCGCGCCGGGTGCACAGGCAAGATAGGGCAGAACTTCGGCCTCAACCGCATCATTCAGGTCGGCAGCGGGCACAATTTTAGCTAGCAGGCCCAGCTCCACTGCTTCCGCAGCATCAAACACCCGGGCCGACATGAACACGCGCCGCGCGCGGGCTTCGCCCATGCGGGCGATTACATAGGGGCCAATCGTGGCCGGGATCAGACCCAGCTTGGTCTCTGTCAGCCCCATTTTGACCGTGTCCACTCCAATCGCTACATCACAAACCGACGCCAATCCCACACCGCCCCCAAAGGCATTGCCGTGAATCGCGCCGATCAGCGGTTTGGGCAACGTGTTCAGCGCCTGCAACATTTCGGCCAGCTTACGCGCCTCGACAAACCGGGTCTCGGATTCTGCCGCCATCTGAGATTGCATCCACCCCAGATCACCGCCAGCACAAAAGCTTTTGCCCGCACCGGTCAGTACAACAACACGCACGGCGTCGTCGGTTCCAAGCTGGTGCGCGGCTTGCGTAAGATCAGTGATCATCTGCGCCGACATGGCGTTGTGCTTGTCGGCACGGTTCAGGGTCAGAGTAGCCACACCACGCGCGTCCGTGGTCACCGCAATCGTTTCAAACATGTCCGCTCCTTACTGGGGTCGCATGGCGCGTGCCATCTGCGCGGCCTCTTCGATGACCGCAAGGTCGAGGCCGGTCTGATATCCAAGCCGCTCCAGATGGGCCACGACAGCTTCGGTGGCGACGTTTCCGGCGGCACCTGGTGCGTAAGGACACCCACCCAAACCTCCAACGGCGCTGTCGAACACCCGAACGCCCAGCGCCAGCGCAGCGTCGATATTGTCGATGGCCCGCCCGTTGGTGTCGTGGAAATGCCCCGCCAGCCGCGTCATCGGTACGCGCTCGCGCACTGCCAGCAGCATATGGGCGATGGTGTCGGGCGTGCCCTGCCCCATAGTGTCCCCCAGCGATACTTCGTAGCACCCCATCGAAAACAGCCGGTCCGCAACTTCGGCCACTTTCTCGGGCGGCGTTGGTCCGTCATAGGGGCAATCAGTCACGCAGGACACATACCCACGTACCGGCAGGTCGATGTGGCGCGCAGCTTCAAGAATCGGGGCAAAGCGGTCGATGGATTCTTCGACAGTCGCGTTGATATTGGCTTTTGAGAACCCTTCCGAGGCCGAAGCGAATACCGCGATCTCATCCGCCTTTGCGGCCAGAGCATCTTCGTATCCCTGCATGTTCGGCGTCAGGGCGCCATACCGGACGCCGTCGGCCCGCGTGATCCCGGCCAATACCTCCGCGCTGCCCGCCATTTGCGGCACCCATTTGGGCGAGACAAAACTGGCCACTTCAATGCGGTTGAAACCGGCCTTGCTCAGGCAATCGACCAGAGCCACCTTTTCCGCCACTGCAATTTCGCGCTTTTCGTTTTGCAGACCGTCGCGCGGACCCACTTCGAAGATTTCGACCCGTTCACCCATTGCTGTGTCCTTCTCTGATTGCCGCATTCGATCCGACTGTGCCACGTTGTTCGAGAAGGGGACAGTTCATTCCTCCTCCAGCCGGACCAACGCCGCCCCGGCCTCGACCTGTGCCCCGGCATCCGCCAGCACTTCGGCAACGATGCCGTCGCGGGCGGCCAGCAGGGAGTGTTCCATTTTCATGGCCTCAAGGATCGCCAGCCGGTCACCTTCCTGCACGGCTTGACCCACCTGCGCAAAGACAGCTTTGACCAGACCGGGCATCGGGGCCTCAATCACATTGGTGTCGCCAGCGGCACCGGCATCGCGGTCCAACGGATCAACAATTTCCAGGACTTGACCATAGTTTTCAAAGACTGTGATCTGCGAACCCGAGACAGACACGCGCGGCATAGGGGCTCCGTCGATCATCCAACCGCCCGGACCGCGCTGGGCAAGGATCGTGTGTTCTCCGACCTGCCAGACCTGACGGTTCTGATCTTCTACCTGAACGTCCAGATCAATATCATCACCTGCCCGCAACTGGACCGCGCGATGCAGCGGGGCCCATAGCGAAAACCCTGTTTCCTCATCTGTATCCACCAGATCCAAAGCCGTCATCGCCGCCGCGACGATCGAAGACGCCGGGATCGGCTCTGCACGGGCCAGCGCGTCCAGATCGCGACCAATCAGGCCAGTATCAACATCACCGACGGCAAAGCCCGGATGCCGCGTCAGTGCGCCCAGAAAGCCAAGGTTCGTGACTGTCCCCGCAACCTCAGTGCCTTTCAGGGCGCGATGCAACTGTTCCAACGCGACTGCCCGCGTCGGACCATGCACGATCACCTTCGCGATCATCGGATCGTACCAGGGGCTGATCGTGTCACCCGCGCGCACGCCGCTATCGGCGCGGCATGCCGCGGGGAAGCGCAGATGGGTCAGTGTACCGGTCGCCGGCAGAAAGCCCTTTGGCACATCCTCGGCATAAAGCCGCGCCTCGAACGCGTGGCCCGAGATCGACAGGTCACTCTGCTGTTTGGGCAGGCTCTCGCCCGCTGCAACACGCAACTGCCATTCGACAAGGTCGACGCCGGTGATCGCCTCGGTCACCGGGTGTTCAACCTGCAAACGCGTGTTCATCTCCATGAACCAGAACCGGTCCGGACGCAGCCCGTCCGAGGCATCCACGATGAATTCAACCGTCCCCGCGCCTTTGTAACCAATGGCTTCGGCAGCACGCACGCCCGCCTGCCCCATCGCTTCGCGCATCTCAATGGTCATGCCCGGAGCCGGCGCTTCTTCAATCACTTTCTGGTGCCGCCGTTGCAGCGAGCAGTCGCGTTCAAACAGATGCACAGCGTGGGTGCCGTCGCCAAACACCTGAACCTCGATATGGCGGGGCTTGGAGACAAATTTCTCGACCAGAACAGCATCATTGCCAAATGCGGTGCGGGCCTCACCCCGGGCGCTGTCCAGTGCCTCGGTAAAATCTGCGGGCCGCTCGACCAGCCGCATGCCTTTGCCACCGCCACCCGCGACGGCCTTGATCAGGATCGGATAGCCGATGGTATCCGCCGCACCCGCCAGATGCTCGGGGTCCTGATTGTCGCCGTGATACCCCGGAACAACCGGCACGCCCGCCTGCTCCATCAATACCTTGGCCGCGTCTTTGAGACCCATCTTGCGGATCGCATCCGCCGAAGGGCCAATGAAGGTCAGGCCAACCGCCTCGACCGCATCCACGAAATCCGGGTTTTCCGAGAGAAAACCGTAACCTGGATGGATCGCCTGCGCCCCGGTATCGAGCGCAGCTTGAATGATCACGTCGCCCTTGAGATAGCTCTCAGCCGGCGCCGCACCACCGATATGAACAGCCTCGTCCGCCATCTGCACATGCCTGGCCGACGCATCGGCATCAGAATACACAGCCACGCAAGGTACGCCCATTTTCTGAGCGGTTTCCATCACCCGGCAAGCAATCTCGCCCCGGTTGGCAATCAGGATTTTATTGAACATTGTAAACCGGTCCTTCGAATGCCAAGCCATCTGGCTTTTCGGTTTTGAGCTTCCATGAAGACGCCGTGCATTCGAACGTTTCATCGCGGAAATAGAACAAATAATGATTGGCGCATGTCGGCCTTTGACCAGTGGTAATCCAAGGCGTCTTTTCCTGTTCCTCCAGTAGATCACCAGTCACAGCGAAGAACTCTCCCCATTCCGGAGCAAGCCTGCTGAAGCGACATCGGTCCTTAAACCAACCTTCGTCATTGATAGGTAAAAACCGAAACCGATGGCATCCATTAAACTGCAGGTACAACGCGCCTTGCGACAACTCAGCTGGATTGCTCCAGACGTTTGGAGCGAAGCGAAGCCAGCACTGATTTTTCTCCAAACCTACACTAGGCAATGGAGCATTCGGGTCAGCATTCCAACCATTGCTCAGCTTTTCGAAAGCTGTAGCCATACTACATCCTGAACACGCCAAAGCGTGTCTCCTCAATCGGCGCATTCAGTGCCGCGTTCAACGACAAGGACAGCACGTCCCGGCTTTTGCGCGGGTCGATAATTCCGTCGTCCCACAGCCGCGCTGAGGCATAGAGCGGATGGGATTGTTCTTCGAACATCTCCAGCGTGGGGCGCTTGAATTCGGCCTCTTCTTCCGCCGACCAAGTTCCGCCTTGGCGTTCAATCCCGTCCCGCTTGACGGTAGCCAGAACACCCGCCGCCTGCTCGCCGCCCATCACGGAAATGCGCGAGTTCGGCCATGTCCACAGGAACCGCGGTTGGTAAGCCCGGCCTGACATGCCGTAATTCCCTGCTCCGAACGACCCACCCACCAGCATGGTGATTTTTGGCACATTGGTTGTGGCCACCGCAGTCACCATCTTGGCCCCGTGCCGCGCAATACCTTCGTTTTCGTATTTGCGGCCAACCATGAAGCCGGTGATGTTCTGCAGGAACACCAATGGAATTTTGCGCTGCGAACACAGCTCGACGAAATGCGCGCCCTTCTGTGCAGCCTCGGAAAACAGCACGCCATTGTTGGCGATGATCCCGACCGGGCAGCCTTTGACATGAGCGAACCCGGTCACCAGCGTTTCACCAAAGCGCGGCTTGAATTCGTCAAAGCGCGAGCCATCGACCAGCCGCGCGATCACCTCGCGAATGTCATAGGGCGTGCGCAGATCGGCGGGGACGACGCCCAGAATTTCTTCGGGGTCATAGGCCGGATCCTCGGGGTTGGCCCAATCCACCGTCTGTGGCTTGCGCCGGTTCAGCGATCCTACGGCCCGCCGCGCCAAAGCCAGCGCGTGGGCGTCATCCTCGGCCAGATAATCCGCCACCCCGGACAGGCGCGTATGGACATCCCCGCCACCCAAGTCTTCGGCGCTGACCACCTCACCTGTCGCGGCCTTGACCAGAGGTGGTCCGGCCAGAAAGATAGTGCCCTGTTCCCGGACAATTATCGTTACATCCGACATCGCGGGCACATAAGCTCCACCCGCCGTACACGACCCCATCACCACAGCGATTTGCGGGATGCCCTTCGCGCTCATCCGCGCCTGATTATAGAAGATGCGGCCAAAGTGGTCGCGGTCGGGGAAGACTTCATCCTGATTGGGCAGGTTCGCGCCGCCGCTGTCGACCAGATAGATGCAGGGCAGTTGGTTTTCTTCAGCAATCTCCTGCGCGCGCAGGTGCTTTTTGACTGACATCGGGTAATAGGTGCCACCCTTCACGGTGGCATCGTTGCACACCACCATGACCTCTTGCCCCTGCACCCGGCCAATCCCTGCAATGACCCCGGCACAGGGCGCAGCGTCGCCATACATCGCATGCGCCGCCGTCGCGCCGATCTCAAGGAACGGAGACCCCGGGTCCAGCAAGTTCGCCAGCCTACGACGCGGCAGCATCTTGCCCCGCGATTCATGCCGTGCGCGGGATTTCTCGCCTCCGCCCATGCGGGCGGCCTCGGCGGCGTCGGCAATTTGCGCCAACGCATCCAGATGCGCTGCGCGGTTTTCCCGGAAGCCTTCGGACGAGGGCAAAGCAGAGGATCGGAGCTTCATCTTGTGTACTCTCTTAGAAAATCTCGAACGGGGTTTTCGCTGACTGCAAAGCTCTGCATCAGACGCGCGTAACCTTGCGCCACGTTACTGGAACAAACTGCGTCCAGTTTTTTGATCTCTGGCTCTTCCAGAAAATCTTCCAGCTCCGACATCGGAACCATGAAATAGTAGTCAAATGGCAACATCTCGGCCGCCATCTCCATCGCCTCGATGGCGTCTTCGTTATCCCCGCGGCACAAATAGGCCAGGGATAGGTTGCGATAGGCGTTTCCCATATCGTCATAGGCGCCATCCGCCTCGTACTGGCTTACGGCAAGTTTGAAACGCCCGACGACCTCGCGATTGTAAAAGTTCTCGTCCGCTTGCGCTTCCGGCAGAAACATCGAGACATAGGCCAGATTTTCATCATGCCATCCGTCGGTTTGCATCTCGGTGCTGAAGACACTTCTCAGCATGCGGATTTCGGGTTCATATTTCAGGGTGCTGTAAGAGGCAGAGATTGCATCTAAATAGTTGTCGTAAAATGCAATTTTTCGTTTGTCTTCGTCATCAAGGTTCGCCACTCGACCGGCTACTTTGCGCAATTCAGAGATAGCCTCGTCGGGATAACCATAATAAACCAGAAGGTCTGCCAGTTGCAGTTGCTCTATGACTGCAATTTTGTCTTCGACCGCCTTATCGATTGTGTCCTGCATCCAGTTTTCGAAATACGCCTTGCCTGCCCATGCAGCGCCAATGACCGCAATTGCGGTGGCGCTAAATTCAATTCCCGTTCTGACGCTGGATTTATCCGGCATGGCATTCCTCCTCAGACGCGCGACGTTTCAATTCTTTTCGGATTACTTTTCCGGTCACGGTCAAAGGCAACTCTTGCACAAAAGCCACTTCACGGGGGTAAGAATAATGCGCAAGGCGGGTTTTAACCCACTCCTGCAACTCGGATTCTGAGGCGTCGGCCGCCGGTTTCAAAACCACATATGCCTTGACGATTTCTGTCCGCAGCTTGTCGGGCTTGCCGACCACGCCGACCGTCGCCACCGCCGGGTGGGTCAGCAGGCAATCTTCGATCTCAGCCGGGCCGATACGATAACCGGACGATGTGATGACATCATCGTCGCGCCCAACGAAACGCAGGTACTCACCCTCCCACACGCCGCGGTCACCGGTGATCAGCCAGTCGCCACGGAACTTCTCAGCCGTCGCCTTGGGCCGGTTCCAATACTCCAAAAGCATCGAGGCTGAGCCGCGCCGGATGGCCACGTCTCCCTCTTCGTTCGTCGCCTGACCGTCTTCATCAATCACCGCAACTTCGTGCCCAGGGACCGGCTTGCCGATACAACCGGGGCGCACGGGGAATTCATCTGTGCAGGAGGAAACAACCATGTTGCACTCGGTCTGCCCGTAGAATTCGTTGATCGTCAGACCAAACGCCTGTTGCCCCCAGGCCAGCATCTCCGCCCCCAGCGGCTCGCCCCCGGACGCGACAGAGCGTAGCCCGGAAATCGCCCGATCAGAGGCCTTGAGCATCCGAAGGGCCGTTGGGGGAAAGAACACGTTCCGCACACCACCGCGCGCGATCACATCGGCGCAGGCTTCGGGGGTGAATTTATCCAGCCGTGCGGCGACAACGGGGATACCTAGCGCAAGACCGGGCATCAGCACATCGAACAGCCCACCGATCCAGGCCCAATCGGCCGGTGTCCAGAGGCAGTCGCCCTCTCGCAGGTTGTTATGGCTGATCGAAACCCCCGGCAAGTGGCCGGTCAGCACCCGGTGGCCATGCAACGCGCCTTTCGGGCTGCCCGTGGTGCCAGAGGTATAGATCAACACTGCCGGATCCTCTGGCCCGGTGTCAGCGTAAGGCACAACGCCTCCGTCTTCACCAATCTGGTCCGCCATGAGCGGCTTGGCCAGATCCCCTAACAGCGTTGCGCCTTCTGGGTCGGTCAGCACAACCTGCGCCCCGGCATCACCCACTCGGGATCGCAAGGCATCCTGCTTGAACAGTTTGAACAAGGGAACCGAGATGGCACCGATTTTCCAGATCGCCAAATGCGCCGCCGCACACCACGGCGATTGGCTGAGAAGCACTCCTACGCGATCCCCCGGCTGCACTTTTTTCGACAGCGCACGCGCGATCCCGTCTGTCGTTTCGGCAAGCTGCCCGTAGGTGACGCGCCGCTCGTCGCTTCCGGTCAAGTCGATCACGGCAACGTGATCCGGTGCGTGCTCAAGACACTGGCGCGCCATGTTCAAACGAGATGGCACGTCCCAGCCCCCCGCTGAACGCAAACCCGGTATGCGATTAGCTTCTGGCACGCTGCAATTCCCTTATTTTCAAGGGCCTTACCGGAGAAACCTCCGATGACCCCGTCACACAAATTTGATGCAGATCAGAGTGCGCGGACCACGCGGCTGTCAATTCAATCTCATCAACTGAACCAAAGGCAAGACCATGACCAACAAACTCGCCGCTTTGACACTTTCCACCGCGCTGGTGGCGCTTGCCGCCCCCGCCTTTGCCCAATCGCAGGGTGATTGGACCGTCGGTGTCGGTGTCGGTTACCTCAACCCCAAATCCGACAATGGCACGTTGGCCGGACAAAAGGCCGAGATCGACTCGGACACCCGCCCGATCTTCACTGCCGAGTATTTCATCCGTGACAATCTGGGCATCGAACTGCTGGCCGCAACGCCGTTCAAGCACACCGTAACCTTGGGCGGAAGCACAGAGGCTGGCACCGTCAAGCACCTGCCGCCCACCTTGTCGCTGAACTATCACTTCCCGACCAACAGCGCATGGAAGCCCTATGTCGGTGCCGGTCTGAACTACACCATCTTTTTTGACGAGCAGTCCGCGTTGGGTGATCTGAAGGTCGATGACTCTTTCGGCGTCTCGCTGCAGGCCGGTCTGGATTATATGGTCTCGGACACCGGCGCTATCCGCCTGAACGTCCGCTGGTTCGATATCGACACGGACGTCAAGTTGAACGGAACGAAGATCGGCAAAGCAGATATCGATCCCTTCCTCGTCGGCGTATCCTACGTTCATAAGTTCTGATCCTTACAAGGAAAGCGCTTCGCAGTTCCCTCGTCTACGAAGCGTTTTCTTCTCTCAGCGCATCTCGTTCATCAGTTCCCGCCCGATCAACATCCGGCGGATTTCGCTGGTGCCCGCGCCAATCTCCATCAGCTTGGCATCACGGAAAATCCGGCTGACCGCCGAGTCGGACAAGAACCCTGCCCCGCCCATCGCCTGAACGGCCTGATGCGCCTGCGACATGCCCTGTTCTGAGGCATAGAGGCAGCACGCAGCCGCGTCCTGACGGGTCACGTCGCCCCGGTCACAGGCTTTGGCGACCTCATAGACATAGGCCCGGGCGGAATTCATCGCGGTATACATATCCGCGATCTTGCCCTGCATCAGTTGGAAGCTGCCGATCGGTTTGCCGAACTGCTTACGCTCGGCCATGTAGGGCATGATCTCATCCAGACAGGCCGCCATGATGCCGGTCCCGATCCCGGCCAGAACCACACGTTCATAGTCCAGCCCGGACATCAGAACCGCAATGCCCTTACCTTCTTCGCCCAAAACGTTTTCGAACGGCACCTCGACATCTTCAAAGATCAGCTCGGCCGTGTTCGAACCGCGCATCCCCAACTTGTCGAAATGGGGCGAGGTCGAGAAGCCCTTCATCTCTTTCTCAATCAGAAACGCGGTGATGCCCTTCGATCCGGCCTCCGGGTTGGTCTTGGCATATACGACCAGCGTATCCGCGTCCGGCCCGTTGGTGATCCAGTACTTGTTGCCATTCAGGCGATAGTGGTCATTGCGTTTTTCAGCACGCAACTTCATCGACACAACGTCGGATCCAGCAGACGCCTCGGACATGGCCAACGCACCAACATGTTCGCCCGAAATCAGGCGCGGAAGGTACTTCGCCTTCTGCTCGTCATTACCGTTCAGCTTGATCTGATTGACGCACAGGTTCGAATGCGCGCCATAAGACAGAGAGACCGAGGCCGACGCCCGCGCAACCTCTTCCACCGCAACGGTGTGGGCCAGATAGGACATCCCTGCCCCGCCGTATTCCTCGGACACAGTGATTCCAAGCAGACCCAGATCGCCCATCTCTTTCCAAAGCTCGTTTGGAAAGGCGTTCGAGGCATCGATGTCACCAGCCATCGGCTTGACCCGCTCCTGCGCCCAACGGTGCACCATTTCGCGCAGGGCATTCACGTCCTCGCCCAGATCAAATTGCATGGCCGCCGTGAACATAAGCGATCTCCTCTTTCGCATTAATGAACAGTTGTTCAATAAATAGCAGCGAATCTGAATTGGGTCAACGACGGCGTCCCATAAACAAACCGCCGCCCTGATCGGGGCGGCGGTTTCATACAAATAAAGCGTGCGCGTCACGCGCACTCGATTGGATTACGACTGATACACTGCGCTCACCTCTGCCCGAATGATCCGTGCGATCAGCGCGCAATCATCAAGCGAAAAGGTTAGCGGAACACGCATGTCGACGATCCCGGCGAGGATTCGATCACTTTTGGGCATTGGCGCGCTGTCGGCATATCGCCAGCTGTCATAGCGCGACGTAAAACCATTCGGCTCGGCCCCGCCAAACCACTTAAGCTCGACCCCGCGGGCCGCGCAGCGCCGGATAACCTCGTTTACTCGCTCTGCCGTCCAATCCAGCAGCAGGAACTGGATAGATGACCCTACAAATGTCTCGGCCTCTGGCCGTTCAACAACAGTCAAGCCAGGCGTGTCGCGCAGACCTTTTTCGATCTCGAAATAACGTTCGTTCCAGCGTTCGATCTGCCGATCCAGATCGCGCAATTGCGGGCGCAGGATTGCGGCACGCAGATTATCCATTCGCCCCGAGACATTGGGGGTATGGTACTTGATCCGTTCAAACACCTCTGGCCCTGGCGCAGCAAGGTGACGTTCATACAGCATATATGACCCAGACAGCATCGTGGCCTTTGCCGCCAGTTCCTCGTCATCGGTGATCAGCAAACCGCCCTCACCCGAATTGACGTGTTTGTAGGTCTGGCAGGAATAGCAGCCAATCGCGCCTTGGCGGCCCGAAACCTGCCCATGCCATGCCGCGCCCATTGTGTGTGCGCAATCCTCGATCACAGTGACACCTGCAGCATCACACATCTGCATCAGCCGATCCATGTCACACAGATGGCCACGCATATGGCTCAGCATCAAAACGAGGGCCTGATCCAGCTTGGCTTCAAGATCGTCCAGATCAATCGTAAGGTCTTCGGTCACACCCACAAAAACCGGGCGCGCACTGACTGAAGCAATAGATCCGGGCACAGGTGCCAGAGTGAACGTGTTCGTCAGCACCGGGTCCCCCGACTTGACCCCCACGGCCCGCAGTGCCGTGGCCATCGCATAGCCACCCGAGGACACGGCCAGACAGTACTTTGCACCTGTCTGGGCGGCAAATTCCTGTTCCAACAGGGCGGTTTCGCCCAGTTCGCCAGGCACGACGTTATACCGATGCAGACGCCCGTGGCGCAACACGGCCAGGGCGGCCTCGACCGCCTCTTCGGGGATGGGTTCCTGCTGGGTGAAGCTGCCAGTGAATATCTCGGTCATAAGAGTGTTCTGGTCCTGCAAAACGTTCGGGTCAAGGGATTACGCGGCCGCGCCAATCAACTCTGTAACCAATTCCGGCAAATCATAGAAATGATGCAGCAGGGCTTCGGGTTCCAGCGCGGCCATATCATCGCCGGACGGGCCGAAGGTAACCAATACCGACGGCACACCCGCGGCACGGGCCGTGTTCCGGTCAGTGTCGGAATCGCCAATCAGAACACACAAATCAGGATGACCACCCGCCCGGCGTACAGCTTCGCGCAGCGGTTCCGGGTCAGGCTTGCGCACCGGCAGCGTGTCGGCCCCAACCAGAGAGGCAAACAGATCGCGCACGCCCATCTGCGTGAGCAACTGATGGGCCAATGCCTCGGGCTTGTTGGTACAGATGCCAACCCCGTAACCTGCGGACTTCAACATTTCCACCGCGTCCAGCGCGCCAGGGTAGAAATGGGTATGCGTGTCGATATCGTCAGAATACGCTTCAAGCAGCATCGGGTAGTAGTCTTGAACCGTTACATCGTCATAGGCGCCCACCCGTTTCAGCCCATGGGTCAGCATCATTCGACCACCGCGCAGGGCAACGCCCGCATCTTCGCCGTGAACCAACACATCCCCATGCCCCATATGCCGAAAACAGTGGTTGGCCGCGGCCAGCAAATCGCCCGATGTATCGGCCAAGGTCCCGTCCAGATCGAAGATAACCGTACGCATATTGCCCCCTAATTCGGCGAGTCTTCGCCATAAGTGTTGCAAACGGCAATCTTGTTTGATGCCCGAACCGCTTGCGCCTTTGAACTCAGCGGATAAAACGGGCTGCAACAAAACACAAAGAGAAATCGTTTTTATGACCATCGCCCTTGTTATCCTTGCCGCCGGAAAAGGCACCAGGATGAATTCGGATACCCCAAAAGTTTTGCACTCGATTGCCCAAACGCCGATGTTGGTGCACGCGATGCGCGCCGGTGCGGTGCTGTCACCCGAACGAACCGTTATTGTCACTGGTCACGGCTCTGAGGAGGTTGCCAAAGCCGCCACTTCCGAGGATGAAACCGCGCAGATTGTCGTTCAGGAAGAACAGCTTGGGACATCGCATGCGGTCGCGCAGGCGCGGGATGCTCTGGCCGATTTCGATGGCGATGTTATCGTCCTTTACGGCGACACGCCCTTTATCGACCCCAGAACTCTGGAGCGCATGATCGAGGCGCGCGCATCCTTTGATCTGGTCATGCTGGGCTTTGATATTGCCGAAGTTCAACCCCGCTATGGCCGATTGATCATGGATGGCGAAAAACTGGTCGAAATCGTTGAATACAAAGACGCTACCGAAGAACAGCGCGCCATTCGTTTTACCAACAGTGGATTACTGGCCTGCGACGCAAAACTGCTGTTCGAATTGATTGACGCGGTCGGCAACGATAATGCCTCGGGCGAATATTACCTGACCGAAATCGTGGCACTGGCAAATGAGCGCGGTCTGTCGGCGACAGCGATCAAATGCGACGAGGCTGAAACGCTGGGCGTGGACTCTCGGGCCGATCTGGCGGCGGCCGATGCCGAGTTTCAGACCCGTGCACGCAATGAGTTGCTGGCTTTGGGCGTGACGCTAATGGCCCCCGAAACAGTTTATCTGTCCGCCGACACGATCATAGGTCGGGACACGGTGATTGAACCCAACGTCGTCTTCGGCCCGGGTGTTACCGTCGAAAGCGGCGCGACGATCCGGGCATTTTCGCATCTGGAAGGGTGTCATGTCAGCCGCGGTGCAATAGTTGGCCCCTATGCGCGTCTGCGCCCCGGTACGGAACTGGCTGAACACACGCGTATCGGCAATTTCGTTGAGGTCAAGAATGCCCAGATCGCCGAAGGTGCCAAGGTCAACCACCTCAGCTATATCGGCGACGCCTCGGTCGGCGCAGCAACCAATATCGGCGCGGGGACGATCACCTGCAATTATGACGGCGTCATGAAACACCAGACGACTATCGGGCAGAACGTCTTTATCGGCTCCAACACCATGCTTGTTGCTCCCGTTTCCGTGGGTGACGGCGCGATGACCGCGACGGGTACAGTGGTCACGCGTGACGTCGAACCGGATGCGCTGGCCGTGGCGCGCGCCAAGCAGGACAACAAGCCCGGCTATGCGCGCAAATTGTTTGAGATGTTGAAGGCGAAGAAGGCTCGCCGCAACAAAGGAGCCTGATTTATGTGTGGAATTGTTGGTGTACTGGGTGAACATGAGGCCGCGCCCACTTTGGTCGAGGCGCTAAAACGGCTTGAGTATCGCGGCTATGACAGCGCCGGAATTGCCACGGTCAATGGTGGCACGCTTGGACGCCGTCGGGCGGTCGGCAAGCTGGTCAACCTGAGCGATCTGCTGGTGCACGACCCCCTGCCCGGAAAATCCGGTATCGGTCACACCCGCTGGGCTACCCATGGCGTACCGTCGGTGACGAACGCGCACCCGCACCAGGCTGGCCCAGTAGCGGTGGTGCATAACGGTATCGTCGAGAACTATCGTGAGTTGCGGGCTGAACTGGCCGAACATGGCATCGGTTTCGCGACCGAAACGGACACCGAAACTGTCGCCCTGATGACGGAGTATTACCTGGCGACAGGCCTGTCGCCGATTGAGGCCGCCTTCAAGACCATCGATCGGCTTGTTGGTGCGTTTGCGCTGGCCTTTCTGTTCGACGGTCAGGACGATCTGATCATCGCCGCGCGCAAGGGATCACCTTTGGCCATCGGTCACGGAGATGGTGAGATGTACGTGGGCTCAGACGCCATCGCGCTGGCCCCTCTGACAAATCGCATCACCTATCTTGAGGAAGGCGACCGGGCCGTTCTGACCCGGACGTCCCTGGAAATCCGCAACGAAGCCGGTGAACTGGCCAATCGCGAGACCCGCCAGATCAAGCTGGACCACACGCAGACCGATAAGAACGGCCATAAACACTTCATGGCCAAGGAAATTGCCGAACAACCCGTGGTGATTGCCGACGCAATCCGGTCCTACCTGCCCAGTGGCGGTGATCAGGTGATTCTGCCCGGCGCCGATCTGGATTTCACCAAACTGGATCGCTTGACGATGGTGGCCTGCGGCACGGCGTTTTACGCCTGCTTGACCGCAAAATACTGGTTCGAGCAGCTGGCCCAAATGCCGGTTGAGGTCGATATCGCCAGCGAGTTCCGCTATCGCGAACCTCCGATCCCGGGGCGCACGATGGCGCTGTTCGTCAGCCAGTCGGGTGAAACCGCCGACACTCTGGCGGCACTGCGCTATTGCGAGGGCAAGGCGGACAAGATCGTCTCGGTAATCAACGTTCCCGAAAGTTCGATCGCCCGCGAAAGCGACATTGCTCTGCCCATCCATGCAGGCGTTGAGATCGGCGTGGCATCGACCAAGGCCTTCACGTGTCAACTGAGCGTTCTGCTGATGATGGCGCTCAAAGCTGCTGCGGATCGTGGTACGCTGACTGACGAAGAACTGGCCGACCACTATGCTGCGCTGCGTGGCCTGCCAACGGTGATGAACGCGGCTCTGGATCAGAACCCGGCTATCAAGACATCGGCCCAGCGCCTGTCAGAAGCCCGCGACGTTCTGTTTCTGGGTCGTGGCCTGATGTATCCGCTGGCGATGGAGGGGGCGCTGAAGCTCAAGGAAATCAGTTATATCCACGCCGAAGGTTATGCTTCGGGTGAACTGAAGCACGGGCCCATCGCCTTGATCGACAAGAATATGCCTGTGGTGGTCATGGCTCCGCGCGACACCGTGTTCGACAAGACTGTATCGAACATGCAAGAGGTGATGGCACGCAAAGGCAAGGTCATCCTGGTCTCGGACGACGACGGAATTGCCGAGGCCGAAGATGGCGTCTGGAGCATCATCCAGATGCCGCATGTCCATCCTAGCCTGGCGCCGATCCTGTACTCGGTCCCTGCACAACTGCTGGCCTATCACACGGCGGTGGCCAAAGGCACGGATGTGGACCAGCCGCGCAACCTGGCAAAATCGGTTACAGTGGAGTGAGACATGGCCAAGCAATTTCCGGAACTGGACGAAACGCAGCGTAAATTCATCGAAGAACAGCACATGTTCTTCGTTGGCACAGCGGCACCCGATGGGCGGGTCAATATCTCGCCCAAGGGCATGGATTCGCTGCGCGTTCTTGGCCCGAACCGGATTGCCTGGATGAACCTGACCGGCAGCGGCAATGAAACCGCTGGGCATCTGCTTGAAGCCAACCGCATGACGCTGATGTGGTGTTCGTTCACGACCCGCCCCTTGATCTTACGGACCTATGGCACCGCGCGCACGCTGCATATGGGGGACGAGGGCTGGGATGATCTGGCCGAATTGTTCCCCGATCACCGCAGCGTGCGTCAGATCTATGATCTGGATATTGATGTGGTACAGACTTCGTGCGGATACGCTGTGCCGTTCATGGAGTATCAGTCCGAACGCGACACGATGCAGAAATGGGTCGATGGTAAGTCTGACGAACAGATCCAATCCTACTGGGTTGAAAAGAACCATCAGACCATTGATGGCAAACCCACCCGCGCACGGACCTGAACCTGTGATGCTTGAAGCCTATCTGGACCAGATCAAAGCCCATTCCGATCCCGAACGTGCCGAACAGATGGCGGCTTATCACAAGGTCGACCGCCCCCATCTGGGTGTGGCGAACCCGATCCTGAATGATCTGACCAAAACCTGGCGACAGGAGCTGGATGTGGCTGCGCGCGTCGAACTGGCAGATGCATTGTGGCAGACCAACATACATGAAGGACGTCTTGCCGCCGCCAAACTGCTGACGCAGGCGCGCACCCGCCCCGATGATGCCGTTTGGGATCTGCTGCAAAGCTGGTTGCCGGATTTTGATTCTTGGGCGGTAGCAGATCACGCCTGCATAGCCATGCAAAAGCGCCTGTCAGCCGATCCGTCGCGGTTGGATCAGGTGGAAAGCTGGACAAGCTCGGACCACATGTGGACTAGGCGCGCGGCGTTGGTGGCCACCCTGCCCTGGACCAAGCAGAACCACCCAAAACCCAACGATCTGAAACGCCGCGACCGCATTCTGGGCTGGGCTGCAGGCTATGTGCCCGACCGCGACTGGTTCATCCAAAAAGCCGTTGCGTGGTGGCTGCGCGAGCTATCCAAGCACGACCCGGACCCCGTTATCGCCTTTTTGCAAACACATGGCGACGCGATGAAGCCATTTGCACGAAAAGAGGCCGGCAAGTATTTGAAAGGTCAGTTGGAATAAACTTCCAGCTCAACCAGTTCATCAAATGGCAGCAGCAAGGCCCGCATCGCATCCAGAGAAAGACGGCTGCCGCCCCCAGCTGGCCCGGATGCCGGTATCAGCGTGATATAGGCCTGCGCGCCCGTCCGCGGCACAACCACGCGCCCGGTGAATTCAGTCTCCACCAAAGACGTTTCCAGCCATCGACCAGGTGTTGTGGGATCTCCCAGACCTGCAATCGTGGTTTTTGGACCGACCCAACCAGTGGCGGCTACCGCGACGGGTTGCGGCTCGACCACCTCTTCTACAACGGCGGGTTCTGCCTCTTCAGGAGGCTTGTCACCACCAAAGACACGATCGGTGGTCGACCGCACGGTGTCACATCCCGCCACCAGAACACAAAAAGTCAAAAGCGCATATCTCATGACGCAAACCTATCGCCCTGCGTGCATCTCTTCCAGCGCAAAGCGCAGTTCGCCCTTGTCGCAGGGCGGTTGCAGCTTTACCTATGTCGCATGACAACTCCGCTTATCGACCCGTTCGCACGTGCCATCACCTATCTCCGCGTATCCGTTACGGATCGCTGCGATTTCCGCTGTGTCTATTGCATGTCCGAGGACATGACCTTTCTGCCAAAGAAAGACCTGCTAACACTGGAAGAGCTGGACCGCATGTGTTCAACCTTTGTGAACATGGGTGTTGAAAAGCTGCGCATAACTGGCGGCGAGCCACTGGTGCGCCGCAATATCATGACGTTTTTCAATTCGATGACCCGTCATCTGGACAGCGGCGCACTGAAAGAGCTGACGCTGACCACCAATGGATCGCAACTGCACCGATTTGCCGATGATCTGTACGCCGCCGGTGTTCGTCGCGTGAACGTATCGCTGGATACGCTGGACGACGACAAATTTGCCAAGGTCACCCGTTGGGGACGGCTCAAGCAGGTTCTGAACGGGATCGACGCCGCGCAGAAAGCGGGCCTGCGAGTCAAGATCAATGCGGTCGCCTTGAAAGGGTTCAATGAACCCGAATTGCCAAAGATCACCGAATGGTGTTCCGAGCGCGACATGGATCTGACCTGGATTGAGGTCATGCCCATGGGCGATATCGGAAACGAAGACCGCCTTGATCAATACTGGTCTCTCGAAGATGTGCGCAAGGAATATGAAAACCACTATTCCGTCACGGATCTGGCCGAACGGACCGGTGGACCTGCGCGTTATGTACGGCTCGAGGATACAGGCCAAAAGATCGGCTTTATCACTCCGCTGTCGCATAACTTCTGCGAAAGCTGCAACCGCGTGCGCCTGACTTGTACCGGTGAATTGTATATGTGCCTTGGGCAAGAGGATATGGCCGACCTGCGCGCACCGCTGCGCGATCATCCCGACAGTGACAAATCATTGGAAGAGGCAATCAGGTCGGCGATCACCCTCAAGCCCAAAGGGCATGATTTCGACTATTCCCGTCAGGCCGTCGACGGCCAGATGAGCCGCCACATGAGCCACACAGGCGGCTAGAATGCCAAACAACCCCGACCGGCCAACGCTGCTGTACCAGCTGTATTGCGGCCTGACTTCCGTTGCGGCCCCGCTGGCATGGCGCACTGTTCGCAAAAAGTTGCGGGCGGCGAACGTCTCTGAAACGCGCCAGCAGGAACGCCTTGGCCACGCCACGCAAGCGCGCCCTGACGGGCAACTGATCTGGTTCCACGCGGCCAGCGTCGGCGAAACTCTATCGGTCATCAGCTTGATCAAACGTCTGGGCGAACGCCTGCCCAAGGCTGAGTTTCTGATCACCTCCGGAACCCCAACTTCGGCCGCGCTGATCGAGAAACGGATGCCGCCGCGCACGCGCCATCAATACCCACCACTGGACACGGCCGGGCCCGTAAGGCGTTTTCTGAACCATTGGCGCCCAGACGCCGGTATTTTTGTCGAAAGCGAAATCTGGCCGCGCCTGATCGTCGAAGCCTCTCGGCACGATGTTCCACTGGCGCTGCTCAACGCGCGCCTGTCGGATCGCTCGGTCGAGGGATGGAAGAAACGGCCCCAAACCGCGCGGTTCATTCTGGACCATTTCAAACTGTTCCTGACACAGAATGACAAGACGGCAGCAAATCTAATCGACATGGGCGCACATCCCGGCCGGGTGCAAACCGGCACCAACCTCAAAGCCATGTCGGACCCGCTGCCGGTCGATCAGACCACGCTGAGCGATATCCGCGCTCAGATCGCCGGCCGCCCGGTCTGGATCGCCAGTTCGACCCATGCGGGTGAGGAAGAAACGGTTCTGGCCGCCCATGCCAAGCTGTTGCAACGCTGGCCCGATCTGCTGCTCCTGCTGATCCCCCGCCACCCCGAACGGCGATCAGAGGTTGCAGGTCTGCTGGAGACTGCCCGGCAATCTGCCGCCTTCCGCACCAAGGGCGACAAGATCACGCCGCAGACACAAGTGTACGTAGCTGACACGCTGGGCGAAACTGGCACATGGTACGCATTGTGCCCCATCGTATTCCTGGGCGGCTCGCTCAAGGAAATCGGCGGTCACAATCCGTTTGAGCCCGCACAAGCCGGTGCCGCTGTGATCACCGGCCCCGGGTACTACAATTTTGCAGAAACCTTCGCACCTCTGATCGAAAGCGGTGGCGCGACCGAGGTCAATTCCGCCCCGCAACTCGCCGATGCCGTAGCGAATTGGTTGTCAGACGACGCCGTGCTGGATAAAGCGCAGGCTGGCGCGAAATCCTGCGTAAACACCCAAAATTCCGCGCTGGACGGCGTGATTAACACCTTGTGCGAAACGCTCAACCTCGCCTGACGCAGCAAGGGTCCAACTTCATCTGGCCATAAATATCCCGGGGAGCGCGAGGGGCTGGCCCCTCGCTTCCCTACTTCTCAATCAGGCCGCAGGCATCCGTTGTTCCACGATCCCGGCCCACCAGCTGCATCCAGCCGGAATAGCTTCGTCGTTAAAATTATATTCAGGATGATGCACAGCCGCCGTGTCGCCATTGCCCACCAGGATGTATGCCCCGGGCCGTTCTTCCAGCATATAGGCAAAATCCTCACCACCCATGATCAGAGGCGCTTCGTCACAGTTTCCAGACACCGAGCGCGCAACATCCGCGGCGAAATCGGTCTGCTCGTCGCTGTTTACCATCACCGGATAACCCCGGTAGTAGGTCACATCGGCCTGCCCACCAAAGGTGGTGGCGATACCTGCGCAGATTTCCTGAACGCGCTTTTCAGCCAAGTCTCGCATTTCCTTGCTCATCGTGCGTACGGTCCCTTTGATCTTCACCGATTGCGGGATCACATTGAACGCGTTTGACGACGTCTCAAACGACGTGACCGAGACCACAAGGCGGTCAATCGGGTCAGCATTGCGCGATGCAATGGTTTGCAGCGCCAATACGGCCTGAGCAGCCATTACGGTAGTGTCGACTGTTTCCTGTGGCTTGGCGGCGTGCCCGCCCTTGCCTTCAAAGGTGATATCGAACTGATCCGTTGCTGCGAAAAAAGCACCGGGTCGAATGGCGAAGCTGCCAACGGGGCGGCCAGGCCAGTTATGCATGCCATAGACCTCTTGAATGCCCCAGCGGTCCATCATGCCGTCTTCGCACATCTCGCGCCCGCCGCCGCCGCCTTCTTCGGCTGGCTGGAAGATCACGACCACGGTGCCATCAAAATTACGCGTCTCGGACAGGTATTTCGCGGCCCCCAACAGCATGGCCGTATGCCCGTCATGCCCACAGGCATGCATCGCGCCGTCGGTTTTTGAGGCATAGTCCAGCCCGGTCGCCTCGTGGATCGGCAGCGCATCCATATCCGCCCGCAGCCCGATCACCTTGCCGCTTGTGTCCGTCTTGCCCTTGATCACTCCTACAACGCCGGTGCGGCCGATGCCCGATACCACTTCATCACAGCCAAAGTCCCGCAACCTGTCGGCGACCAAAGCACTGGTGCGGTGGGTTTCGAACAGGATTTCCGGGTTTTCATGAATATCGCGTCGCCACTCGGTGATTTCACCCTGCAACTCGGCGAACCGGTTTTTGATCGGCATGTTGGTCTCCTAACTGTTGGTTTTCCGGCCTGCTGCTCCGCTATGATCCTGCCATGACTTCAATCTGTTTCGGCAGGTCGCAACGAACCCGCCAACAGGACAATGAATACGGCCAGCGGCAACAGCGCCGTGAATGCTATGCGCAATGTAAGCATCTCTGCGAGAAACCCAATAAGCGGCGGACCAATCAATAAGCCTCCGTATCCCAGCGTGGCAACGCTGGCGATCGCCTGCCCCGGTGGCACATTGGGATCACTTGCCGCCCGGCTGAACGCCAACGGCATGATCACCGCGTATCCGACCCCCATCATCGCAAAACCTGCCAATGCCAGCCCAGCCTCGGCAGCGGACACAACACAGAAAACACCCAAAGCGGCGCAAGCCCCGCCAAACCGCGCTGTCGCCACCGGCCCAAAGCGCGCAATGACAAACCCGCCTGCCAAGCGGAAAGCAACCATGGCCACGGAGAATACCGCATAGCCCAATGCCGCAATGCTTTCGGCGGCGTCGGTCACGTCCCGTAGGAAAATCGCACTCCAATCCGCCACTGCACCTTCCCCCAAAGCTCCGCACAGAGCGGTGAAGCCCACAAGGATCAATGCGCCTGAAGGTAATGCAAAAACCCTGCCTCCGGACACGGCCGCGCGGCGCGATGTCCAGCGCACCCATGACAATGCCAATGCCAACCCAACGACGATCCCGCCCGCCAGCAAAAAATGTTGGATCACTGTCAGCCCCACTTGCACCGCTGCAAATCCGCTGAGGGCGCCCAACCCAGCCCCAAGGCTCCACATCGCGTGGAAGGATGACATCACGGGTTTCTTGTACGCATGCTCAACCTCAGCCGCCCAGGCGTTCATCGCCACATCCATCGAGCCGTGGAACGCCCCGAATACAAACAAAAAAGCGGCAAGCGACCAAAAGCTACCCGCGAGGGCCAGAAGGATCAAAGAAACTGTATAGAGAACGGCAATGTACCGCGTCAGAACCACCGCGCCGAACCTGTCGGTCAACCGGCCCGTGATCGGAAATGAACACACCGCGCCAGCCGCCATGAACAACAGGCCATATCCCAGTGTCTCATGCGTCAGGTCCAGTTTGTCCCGGACCGCTGGAATGCGCGATGCCCAGATGCCGAACAATGCGCCATTCAATATGAACATGGCGGCCACGGCCCGCCACGCCGACACGATTCCAATCACAGAGAATTCCTCGACCCAAGTGTCAAACGCGTTTGTTGTACAACTCGCAGGTCCAAAGGCAAATACGGATCTACTCCAACCGCTTTCGAATCCTGCGGACGGCAAACCATACCGCCAAGACAACCGGAATCGTCACCGCTGCGCTTAACATCCCTTTTCTGATCCCGGTATCCGTCAGGGGGTAGAGCAGATAGCTGACCAGCGATACGGCGTAATAGCTGATCGCGACCACGGAAAGCCCCTCGACCGTGTGCTGCAGACGCAGTGCCAGATCCGCGCGGCGATCCATGCTTTCCAACAGGGCCTGGTTCTGTGCGCTTCGCTCAACATCTACGCGGGTTCGCAGCAATTCCCCTGCACGGATGGCCCGATCTGACAGGGCTTGCAGGCGACGTTCCGTGGATTTCACCGTTCGGATCGCCGGGTCGTATCGGCGCATCATAAAGTCCGCAAAGTTCTGACCGCCCTCAAAACGCTCTTCGCGCAAAACTTCGATCCGCTGATTTACGATGGCCTCATAGGCACCGGTGGCTCCGAACCGGAACGAACACTGCGCCGCCAAAGTTTCCAGTTCAATCGAGGTCGACAGCAAGTCCTGTAGCAACTCGTCGGGCTGGGCAGAATTGTCGGTCATCTGCCCCATCAGGCGCGTCAGCTTTTCATCCAGCTTTCCGATGCGAGGCATCAGCTGTTTGACACGGGCAAAACCCAGCATGGACATTGCCTTGTAGGTCTCGATCTCACACAAACGCTGGACGATCCGTCCCGTCCTGCGCCGACCGGTGCCATTCGCGACAAACAGCGCAAACCGCATGTGCCCTGCCGGATCGATACGAAAATCACTTGCACAAACAGCTGCATCATCCAGCACCCGAGCAACAGCCAGGCTTTCTGGTTCGAACCAATCCAGCAGCTTGGATTTGATGACCTCGTCGCCTTCACGTTCGACAACACGCACCATGGCCGACGTGACCCTCTGACCGGGGCTGGCCATCAACCAGTCGGGGGGAAAAACTTCAAAATCAGCCGGGTTGAACGCACGCTCGCTGACGTTCTGGGCGATGGCCGTATAGGTCACGAACTCGGTGTGTTGTTCCCACTTCAACCAATGGCGACCGATTTGCCCGGCATAGTGCGTGGCGTCCGGCTGCGGATGCTGTGCCCCGTGGCGGTCGAGAAGATCGATCAAGTGATCCAGATCTTCGCGGCGATCCCGTGCGACGGCGGCAACAGATTTCTTGATCGCCAGAAAGACCACTGTACAGGGCATTGCCGCCACCGGAAACGGACGGGCGTGCAATTCATTAGCCAGCGCATAGCGCAGCGGATGGTCGTCTATCGGCGTCATTTCGGGCTCCGTTTCGTCCGAGGCACTATACGACACCTTAAAATTTCATCAATTCTCTTTTTATTTCATATACTTACGTGGATACAACGGTATACAATCCCGCTATCTCATTGATTTGGCTGCCACAGCTCGATCGGGTTGCCCTCTGGGTCATGGATGCGCGCGAACTTGCCAACCTCACTGTCCCACTCTGCGTTGGTTTCAACCTTGATCCCTGCGGCTTCAAGCTGCGCAATTATGGTGGCCAAATTATCGACACGGAAATTGATCATCCACTGCTGCTCAGACCTTCCGAAATACTCGGTGTCCTGCGCAAAGGGCGCGAACACTGTGTACCCTTCGCGCTGTTTCCATGGCTCTGGGACATAGTGATTTACGCCCAGATGCTTTTCATACCACGCGCTCAACGCTTCAGGGTCACGAGCGCGAAAGAACACGCCACCTATGCCGTTCACTTTTTCCATCGGGCACCTCCTTTTCAATTTAGAGTACACCAAAAACAGAAAAGGCGCCCGCTGGGGCGCCTTTCCGAAAGTTATCCTGACCCGGTTTATTCGATCATAGGCAGGAGTTTATCGAGGCTTGCTTTTGCGTCGCCATAGAACATGCGTGTGTTTTCCTTGAAGAACAGCGGGTTTTCGATACCCGAGTACCCGGTGCCCTGGCCGCGTTTGGACACGAAGACCTGCTTGGCCTTCCAGCATTCCAGAACTGGCATGCCGGCGATGGGGCTGTTGGGGTCTTCCTGCGCAGCAGGGTTCACGATGTCGTTCGAGCCGATGACGATGGCCACATCCGTTTCGGGGAAGTCGTCGTTGATCTCGTCCATCTCAAGCACGATGTCGTATGGCACCTTCGCCTCGGCCAGCAGCACGTTCATGTGGCCCGGCAAACGGCCCGCAACCGGGTGGATCGCAAAGCGCACATTCTTGCCCTGCGCCCGCAGCTTGCGGACCAGTTCGCTGACCGATTGCTGTGCCTGCGCCACCGCCATGCCGTAGCCGGGGATGATGACAACGCTGTCAGCGTCGTTCAGGGCCGCAGCCACACCGTCGGCTTCGATGGCGATCTGCTCGCCCTCAACGGCCATCTGCTCCCCCTGCGGGCCACCAAAGCCGCCGAGGATCACGCTGACAAAGTGACGGTTCATCGCCTTACACATGATGTAGGACAGGATCGCACCGGACGAGCCCACCAGCGCACCAACCACGATCAGCAGGTCGTTGCCGAGGCTGAAGCCGATCGCCGCAGCCGCCCAGCCCGAGTAGCTGTTCAGCATCGACACAACCACCGGCATGTCGGCACCGCCGATGCCCATGATCAGGTGATAGCCGATGAACAGCGCCGCCAGCGTCATCAGGAACAGCGGGAAGAAACCACCGGTCGAGGTGTACCAGATAAGACAGATCAACGAGAGACCCGCCGCTGCCGCGTTCAACGCATGACCGCCTGGCAGCTTGGTTGCAACCGAGGTCACCTTGCCCGCCAGCTTGCCATAGGCCACGACCGACCCGGTAAAGGTGATCGCACCGATGAAGACGCCCAGGAACAGCTCGACATGCAGGATCGACAATTCCGCTGGGGTTTTCTTGGCGATCAGTTTGGCAAACCCTCCGAGACCCGTGTACAGAACTTCTTTCGATGCATCCGAGACCGCCATCACCTCGGCGACGTTCAGAACTTCAAAATGTGCGTTGTATCCGACGAACACAGCCGCCAGACCGACCAGCGAGTGCATCGCGGCCACCAGCTGCGGCATCTCGGTCATCTGCACGCGCTGAGCAACGTATTGACCGATCAGACCACCGCCCGCGATCAGCAGCAGCGACAGCAGCCACAGACCCGAACCGGGACCAACCAGCGTGGCAAAGACCGCCAGCGCCATACCGACGATGCCGTACCAGACCGCGCGCTTGGCGCTTTCCTGGTTCGACAGGCCGCCGAGCGAAAGGATGAACAGAACAGCCGCAACAACGTAGGCGGCAGTAGTGAAGCCAAATTCCATGTGCCCGGCCTCCTTAAGATTTCTGGAACATGGCGAGCATGCGCCGGGTTACGAGGAAGCCGCCGAAGATGTTGATCCCGGCCATGAAGATGGACAGCGCCGCCAGCAGAATGACCAGGATCGACCCCGATCCAATCTGCATCACAGCCCCAACGATAATGATCGACGAGATCGCGTTGGTGATCGCCATCAGCGGTGTGTGCAGGCTGTGCGCGACGCCCCAGATCACCTGGAAGCCCACAAAAATGGCCAGCACAAAGACGATGAAGTGCTGCATGAAGCTGGCCGGAGCGATCAGCCCCACCAACAGCATCAGCGCGCCACCAACCCCCAGCAGAGTGAACTGCTGTTTGGTCTGCGCCTTGAAGGCCGCGATCTCCTGCGCCTTTTTCTCTTCCGGGGTCAGTTCCTTGACTTCCGGTTTCTTCTGCGCCGCGATCGCCTGCACCTTGGGTGGCGGCGGCGGGAAGGTGATGTCGCCTTCAAATGTCACAGTCGCACCGCGGATCACGTCATCTTCCATGTCGTGATTGATCTGACCGTCCTTTTCAGGCGTCAGGTCGGTCATCATGTGACGGATGTTGGTCGCGTACAAAGACGAGGACTGCGCCGCCATCCGGCTGGGGAAGTCGGTATAGCCGATGATGGTCACGCCATTGTCGGTCACGATCTTCTCATCCGCCACGGTCAGCTTGCAGTTGCCGCCCTTTTCCGCCGCAAGGTCAACAATGACCGAGCCCGGCTTCATCGCCTCGACCATATCCTTGGTCCAAAGCTCCGGCGCTTCGCGGTTCGGGATCAGCGCGGTGGTGATCACGATGTCTATCTCGGGTGCCAGTTCACGGAACTTGGCCAGCTGCGCCTCGCGGAATTCCTCAGATTGAACACTGGCATAACCGCCGGTGGCGGCACCGTCCTGCTGATCCTCACTGAAATCCAGATAGACGAACTCGGCCCCCATCGATTCGACCTGTTCGGCCACTTCGGGGCGCACGTCGAACGCGTAGGTGATTGCGCCCAGCGAGGTCGAGGTGCCGATGGCCGCCAGACCAGCCACGCCGGCCCCGACGATCAGAACCTTGGCAGGCGGCACCTTACCGGCCGCTGTCACCTGACCGGTGAAGAACCGGCCAAAGTTGTTGCCCGCCTCGATCACCGCGCGGTAGCCGGCGATATTGGCCATCGACGACAGCGCGTCCATCTTCTGCGCGCGCGAAATCCGCGGCACCATTTCCATGGCGATGACATTGGCACCCTTGGCCTTGGCCGCTTCCATTCCTTCTTCGTTCCCCGCAGGGTTGAAGAAGGAAATCAACGTCTTACCCTTGGTCAGACGCTTCAGCTCAGCCTCGTTCGGTTGACGCACCTTGGCAACAATGTCGGCCTGCTTCCACAGCGACGCAGCCGTCTTGACGACCTCAACCCCTGCAGCCTCATACGACGCATCCGAAAATCCAGCCGCAGCACCAGCCCCCTTCTCAATCAGACACTCATAGCCCAACTTCTGAAGCTGCAACGCCGACTCCGGCGTCATCCCAACACGGTTCTCACCGTCATAACTCTCTCTCGGTGTGCCTATCTTCA
>NZ_QOCF01000019.1 GCF_003318255.1 Ruegeria sp. A3M17
GACCGGGATAGCCTTCGGCATATTTGTTGGTCATCACCGAGCCTTGCGCTTCCATCACGGCGGCAGAGACGATGTTTTCGGATGCGATCAGCTCGATCTCGTCGCGCTGACGACCCAGCTCGGATGTGATCGAGCCGAACAGCTCGGGATCACGGTCAGACAGGGACTGGGTGAAAAATCCGGTATCACGGAGATTGGCGTTCATGGGGGCTCCACATGGCTGGGTAAGAATCTTGCGGATTTCCTATCGGAAACGGTACATGCGCAAAAGCTTTAAAGCGACGAATTGGCCCGCTGCGGCGTCAAGTCTGGCTTATCGGGGAAAGGTATGGTTGTTTCGGAACCAAATGTGCAAGACCGGAAACCGCAGCAAATGATCCAGAGAATCGCTTTTCTTGCCAGTGACGTCAAAGTGGCCCAAACCGCCCGAGATACTCTGGTAAAACGTTATGGTAATGCTGCCCCGCGGGATGCTGATGTGGTGGTGGCTTTGGGCGGCGACGGGTTCATGCTCCATACGCTGCACAGCATGCAGCACCTGGACACGCCGGTTTATGGCATGAATCGCGGCACAATCGGCTTTCTGATGAACGAATTTCACGAATCCGACCTGATGGCCCGTCTTGATGAAGCCGAGGAAGAAGTCATCAACCCACTGGCCATGCGTGCGATGGATCAGTCAGGTAAGACGCACGAGGCGCTGGCGATCAATGAGGTCTCGCTGCTACGCGCAGGACCACAAGCCGCGCGCCTCAGGATAAGCGTCGATGGCCGTGTTCGCATGGATGAGCTGGTTTGTGATGGCGCGTTGTTGTCCACGCCCGCCGGATCGACCGCCTATAACTACTCGGCCCATGGGCCGATTCTGCCAATTGGATCAGATGTTCTTGCCCTGACGGCTATTGCTGCGTTCAGACCGCGCCGGTGGCGCGGCGCTCTGTTGCCCAAGATCGCCAAGGTGCGTTTTGATGTTTTGGATGCAGACAAACGCCCGGTCATGGCGGATGCAGATTCGGTGTCTTTCGCTGATATCGACTGGGTCGAGATCCGCTCTGAGCCTGCTATCCAGCACCGCATTTTGTTCGACCCGGGGCATGGGTTGGAAGAGCGCCTGATATCTGAGCAATTCACCTAAATTTTGGGACTTACGAATTTTTTAGAACTTGTGTGAAGCAGTTCACATGAGCTTCATTAACTTTCCGCTAATCTGAACTTGCCCGGAGAACACGTCTCGGTGGGAGTGAGTGGCCACCAAACGACGTTTTCGAACGATTGCGCAGTTTACGCGCTGGCGAGGGTAGGTGGTGCTACGCTCGTTAATGATATCTGGGCTTATTTTAGTAAGCGGACCCCGGGCACAATAACCCGGGGTCTATTTTCGTTTTGGGCCGCACTACGTGCCCATTTTCTCCCACAACGGCAAGCACATCTGACCGACGCGCGCCTCAATTGCGGCGGCGGCATCCACGGCCATATCTTCACGCCAGCGGCGGGAAGCGATCTGGACATTGATCGGCTGCGGGCCGCTGGGCAAATCCGCCAGCCGCGCTGGAACGCAAGCGGCGGGCAGGCCCAGAAAGTTCATCGCATAGGAATACACGGCGCAGCCAAGAACCTCGTGCACCCCTTCGACGCCTTCGGTGTCCCGATCCGGCTTGAAGAACGGTTGCGGCAGGAAAGGCGACAGGACCAAAGCGTAGTCTTCCATAAACAACGACCATTCACGGGCATAGTGGCTGCGTTTGGCCAGCATTCGGATCAGGTCGGTGTCCACGATGGGCGGGAATTCCTGAAAATAGACGTCAAAGATGTCACGAATGGTATCAGATCCTGCTGCCTTGATGTCGTTTTGCATCAATGTCAGGACTTCGCCCATCAAGGCGCGATACCCTGACCGACCACACTCGAATACATCCGGCGGGTCGATCTCTTCCACTAGATAACCGGCGTCGACCAGCGCATCGCGGGCCGTGTCCAACGCCTTGTCGACCTCGGGGTGCAGCGCATAGCCGAAGGTGTTTTTGGTGAAGGCCACTTTGATCGGATCTTCCATGGCTTCCCCGCGCCACGGCATTGAAACGTGAAACGGATCGCGCGGGTCGGCGGCGATCAGGCTGGGCATGGACAGATGCAAGTCGGAGGCCGAGCGGGTGATCAGCCCCTGGACCGACATGGATTGTGCCAGAATTCCGCGTTCGACCTGTTGGCTGGGGTTCCACGCAGGGACGCGCCCCAGCCCTGGTTTGACTGTGACCGCGCCATTGGCCGCCGCGGGAAACCGCAGACTGCCGCCGATGTCGTTGCCGTGCGCAAGCGCACCTATCCCTGCCATCACGCCCGCACCGGCCCCGCCCGAAGACCCACCGGGCGAGATATGGCGGCCCCACGGGTTATGTGTCCGTCCATGCAGCGGGTTGTCGGTATCGGCGCGGAATGAGAATTCCGGCGTGTTCGTCCGTCCGATCACGATGGCCCCGGCATTCTGCAGGTTGCGCACAACGGGCGCATCGTCGGGTGCGATTACATCTTTCAGGGCCACCACACCGTTTGAGGTCGCGCGCCCCTTTTGATCGACGTTAATCTTGATGGTGACAGGAACACCGTGCAGCGGACCAGCAGGGGCGCCGCCAGCCACAGCCGCATCCAGATCACGTGCGCGTTCCAGCGCTTCGGTGCTCAGGTCCTCGACCACCGCATTCAGGTCTAGGTTTACCTGATGCATCCGGTCGATGGCATTTTGGGTGACCTCTAATGCGCTCAACTCACCGCTGCGGGTTAAGGTAGTCAGGTCGGTGGCGTTCAGCCGCCAGATATCGGTTTGTGTCATGGGCCCTCGCTGTCTTGGGATGACAGTAGGGGGCTTGTTTCAGGTTGCAAGAGAAAGACATGCGGGCGACGGATCGTCGCCCGCATGTCTGCTACTGAGCGTAGCCAAGGGTTTTCAACGCGTCGGTGATCTCGTCCAGAATAGCCGGGTCATCGATGGTGGCTGGCATCTTGTAGTCCTTGCTGTCCGCAATCGACACCATCGTTCCGCGCAGGATCTTACCCGAGCGGGTCTTGGGAAGGCGGTCTACCACCACGGCTAGTTTGAACGCTGCGACCGGCCCGATCTTTTCGCGCACCAGTTTGACGACGTCTTGAACCACCTCGCCATGGTCGCGGTCACAGCCGGCGTTCAGGCAAAGGAACCCCACCGGCATTTGACCTTTCAACTGGTCCGTCACACCGATCACTGCACATTCGGCTACGTCGGGGTGGGCGGCCAGAACCTCTTCCATCCCGCCGGTCGACAGGCGGTGGCCAGCGACGTTGATCACGTCATCGGTGCGCGCCATGATGTAAAGGTACCCATCCTCGTCGACCATGCCTGCATCGCCGGTCTCGTAATAACCGGGGAATTGGTTCAGGTATGAACTTTTGAACCGATCCTCGGCATTCCACAGCGTTGGCAAGGTGCCCGGGGGCAGGGGGAGCTTGATCGCAATTGCGCCCAGCTCACCAGGTTTCATCGGATGACCACCTTCGTCCAATATCTGCACGTCATAGCCCGGCATCGGTTTGGCGGGCGAGCCCAGCTTGACCTGCAGTTCCTCAATCCCCAGTGGGTTGCCGGCGATGGTCCACCCTGTTTCGGTCTGCCACCAATGATCGATCACCGGCACCTTCAGCGCGTCCTGCGCCCATTCGATCGTATCGGGATCAGCCCGCTCACCTGCCAGATACAACGCGCGCAAGCAGGAGAGGTCATACTTCGCCAGTATTTCCCCCTTGGGGTCTTCACGCTTCACGGCGCGGATGGCGGTCGGGGCGGTGAAAAAACTTTTGACCTTGTGCTCGGAAATCACCCGCCAGAACGTGCCTGCATCGGGCGTGCCAACGGGTTTGCCTTCGAACACAATCGTCGTGTTTCCGTGTATGAGCGGGGCGTAACAAATGTAGGAGTGTCCAACGACCCAGCCCACATCCGAGGCCGCCCAGAACACGTCGCCCGGATCGACATCGTAGATGTTCTTCATCGTCCAGTTCAGCGCCACCAAATGGCCTGCAGTCGGGCGTACAACGCCCTTGGGCGCGCCGGTGGTGCCGGAAGTATACAGGATGTACGCCGGATCATTGCCATCGACTGGAACGCATTCTGCCGGTTCGACACCATATTGGAAGCCATGCCAATTGTAGTCGCGCCCTTCAATTAATTGTGCCACTTCCTGTTCGCGCTGGAAGACCACGCAGAACTCTGGCTTGTGGTTGGCCATGTCGATGGCCCCGTCCAGCAGCGGCTTGTAATGCACGACGCGACCTGGTTCCATCCCGCAGGATGCGGCGATGATCGCCTTGGGCTTGGCGTCGTCGATCCGGACAGCCAGCTCATTGCTGGCAAAACCGCCGAAAACCACCGAGTGCACGGCTCCCAGACGGGCGCAGGCGAGCATGGCCTCCAGCGCTTCGGGGATCATCGGCATATAGATAATGACACGGTCGCCCTTTTCGACGCCCTTGGCGCGCAATGCCCCGGCCAGATTGGCCACGCGGTTGCGCAGTTCGACATATGAAATCTCGCGCTTGGTGTGGGTAATCGGGCTGTCATAGATGATTGCGGCCTGATCGCCGCGGCCGTTTTCGACATGCCGGTCGACCGCGTTCCAGCAAGTGTTCACCTTGGCATCGCTGAACCACTCATACAAAGGGGCGTTGTCGTCAAACAGGGCTTTGGTCGGCGGTTGAATCCAGTCAATTGCCTTTGCGGCGTTCATCCAAAAAGCCTCTGGGTCCGATTTCCAGCCTTCGTAAATGTCCTGATATGCCACGGTGAACTCCTCCTAAATCTCCTTGAGAAATGTGTTATGTGGCCAGGGGGCACCGCACAAGCGAGCGCTTTGACGGAGCGTCACTTTATCGCAAAAAATTTGCAAGAATCCGCAGGTTGGCCTGCAAATTTTTGCAAATCATCGCCTTTTTGCTGACTTTTGAAGATCGATTTTGCGCTTTTGCAAAGTTGAATATTTTGGCGTGCAAATTTTTGCCTGCTTTGAATCAAACAGGGCGCCGATACTGGCGCCCTGAATACTGTGTTCAGGTAAATTAACCGTAATGCGTTACGGGTGTACCCGCGATCGCCGCCATATTCAGCAAACCGCGTGCTGTGATCGACGGTGTCACGATATGCGCCTTGTTGCCCATGCCCATCAGGATAGGACCGACTTCCAGACCATCGGCCTTCATTTTCAGGATATTGCGTACTCCGCTCGCCGCATCTGCATGGGCAAAGATCAGAACGTTTGCCGTTCCTTTCAGGCGCGAGTTCGGGAAGATCCGCGAACGCAGTTCAGGGTCGAGGGCCAGATCCAGGTTCATTTCACCTTCATATGTGAAATCGCGCGGCTCGGCGTCGAGGATATCAATTGCCGCCCGCAACCTTTTGCCTGATCCCTCTGCTTGGTTTCCAAACTGCGATTGCGAACAGAAGGCGATCTTGGCCTCGATCCCGAACCGACGAACATGGCGCGCGGCGCCAATGGTCGACTCGGCAAGCTCTTCTGGGGTGGGTAGCTGCCGAACATGGGTATCGGCAATGAACAGCGGTCCGTCCTCGAGGATCATCAGCGACAGCGCGCCATGCGGGTGAAGATCGCCATCGCCCAGAACCTGTTCTACGTAGTTCAGGTGCCAACGATACTCGCCAAAGGTGCCGCAGATCATGCTGTCTGCCTCACCGCGTTGCACCATGATAGCCGCAATGGCCGTGTTGTTCGTGCGCATGATCGCCTTGGCCAGATCCGGCGTGACGCCGCGGCGCTGCATGATCTCGTGATACGAGTTCCAATAGTCATAATATCGCGGGTCGTCTTGCGGGTTCACGATCTGGAAGTCCTTGCCGGGACGGACCGTCAGCCCCAACCGCTCGCATCGTGCGTTGATCACTTCGGGGCGGCCGATCAGGATCGGGGTTTCGGTTGTTTCCTCGAGAATGGCCTGAGCTGCGCGCAGAACGCGCTCGTCCTCACCCTCGGCAAACACGATCCGGCGCGAGGCTACGGCCGCGGCCTCAAAGACCGGGCGCATCAGCAGGGCAGACTTGAATACGGACTGATTCAGCCGCTCTTTGTATGCCTCGAAGTCGTCGATCGGGCGCTTGGCCACACCGCTTTCCATCGCAGCTTTGGCAACGGCCGAGGACACGACGCCGACAAGGCGCGGGTCAAAGGGTTTAGGGATCAGATAATCGGGGCCAAAAGTCAGTTGCTCACCTTTATAGGCCGCAGCCGCCTCGGCGCTGGTCGTGGCGCGGGCCATCTCGGCGATCCCGTCCACGCAAGCGATCTGCATTTCGTCGTTGATCTCGGTCGCGCCCACATCCAGCGCGCCCCGGAATATGAAGGGGAAACACAGAACGTTGTTGACCTGATTGGGAAAGTCGCTGCGGCCCGTGGCGATGATCGCGTCTGGCGCGACTTCGCGTGCCGCTTGTGGCAAAATTTCCGGGCTTGGATTAGCCAGCGCGAAGATGATCGGGCGCTTGGTCATCTTCTCAACCATCTCAGGCTTCAGGACGTTCGGCCCGCTAAGGCCAAGGAACAGGTCTGCATCGCCGATTACATCGTCCAGCGTGCGCAAATCCGTTTTTTGTGCGAATTGATCCTTGTGCGGGTTCATGTCCTCTTCACGGCCTTCATAGACAAGCCCGTGAATGTCGCACAGCCAGATATTCTCGCGCTTGACGCCCAGTTTGACCAGCATCATCAGGCAGGCAATTCCAGCCGCGCCGCCACCGGTTGAGACAACCTTGACGTCTTCAAAATTTTTGCCGGCGACGTGCAGCGCATTCTTGGCCGCGGCACCCACGACAATCGCGGTGCCGTGCTGGTCGTCATGAAAGACAGGGATATTCATCCGTTCACGGCACAGCTTTTCGACAATAAAACAGTCAGGCGCTTTGATGTCTTCAAGGTTGATCGCGCCAAAGGTCGGTTCCAATGCGCAAACGATATCGGCCAGTTTCTCGGGGTCGGGTTGATCGACCTCGATGTCAAAGCAATCGATCCCGGCGAATTTCTTGAACAGGACGGCCTTGCCTTCCATCACTGGTTTGGAGGCAAGCGCGCCGATGTTTCCCAGCCCCAAAACAGCTGTCCCGTTCGAGACGACCGCTACCAGGTTCCCGCGTGCGGTATACAGCTCGGCGTTGGCGGGATCCGCTTTGATTTCCAGGCTGGCCTCTGCCACACCGGGCGAATAGGCACGTGCCAGATCGCGGCCGTTCGCCATCGGTTTTGTCGCTTTGATTTCAAGCTTACCGGGCTTTGGGTGGGCGTGATATTCTAGCGCGGCCTGCCGCAGGCTGGGTGTGTCCGACATCGGTGACTCAACTCCTCAGAAAATTTGATTTAGTGTTAAACTATTTCCCCGGCTTTGGCTACGCTACGTCATTTTGCAACAGTTTCGCTAAAGTTCACCGACATCCCGTTGAAAAGCGTCGTATTGCTTTTACATTCGGGCAACTTTGGAACCAACCTAGACCTGTCGAGCACTGAAAGCCATAAATGAGCTATAAAGATGAATTTCAGGGCGGGACTGCCTTCCCGTCGGAGCAAGTTGCCGTTGGTCAGGATCGCGCCGCTTACGTATCGGTTTTGCTGATCGCCATCCTTGTCCTTGCCGCCGTCAGTATCTGGCCGGTTCAAGCCCTTGCTCTGAACGAAGAGGGCGGATTGTTCGAAACGATCTCGGCCGCTGGGCTTTTTGCCGCGGGCTTGGCCGCGCTCTGGCGCTATCCCGGCATCACCCGTCTTTATATCGCGCTGGTCTGTCTGTTGCTTGCGGAAAGAGAGCTTGAGGCGGATGTCTATCCAGTCGACAGCCTACCATATTGGGTCCTTAACGGTTTGGACAGTGTGCTTGATATGACGTCGGTCCGGGTTGTTCTGACCGTCATCGTAATCGGAGGTGCCCTATGGCATGGAGCCCCGACGGCATGGCGGGCGGTAAAGCGACGGGCGCCTTTTTTCGTAATTTTCGTGCTGGCGGGATTGCTGGCGGTAACCGCTCAGCTGCTCGAGGAAGTTTCCGGAATCTACCAGGCAGATCTGTCCACACTTATGACTGTGCGGTTCTTTGTTCTGGAAGAAACGCTTGAGATGTTCTTTTCGATTGGCATTTTGGCCTCTGTTCTGATCGGATGGCCAAAATCCGATGCCGAAGAGACGCTGAATGACCTCGACCAGAAACAACAGCCAGACGCGCGCTGAAATCCGACTGCCCACCGGCGAACTGCGCGACGATATCCCGTTTTTCACGAAGACCCTCGGAATGAGGATGGATATGATCTATCCCGCCGACGATCCGAGTGTTGCCGTGTTTTCAGGCCACGGGTTGCGCCTTCGGGTTGAGAGGGATGCGCCTGAGGCGGCAGGCACGATCCGCATCCTGACAGACGATCCTGACGGTTTTGCGGGCGGACAGCGGACTCTGGTCGCGCCCAATGGTACACGGGTCGAGATTGATGAACTGAATCCCCCATTGGTGATGCCAGAAACGGTGCATTCCTTTGTGGTTCGCAGGCTCAAGGATCAGGCGCCCTGGATCATCGGGCGGGCGGGGATGCATTACCGCGATCTGGTGCCAGATCGGCTGGGTGGATCGATCATCGCCAGCCATATCCGTATCCCCGATGGCGGCCCGGTGCCGGATATGGTGCATTTCCACAAGGTCGGGTTTCAACTGATCTTCTGCATCCATGGTTGGGTCGACGTCGTCTACGAGGATCAGGGCGACAAAATGCGCCTGACAGCCGGGGATTGCTTTATCCAACCCCCAGAAATCCGCCACCGGGTTCTTGAAGCCTCGGATAATGTTCAGGTTATCGAAATCGGTGTTCCCGCCGAACATGTCACCGAAATCGACCACGAGATGGAACTGCCTACGCCGAATTTCCGCCCGGACCGCGAATGGCAAGGGCAGCGTTTTGTTTATAACAAAGCCGAGAATTCAGAGTGGGGACCATTCCGCCAGCCAGGATACATCTGTCACGACACGACAATTGCCGAGAATACCAAGGGTGTTGCAGGCGTGCAGGTCGTACGAAAAGGGCAGGGTGAACCGGTCTGGGCGACGCATGACACGGATATCCATTTTACCTTCGTCATGACGGGTGAGGTAACTCTGGAAGGTGAAGGGCGCGACCCCTACCGTCTGGAACAAGGGGATGCGTTCGTGATCCCGCCTGGCATGCGCACCAAACTGTCCGAACCTTCCGATGATGTCGAATTGCTTGAAGTCACCCTTCCGGGGGTCTTCAATACCAACCTGGGTTAGGTGAGAATTTGCCTGGGAATCTTGCGCGCGGGGGTTCAACTCCCCGGGCAGTTTCCTTTAGGGTGTGATTTTCTGACCAGTTGATCAAAAACGGGGAATCGCCATGACTTTGAAAGATGCAGCACTGTCTGTCCGGGAAAAAGCCTATGCGCCTTATTCCAACTTCAAGGTTGGGGCGGCGATCCGGTCCGCAGACGGTGCGGTCTATTCCGGCTGTAACGTGGAAAATGTGGCGTATCCCGAGGGCACCTGTGCCGAGGCCGGAGCTATTGCCGCGATGGTCGCTGCGGGCGAACAGGAACTGTCCGAGGTCTATGTTGTTGCCTCAAGCCCGCAACCGGTGCCGCCGTGTGGCGGTTGCCGGCAAAAGCTGGCCGAATTTGGCAAGCGGGATGTCAAGGTGACGCTGGCGACGGTGGATGGCACCGAGTTTGTAACCACGATTGGGCAATTGTTGCCCGGCGCATTCGACGCCTCGCACATGGAGGACGTCTGATCCGATGGACGCCCGTTCGATCATTGCAAAACTGCGCCGGAACGAAGTGCCGACCGGAGATGAGCTGAACTGGTTCGCGCAAGGATTGGCCGATGGCGGAGTCAGCGACGCTCAAGCGGGCGCTTTCGCCATGGCCGTCTGCATGGGCGGATTGGGCACCAAAGGGCGCGCCGATCTGACGATTGCAATGCGCGACAGCGGCGACGTGCTGAGCTGGGATTTCGATGGCCCGGTAATCGACAAACACTCGACCGGTGGGGTGGGAGATAGCGTAAGCCTTGTGCTCGCCCCTGCTCTGGCTGAGATGGGGGCTTATGTCCCCATGATCTCGGGACGGGGTCTGGGTCATACTGGCGGTACGCTGGACAAGCTTGAGGCCATTCCCGGCGTCAGCACCCAGATCGGTCAGGACCGCCTGACGCAGATTTTGCGCGAAACCGGCGCAGCCATTGTCGGGGCCACGGGGCAGATCGCCCCGGCAGACAAACGCCTTTATGCGATCCGTGATGTGACGGCGACCGTTGAAAGCCTGGACCTGATCACAGCGTCGATCCTGTCCAAGAAACTGGCCGCCAGCCCCGAGGCTTTGGTGCTGGACGTCAAGGTCGGCAGCGGCGCGTTTATGAAAACGTTGGATGATGCGCGCAAACTGGCAAAGGCCCTGTCGGAAACTGCGAATGCAGCAGGTTGCCGGACCTCGGCCGTCATCACCGATATGCACCAACCTTTGGCGCCTGCGCTGGGGAATGCACTGGAGGTGGCCGAGGTGATGAAGGTCATGACGCAAGACCCCTATGCCCCGCTGGCCGAAATCTCGGCCGAATTGGGCGGGGTTCTGCTGGCGGATGCGGGGATGTTCGCAACTGCCGATGAAGGGCGCGACAAGATCACGGATGTCATCCGCGATGGTCGTGCGGCGGAACGCTTTGGGCGTATGATGGCAGCCGTAGGCGCGCCGCTGCAGTTTGTTGACAACTGGTCCCGGTACTTGCCAGAGGCCAGCGTGATCCTTGAAGTTCCGGCACCGACCAACGGGCACATCACTGCCATTAACGGTGAGGCGCTGGGCCTGACAGTTGTTGCACTGGGCGGCGGACGGCAGGTTGAAGACGACGTCATCAACCCGGCCGTGGGTCTGTCTGACATCGTCCGGCTGGGCGACAAAGTCGAGAAGGGCGCGCCTTTGGCGGTAATCCACGCTTCGCGGGAGGATGCCGCGCGGCGGGCCGCCGAGAGCGTTCTCAGCGCGATCACGATAGGTGCCGATGCCCCGGCAGAGCCCACTCTTGTCCACGAAAGGATTACGCCGTGACCCGCGCGTTTCTTGTGGTGATGGACTCGGTTGGCATCGGCGGCGCGCCGGATGCTGATCGGTTCTTTAATGGCGATGTGTCGGACACGGGTGCAAACACACTGGCCCATATTTCACAGGCCTGCGCCGAAGGGCGGGCTGATGACGGGCGCTCAGGTCCACTGTACCTGCCAAACTTGGATGCGCTGGGACTGGGGGCCGCAACGCGGTTGGCATCGGGGTCAGAAACGCCGGGCTTGGAGGTCGATCCGTCTGGGCGCTGGGGGTGCGCGACAGAGCATTCACTGGGCAAGGATACGCCTTCGGGCCACTGGGAGCTGGCCGGTCTGCCGGTGCCGTGGGATTGGCATTATTTCCCGGATACCCCGCCAACCTTCCCTGCTGATCTATCCCGTGCTGCAGCTGAGGTGGCCGGTACAGACGGTATTCTGGGTGACTGTCACGCCTCGGGCACGACCATTATCGCCGAATTGGGAGCCGAGCATATGCGGACCGGTTGGCCAATCTGCTACACTTCCGCCGACAGCGTGTTCCAGATCGCGGCACATGAAGAGAGCTTTGGCCTCGACCGCCTGCTGGACATGTGCAAGGCGCTTGCCCCGCGGTTGCATGAGATGAAAGTGGGGCGGGTGATCGCGCGACCATTCATAGGCTCACCCGATCAGGGCTTTACCCGCACCACCAACCGAAAGGATTTTGCTATCCTGCCGCCGGCGCCGGTTTTGACCAATTGGGTGCAGGATGCGGGACGCCGCGTCCATGCGGTGGGCAAGATCGGTGACATCTTCTCGATGCAGGGGATCGACACGCTACGCAAAGGGTCGGATGCCGAGTTGATGGGCCACTTGTCCGATTTGGTCGATCAGGCCGAAGAAGGCAGCCTGACCTTCGCCAATTTTGTTGAATTCGACAGCCTCTATGGCCACCGCCGTGATATCAGCGGCTATGCCCGCGCCTTGGAATGGTTCGACCGCGAGATCGGTTTGATTCTGAACAAGCTGCGCCCGGGCGATCTTATGCTTTTGACCGCCGATCACGGCAATGACCCCAGTTGGATCGGAACCGACCACACGCGCGAACAGGCGCCCGTTCTGATCGCGGGGCAGGGCACGGGCAAAATCGGGGCCGTCGATTTTGCCGATGTCGCCGCAAGTATCGCACACCATCTGAACATTCCGGCACAAGGGCCGGGGAAGAGTTTTCTATGACCGTCGCAGACCTACCCAAAATCGAGTTGCACCTGCACCATGAAGGGGCAGCACCGCCTGAATTCATCCGCCAGCTTGCGCATGAAAAGCGCATAGACCTGAGCGGTATTTTTAAATCAGACGGAAGTTATGACTTCCGCGACTTCGCCCACTTTCTCAGTGTCTACGAGGCCGCCTGCGAGGTGCTTAAATCACCCGAGGATTTCCGCCGTCTGACTTTGGCCATTCTGGAGGAAAGTGCTGCGAATGGGGTGGTCTATTCGGAAACTTTCCTCAGCCCTGATTTCTGCGGCGGCGGGGATGTGCACGCCTGGCGTGACTATCTGAACGCCATTCAGGATGCGGCAGACGAGGCCGAGCGCAAGTTCGATATCACCCTGCGCGGCGTTGTCACGTGCGTCCGGCATTTCGGACCCGAACAGGCGAAACAAAGCGCCTATTGCGCAGCGGAAACCGCCGGTGACTGGATCACCGGGTTTGGCATGGGCGGTAATGAGGGCGTCGGGACGCAGGGCGATTACAAATGGGCCTTTGAATGCGCTCGCGAAGCTGGGTTGCGCCTGACCACCCATGCCGGAGAGTTCGGCGGGCCCGAAAGCGTACGCGATGCTGTTCGGGACCTCGGTGTCGAACGGGTCGGCCACGGCGTGCGGGCCATCGAGGACGACGATCTGATCCGGGAACTTGTCGACCGCGAAGTCACGCTTGAAGTCTGCCCCGGTTCCAACGTGGTTCTGGGCCTGTTTCCCGATTTTGCGGCACATCCGATTGCCCGGTTGCGCGATCAGGGCGTGAACGTCACAGTTTCCACCGACGATCCGCCGTTTTTCCATACCACCATGCGGCGCGAATATGAGATGTTGCATCAGGCCTTTGGCTGGGACGCCGAGGATTTTGCGGCCCTGAACGACACAGCCCTGAACGCGGCCTTCTGCGATGATGAAACCCGCGAACGGGTCAAGAAAAGACTGGAGAGAACATGAGCGAACACCTGACCGTCGTTGACCACCCGCTGGTGCAGCACAAACTGACGCTCATGCGGGACAAGGGCACCTCGACCGCTGTTTTCCGACAGCTGCTGCGCGAAATCACCCTGTTGCTGGCCTATGAGGTCACGCGTGAACTGAAGCTGACCACCCGCCACATCGAAACCCCAATGGAGGAAATGGACGCCCCCATTCTGGCCGGTAAAAAACTGGCTCTGGTGTCGATCCTGCGTGCGGGCAACGGAATGCTGGACGGGGTGCTGGAACTGGTTCCCTCGGCCCGTGTCGGGTTTGTCGGGCTGTACCGCGACGAAGAAACCCTGAAGCCTGTGCAATACTACTTCAAAGCGCCTGAAGGTCTGAAGGATCGGCTGGTCATCGCGGTTGATCCGATGCTGGCAACCGGCAACAGCTCGGCTGCGGCGATTGATTTGCTGAAAGAAGCCGGGGCGACGGATATCCGTTTCCTCTGCCTGTTGGCCGCGCCCGAAGGCGTCGCCCGCATGAAAGAGGCGCATCCTGACGTGAACATCGTCACGGCGTCGCTGGATCGCGAGCTGAACTCAAAAGGGTATATCATGCCTGGGTTGGGCGATGCCGGCGACCGGATGTTTGGCACCAAGTAATCGGTTTACTCGCCACAGATATTCTGCAGCCGGACCCAATCGCGGTCCGGCAGCACTTGCGGCAGCGGGCGCCCGGCCATCGGGTCGGCCTCGATCAAGCCTAGAGTGTCTTCCCCCGTGACATCCACAGCATAGGCATATGGCGTTGAAGGCAGCGCCGCCTGGGCAAAAACCTCTAGCAAAGCTTGATCGGACAAAGTTGGGCGCGGTTCTGACAAGACCTGTTCGGTATAGGCGTCAACGATCTCGGGCGTCAGCTCTCCGGTTGTCAGCAGGCGAAACGCCGTAGTTGGGCCGGTTCGGTCCAGTACTTCGTCCAAGGGATCCTGTGCGGCAGCCCGCGCGCGTTCGGCGATGATGTAACCGGCGGCGATGGATGGGTCCTCGTGATCTTCAACCAATGAGCGGTTCAACAGAATGATCCCACCAGGCAGGCCGAGGCTTGTTTGTACCCCAGCGGGCAGAATAACGACCTCTCGCACTCCGGTTCGGGCTGCCAGTTGATCCAACGCAGCCTGTGCATCCTCGGAGGTGCACGAAACACCCGAAACCCGTTCAATTCGGTGCAGGATCGCATCCCCGATATCGTATCGCTTGATCTCGGGGACAACAGAAACGACGTGGCTTTGCAGTGCGGCCGGAACCCAAAACAGCAATAGTGCGGCAACTGCAGCAACCACTCCCGCAACACTAAGCCAGCGCAACCGTCCGGGATGCGGGCGCGACCGATCAATTGCCTTTTGCAAACGGTCGATCGCCGCGATCATCGTGGTCTCTGTTTCTTCCAGCTCCAGCGTTTCGTCGGGGTCGCCGTCCGGGTTAAAGATTGCGGGATAAAGTCCTGGGTTCTGTCGTTCCAGCGCAGCCAATGACCAATGGGTCAATGCCCGATCGTTGAAATCAGAAATCGTCAGCGTTGCTTCGCCAATCGACACCACAACCTCGCGCCGCTGCACGTCGGGCGAGGGGCGCCACAGACCGGTGGCTTCGATCCGTTCGTACTGTTTCAGAGCCGTCATCAAGGTGAAGTTTGCTCGTTATTATTTTGCCCCAGCTTAACATGGTAAATTCAAAGGGCGCAAACCAGTTGCGCCGTCTGCGATAAATGTGCTGGATACAACGACACGTGCAGGGTTGTCCTGTCGTGCCCCACCATTTTACCGAGGCGAAAGATGCAGGCGGACACTCAGACCTCACCGATACTGGCATCGGTGCTGATGATCAGCGCCATGGCGATCATCGGGGTGATCGACAATGTGGTGATCCTGTTGGCGGAAACGGTTGGCCTGTGGCAATTTCACCTGAGCCGCGCGTTGCTAATGTTGCCGCTGATTTTTGGTCTGTCGCTTTTGGGGCTGGGCAGTATGCGCCCGAAACGATTTGGTCCGGTGATTCTGCGCAGCGTACTGATCACCCTGGCCATGTTGTTCTATTTCGCATCGCTTGCGGTCATGCCGATTGCGCAGGCGCTGGCCGGGTTGTTCACATCGCCGATTTTTGTCCTCTTGATCTCGGCCCTGGCAATGAAGCAGCGGATTGGTCCTTGGCGTATTGTTGCGGTTCTACTGGGGTTTGTGGGAATTCTGTGCGTGTTACAGCTTGACCCCTACGATTTCGATACCCGCAGCCTGTTGCCGGTCGCCGGGGGCCTGTTCTACGCGTTGAGTGCCGTTATCACGCGCAGCCACTGTTCGGATGAAAGCACTGTCGCTCTGTTGGCCGCGATGATCATCACGCTGGGGGCGGCCGGGGGGATCGGTCTTCTGGTTCTCGAGCTGATTCCGGTGGCCGCGCCGGATGGCCCCGACGGCTTCGCCGCCCGGGGGTGGGTCTGGCAGATGCAGCCCGCATTGCTGTGGATCGCAATACAGGCGGTTGGTTCCACGATTGCCGTCTTCATGTTGATCAAGGCCTATCAGGTGGGCGAGCCGTCCTATGTCGCGGTCTTTGAGTACTCGGTCATGATCTTTGGTCCGCTCTTTGCTTTTGCGGCCTTCGGGCAGGCAATCGGGCCGATGCAGATTGCCGGGATTGGTTTGATTGCAATCGCGGGTGCCCTGTTGGGATGGCGTGCAGGGCGCGAGGCTGCCCGGGCAGAACCGGTTTAACCGTATCCTGAGGCCAGCCATTTGTTTTGGGTGGGCAAGCGGGGATCATTCAGACTGGATACCGATGGGTGTCACACGACCCGCGCGATTTCAGCCGACGGGCTCAGACAGATTCGGCGGCACGGATGACCGCTGGTGCTAATTATAGTTTCCAAAAATCTGCCAATTTTTACCAATTGCGCAGTGTTGTTCAAAGAATTGTTGTTTTTCACGGCTTTAAGAGCCCAAATTGGGCGGCAATGTGTCTAAATTAAGTCGCCCATGGTTAAGTCGTGCTAGTCGTTATGAGTAGTTGTTTTTGTGTCAGAAGTGGGTGCGACACGTGTTAAAAGTACAGAGTGTTTTGAGTTATGAGGCCGTTCCGAACCATCAAGTGCAGGACAACCCTGCGGTTTCGCTGAACGCGCGTCGGGGTGGTTTTGTCCACGGAACAAAGATCGCGACGGATCGCGGCTGGCAGCCCGTTGAAGGATTGCAAGTAGGCGATCTGATCCGCACGATGGACAACGGGTTCAGGGAAGTCTCGCGGGTTGCGACGGATTGCATAGCAATCGCCGCCAGCGAGTCCAGGTCGGAAAACTTACCTGTCCGTGTGCCGTCGAACACCTTGTACAACGGCGATCCGGTCTGGTTGATGCCAGAGCAGGGCGTGGCGTTGGACAACACCAAGCTGAGCCAGGGTCCGATCACGCTGCCGATCAGCATGCCCGTGGTGCCTGCGCGGGTTCTCAGTGGAACGTTTCGACTTTCGTCCAGCGCGCCATCATTGCTCTTTGAAGTTTGTTCGTTGTTCTTTGAGCAAGACGAAGTGATCTATATTGAGGGTGGCTTGCGCGCCTTTTGTCCTGCGGGCCGCTTTGGGTCGAACAGCCGGCCCGCGAACGCCTCATACAAGGTGGTCGATGCCGAGCGGACCGAAGATCTGATCGACATGGTCGCGCATAGCAGGGATATTGCAGTGCTTGCGAACTCACTGGGCGCGCTACCGGCGCCGATCATGCAGAACCCGATATTTCCGGCGCGGCCTGTTATGGGCACGCGACGTCCTGGGCGGCCGGGGCGGCCTGCTCCGATATTCTAATTTTTTTAAAGCTATTGATTAAAGTATGGCGCTGGCGCGGTAACCCGCACCAGCGTCAATTTTTTAGGCAGCTTTTGCTTCGGGGTCAAAGCGACCATAGAAGCTCTGGCCTTTCTCAGCCATCTCACGCAGCAGCGGCGGGCAGGCGAAGCGTTCGCCATACTGTGCCGTCAACTGGTCGCAACGCTCGGCGGCGTAGGGCGTGCCAATGATATCCAGCCAGCTGAGCGGACCACCCGACCAAGGTGCAAAGCCCCAGCCAAGGATTGCGCCCACGTCGCCTTCGCGGATGTCCTCCAGAACGCCTTCTTCCAGCGCGCGGACCGCTTCCAGAACCTGCGCGAACATCAGTCGTTCCTGCACTTCGATCAGGTCAGGCTGGTCCTCGGCATGCGGGTATTTCTCCTGCAGACCCCTCCAGTACTCGGTGCGCTTGCCCTTTTCGTCATAGTCAAAGAAGCCCGCGTTTGCTTTGCGGCCCAGGCGACCCTCTTCCTCCATCCAGAAGATCAGATCATCGCCAGGGCTTTCCGGATAGGCATCGCCCATCGCAGCTTTGGTGGCGCGAGCAATCTTGGCACCCAGATCAATCGAGGTTTCATCGTTCAGCTGGATTGGCCCAACGGGAAAGCCCAACTGACGCGCGGCGTTGTCAATCAGCACAGGGCTGACGCCCTCGGTGATCATGCGCAAACCTTCGTTGATGTATGGAATGATGCAACGGTTTGCGTAGAAGAAGCGTGCATCGTTGACCACGATCGGCGTCTTGCGGATCTGGCGGACATAGTCCAGCGCCTTGGCCACCGCGCGATCACCGGTTTCTTTGCCCTTGATGATCTCGACCAGGAACATCTTCTCGACCGGCGAGAAGAAGTGGATGCCGATGAACTGATCCGGACGCACGCTCGCCTTGGCTAGATCGCTGATCGGCAGGGTCGAGGTGTTCGAAGCAAAGATGCAATCCTCAGGGATGATCGCCTCGACCTTCTTGGTCATCTCGGCCTTTACGCCGACGTCTTCAAACACCGCTTCGATGATCAGGTCGCAGCCCTTGAGATTGTCCAGATCCGGTGTAGCGGTGATGCGGGCCAGCATGGCCTCTTTCTTCTCAGCGGTGACCTTGCCGCGCTTCATACCCTTGTCCAGGTAGCTCTCGGTGTAGGCCTTGCCTTTATCCGCCGCCTCTTGGTCGCGGTCGATCAGAACCACTTCCATACCGGCCTGAGCCGAGACCAGCGCGATACCGGCACCCATCATGCCCGCGCCCAGAACGCCGATCTTCTTGACCCGCTGATCGGGCACGCCTGCGGGGCGAACAGCACCTTTTTCCAGCGCTTCCTTGTTCAGGAAAAGCGAACGGATCATTGCGCCCGAAGACGGGTTCATCAAAACAGACGTAAACCAGCGCGCTTCGATCTTTAGCGCGGTGTCGAAATCGACCAGCGCGCCTTCGTAAACCGCGCTCAGCAGAGCCTTAGCCGCAGGGAAGGCGCCTTGGGTTTTGCCGTTCACCATCGCCGATGCGCCGACAAAGTTCATGAAACCGGCAGGGTGGTAGGGGGCACCGCCGGGCATCTTGTAGCCCTTGGCATCCCAGGGTTTGACGATATCCGCGTCCTTGGCGTTCAGCACCCATTCCTTGGCTGCGGCCATTGGGTCGGCTGCGATCTCGTCGATATAGCCAGCGCCCTTGGCTTTCTTGACGTCCAGCATCTTGCCTTCCAGCAACAGCGGTGCCGCCGCAATCGCGCCAACCTTGCGGACCATCCGGGTGGTGCCACCAGCGCCGGGGAAGATGCCGACCATGATCTCGGGCAGGCCGTATTTCGCTTTGGGGTTCTCGGCTGCAAAGATGCGATGCGTGGACAGCGGCAGTTCCATACCGATGCCCGCAGCGGTGCCCGGAAGAACGGTGGCAATCGGCTTTCCACCTTTCTTGGTCTTGGGGTCCATGCCCGCCAACTCGATCTTGCGCAGCAGCGCGTGCATATCCATCGTGCCTTCGAACAGACCTTTGGCTGGGTTGTCGCCTGCTCGCTCTTTCATCACGGCCAGCAAATTCAGATCCATGCCGCCAGCGAACGAGCCTTCCTTGCCCGAAGTGATGATGATGCCTTTGACTTCATCATCGGCCAGCGCCTGATCGATCTGATCGCTCAGCTGCGCCAGCCCGTCAAAGGACATCACGTTCATGGTTTTCCCGGGCACGTCCCATGTAACAGTGGCGACGCCGTCTGCGTCTTTGCTCAGAGTGAAATCAGTCATTGTCATCTCCAATCTGGTCAGCCGTCAGCGGGCTGCCATCTTTGCGGGTGAAGGAGAATCCGTTCTCATCATCCTTCACCATCATGTCTAAGTCGCTGTAATACGCGGTTTCTGTCGGGGTCCGCGTGCCCACCACCAGAAAGGTCGCGGGCGCATCGGCTTTGTTCACAAGGTGATGGCCGTTGGCCTCACCTGCTGGCCAAGTGGCGCAATCGCCGGGCTGCATCTCATGCTCGCCATCGTCATCGACCAACACGCAGGTGCCGCTGAGCATGATGGCAAACTCGTCCTGCTCCATGTGGTAGTGGCGCAGTGAGGACAGGCCCTGCGGTTCAAGCCGCACGATGTTGACCCCGTATTGGGACAATCCGCCCGCATCGCCCACACGCTGGACGAAGCGACCCGTGGTCGCCTCAGCCAGTTTGCCGGGATAGGACGAGCCGCCCAGAAACGGGATCTGAGAGAGATCCAGCTTGGGCATCAGACGCGCTCGATGATTGTTGCCGCACCCATGCCGGATGCAATGCAGAGCGTTGCCAGACCGGTTTCCTTGTCCTGCCGCTCCAACTCGTCCAGCAGAGTGCCGATGATCATCGCGCCGGTTGCGCCCAGTGGGTGACCCATAGCGATCGAGCCGCCGTTGACGTTGACCAAACCGGGATCGACATCAAACGCCTGCTGGAACCGCAAAACAACTGAGGCAAAAGCTTCGTTCACTTCGAACAGGTCCAGATCGCTGATTTTCATTCCGTTGTCGGCCAGAATTTTCTCGGTCACCGGAACCGGGCCGGTCAGCATGATGGTCGGATCGGTACCAATCTTGGCGGTCGCCATGATGCGGGCGCGCGGCTTCAGACCATATTTCTCACCAAATTCCTTGTTGCCAATCAGAACCGCGGCAGCACCGTCCACGATGCCCGAGCTGTTGCCCGCGTGGTGGATGTGGTTGATCTTTTCCAGATGCGGGTATTTCAGCATCGCCACCTTATCAAAGCCGGGCATCTGTTCGCCCATCATCTGGAAGGCCGGGTTCAGGCCACCAAGGCTTTGCATGTCAGTGCCGGGGCGCATGTATTCGTCGCGGTCCAGAATGGTCAGGCCGTTCTGATCCTTGATGGTGATAACCGATTTTTCAAAACGGTTGTCTGCCCATGCTTCCGCGGCTCGGCGCTGCGATTCCATCGCCAACGCGTCAGCGTCATCACGGCTAAAGCCATACTCGGTTGCAATAATGTCGGCCGAGATACCCTGCGGCACGAAATAGGTGTCCATCGCCAGCGAGGGGTCAACGGCAATTGCCGCGCCGTCACTGCCCATGGCCACGCGGCCCATCATTTCCACGCCACCTGCGATGTACGCTTGGCCCGCGCCGCCCTTGACCTGGTTTGCCGCCAGGTTCACCGCCTCCATGCCGGACGCACAGAAACGGTTGATCGCCAGACCGGGGATCGACTGGTCCAGGTCCGAGGCCAGAACAGCCGAGCGTGCCAGACAGCCGCCTTGTTCCATCACCTGCGTGACATTGCCCCAGATCACGTCCTCAACGGCGTGGCCCTCCAGATTGTTGCGCTCTTTCATCGCATTCAGGGTCAGGGCGGACAGGCGTACCGAGGTTACCTCGTGCAGGCTGCCATCCTTGCGGCCCTTACCGCGCGGGGTGCGCAGGGCGTCATAAATATAAGCTTCGGTCATGGGGTCTCTCCTTAAGCTCGATCCGACGGTTTGCCGGGCATCAGGTCATAGGGGTGTTTCCAGCCTGGCTGTTCCGACAAGCGGGTCAGCCAGGCGTCGATATGGGGCCAGTCGGCGCGGTCAAAGCCGAATGGTTCAGGGTAATACAGATAGCTGCAGCAGCTGAGATCGGCATTCGTGACGTCATCACCAACAATCCAATCGCGACCTTCAAGATGAGCGTTCAGAACGTCATAAGCCGCTTTGAGGCGACCTTGATTGAAGGCAATAACATCAGGATTTTGATGTTGTTCCGGCAAGAAGTTGATCAGGAAACGGGTCAAGCCAGCCATTGAGCTGAGCTTGTGATTGTCCCACAGCACCCAGCGCAGAATGTCATAGTTCTCATCCCGGTTCTTGCCGCCGAACTTGCCGGAAATCTCGGTCACATAGGCCTGAATGGCGCCCGATTGGCTGGTCCGGAAATCGCCATCGACCAGCACGGGCGCTTCGCCCATTTCATTGACTTCGGCGCGGTATTCGGGAGTACGTGTCACGCCTTTGAAGAAGTCTACAAAAACCGGTTCCCAGTCCAGCCCGGACATTTCCAGGGCCAAGGCAGCCTTGTAGCTGTTTCCGCTTTCTCCGAAGCAATGAAGTTCGATTGTCATGCGATCGCCCCTCCCAAGGCGTACGGTGCGAAGTCGAAACTCGCGTATTTCGAGAAAGACGATCCGCTTGGCAGAGCGCCAAATGGCATTGTCTTGCTGAAAACACGCCCACCAGAGTGAAGCTGGTTGTAGTGTTTAACGCTTGCGGTCATCCAACTCGGAATTGAAGATACGCAGGCGATGGGTCAGGTTGTCCTCGTTGATCACGCTGTTGAAATTCTCGAATAGAAACGACAGCGCCTCTCCTTCGTCCAATCCAGCATCACGCGCGAACGCTTTTAGCTTGCGATACCCGTCTTCGGTCATTGCGACGGGAAAGCGGCGGGTTAGTCGAAAACGCTTTGGCATGTGGTTCCTCCGGTAAGCTGGGTCCGGGCAATATCACCCGGACCCAGACTGAGATCAGAAGTTCGCCGCGCCCAGAGCCATGACCGTGTCCGCGCCCGTCTGGATGCGTGCCAGATGCATGCCTGTAGCAGGCAAGCGGCGCGCCATGTAGAAGCGCCCGGTGTTGATCTTGGTCTCATAGAACTCTTTGTCCGACGCGCCGCCATCCAGCGCATCTTGCGCGGCTTTGGCCATCTGCGCCCACATCAGGCCCAGGCAGACATGTCCGAACATGTGCATGAAGTCATAAGAACCGGACAGAGCATTGTTCGGGTTCTTCATGCCTTCCTGCATGAAGTACATTCCCGCAGACTGCAGATCCTTGGACGCAGCCTTCAGCGGTTCGATGAAGGCCTTGTCATAGGCTTCGTCTTTACCGCCGTTTTCTTTGCAGAATGTCTTGACCATGTCGAAGAACGCCATGACGTGCTTACCGCCGTCTTGCGCCAGCTTACGACCGACCAGATCCAGCGCCTGAACCCCGTTTGCACCTTCGTAGATCATTGCGATACGAGCGTCGCGGGTGTATTGCGACATGCCCCATTCTTCGATGTAGCCATGGCCGCCATAGACCTGCTGTGCCTGAACGGTCATGTCATAGCCCTGATCGGTCAGAAAGCCTTTGATGACCGGCGTGAGCAGCGAAATTAGCCCATCCGCGTCCTTGTCATTTGACCGGTGTGCTTTGTCGATCATAGTCGCCCCCCACAGGATGAACGCGCGCGCGCCCTCGGTAAAGCTTTTCTGATCCATAAGGTTGCGGCGGATATCCGGGTGCACGATCAGCGGATCGGCGGGGCCGTCCGGGTTCTTTACACCAGTCACGTCACGGCCCTGCAGGCGGTCCTTGGCGTATTCTACAGCATTCTGGTAGGCGGCTTCGGCCTGCGACAGACCCTGCATGCCCACACCCAGGCGCGCTTCGTTCATCATGGTGAACATGGCACGCATGCCTTTGTGCTCTTCGCCCAGCAGCCAGCCGGTGGCTTCGTCATAGTTCATGACGCAGGTCGAGTTGCCGTGGATACCCATCTTCTCTTCGATCTTGCCGACCGAGACACCGTTACGCTCGCCCGGCGTACCATCTTCATTGACGATGAACTTGGGCACGATGAACAGGGAGACGCCCTTGATGCCTTCGGGGCCGCCGGGGATCTTGGCCAACACCAGGTGGATGATGTTGTCAGCCATGTCGTGATCGCCGGACGAGATAAATATCTTTTGGCCCGAAATCTTATAGCTGCCGTCGCCCTGCGGTTCCGCCTTGGTGCGCATCAGGCCCAGATCGGTGCCGCAATGCGGTTCCGTCAGGTTCATGGTGCCGGTCCATTCGCAGCTGACCATATTGGGCAGGTATTTGTCTTTCTGTTCGTCGGTTCCGTGCGCCAGGATCGCTGACGCCGCGCCGTGCGTCAGGCCCTGATACATCACGAATGCCTGGTTCGCAGCCGAGAACATCTCACCGACGGCGGTGCCCAGGACGTATGGCATATTCTGGCCGCCGTATTCCTCGGGCATATCCAGACCAGTCCAGCCGCCTTCTTTGACCTGCTCAAACGCGTCTTTGAAGCCCGTGGGCGTATAAACCACACCGTTTTCCAAACGGCATCCTTCGGTGTCACCGACCACGTTCAGCGGGTGCAGAACGTTGGTGGCAACTTTGCCTGCTTCTTCCAGAACAGCGCCGGTGAATTCGGCTTCAAGCTCGCTGTACCCCGGAACGTCGGAGTCCGAGATGTTCAGAACATTGTGCAGAATGAACTGCATATCTTTGGTTGGCGCGTTGTAGACGGGCATGTGAAGCTCCCTTTAATTCATATGTCCGGGTGGTAGGCAGGCGAGGGGGTTACTCGGCAGCCTTTTTGTCTTGTTTAACCGAGGCGATGACTTTCTCGCCCCAGCGCAACTGTTCTTTCAGATCGTCGATCGCCTGGGTCAGTTCCTCACGGCGCGCTTCCATGTCTTCCAGACGCTCGCACGCAATTTCATAGGTGCGCGATATCTGAGTCATCTGTTGGTCGCCGACATGGTAAAGGTCCAGAAGTTGGCGAATTTCTTCCAGGCTGAATCCAAAGCGCTTGCCGCGCAGGATCAGTTTCAGGCGGGCACGATCACTTTTGGTGAACAGCCGTTTCTGACCTTCGCGGATCGGAAACAAAAGCTCTTTGGCCTCGTAAAACCGCAACGTGCGGGGCGTGACATCATATGTCTCGCACATTTCGCGGATGGTCATCAGATCTTCGGTCATGGTTTCAGCACTCTCGTCACTGGCGTCTATGAAAGTCAGTTGCGCAGTCGATGCGCACGTTACAACACGTAGGTGACGTTCACGTAATGTGAACGCAGCGTCACAAAATAAGTTTACGTAACTGCCCCGCGCGTCAAGTCGCGGATTTCTGACTTTTTCAGGTTTAACGTAACGGAATTTGAGGACGCCAATACCCACAGAGCGACCTGGCGCGCCTTAAAACACCCCCGGAGTATGCGTATGTCTTTTCGATTTCTTAGGTGCGCGACGGTGCGCCGCCGGAATCACTTTAGCGATTTGGCCGTCTGATCGCGCATCTCGGTCAGGGCATCAATTGCCTCGTCCAATTGCTGCTTTTGCTGGTTCAATTCGACGATCTGCTTATCGGCGACGTCGACAAAAGCACGCATTTGGATCTCGTTACCCTCATTTTCATAGATCAGCAGCCACTGCCGGATATCTTCCAGTGAAAACCCATATTTGCGGCCGCGCAGGATCAAAGTCATGCGTGCGCATTCCCGCGGACCATAAAATCGCGACCTGCCTTCCCGATCGGGTTGCAGCAATTCGATGTATTCATAGTAGCGCAGGGTACGTGGAGTCACATCGTACTCGGCGCACATCTCTTTGAATGACAAACGGTTGTCGGACATTCCTGATCTCCTCTGGCGCAGCCTATGTTCTGTCAGCGGCAAGCGCAACCGGCGGGCTTGCTCTTTTGGCGGACACGGGCTCATAAAGGGATAAACCAAAAGAACGGATTCAAGTACATGGTCGACAAAGCCGCAATTGCGCGCCAGTTCATCGAGGCGATCCCGCATGCAAGGGCGTTGGGTCTGAAGCTGACCTCAATCGGAAATGGCGAAGCGGGTATTACAATGCCGTACAGCAAAGAACTTGTTGGCGATCCGCGCACCGGGGTGATTCATGGTGGAGCTGTTTTCGCGGCTTTGGATACCTGTTGTGGTGCCGCCGTCATGAGCCATCCGTCGGCTCCCGGCGGTACGGCGACAATTGATCTGAGGATCGACTATATGCGGGCGGCGACACCGGGACAGACGATAACGACCCAGGCGACATGCTACCATATCACACGGAACGTCGCCTTTGTGCGCGCGACGGCGATGGATGAAGACGAAGGTCTTCCCGTGGCCACAGCGGCAGGGTCATTCACGGTGGAGGGTCTGTAATGGCGCGTACTCGCCCCGAACCCGTCCAGGTCGTAAAACAACGCCGGGATGCGGCGTTGAACGCGATTGTCGATGGTGTGCCTTACATCCGGTTCCTCGACATCGGCTTTGATCGCCGCGGTGATGAACTGACTAGCGTGTTGAACTTCGACCAGAAACTGATCGGCAACCCGTTACTGCCCGCATTGCACGGCGGCGTCACGGCGGCGTTTCTAGAAGTCACGGCCGTTATCACGCTGAGTTGGGAGTTCTTGCTGCCCAAGATCGAAAGCGGGGAACTGAATGCCAGTGATATCGCTGACTATGAAAAGGTACGTTTTCCGAAAACTGTAGATTTCACCGTCGACTATCTGCGGTCAGGCCTGCCGCGTGATGCCTATGCGCGCGCGTTCATCAGTCGGGCCGGGCGTCGCTATGCCTCTGTCCGGGTCGAGGCCTGGCAGGACAATCACGCGAAGCTCTTTGCACAGGCTTCGGGGCATTTCCTGATGCCACAGCCCAACGTAGACGGAAAATAATGCGCCATGCAGGACGCTTCGGCACCCATTACGCATAAGCGGGTGCTCAGGATTGCAGCACCGATCGTATTGTCCAATGCAACGGTCCCAATTCTGGGGGCGGTGGATACCGGTGTTGTAGGGCAGTTGGGGCAGGCAGCCCCGATAGGCGCTGTCGGCATGGGAGCCGTTATTCTAGCCACCATCTACTGGGTGTTCGGGTTCCTGCGTATGGGAACAACCGGTCTTGCCGCTCAGGCGCGCGGCGCAGGGGACACGGCAGAAACCGGTGCCTTGCTGATGCGCGGGCTATTGTTGGGCGGCGCGGCGGGCCTGTTCTTTATCCTGACGCAAGTCTGGTTGTTTTGGGGGGCGTTCGCCCTGTCGCCAGCCAGTCCAGAGGTCGAGTCGCTGACCCGCGCCTATCTGGAGATCCGTATCTGGGGTGCCCCGGCTACGATTGCGCTTTATGCCGTGACAGGTTGGCTGATCGCGGTCGAGCGCACCAAGGGTGTGTTCGTTTTGCAGATCTGGATGAACGGCCTGAACATCGTTCTGGATCTCTGGTTTGTTCTTGGTCTTGGCTGGGGTGTCGAAGGTGTCGCCATCGCGACGCTGATCGCCGAATGGACCGGATTGGCGCTTGGTCTCTGGTTGTGCCACGACGCTTTCGCTGGAAATCAGTGGCGCGACTGGCCCAGGATTTTCGACCCTGCGCGTTTGCGCCGAATGATGCAGGTGAACGGCGACATCATGGTGCGTTCGGTGCTTTTGACCGGTGCGTTTACCACTTTTTTGTTTGTTGGTTCAGATCTGGGGGACGTCAATCTGGCGGCAAATCAGGTGCTGCTGCAATTTCTTGAGATCACGGCCTTTGCCTTGGACGGATTCGCCTTCTCAGCCGAGGCGCTGGTGGGCAGTGCGGTCGGTGCACGTGATCGCGCCCAGGTACGGCGCGCGTCGATCATGGCGTCGCAATGGGGCGTCGGAGGTGCGTTTGCCCTGGGTCTTGTGTTTTTTCTGACCGGACCATCCCTGATTGATCTGATGTCAACCTCACCCGAAGTGCGGATTGCAGCGCGCGAGTTCCTGCTCTGGGCGGCCCTTGCGCCGGTGATCGGCGTGGCCAGCTGGATGTTCGACGGCATCTATATCGGGGCGACCTGGACCCGCGCCATGCGGCAGGCGATGATCCAGTCCGTCGCGATCTATGTGGTGGCCCTGTTCCTGTTGGTGCCGACGTTCGGTAACCATGGGCTTTGGGCCGCGCTGATGGTCCTGAACATCGTGCGCGGGGTCACGTTGGGATGGCGTTACCCTAAGCTGGAAGCGCAGATCGCTTAAAGCAGCGACAGCAGGTTTTCGGGCGGACGACCAATCGCGGCCTTGTCGCCGGCAATGGCCAGAGGACGCTCGATCAGGATGGGGTTTTCCGCCATAGCCTGGATCAGGTCATCATCGGGCGTTGTTTTTGACAGGCCCAGTTCCTTGAACCGCTTTTCGCCTGTCCGCATCATCTCGATGGCCGGAATTCCCAATTGGGACAACACCGCGCGCAGCTCATCAGACGACGGCGCATCCTCCAGATATTTGCGAATCTCGACAGCCGCGCCTTTTTCCTCCAGCAATGCCAGACCGGCGCGGGATTTTGAACAGCGCGGGTTATGCCAATATTCAATCACAGCCAGTCCTCTCTTTTGCTGCCAACGGCCTGTGCGACGGATGTGAACCCGTCTTGCGCCAGTAGGTCATCCAGACCTTCGGCTATTTCTGCGGCCAGTGAAATGCCGCCATAGACCATGGCCGTATAGAACTGCACAGCCGATGCCCCGGCGCAAATCTTGGCGTAAGCCTGCTTTGCCGTCCCGATCCCGCCAACGCCAATCAACGGGATTTTCCCGTCGGTCAATTGGCTGAGACGTGCCAGAACGCGGGTCGATTTCTGGAACAAAGGTGCGCCGGACAGGCCGCCTGCTTCACCCTTATGTGCACTGCGCAGACCATCGCGTGATAGGGTGGTGTTGGTGGCAATCACCGCATCCACGCCGGTTTCTCGGGCCACATCGGCGATGTCTTGCAATTCGCCTTCGGTCAAATCCGGAGCAATCTTCAGGAAGATTGGCAAGGGGCGGGGCAGTGCGTTGCGCGTCTCAATCACGCCGCTTAGCAAAGCACTCAGGGCTGCCTTGCCCTGAAGATCACGCAGCTTTTCCGTATTCGGGGATGAGACGTTGACCGTGGCAAAATCCAGATGCGCGGCGCAATGGGCCAGGACTTTGGCGAAATCGCCGGGGCGGTCATCGCTGTCCTTGTTCGCGCCAAGGTTCAGACCAATCACGGCGTCCTTCGGACGGTTGGTGAGACGGCGGGCCATGACCTCCATGCCTTCGTTGTTGAACCCGAACCGGTTGATGGCGGCCATGTCCTGGGTCAGGCGGAACAGACGTGGTTTCGGGTTGCCGGGCTGCGGGCGCGGGGTCACGGCACCGACCTCGATAAACCCGAACCCCGCGCGGGACAGAGGCGCAAGAACCTCACCATTCTTGTCGAATCCTGCGGCCAGACCAACGGGATTCGGCAGGTCCAATCCCGCCACTTCGGTGCGCAATCGAGTGGACGTCACCGGACCCGGCGCAGGGCCCAATCCGGCCTTTAGCGCCTTGATCGATAATCCGTGGGCTGCCTCAGGATCCAAGCGGTGCAGGGCTGCTAGCCCCAGTTTTTCAGTCAGTTTCATCCGAATGCCTCTCCGCCACAGGTAGGGGCGCATCGTATTAGGCGCGAGGTTTCGACGGCGGCTTGGCGGTGCACCACAGCCTTTTGGTAAACCGGGTCCGTCACCATTTCCAGAAACGCATTCGCAGTGGGATAGCGGACGATGAACACTGCGTCCCAGTCTTCGTCCTGCGGGCCGATCAGTGTCGTCTGAAACACGCCGCGCCACAGGATTGAAGCGCCAAGGCGCGCTATGATCGGCGCGGTTTCCGAGCCGTACTTGCCGTAAGCCTGCGCGCCGGTCAGCCCGACATCCGCGAGACTGTGCCCCGCAGGATACTCAGCAGCGTCGCGGAACTTCACCAAGTTCAGCATCTCGATCGGGTGGTCCCGATCAAGGTCTTTGAAGGCCTCAAACTGGGCGCGGTCTGGATCGACAAAATTGGTCATTCCATATCCTTGGGAAACTGGTGAGCGATTCCATCAAAGGGCAGGGCGCGCGACCAGACAACATCGGTCATTTTGATCTGCCGATAAAGATGCGGGAAAAGCGCGCCACCGCGTGAAACCTCCCATTTGAGGTCGTCGCCCATCGCATTAGCGTCACATGCCAGCAGGGTCAGCCCTTCGACACCGGCAAAGTGTTTGGCAGCTGTTTCTGCGGCCTGCTTGGCGGTCGAGAAATGAACATATCCGTCAGAGACATCAATCGGTGCCCCGTCTGATGCGCCTTGCGCCTGTAACGTGGCCCATTCATCGGCCCGAAAAATTTTGTAAATCAGCATGCGGTCGTGATGCACCGGGCCACGGGTAGAATCAAGCCGGATTTCCCCCTTTGACTCTCGGCGTTTCGCGTCGCAACATCTCCGCAATTAACAATAGGGAGTTAAACTATGCTCACCCGTCTTTTGACATCTGCCGCCGCGCTCAGCCTGACCGCAGGCATGGCATTTGCCGAGTACAAACTGACGATTCTGCACACCAACGATTTCCACTCGCGTTTTGAGCCGATCAACAAATACGACAGCGGTTGCGGTGATGAAGACAGCGCCGAAGGCAAGTGTTTCGGTGGGTCTGCGCGTCTGGTCACGGCGGTAACTGATGCACGCGCACGTGCTGAGAACTCGATCCTGGTTGATGGTGGCGACCAGTTCCAGGGATCGCTGTTCTATACCTATTACAAGGGCAAAGTCGCGGCTGAGTTCATGAACAAACTGGGCTACAACGCGATGACGGTGGGTAACCACGAATTCGACGACGGCCCCGAGGTTCTGCGCGGCTTTATCGACTCGGTCGATTTCCCGGTTCTAATGTCCAATGCGGATATTGCGGACGAAGAGTTGCTGACCGACAAGATCAAGAAATCGACCGTGATCGAAGTTGGCGGCGAAAAGATCGGCCTGATCGGCCTGACACCTATCGACACTGATGAGCTTGCCTCGCCCGGTCCGAATATCTCGTTCTCGGACCCGGTGCCTGCGGTTCAGGCCGAAGTCGACAAGTTGACAGGTGAAGGCGTCAACAAGATCATAGTTCTCAGCCACTCGGGCTATGGTGTGGATCAGCGCGTCGCGCAGGAAACCACCGGAGTTGACGTGATCGTAGGTGGCCACTCGAACACCTATCTGTCGAACACGTCGGACAAGGCCGCAGGTCCGTATCCGACCGTGGTAAACGGTGTGCAGATTGTTCAGGCCTATGCCTACGGTAAATTTCTGGGCGAGCTGAATGTGACCTTTGACGATGACGGCAACGTGGTCGAGGCCGCTGGCGAGCCGCTGATCATGGACAACACAGTCACCGAGGATCAGGCCGCTCTGGATCGTATTGCCGAGCTAGCCGTGCCGTTGGATGAAATCCGCAACAAGGTGGTTGCAAACTCTGCCGATGCTATCGAAGGCGACCGTGCTATTTGCCGTGTTCAGGAATGCCAGATGGGCAACCTTGTGGCCGACGCAATGTTGGCAAGAGTTGCTGATCAGGGCGTCAAGATCGCGATTGCCAACTCGGGCGGTCTGCGGGCTTCGATTGATCCGGGCGACGTGACCATGGGCGAAGTACTGACCGTGCTGCCGTTCCAGAACACGCTCTCGACCTTTGAGATCAGTGGCCAGGGCGTCATCGATGCGCTGGAAAACGGCGTCAGCCAGGTGGAAGAGGTCAAAGGCCGCTTTCCGCAGGTTGCAGGTCTGACCTTCACTTGGGACCCGGCCGTTACGCCGAACGAAGGGCGTATCGCTGAGGTCATGGTTGCCGACGGAGACGGGTTTGTTCCCATCGATCCGGCCGCGACTTATCTTGTGGTCACCAACAACTACGTCCGCAATGGCGGTGACGGCTATAAGATGTTCGAGGGCGACGACAAGAACGCCTATGACTTTGGACCCGATCTTGCTGATGTAACGGCGGAATACCTGGCCGAAAACGCGCCTTACACGCCCTATCTGGATGGGCGGATCAAGCAGAAGTAATCTTGCTTCGACAAACACCCCAAAAGGCCGCGTTTGACGCGGCCTTTTTTCATGCCCAAACTCGGCTTGCCAACGGCGGACAGGCTGGGCCATCTTGCGGACAGGTGACATAAAACCCGGAGCTAAGGCGCATGTGTGGACGGTTTGCTGTAACGCTTCCCAACGATGCGATGGCGCAGCTTTTTGCGGCGCGTCCAGCCAATACATTGCCCGCAGTGCCGAATTTCAATGTGTGCCCCACCAATCAGGTGCATGTGGTGCGCGCGGGGCAAACCGGGCGCACGCTTGATCCGCTGCGCTGGGGGTTTTTGCCCCATTGGTACAAGGCGGAAAACGCAGGACCTCTGTTGATCAACGCGCGGGCGGAAACGCTTGCCGAAAAACCCGCCTTTCGCGCCGCGTGCCGCGAACGCCGTTGCCTGATCGCCGCGACGGGGTTCTATGAATGGACCAAGACGGAACAAGGCGACCGGTTGCCGTGGTACATTTTCCGTCAGGACAACGCACCGATTGCCTTTGCCGGTGTTTGGCAGGATTGGGGGCCTGAAGATGCGCGGCAGGGCACCTGCGCCATCGTCACGACGAAGGCCAATCGCCACCTCAGCGCGATCCATCATCGCATGCCTTTGATTCTGGAACCCGATGACTGGCCGCTGTGGCTGGGGGAGGCCGGAAAAGGGGCCGCGCGTCTGATGCAGCCAGGGGACGAAGATGTCCTCGGCTATCGACGCGTCAGCCCGACCGTGAATTCGAACCGCGCAAGCGGGCCGGAATTGATTGAACCGATCGAAACTTAGCCCTGCCTTTTCATTCACGGCTTTGCGGGATAGACCTCTGACATGGTTCTGAAATTCGACAGTTTGCCCGATCTATATGCGCATGAATTCGACACGGTGATCGACGTGCGCAGCCCGGCGGAATTTGACGAAGACCACCTTCCCGGCGCCATCAGCCTGCCTGTTCTCGACAACGAAGAACGCGCCCGTGTCGGCACAATCTATGTTCAGGAAAGCCCCTTTCTGGCGCGCAAACTGGGGGCCGCGCTGGTGTTTCGGAATGCGGCCAATCACATCGAGAACAGCCTGTCCCATCATGAAGGAGCATGGCGACCTCTGGTGTATTGCTGGCGCGGTGGGCAAAGATCGGGTTCGTTCACATGGATGCTACAACAGATCGGCTGGCGGGCCGAAGTGGTCGAGGGTGGCTATCGCAGCTATCGCCGCTTGGTGAAACGGTATCTCTATGATGACCCGCTGCCGCATCACCTGATTGCGCTGGACGGATATACCGGCACGGCGAAGACCGAACTATTAGTGCATCTTGCGACTCGCGGCGTTCAGGTTGTGGACCTGGAGGGGTTGGCCAACCACCGTGGGTCCTTGCTGGGTGAGATGCCCGGCGGCCAACCCAGTCAAAAAGCGTTCGAGTCCGCCCTGTCGGCTGCGCTATGCCGTCTGGACCTGTCGCGCCCCGCGGTGGTCGAGGCGGAGTCGTCAAAAATCGGGACTCTGATCCTGCCGCCGACGCTTTGGGCGGCCTTGCGCCAAGCCCCACGCATTCAGATCACAGCGTCCATTCAGGCGCGTTCGAACTATCTGGTGTCCGCCTATGATGACGTTTTGTCGGATCATGATCGCCTGCGCGATTGCCTTTCGCCGCTGCGGATTCACCGCGGGCATGACGTGGTGGACGGTTGGCTGGACCTGATTGACGCTGGCGACAAACGCGCACTGACTCAGGCGTTGATCGAGCAGCACTATGATCCTGCATATGCCAAGTCTGCCCGAGTGCGCAGTTCAGACGTTATCGCGAATATCCATGCGTCGGCGCTGGATCATGCTGGCTTGTCTGCAACAGCAGCGCAGATCGAAGCCATCCTGGGTCAGGTTTGAATCCGAAGCCCGGGTCCATCGGTCATGTGCCCAATGATTACGGCAGGATACCCCACTTCGCGCAAAGCTTCGCAGATTATCTGTCCTTGATCTGCTGGTGCCGCGGCCAGTAAGCCTCCGGCAGTCTGAGGATCATACAGCAGGTCGACTTTGCCGCCCGTCGGTAATTCGGGCGTAATCGCTCGATTGTCTTCGAATAAGGTTGACCGGATGCCCTGCGCGGCCAGTTCCCGCGCACCATCCATTAACGGAACTGCCTCCAGATCCAGGGTGGCACCGCAACCCGAGGCCTCGGTCATGCCCAACAGGTGCCCAGCCAGACCAAATCCCGTTACATCGGTCATCGCATGTGCATCTGCCAGTATTTCCGAAGCCCTGCCTTGTGGTTGCACCATATGCGCAAGGGCCGCCGCAACCCATTCGCCCTTTGCTGCGCCCGCCATCTCTGCCGCCATCAGAACGCCGCTGCCCAATGATTTGGTCAGGATCAAAGCATCACCGGGTTTGGCGCCGGATAGTGTGATCGGGTCGGCGTCGCACAGGCCCGTCAGGGTGAACCCTATCGTCATCTCGTCACCCATCGAGCTGTGGCCGCCGACAATCTCGGCCCCGGCGTCACGGATGACGTCGCTGGCCGTGGCCATGATCTCGGCCATGGTGCGATGCTGAAGGGTTGGCGACATGCGGGGTAGGATGATCGTCGCTGTGGCGGCCTGCGGTTTGGCCCCCATGGCCCAGATATCCCCGAGCGCGTGAACCGCTGCAATGCGCGTCATCAAGGCGGGATCGTCCACGAAGCTGCGCAGATGGTCCGAGGTCATGACCTGACGGGTACCCCCGGTCTGCAACAGGGCGGCATCATCGCCGGGCAGTGGTTTCACGTCCGCACGAACAGGGGCGGGCAGATCGGCAAGCGCGGATTGCAACGCGCCTCGCCCAACCTTGGCACCGCAGCCCCCGCACATGGGTTTGTCGCCCAAGGCCTCGGTCAAACCGGCCGCGTGATGGCGGGGCAAGGACGGACGCTTCATCTGCGGCAGGTTGCGAAACTTGTCCATAAAACTCTGGTCGATGTGGTTTTTCCATTTCCACATCAACGGCCCGCTGAACGAGGTCCCCAGCCGTTCTCCCAGTGCAGACTTGCCGCCTAATGAAATCAGCTTGAGGTAATCTTTTTGTGGCTCATACCGCCGCATGGCATCTGACCCTAAGGCGGCCCTTAGGTTTTGGAATAGTATGGGGGCTTCGCGCACCGCGTAAACTCCAGCTTTGGGGCGGGGGTTTTCAGTCAGATGTGCGCAGTCACCCGCCGCAAAAATGGCAGGGTCGCTGGATTGCAACTGCGCGTCGACGCGGATGAAGCCGTCCTGAAGATCCAGCTCTGTATGCGCGATCCAGTCATACGGTTTTGCACCGGCTGCACCGGTCACAAAGCTGGCCGGGATTTGGCGGCCATCCCGCAACGCGACATGATCCTGAGCGATGTGCGAAACAGATGCCTGTTCGATCACTTCGATGCCCAGATCAGCCATCGCTTTGCGAATGGTCTGCTCGGACTTCGGATGGGTCGCCGTCAAGGCATGTGCGTTGTCAATCAGGGTCAGGTGCGCGGTGCGCCCCTTGGTGCGCAAGGCAAAGGCCATAGCCATGATAAGCTCGGCCCCGGCCACCCCGCCGCCGATCACCGCGGCCGTGGCGTCATCTGATCCTTCCAGGTATTCTGCCCATCTGGCAGCAAACGGACCCAGCGGTTTGGCCGGAACGGCATGTTGGTCAAAGCCGGGCAGGGCGGGCATGTCCGATGTAATTCCGACATTGACCGATGCTATATCAAACGCCACCGGGGGACGGTCTGGCACATGAACCTCGTGCCGGTCTGGGTCGATGCCGGAAACCGCGCCCAGAATGATCCGCGCGCCGGCAAAGCGGGCCAGTTTGACCAGATCTATGTTCAAGTCCTGACGTGCGTAGTGCCCGGCGACAAAGCCCGGTAGCATTCCCGAATATGGCGCGGTGGGGCCGGGGTTGATTACCGTCACTCGCGCGCCGGGCAGGGGGTTCATGCCCCACTTGCGCAGCAACAATGCATGAGTGTGACCGCCGCCGATTAGAACCAGATCGCGGGTTAGGGGCAGCGGTGGGTGGTGCATCAAACTCAGGACTTGCTGTGATCAGGGACGTCTTCGACTTGCTCAACCGCGTGCGTGGCCCAAAGTTCGTCCTCGCCCGCATCTGGCAGATCGCTGGGCTTTTCATGACGGTGAATGTGCCATTTGGCAATGAACAGGGCTGTGATCGGCGCGGTCAGGAACAGGAACAATGTGATCAGAAGCTCGTGCAGCGACAGGTGCTGTTCGATCAGAACCGAGTGGCAGATCGATGCCAGCAACACGCCACCCACGCCCAGGGTCGTCGCCTTGGTGGGGGCGTGCAGGCGGGACATCGGGTCTTTCAGCTTGATCATGCCGTAGGACCCGACAAAGCCGAAGATGCCTGAGATGACCAGGAAGAAGGCGATCAATATTTCGAAGATGAAACCCATTCCGCCCTCACTCAATAATATTGCCGCGCAGCATAAAGCGCGCGTAGGCAACCGTTGAGACAAAACCCAGCATTGCAATAATCATGGCCGATTCAAAGAAGACCTCTGTTCCTAGACTCAGGCCATAAAGGATCAACAGCGCGATCGTGTTGATGACCATCGTATCCAGTGCCAGAACGCGGGTGCCGACGCCGTCCGCCGTGATGATACGCCACAGACACATCATGATGGCCGTTCCGAAGCAGGCAAAAGCAAACCAGATTGCGTAGACGATCATTCGAATATCTCCTTCAGGCGACGTTCGTAGCGGCTTTTGATCTGATCGCGCACGGCGTCAGGGTCGGGCGCATCCAGACAATGCACCAGCAGGTTATGCCCTTGTGCGGACAGATCGCTGCTGACGGTTCCGGGGGTCATGGTGATTGTACCCGCCAGCACTGTGATCGCCTCGGGCGTGCGCAATTCCAGAGGCACACTGATCCAGGCCGGCTGACGATCTGCGTCGCGTTTGAACAGGATGATCCGGGCGACGGTGATGTTGGCGATCACGATGTCCCACAGCACGACCAGAATGTACTCGACGACCATTGGCCAGTTGCGCAGCTTAGGGCGGTCGGGCCAGTAGGGCTGCGTGATAAACGGGATGATGATCCCCAAGATCAGGCCAAAAACCAGAGAGTTCAGGGTCATGTTATTGGCCAGCAGGACCCAAACAATGGTCAGCAGGAACGTCAGATGCGGGTGCGGGAAAATCCGGTGCAGAAATCTGATCATGTGTCGCCTCCCAATACGGCTGCGATGTAGTTCTCGGGTGTGAACAATTGTTCAGCCGTCTTAGCGGTATACTCCAGCGCAGGTCCCGCAAACAGGGTCAGCAGCACGAGGCCTATCGCCATCGCGAACACGGCCGTGAAGGCAAGGCCGGGGTTCGGCTCGGGCGCGGGTGCCGGTGCAGCTTCTTCTTCGTTGTCCGGGTCTGTTTCGGTGTTGTACTGGGCATCATGACTTTTCCAGAAAATCAACGAGCCCGCCCGAGCAAGGCCGACGATGGTGACAAAAGAACCGATCAGGATCACGGCCCAGATCGCATTTGCATCCGGCGCGTCACGTGCGGCATCCAGGACCAGCAGCTTGCCGACAAAGCCCGACAGCGGTGGCATACCCGCCAGCGCAATGGCACCCACGAAGAACAGGGCCGAGATCAGACCGGATTGCGGCATAGGCGCGGTTGGGACAATCGCCCCGCCTCTGCGCTCCATCACTAGGTCAGCGACTAGGAACATGAGCGCTGTGGCAAGCGTCGAATGATAGACGTAATACAGCGCGGCTGCTGTGGCCGTCTCAGTAAACAGCGAGATCGCAATGAGCAACGTTCCCATCGAGGTGATGGCACAGAACGCAACCATACGCGCAATATGCTGCGCGCCTAGAATACCGATGGCGCCAACGGCCAGCGTCACCAAGGCGGCAGGTTGCAGCCATGCGCCGACAAGACCCTGCGTTGCCTCTACCTCAGGGCCGAAACCCAGCGTGTACATTCGCAGGATCGAGTAGGCGCCGACTTTAGTCATGATCGCAAACAAAGCAGCGACCGGCAGAGGCGCGCTGGCATAGCTGGCGGGCAGCCAAAAGTGTAGCGGTAGCACGGCAGCCTTGATGCAGAATACCAGCAGCAGCAAAACCGCACCGACACGCAGCAAGGCGGTGTCGTCCGCTGGCAACTCGGCCACCCGCACCGCCATGTCTGCCATGTTCAACGTTCCGGTCACCGCATAAAGCGTGCCCAGAGCAAACAAGAACAGGGTGGAACCAAGCAGGTTATAGGCCACATACTGCACGCCAGCCTTCAGCCGTACTGAACCGCCCCCATGCGTCATCAGGCCATAGGAGGCGATCAGCAGAACTTCAAAGAACACGAACAGGTTAAAGGCATCGCCGGTCAGGAATGCGCCACAGACGCCCATCAGTTGAAAGTGGAACAGGGCGTGAAAATGTTTACCCCGGTCGTCCCAGCCAGAGGCGATAGCATAAAGCACGATCGGCAATGCCAACAGCGCAGTCAAAAGCACCATCATGGCCGATAGCCGGTCCAGCACCAGAACGATACCAAAGGGCGCGGGCCAGTTACCCAGTTCATAGACCTGAATATCGCCACCTGCGGCCTGTGCGGTGATGGTCAGGGCAATACCAATAAGGGCCACCACCCCAGCGACCGAAAAGATGCGTTGCAGGTCCAGGTGAAAGCGCAGGACCATGATGATGAACGGGGCCAGGATCGCGGGCAGGACGATTGGCGCAACGATCCAATGGTTCATGCGTCTTCTCCCGGCGCGTCAACGCTGTCATGGGCGTTCATGTCGATATGGTCATCCTTCGAGGACAGGTAGGCGCTGAGCGCGATCATCACGATCACCGCGGTCATCCCGAACGAGATCACGATGGCCGTTAGCACCAAAGCCTGCGGCAGCGGATCGGTATAGGGTACCTCTTTGTATTTGTTCAAAACGGCTGGCGCGTCCAAAGCCAACCGGCCCGTAGCGAACAGGAACACGTTCACGGCGTAAGTCAGCAGAGACAGGCCCAGAATGACAGGGAAGGTCCGGCGGCGCAGGATCAGGAATATCCCAGCAGCAGTCATGACGCCAACGGCAGAGGCTACGAGCGCTTCCATCAGACCTGCTCCTTGTTTTCTTCTTCTTGCGGCTGATTATCGCGCAATGGGTTGATATCCATCGGGAATTCCTGCGCCATACCCGGTTGCCACGCAAATCGGGACAGGCTGTCCAGCGCCAGCATCACCGCCCCAAGAACAGCAAGGAAAACGCCGGTGTCGAACAGGATGGCGGTGGCCCATTCGAACTCTTCCAGCGGTGGCCAGTGAATATAGCCAAAATCGCTGGTCAGGAACGGACGATCGTTAAACCAGGCACCCAGACCCGTGGCCGCGGCAATCAGCACGCCCCAGCCGATAGAGCCATGGTAGTAGAACCTCTGGCGTTCGATTGCCCAGGTATAGCCGCTGGCCATGTATTGCATCAGGAAGGCGATTGCGACGACAAGGCCAGCAATGAAGCCTCCGCCCGGCTGATTGTGGCCGCGGAAAAAGATATAGGCCCCGACCATCAGCGCGATGGGCATCATCATCCGAGTCACGACCACCATCATCAACGGATGCGAGTCCCCCGATTGCGGCCAATGCGGTTTCCGGTTCAGCAGGTAGCTGCGGACATTGGTGCCCAAAACAGCCTCGGTCAGGGCAAAGATGATCAGCGCGGCAATGCCCAGAACGATGATTTCGCCAAAGGTATCAAAGCCCCTGAAGTCCACGAGGATGACGTTGACCACATTGGTGCCGCCACCACCTTTGTACGAATTCGCCAGATGGAATTCGGAAATCGTCGGAAAGGCAAAATCCCGCAGCAGCAGCGCATAGATCAACGCGCCTGAACCAATGCCCGCCACGACTGAAATAGCCGCGTCGCGCCAGCGTCGTGCGGCGCTGCTGTCCCAGGGCGTATCCGTGGGCAGGAAATTCAGTGACAGCAGCAGCAGGATCATCGTGACCACTTCGACCGAGATCTGCGTCAGCGCCAGATCCGGGGCGGACAGATAGTTGAAGGCCATAGAAACGATCAGGCCGACAACACCAATCAGTACCAACGACAACAGGCGATTGCGGTGGAACCACATAATCGCCAGCGTTGCACCCACAAGGCAGATCCATCCGATAAGCGGGATGATCTGAATGGGCAGCGCCTTTCGCGTTTCGGGGCCGATCGTTCCGGTTGTATAGGCATAATAACCCAGCGCGAGGGTGAAGCCGATCATGATGATGGCATAGCGGCTAAGGACGCCGTTGTGCAAAGTATCGGTGATCAACCGACTGAGTCTTGTCAGCACGCTGATCACAGTGTCAAAGATCACCTTGGCCTCGGGACGCGGCAGAGCATTCCAGATTTTCTCTTCATGCCGATGCAAGCTAAGCAGGAACAGACCGCCCAGTGTCGCGACCACGGACATATAGAGGGCAGGCGTAAAGCCGTGCCACAGTTTCAGCGAATAGTACGGCAGCTTCTCACCGCCAATGACCGCGCTGGACACAACAGCGACCAGGGGCCCCACGATTGCGGCAGAGTTCAGCCCGATCAGTACCACCAGCACGACAAGGAAGGCAGGAGCCAACCAAAGACCAACTGGCGGATCATGCGGATGGGCCGGGTAATCATGCCGTTCCGGACCCAGGAACACATGGCTGACAAACCGGAAGGAATAGGCCGCTGAAAACAGCGCCGCCAACAATGCCAGACCCGGCACAAGATAATGAGAGTGCAGCCATGTGGTGTGAACGGTCTCTTCCAGCATCATTTCCTTGGACAGAAACCCGTTCAGGGGTGGTATGCCCGCCATCGACAGGGCAGCGATTGTGCCAATCGTAAACGTAATTGGCATCAGGTGGCGTAAACCACCCAGCCTCTTGATATCGCGGGTGCCGGTCTCATGGTCCACTATCCCGGCGGTCATGAACAGGGCTGCCTTGAACGTGGCATGGTTGATGATGTGAAAGATCGCGGCCACGGCGGCGAACTTTGTGCCAAAGCCCAGCAACATGGTGACCAATCCCAGATGCGACACGGTCGAAAACGCGAGTAGGGCCTTGAGGTCATCCTTGAACAACGCGATCACCGCACCCATCAGCATGGTGATAAGTCCAGTTGTGGCAACAATGTAGAACCAGGCGTCGGTGCCGGCCAAAACGGGCCACATGCGTGCCATCAGGAACAACCCGGCCTTCACCATGGTGGCCGAGTGCAGGTAGGCCGAAACAGGTGTCGGAGCCGCCATGGCGTGGGGCAGCCAGAAATGGAATGGGAATTGCGCCGACTTGGTAAAGCAACCCAGCAGGATCAGGATCAACGCGGGCAGGTAATAGGGCGACGCCTGGATCAGCTCTTTGTTCTGCAAAATTACGCTTAGGTCATAGGACCCGACGATGTTGCCCAGGATCAGCATCCCAGCAATCATCGCCAACCCGCCAGAGCCGGTCACCGCAAGCGCCATCCGCGCGCCTTGACGTCCTTCGGGCAGGTGCTTCCAATATCCGATCAACAGGAAGGAGCTAAGCGATGTAAGCTCCCAAAAGACAAGCAAAAGCAGTATGTTGTCCGACAGAACAATCCCGACCATCGCGCCCTGAAACAGCAGAAGATAGGTGTAAAACTGCCCCATCGGGTCCTCGCGCGACAGGTAAAACCGTGCGTAGAGGATGATCAGTAACCCGATCCCGAGGATCAACAAGGCAAACAAAAATCCCAAGCCATCCAGCATGAAATTTGCGTTCAATCCAAGGGCTGGTATCCATTCGAACCGGGCGGTCACAACATCGCCTCGCATCACAGACGGGATGTGGATCAGCAGACCCATCAGCGCCAGAAATGTGGTCAACCCAGCAGCAGAAGCAGCTGCATTTCGTCCTGCCCTGATCAGAAGGGCTGGAAAGACAGCGCCGAGAAAAGGAAGGGCCGCGATGAGGAATAGGGACAAGTGCGATACTCCGTTCTGGGCGGTCAAGTAGTACTGATTTTGTAAGGATAATTTTCTTACTGTCCAGCTAATACAACTTATTTGCTACGTGCCAACACAGCGAGGCTGCGGCTTTTGCCTGCAAAAATGACGCGAACTTGAACTGCCAGGATAAATTCGGCGCGGATTCCAATTCTGCGCTGTGATAGAAACCCGGTGTCAGGTCAGGAGGGTGCGACGTGGCCCGAAACGTAAAGCGATCCCGCAGGTGGATCTTGATCGGAGGCTGTGCCGCAGTCGCGGGGGGATTTGCGATACGCGAATACCGGCTTATTCCGCCTGACTATGCGGGACGGCAACTTGGCGTGCAGGATGCGCATAGGCAGGCGGTGGCCGGGGACGTGTTGTTGCTGGACATTCGCACCCCGAAAGAGTGGCAGTCCACCGGGATCGGTGAGGGCGCAAAATCTTTGGACATGCGCCGTGACGATTTCATTCCCGCGCTGACGCAGCTCGTCAAAGGTGACAAGGGCGCGGCAATTGCGTTGATCTGTGCGCGGGGTGTGCGCTCGGCGCGGTTGAGCAACCGGCTGACCGAGGCAGGATTTACGAATATCATTGATGTGCCCGAAGGCATGTTGGGGTCGGCCGCCGGGCCGGGATGGGTGCGCGCCGGATTGCCGGTTCGCGACTACGACAGGAGTGCAGTATGATCCGGGAATTAACACTGGCAACGGGTTTGGCGCTGGTCGGGCAGCCGGGGCTGGCCGCCTGTGCCGATCTGGAGGGAATGTGCGAAACCGCCTCGGGCGGGTACCATATCGAATTGCCAAAGGATGAGAACCCACCGCTGGTGGTGTTTCTGCACGGCTATGGTGGCACCGCCACCGGTACGTTGAAAAACCGTGGCATGGTGGAACCGCTGCTGGCGCGCGGGTATGCGGTGATGGCGCCAGAAGGGTCGGAGCGCAACGGGCGGCAAAGCTGGAACTTCTTTCCGGGTTGGGAAGGACGCGATGAAACCACCTTTTTGACCGGGGCGGTTCAGGATGCCGCGGATCGGTTTGGTGTGGATACGGACCGGGTCGTTCTGGGTGGGTTTTCGGCGGGCGCGTTCATGGTTTACTACCTTGCCTGCGCCGCGCCCGATACATTCTCGGCCTATGTGCCCGTCTCTGGAGGGTTCTGGCGTCCGGATCCTGAAACTTGCGATGGCCCGGTGCGGATGTTCCACACCCATGGCTGGACTGACAACGTGGTGCCGCTGGAAGGGCGCTTGCTGGGCGGTGGCCGGTTTCATCAGGGCGATATCTTCGCCGGGCTCGAGATTTGGCGTATCGCAAATGGTTGTGTCGATACTAAGCCCAGCGGGTTCTCGACTACCGGACCTTTCATGCGCCGCTACTGGAGCGGATGTGACGACGGCAGCGCGCTGGAGTTTGCGCTGTTTCCCGGCGGTCACATGGTGCCCAAAGGCTGGGCCGACATGATGATCGATTGGTACGAAGGTCTGCCGGGTGGGTGATCACTCGGCAGGGGTCATTACGCCCTTGCCCTCGATCACCTTCTTCAGTTCATCCCTGTAGCGACGGGCCGAGCGTGTGATTGCAGGCTCGTTATAGTCCTCTTTCATGCCAACCATACGGCGGGCTGCACCGGCCGAAACGCCGCTAAGCGCCGACAAGGGAATGGCAAGGGCAAGGCTGATCGCAATCGGGGCCAACCAGACTGATACAAGACCGGACAGGATCCCCGCGCTAAGGGCAACGCCGCTGATCGTTTCGACCGTGTGGCAAAGAATCAGCGTGCGCAGACCATAGCTGCCGCCATCCCGCGCCTGTGGGGACCAGCCCTTTTGGATGCCAAAGGTGGTGCGAATGACGGCGATCATCTGCTGCACCATCAGAATAGGGGCGTAGAGGATCGACAGAACAACCTCAGCCAGGAATGAGGTCAGGAATTTGCGCCCGCCGCCGAATTCGGCATAGCGCACACCGCTGAGCGGCAGGGCCAGAACACCCAGCACCTTTGGCGCAAGCAGCATTGCGTACATGACCAGAATGATCAGTACATGGCGGGTTTCCGTCATCTCGGGCCATTGCGGGAACATTGGATTGTCAGGGCTGAAATAATGCAGGACCGAGGCATCCTCACCCTGACCAATAAGTGCCCACATCACCAGCAGCGCAAACCACAGCGGCGACATCAGATAGCCGACTGCACCGTGGAACATATGGAACCGTGACACCGACTGAAACCCGGTCGATCCCAACAGTTTCAGGTGCTGCAAATTGCCCTGACACCAGCGTCGATCGCGCAAAGCGTGATCAATCAGTGTCGGCGGTGTTTCTTCATAGGACCCGCGAATGCGGGGCAGGAACCGCACGCCCCAGCCGGCCCGACGCAACAGACCGGCCTCGACGAAGTCATGGCTCATGATCAGTTTTTCCTGACCGTTCAGTGCTCGCAGTTTAGGCAAACCCGCACAGTTGGCGAAGGCAGAGGTGCGGATAATGGCGTTGTGACCCCAATAGTTGCCTTCCTGCCCGCACCAGCGCGCAAGCCCTTCGGCAAAAGCGATGCCATAGACGCCATTGGCGAACTGCTGCATTCGCGCAAAGACCGATTGTGCCCCGATCAGCTGAGGATAGCTCTGGATCAAACCTGCGCCCGGATCCCGGGCCAATGCGTCGGTCAAACGGGCGATGGCGCGACCGGTCATCAGACTGTCGGCATCCAATACCAGCATCGCATTCCACTCGGCACCCCAGCGGCTGACCCAGTCGGCGATGTTGCCAACCTTGCGGTCGGTGTTTTGTTCGCGACGGCGGTAATACAGTTCCAGCCCGGGGGCGAGGGTGGTACGCAGCGCCTCGACACTGGCTTGCTCCTGTGCCGCGATCTCGGGGTCGCGCGTGTCCGAGAGGATGAACATGGCATAGTGATGCTGCCCACCGCGCGCCTGCAAATCTTCAAGCATGGTCCGGGCATTGCCCAGCACGTTCCAGGGCACCTCGTTATAGACCGGCGTCAACAGGGCAACACGCAAGGGTTGGGCGCGACCCTGACGCACGGGGCGCTCCTGCCGGGACAGGGAAACCATGCCCAGCAACACAGTGCAGACCGTGAAGGAGATCCAGAAGAAGTTGAACGAGATCAGCGCCAGAAGGATGGCTTCGATCAGGTTGATGCCTTCGGCGTCGAACCAGTCCGTCATCACCCATAGCAGGCCCAGCGTCGCCGCCATTGCGGGCGAAAACGCCAGCGCACGCCAGAACCCGGCCGAGGGACGTTTGGCATCAGGAACCTGTGCATCCCGAAACCCTGCGCTGAAATCCTGCGCGGGCATGGCCAGAGGCGTCTCGGGCGGCATGATATGAAGATCTCTGGTCATGAGGTCCAACGGTAGAGCCAGACTTCAGAGGCTGGCTGTTTGTCTTTCAGCAACTGCGCGCGCAGCTCGACATGGTCGCGGTCGCCGGGCTCGAACGAAAACGCCAGCCGCAAACCGCCTGTATCGGGGTTGCGCTGCAGCACACCTTCGGATGTTTCAGCATGCGGCGAGTCCACGAAAATGGTCATCGCCTCTGGGTCGTCGAACAACTCGCTTTCTTCAAAGTCAATGACGGCCAGACGCCCTTCGCCAAAGGTGTTGTCGCCCATTGCGGTATTGATCACGCGCGCCATCGGTGTGCGCTGGGGCTCATCCCCCCAGATCAGGCGATAGGACAGGTCGACCTGGCTGCCAGCCGTATAGGGTTCGGCAGGGCGCCAGTAAGCGACGATGTTATCGTAGATTTCCTGATCAGCGGGAATTTCAACCAGCGTGACCGCACCTTTGCCCCAATCCGCACCGGGTTCGACCCACAGGCTGGGGCGCTTGTGGTAATTCGCCTCAAGATCCGCGTAATCCGCAAACTCACGCTTGCGCTGCAACAAGCCAAAGCCGCGCGGGTTGGTGTCGACGAACGACGAAATCTGCAGGCGGGTCGGGTTCGCCAATGGCCGCCACAGAACCTCTCCGGCACCGTTGCGCACCAACAGACCATCGCTGTCGTGTACGGCAGGACGGAAGTCGTCGAACCGGCTGTGGTTGGTCTGATCAAACAGGAACATCGACGTGCCGGGGGCGATACCGACGTGGCTCAGGTCCTCACGCGGGAACAGCGTGGCTTCGATATCCATCACGCAATCCGAGCCGGCTGTGACGTTGAACCGATAAGCACCAGTCACGCTGGGGCTGTCCATCAGCGCGTGGACGACCATATCGCGTTGGCCGGGTTTTGGGCGCTCCAGCCAAAATCGGATGAACTCGGGGAATTCCTCACCATCCGGGTCACCGGTTTTCAGGGCCAGACCACGGGCAGAGAGGCCATAGACCTCATGCAAGCCAATGGCGCGGAAATAGCTGGCGCCTTGCCAGACGCAGAACTCATCGGTCTGGCCGGGGCGGTGCATTTCGGTGCGCAGACGCAGGCCGGAAAAGCCCAGCGTGTCGTCGATTGGCAGTTCCGGAACGTCCTCGGATTTGTCGAACATCTCAAGATCAAACGCGACCGGAGTGGCCATTCCATTTTCAACGGTTTCAACTTTAACAGTGCGCGGGAAGTATAGGCCCGGTGTGAAGAAATCGACGTTGAAGGGTGTTTCCGTTTCAAACCAAAGCGCGCGGTCCAGCCGGAACCGGATCGAGCGGTATTGCTGATATGTCAGATCCACCCATTCCTGCGGAACCATTTCGCGTTCCGCATAGGGTCGGCTGGCCAGATCGCGGGCCATCTCGATGACAACATTGCGGTCAAATGGGACCTCACCGCCGGTGGCGAAGGTCGCGGGCGCAAATGCGAGCGCCGACGTTGAGACCAAAAATGCGCGACGTGTAAAATTCATTTCTTAGACTTCCAAGGTTGTGACTTAAACCAAGCGGCCATGTATGCCACGCCGATGATCATCGCAAAGCCAATCATGTTGGCGACGAAAACACTGGCAACATCCCGCCCACTCAGGTCTAGACCGACGCCGATAAGTCGTGCTGCAGCCATCGAAAATACGAACACGGCCAATGATTGCTGCCCAACTTTGGTGATGACGGTCAGCAGGAACTGCCAGACTTTGGCCGCTGTGCCCTGACCGGTTGCAATCAGGCGATGTCCATGTTCCCCGGCGACAACCCAGCCCAGATACGCGAGTGACAGGAAATGCAGATAGCGGAACAGGCCAAAATCGGTTTTGTCGCGGAACTCTTTCGTGACCGGCCAGACCTTGCGGATTTCGTCAGCCAGATCGGGGGCCGCCGCGTTGATCCATGTGAATACCTTCCACGAACCAAAGGGCATCGAGAAGATCAGGAACAGTGCTGCCGCCCAGATCAAGGTTTTCGATACCGGGGGGGCAGGTATCCAGCCGCGCATGAAGGCAAAACCAGTGAAGAACAGCAGTTGCCAGCCGAAGGGGTTGAAGAACCACTGCCGCTCCGACCACGGCTCGGCCGGTAGGTCCAGAACGTCGGTTTGCGCGACCAGCCAAATCGCGACGGATGCTGCGGCGACCGCCCAAAACCCGATCCGGTAGAGGCCCAGAAACATGGGCATCATCGCCAGAACCACCAAGTACATCGGAAGAATGTCGAAATAGTTCGGAACATAGGTCAGCGTGAACAAACCCACGATCTGAGGCGCAGGATCGTTGAAGAAGTGCTGCAGGTTCAAAGACGAAACGTAGGTCTTTTCAAACAGCCCCGATTGATCCAGCGCCGCCATCGACATGGCGACAAAAAAGAACAGGCAGATATGCGCCCAGTAGACCTGCCAAATACGGAACGACACGCGCGCCGTTCCCATCCACCACCCCTTGCGCAGGAACGCTCCGCCAAAGGCAATCGCCGACGCCATGCCCGAGCAGAACACGAAAATCTCGGTCGCGTCCGAGAATCCAAACCGCGCGGGAATCCACTTAGCCCATGGATCGTTCGGGATATGGGCGATCAGGATGATGAACATCGCGATGCCGCGATAGAAATCCAGGCGCGGGTCGCGCGTGCGGGCAGGGGCCGCCGCAGAGGCAGCCACTGGCGCAAAATCAGAAGCGGGCGAAACTGTCGCCATACGTATTCTGTCCTTCTTGGTCTTAGTTTTTGTTATTCAGCCGGGACGCTTTGTGCGTCTCCGTTGTCGCGTGCCGCATCGATCAATGTGCGGCGCGCAAGAGCGTAATTGTCTTCGCCCCCGGCTCTTTTGGCGCGACGGTCGTCCAGAATGCGCTCGACAGCATCCAGACGGCCGGCGCGCAGGCCGGAATCAATTGTGATGCGCTCGAATACATCACGTTGGGCGTGGCTTCCACCTGCCAATTGCATACCTGAACGGGCGTTCGACAAAAAGTCGAAGGCGTCGCCGTAAAGGCCTTCGCCAAAGGCCTCAAGCCCCTTGGCCGCCGCAATGCCAGGATCGGACATGCGGATCGGGGTGTCCCCCTGATTGCGTTGCGCATCTTTCTGAATACGCTGCAACATCTTGCCGGTCGCCTCTGGGCGGTTGTCGCCGGTCAGTGCCAGAAGATAGTGAAGATCGGCAAAGATCAGACAGCCATCTTCGGTCCGCGCGGCGCTGAGATCCGCCAGTTCTTCCCAGCGGTTGCCCACATTGACGCCCTCAAGTTCCAGCCGTGACAGCAGGGACGTGGCGTTCGAGATATCGCGGTAGTCGTCGGTTTTGTCCTGACGGATGTAGTTGTCATACAGCTCCATCACCTGATCGACCTGACCCAGATCCAGATGCATCAGCGCCTTGTGCCACCAGACGTGATAGCGGAAGTTGTTGCAGTGGGTCCAAGCCCCTTCGCGTCCGGCCAGCCAATCAAGGCCCAGCTGCGCGTTGCCTGTCATCTCGTGCACATGTGCAACGGCGTGCAAACCCCAGGCATCGTCCGACACCATCCACAGCGCCTGCCGCCCTGCGATCTCGGCTTTTTCGTAGGCACCGGTTTCTTCCAGAGCGAAGGAATGACAGCCCAGCAAATATCCACGACCCGCATGATCGGGTTCGTACGCGGGCAGAATCCGCTCGATCGACCGGCGCATGCCTTCCGCGTCGCCAAGTACAAATCGCGTCGCGTGGCTGAGCTTCATTGCCAGCGAGTCTTGTGGGTGGTCGCGCAGAATCTCTTCGAATTTTTGAATGGCCTGCGTGGGCAGGTCAGCCAGATACAGACCCAGCGCTTCGACATACAGCCGTTCGCGCGCTGAAACCGGCTGGCGTTCCATGGCACTGTTGGCGGCTGCCATTGCTTCGACGGCGACCGGCATCATCTCGCGACGGCCCAACAGGACCATGAACAAGCCTTTGACTGCGTGACCCAGGGCAAAATCGGGTTCAAGCTCCAGAACTTTGCCAAGATGCTGCGGCGTCACGGCGGCATGGGCCATGAACCCAAGCAGAACACCATCCCAGGCCTCGGCACTTGCCGGGTGGCTGAGGGTGTTCATCTGTCCGAAAACGTCTTGCTTCATGTTCATGTTCCGATCCAATCGAGAATATCTACAGCACTTGATGTATCAGAGACTGTGGGCGGGTCGTATCAGTATCGGCCCTGCTCTCGAATTGGTGAAATGCCGTGTGGGCAAAAATTGAAAAAAACCGCCGATTCAAGGGCATGTTTCAGCAACATGCCGCCGAAACGGGCACAGTGTTTCAATCGTCAAAGGGGTTTTCAGCGCCTAGAATGGCCTGCGTATCCGCCCCAAAGACGGGCGGAGCAGCCCGATATGTTACAGGTGTGCGCGACAGTTTCAGCGGATTCCCGATCAGTTGAACGTCACCCGGTGCGGCCTGCATCGCGATCTGCATCTGGCGGGCTTCGACCTGATCGGTTGCAAAAACCTGATCCAAAGTCTGTACCGGGCCAACCGGAACCTTGCGAGCTTCGAGCTGAGCAATCATGGTCTCAGACGCGTGGGTTTTCACCACCGGACGCAACACGGCGTTTAACGCGTCACGATTTTCCAGACGGGCTGGGTTGGTGGCGAAACGCGGGTCATCCGCCATATCGGGGTGATCGATGAATTCGCAAAAGCGCCGGAACTGACTGTCATTTCCGACGGCCAAAATGACGTGGCCATCGGCGGTTTCATAGACGTCATAAGGCACGATGTTAGGGTGCCCGTTGCCGCGCCGCTGGGGCACGGTGCCCGAGGTCAGATAGTTTGCACCTTCGTTGATCAGCCACGCGATCTGCGCATCTACCAGCGCCAGATCAATCTGCTGGCCTTCGCCGGTCTGATCGCGGTGGCGCAGGGCGGCCAGAATGCCGACACTTGCGTACATTCCGCACATGACATCGGCGATGCCCACGCCCACCTTCATCGGCGCGCCATCGGGTTCGCCTGTCAGCGACATGATCCCGCCGTACCCCTGTGCCATCAGGTCATAGCCCGGCTTGGACGCATTTGGCCCGGTCTGGCCGTAGCCTGAGATCGAGCAATAGACGAGGCTGGGAAAGTCTTGCGACAACGAGGCGTAGTCCAGACCGTATTTCGCCAATCCGCCGGGTTTGAAGTTTTCGATCAGAATGTCCGCATGCGAGGCCAACCGTTTGATTTCAGACTGTCCCTCGGTCGTGGTGATGTCGATAGCCACGGATTTCTTGTTGCGGTTGGCCGACATGAAATAAGCGCTTAGATCGGACCGGTTGCCTTGCGCATCTTCGACGTAAGGAGGGCCCCATTGGCGGGTGTCATCCCCGCCGGTCGCGGGGTTTTCGATCTTGATCACGCTGGCCCCCAGATCGCCCAGCAACTGCGTGCAGGTCGGTCCGGCCAAAATGCGACTGAGGTCCAGGATTTTAACGCCCTTCAGCGGTCCTTCAGATCCGGCCATCATAGCCTCCACGGTCAATTTCGGCGGCAATCACGGTGAAAGAGTTGGCCTTCATCGCCTCATTCAGGGCAGTGCGCAGTTCCTCGCGGTTGCGAACGGTGTGACCGTTGCCGCCAAACGCCCGGCCCATGGCGGCAAAGTCATGGCGGTCGAAATCCACACCTCTGTTGCCCATCTGGCGCTGACGTTGTTTCAGCTCGATCAACGCGAGGCTTGCATCGACAAAGACCAGAAAGATCGGGTTTCCGCCCATTTCGGCGGCGGTCGACAGCTCTCCGGCGACCATCAGGAACCCGGCGTCGCCCGAAAAACTGATAATCGGGCGGTTTGGTTCAGCCAGTTTCAGACCAATCGCCATTGGCACGGCGCAGCCCATGGTACACAGCGCCGAGGACTGGATCAGCCCGCGTTCCTCGGAACAATCCCACATCTGGCTCAGCAGAATGCGATGTGCGCCGCTGTCAGCCGTGGCCAGTGTTTCGGCAGGCAGGGTTGCGCGGGCTTCGGCGATGACGGCGGCGGGGCCCCATTCCTCATCGGTCGGGAACGCCTCAGCCAGCGCGGCTTTGACCTGCGCGGGTTCACCGCCCGGCCACGTATCGCGGGCAGGATTGCCCTTTGCCATGGCCTCCAACGTGGCACCCGTATCGGCGACCATATTCAGGCTGGCCTGATGCATATAGTGGTCATTGATCACAGCCGAGATGTCGATAACGCGCTTTTCCTCGGGGTCCCAGACCTCGCGCCAGCCGGGGCGCATCTCGATCGGATCGTAGCCAAGACACAAGACCAGATCGGCCTGTTCAACAAGCGGCAGAAGATGTTTGTCGGCCAGCGGTGACAACCCGGCCCCTCCAAGACACAAAGGGTGATCTTCGGGCACAACTCCCTTGGCTTTGTAGGTGGTTACAAAGGGGATGCCGAAATGTTCCAGAAACGCCTGCACAACATTGCGCGATCCGTCATACAGCACGTCCAGCCCCACAATCGCAATGGGACGTTCCGCGTCAGCCACCCAACGGCGCGCTTTCTCAAGGCAATTGCCCTCGGGCGCGACGGCGGCAGCCTTGACCAGCCGCCGCTTCTTGACGCTGGATACGCGCATATCCGCAACCGAGATCGGAATATCGATATGCACGGGTCCGGGGCGCGGCTGGTTGGCCAGCGATACGGCCTTGTCTGCCACGATATCCGCGCCCTGTGCCGTCAGTTTAAAGGTTCCTTTGGTGATCGAGCGATAGACCTGTGCGTGATCCATAACCTGATGGGTATAAGTCAGCGCTTCATCCGCATCGACGCAACCGGTCAGCACGATCATCGGCACCCGATCCTGCAAGGCGTTGGCGACCACGTTGATCCCGTTCATCGCGCCGGGGCCAAGCGTCGCCACCAGAATGGCAGGTGCGCCGTCGCGGTGATGCACGGCTTCGGCCATGAATCCGGCGGCGTTTTCGTGCTTGGTCAGGTGAAAGGTGATCCCCGCCTGTTCCAGCGCATCCACCAACGTCAGAACCTCGCCACCGGGCATACCAAAGGCATGGCGGCATCCGGCCTCGTAAAGTCTTTGGGCCAAAAGGTCCGCGGCGCGGGGCGAAAGGTCCTGCATTAGTTATGCTCCGAAATAATACGTCATTGCAGATTGCGGAGGACGCGTCCGGACGCAAGCAGGTTCACGGCAGTGTGACTAATTGACTGCGGATTCCGCCACTGCCTGAAACTTTTCATCCAGCTCTGCCGCAATTTCTTGCAGTGGCTTACCGCCTTGCTGGGCATAGGGGGCAAAGACGTGGCTTGGGGTTTTGTAGGACAAAGCCGCCGTGCCGTCCGCATTCTCGGTCACGTAGAACCGGATGGGCGCTTCGATCATTGCGTTGACCGAAGTTTCCAGAACCCGAACTGCATAGTCGTTGTTAAAGGCACCGATCACTAAGTTTCCGGGAATGATGATGCCACGGGCCGCCGCCGCCTTGGTGGGCCCGGCCTGCGTTACAACAATCAGACCGTTTTCTTTGACAGCGGTCTTCGTATCCGCGACCAACGCATCATAGCTTTTGTCGGTGGAATGAACGGCCCAGCCCGACAGCGGTTCTTGTGCCAGCGCGGGAAGGGCCAGTAAACACAGTACGGTCGAAATAGCCTTCATCGTGCTGTCCTCATGGGTATGGGTACGAAATTGATGCCAGAAACTCGTATTTCGCGCAGTCACAATCCCGTGGGTAGCAGCCGCAGAAGTTGCCTTCGGATCAGTCCACACGCCTTTTCAGCAGATAAATGTCCATGATCCAGCCATAATCCGCCCGCGCTTTTGCCCGCGTTTCGACAATCTGCGACGCCATATCAGCCAAAGGACCGTGGATCAGGATTTCTTCCTTCATCCCCACATAAGCGCCCCACCAGATTTCGTAGTCGGCCATCTCAAGGCTTTGAAACGAACACTCGCCGTCCAGCATAACAGCCACTTTCGAGGCGTTTAGCGGCCAGCCTTCAACCCGAATGCGCCGACCGGTGGTCACGACATACGGCGCTCCCAGATCGTTAATCGGTATCGCATGCGCCGCGGTCAGTGCCTGAAGCGCAGTGATACCAGGGATTACGCGCGTCTCCGGTTGGGGTTGCAGCCGCGAAGCGATGCGCAGCGAACTATCGTAAAGCGAGGGATCGCCCCAGATCAAAAGGGCAACCCGCTTTGCATCACGATGCGCCGCGATCGCCTCCTGCCACCGCAGAGCGATGGCATCGTGCCATTCATCAACGCCGCGCAGATAGCCATCATTGGCTCGCCGTTTGGGAATATCAAAATATGCGATCTGTGGCGCGGTGTCGGTCACCTGAGCGATAATCTTTTCCCGCAAACCGGCCAAATCGGCCTTGTTCTCGCCCTTGCGCGGGATCAGGATCAGGTCTGCGTCCCGAATTGCACTAGCGCCTTGAAACGTCAGGTGGTCCGGATTGCCGGTGCCAATACCGATCAGAGTTAAGTCAAACATAGTCGGTCTCTGCCAGAGGGCCATAGAGGATCAGGGCAGGGGCCGTGCCGATCTCAGCGCCCAGCTTGTCCGCCAACTCACCAACCGTGGATCGGTGTAGCACCTGATCCGGGGTCGAAACGGATTCGGCCATCAGCGCCGGCGTCTCCAGCGGCAAGCCATGTTCATTCAGTGCCTTGACCAGTATAGGAAATGTGCGCTTGCCCATGAATACAACGGTAGTGGCATCTGGGTCGGCAAGGGCGGTCAGATTCAGATCATCGGGCAGCTTGCCACTGACATCGTGGCCGGTGACGAATTGCACGCGACGCGCCGTGAGCCGCCGCGTCAGGGGAATGCCAGCTGCCGCTGCTGCGGCAACCGCCGAAGGGATGCCGGGGATAATCTCGTATTCGATCCCGGCCTCGCGTAGCGCCACCAGTTCTTCTTCCAGACGTCCAAACAGACCGCCATCGCCTGATTTCAGTCGCACGACGCGGGCACCGGTTTTGGCGTAATCCACCAACAGGCGGCTGACGTGGTCTTGTTTCGGTGAGGGGCGGCCAGCGCGTTTGCCAACCCCGACAAGATCTGCGTCCTGATGCGCATGGCTCAGGATTGGGCCACTGCTAAGATCGTCAAACAACACCGCGTCTGCCTTTTGCATCCGGTCCACGGCCTTAAGCGTCAGCAGTTCCGGATCTCCGGGACCGGAGCCAATGAACGAAACGAAACCGCTCATGCCTGCGCCTCTGCGATCAGATGAAAGAATGTTCCGGTCACATGGCGGCGAATTGATCCGGTTTGTGGTCCCTCAACCCCTTCGGCATCGAATACCCGTGCCAAAGGCGCGTCGGGTTGCTCGAGGATCGAGGAATAGTGGAACTCATGGCCGCGCAATGTCGCATCAGCGGCATAACCTGCCATCGGGGCCAGCAATTGCGCCTTGCGATACCCAAGATTGAACTTGCGCTTCTCATAGGACGTCACAAGCCCAAGCAGACCCGCCATCTGATGCCGGACCCCTTCCTTGTCGACCAGTGCCTCGCCCAATGCCATATAGCCACCGCACTCACCATGAACGGGTTTTGTGTCCGCGTGCTGGCGCAGACCGCTCAGGAATGAGTCGGCGGCGGCCAAAGTGCCTGCGTGCAGTTCAGGATAGCCACCAGGCAACCAGACCAGATCGGCATCCGCAGCCGGGGCTTCGTTGGCCAGCGGTGAAAACGGCATGATTTCCGCTCCTGCTGCGCGCCAGCCTTCCAGCAAATGCGGGTAGGTGAACGAAAACGCCGCATCTCGTGCCAGCGCGATCCGCTGTGCCGGGGGCCGCGGCAGCGCGGCTGACGATGGCCCATTGGGTCCTGAGGAGGCCGCAGCTTTGATCGCCTCAAGATCCACATGCTCGCGCAAGAATGTGGCGTATCCAGCAATCGCGCTTTCCAGATCCGGGTGCTCTACCGCCTGAATCAACCCAAGATGCCGCTCGGGCAGGGTCAGATCTCCACGCCGAGGCAACACGCCCAGTACCGGCAGGCCCGCGCGCTCCATTCCCAAACGAGTCAGGCGTTCGTGACGCGGGCTGGCGCAGCGGTTCAGGATCACACCGGCAAAGGGCAGGTCTGGATTGTACATCCGAAATCCCAGCGCAGTGGCCGCCGCTGATTGGGCCTGACCGCCCACATCCAGCACCAAAACCACGGGCCAGCCCATACGCTGCGCGGTTTCTGCGCTTGATCCGTGCCCAAGCTCTCCGGGCTTGGCAACGCCGTCGAACAGGCCCATCGAACCTTCGGCCACGACGATATCCGCGCCCTCGGCTTGGGCAGAAATCGCGTTCAGCAGCGGATCGGCCATCGCCCAGCTGTCCAGATTGAAAGAGGCGCGTCCGGCTGCGGCACGGTGAAAGGCTGGATCGATATAGTCCGGTCCGCTCTTGAACGGTTGCACCGTCAGGCCATCCTCGGCAAGCGCACGCAGAAGACCCAGCATGACGGTGGTTTTGCCCGTCCCGGAAGACGGCGCGGAAATCAGTAATCCCGGAGGGTTGGTCATCCCGTCATTCATTCTCGGGGCTCCAGCTTGACCACGGGCTGTCCGCGCTTTGCGGGCGATACCGGCGGTCGTAATCTTTTGAATACAGACAGCTTTCGTCAAAGCCTTCGCCCGCAAGCGCCGGGCCAACCATGATCAGAGCGGTGCGAGAGATACTCTCGTCCAGCGCGTCTTTCAGGGTCGCCAATGTGGCGCGAATGATCCGTTCATCCGGCCAGCTGGCGCGGTATACCACTGCCACCGGGCAGTCTGCTCCATAGGCCGGGGTTAGGTCCGCGATCACGTTGTCCAGATTTCCGATCGACAGGTGAATGGCCAGCGTCGCGCCGGTCCGGGCAAAGTTCTCAAGCGTTTCGCCTTCGGGCATAGAGGACGCGCGGCCGGGCGTCCGGGTCAGAACCACAGATTGCGCCAGTCCGGGCAAGGTCAGTTCCGTTCCTAGAGATGCCGCTGCGGCCGCAAAAGATGGGACACCGGGGGTCACGCTGACTGGAATGCCCATCGCTTTCAATCGCCGGATCTGTTCACCCATTGCCGACCAAACCGACAGATCGCCCGAATGCAGGCGTGCAATGTCCTGACCGGCTTTATGCGCCGCCTCAATCTCGGCCATGATCTGATCCAGATCCATTGGCGCGGTGTTGATGATCTTGGCGCCTTCGGGGCAGTGGCCCAGAATCTCTTCTGGCACTAGCGATCCTGCATACAGGCACACCGGGCACGACGCGATGATATCACGCCCCCGCAGAGTCAGAAGGTCGGCAGCGCCGGGTCCGGCGCCGATGAAATGAACGGTCATGTTTGTCCTCCGATGGCGACGGCGCAGGTTGCAAGCCGGTCGTCCGAAATCTGTCTGGGTGAGGTCAGCCGCGCGCCTGTCCCGGCGGCGGCAAGGGCGGATGCTTCGGCTACGCTGCCGGTGCCATAGGTGGCACGGCTGCGGTTCGAGCAGGTGAGAGTGCGCTGTCCCGCCAGATCGGCAGCAGCGATGAAATGCAGGGGCAGGGCGATCTCTGCGGCAAACTCCGACAGCGCGGCGTGACCTTCCTTGTCGGCAACAGTGGCCAGCGCGTCGACGTTTTGCCCAACGCTGGCCCGCTCAAATACGGCGCGCAGGCTGTCCACGGTCGCCGTTGATGAAAACCCCAACCCCGCAACGATCATAAGATCACGCTCCACTGCACCACCGGATAGGCGGATCTCCAGCCGCGCCGAGGTCCTAGTGCCGAAGCCTGCGCCAGTTCGATGCGCAAAAGCTCCCCGCCCAGTTTTTCGTGCCATTGCGCCAGTAAGGCTTCGCTTTCCAGCGTCACAGCATTGGCGACCAATCTGGTGCCGGCGGGCAGGGCGGCGTGCAGCCAATTCAGCAATTCGGTACTCAGGCCGCCGCCGATGAATACCACATCCGGAAACCCAAGGCCGTCCAGTGCGGTCGGCGCTGTGCCATGCACAACTTGCAGCCGGTCTTGCCCTAACGTGTCGGCATTTCGGCGAATGCGGTCCGCGCGATCCTCGCGGGGTTCGATCGTGGTTGCGGTCAGGGTCGGGTCGCACATCAGCCACTCGATACTGATCGAGCCGGTGCCGCCGCCGATATCCCACAGATGCTCGCCACGCTTGGGGGCCAGCGCCGACAGGGTCAGCGCCCGCACGGGGCGTTTGGTGATCTGGCCATCATTCTCGAAGATATCATCCGGCTTACCCGAGGCCTTGGGCAGCGCCTGTCCTTCACCCGCAACTTCAAGCCCAACGCAGACTGGATGGTCGAACCCGCCCAGCAGGGCTTCGGTCAGCGACACGCTGCGCGACCGTTCGCGGGGGCCGCCAAGGGCTTCCATGACATGCAATTGCGTATCGGCAAACCCAGTTTCGTTCAGATATGTCGCAAGCTCGGCCACCGCAGCGCCGTTGCGCAGCAGCAGGATGGCGCGCAATCCAGGCGAAAGATGCGGGCGCAGACGGGTCAGCGGGGCGGCGTGCAGACCGAATGTCTGCGTACTTTCCAACGGCCAGCCCAGACGCGCGGCGGCCAGCGAGAACGTGGACTGCCCCGGATGGGCTGTCCATTCTCCGGCGTCGAAATTGCGCGCGATTACCGAACCTGCGCCGAACCAGAACGGATCGCCCGAGGCCAGAACAACCGTTGGCCGACAGCGAAACCCGGTCAGGATCGGCAGGCCGTCGGAAAAGGGCACAGGCCAATCTACGCGCTGCGCACCAGTTTCGGGGATCAGTGCCAAATGGCGCGGCGGGCCCATGATGATTTCGGCACGCTCCAGTACTTGACGACTTGCGGGTGACAGGCCATCCAGTCCATCTTCGCCCAAGCCCAAAACGCTTAGCCACGGAGCTTCATGCATGACCAACCTCCTGATCCTTGGTGGCACGACCGAGGCCAATGCACTGGCCAAAACCTTGGCCGAGCAGGGCACCCCGGCGACCTATTCCTATGCCGGACGAGTGGACAATCCAAGGCCGCAGCCCCTGCCGGTGCGTGTTGGAGGGTTCGGCGGCGTCGAAGGCCTGGCCCGTTACCTGGTGGACCACGCGATCACTCATGTAGTCGATGCCACCCATCCCTTTGCCGCGCAAATGAGCGCAAACGCCATTTCCGCGTGTCGCGAGGCCGGGGTGCCCCTGGCCGCTTTGACGCGCCCGGCATGGCGCGCGCAGGACGGAGATCGTTGGCAGCACGTTTCTGATATAGGCGCGGCGGTTACCGCCTTGAGCGGTTCTAAACGGCGCGTTTTTCTGGCTGTTGGCCGCCTGCACCTTGAAGATTTCGCGGCTCAGCCCCAACATCACTTCTTGCTGAGGCTGGTGGATAAACCGGATGCACTGCCGCTGCCCGATTGCGAGGCAATCGTGTCGCGCGGGCCGTTCACCGAAGCAGGGGACCGGGCGCTGATGCTGCAGCATGGCATTGAACTGGTTGTGTCCAAGAACTCTGGCGGCACTGGTGCACGCGCCAAGCTGGATGCCGCGCGCACTCTGGGCGTACCGGTGCTGATGATCGACAGGCCGACCCTTCCGCAAAGGACCGAATTGCCGAACGTGACGCAGGTTCTGGACTGGTTGGCTCATTCCGGGGTGAACCTCGGGGTATAGACGATCGGCGCGATCTCACGGTTGATGACGCGCGTCAGGGATGACCCGACAATGACGACGGTTTGCATGTCGGCCATATCAGGTGTCGCCTCGGCGAGTGTCGAAATCCGGATCGCCTCGTCAGCGCGGGATACGGCGCGCGCGAACAGGATCAGGCGCTCGGGCTCGCATTCTTCGCGCAGGATTTCCAGTGTTTTTACAAAGCCTTCCGGGCGGGACTTTGAGCGCGGGTTGTAAAACGCCATCGCGAAATCCGCCTGAGCAGCTAGGCGAAGACGTTTTTCAACCAGCGACCAGGGTTTCAGATTGTCGCTGAGGTTGATGGCACAGAAATCATGCCCCAGCGGTGCCCCGGCCCGGGCGGATGCCGCTAGCATCGCGGTTATGCCGGGAAGGACGTCTATGTGGACGTTACGCCACTCGGCTGGACCGTTTTCCAGTGCTTCGAACACGGCCGCCGCCATGGCGAACACACCGGGATCGCCCGAGGATACCACGACCACCCGTTTCCCCTCAGCCGCCATCTGCAACGCGTGTTGGGATCGGTCGATCTCAACCCGGTTGTCGCTGGCGTGCAGCGTCAGGCCGGGGCGTTCCGCCACGCGCGCGACATAGGGGATGTACCCGACCACGTCCGTGGCATCCATCAACGCAGCTGAAACCTCGGGAGTTACGAGATCTTCGTTACCAGGCCCCAGACCCGCAATCTTGACCCAACCGCTCATGGCCGCCGTCCCTGACCATGCACGATGATGATCGAGAAATAGGGCGTCACTTTTTCGCATGCCTCGGACAGTTTCGTCACCACCTGGTTCGGCATCTGTGCAAACTCGACGATCCATGCGCGGTCATACAAACCGGCTGTTTTCAGCGCACGCTTCACCTTGTCTATATTGCGCCCGATTTTCATGACAACCAACGCGTCGGTCTGCGCCATGCGAATTGCCAGATCTTCTTCGGGCAGGGTGCCGACCAGTACTGTAAGCACATCATCGCCCCAGGTGATCGGGTTACCCGTTGCTGTCCATGCGCCGGACATGCCGGTAATGGCTGGCACGACCTCTACATCAGCCTGATCGCGCAAGCGGCTGTAAAGATGCATGAAAGACCCATAGAAAAACGGATCACCCTCGCACAGAACCACCACATCCTCACCCTGATCCGACAGAGCTTTGAGATGCGTGGCGCAGTCTTTGTAAAAGGCCGAGAGCAGTTCGTTATAGCGCGGATCAGCCAGTGGAATTTCCGTAGTGACAGGGTATTCCATGGGAAATTCAACAGCGCTGTCCGGGATCATCCCATTGACGATCTTGCGTGCCTGACCGCTGCGACCAGGCTTGCGAAAGAACGCCACGTGCCGTGCATTGCGCAGCAGCCGGTCGGCCCGCACGCTCATCAGGTCCGGATCACCGGGACCAAGGCCTACGCCGTATATCTTGCCGGCGCTCATTCGGTGCGGCTCGCAATGGCGTTGATTGCGGCGACGGTGATGGCGCTGCCGCCCAGACGGCCTTTGACAATGCAAGAGGGCACAGGCTGCGCCTCCCACAATGCGTCCTTGGATTCGACGGCACCGACAAAGCCCACCGGGCACCCGATGATAGCGGCCGGGCGGGGGCAGTCGGGGTCTTCCAGCATATTCAGCAAGTGGAACAGAGCGGTCGGCGCATTGCCGATAGCGACCAGAGCGCCTTCCAGATGCGGGCGCCAAAGCTCCAGCGCGGCGGCAGAGCGGGTGTTGCTCATCTCGGCGGCCAACGGGCGCACGCGCTCGTCATGCAGGGTGCAGATCACCGGATTTTCGGTGGGCAGGCGGAACCGGGTCACACCTTCGCTGACCATCCGGGCGTCGCACAGGATAGGCGCGCCATTCTCCAACGCGGTCCGTGCGGCTGGCACGAAACCGGGCGAAAAATGTACGAATTCTTCCAGACCGACCATTCCGGCGGCGTGGATCATGCGAACCGCAACCTGCTCTTCATCAGCGTCAAAGCGCGCCAGATCAGCCTCAGACCGGATCGTGGCAAAGCTTTGCTTATAGATCGCTGCGCCGTCGGTTTCGTATTCATAGGGCATCAGGTGAGGTCCATAGTCATAAGTGTTTCGGGTGTCAGCCCGCGTTGGGACGGCTCATCCCCCGCGCGACCGTTTTTGACAAGATCAAATCGTCCGTCATTGCCAACCAGTGTGACATTTGCCGGACCCATGCGCGCGCAGCCTTTGGCGCAACCGGATACATGCAAACTTCCCGGGATTTGGGCGGCCAAGACGCGGGCAACTTCGCGGGTTTCCACCTGTGCCTGCGGGCAGAATGGTGCTCCGGGGCAGGCGTCGGTTGTCATCAGCGGGTCGGTGCCATCTAAGACAAAGTCCGGTGCTTGTATCGCCGCCCCGCCTTCCAGCAGGATCAGTCGCCACGGAGTGACGCGCAGGGCAGTGGCTCCGCTGTTTGTAACAAGGTCTAAGAGCTGCCGCGCAGGCAATTGCCCGAACGCGGCCCCATAAAGCGCACCCAGATCGCACGCGCCGGGTTGCGGCGGTGCGCCGATGTCACCGAGCGCGCTGCCCTGCCACTCCGCAGGCAATTCCTGCGTCGCGACCACCCGAGCCATGCGGCGCGCTTCCGGTGTGAAACGCTTAGAAAACCATTCGGCCAGAGCGATAAGCCGGTCAATCGCGTTGGTTTCTGTAATCCGACGGCCAGTCTTGGCCCCGTCGGCGCGCAGGATGAGGCCATCGGTGCCTGTTTCAACCCGGATATCGGCCGAATCCGCCGCCAACAGGCGCTTGGGGCCTGTGTCGATGGCAAAGCCGAATTTGGCGGGCAGGGTTGGCAATTCCTCCAGCCTGTCGATCAGTTCCTGGGTCAGCCGTGCGGTTCGATCATTTGATCGGTACAGGGGCGACACCAGGATATTGCGGCGCACTTCAATCCCGGGCGCGGCATCCAAAAGGTTCAGCGCTGCCAGTTCGGCCAGCAATACCGGATGATCGTCTTCCTTGACCCCGCGCAGCTGTAAATTGGCGCGGTTGGTCAGGTCGATTGTGCCATTGCCGAATCGCTCGGCCAACTCACAAAGACCACGTGTTTGTTCGGCGCTCAAACGGGCCAGGCGCGGGCGCACCCGAACCACAAGACCATCGCCCGACATCATCGGCCGATGCGCGCCGGGGCACCAACCCTGAACGACCGGGGCGCTCATCCCAGCCCCTCCAGATCGGCCCGGATCGAGTTGCGGCGGGTGTTCCAAAGGCCCGCGTCCAACAACGCGCGGAATCTGTCCTGCATCGCCTGATACGCGCGCGGGTTGGCCTCTTGCAAAAACGCGTCGACCTCGGCGTCGCCCAAAGTGGCGTCGTGATAGAGGTCGAACAGATGCGGCGCGACCGTGCCAGACAGATGCGCGAAAGACGCCATGTGATCCAGCGTCGCCGCAATTTCGGCAGCGCCCCGGAAGCCATGCCTTTGCATACCTGCGATCCAACCGGGATTGGCGGCACGGGCGTGAACCACACGGCTGATTTCTTCGGGCAGCGTTCGGGCGCGCGGGTTATCTGGGTTGGTGTTGTCCAGATGGTATAGCTGCGCCGTACCACCGGTGACTGTCTTGGCGGCAGCGAATCCGGCCTCATGCGTGGCATAGTCGTTGGCCAACAGCAGATCGGTTTCGGTCAGATCCTGTAGGTGCACGAAACTGTCGGCATTCGTAACCCGTTTGGTAATGCCGTCCATATCCTGTGTGATGTGTTCGCCTTCCAAAGCGAAAGAGCTGGCCTCAAGCCATGCCGCACCTGCCTGCGCGCGGGCCTCATCCGTATAGATTTCGGATAGCTGGGTCATGTTCACGCCATAGCTGCCCGGGGCCGGGCCAAAGACGCGCGCCGCCGGGGCCTGTCCGGCATAAGGGTTCCAGTCCGGGGCTTCATCGCGATCCGACAACGCGCGAACAGCTTGACCATAAAGCGCTGACAGGGTCGGGAACACATCGCGGAACAAGCCTGAGACGCGCAAGGTCACGTCCAGACGTGGGCGACTGAGGTCAGTGATGGGTAGCACTTCGATGCCCGACACCCGCTCGGACCCTTTGTCCCAAACGGGTTTGACGCCCAGCAAGTGCAGCGCCATGGCAAACTCTTCACCCGCCGTGCGCATCGTGGCTGAACCCCAGAGATCAACGATTAGCCCCTTGGGATAATCGCCCTCTTCCTGCAGGTGTCGCCGCACCAATTCTTCGGCCAGCTTCACGCCTTGGGTATAGGCCGCACGGGTGGGGACTGAGCGCGGATCGGTGGTATACAGATTGCGCCCGGTGGGCAGTACGTCTGACCGTCCGCGGTAGGGGGACCCGGACGGGCCTGCCTCGATCCGTTTGCCAGCCAGCGCGTCGATCAATGCCTTGCGTTCGGCATCGGCCGAAGGGGCCGTGTCAAAATTGGCGGTGGCTTCAGGCACACGTCCAAAGATATGCAGCCCGTCTCCGAACTGGCTTTCCTTGATGTCACAGACGAAACGGTCGATGCGGGTGATCGCCTCGGCGATGCAGCTTGCCTGATCGAGACCAAGGTCGCTCTCCAGCCCGATGGCTTGCGCCTCATCCCGGATATCTTCTTGCAGGCGGTCGCGACGTTTGGGGTCCAAGCCATCAGCGTTCGAGAATTCGTCCAGCAGCGATTCCAGCCGAACCATCCGATCCGGGGTGCCGCTTTCTTTCATCGGCGGTGGGATGTGGCCTAGCGTAACGGCCCCGATCCGGCGCTTGGCCTGCGCGGCTTCGCCAGGGTCGTTGACAATAAACGGATAAATCACCGGCAGATCACCGATCAGTGCCTCAGGCCAACACTCATTGGACAAGGCGACCGATTTGCCGGGCAGCCATTCCAGCGTGCCATGCGCGCCGATATGGATCAGTGCATCCGCACTAAGACCTTTGCGCAGCCAAAGGTAGAAGGCCACGTAGCTGTGGCGCGGGGTACGCGACAGGTCATGATAATCGTCATCACGCAATTCGGGCGTGCCGCGTTCGGGTTGCAACGCGACCAGCGCCTTGCCGCGGCGCAGGGCGGTGAACTGGAACGCGCCATCTGCAAAGCCGGGATCGTCTTCGGGCTTACCCCAGACGGTTTCGAGGTCTGCGCGCAGTTGCTCCGGCAGTTTTGCCAGCGCGTTGAGATATGCGTCAAGCGGCCACGAAATCCGCGCATCTAGCAGCGTATCAGAAATCGGTTCGGCAGGCGCAGTGTCATACCCTTCGCCCTGCAGGTCGGCCAGCATCGCCTCGGCTGAAGCCAAAGCATCAAGGCCTACTGCATGAGCCATCTGCCAATCCTTGCCGGGATAGGTGGACAGCACCAAGGCGGGCGCCTGATCCCCTTTGGGTTTGTCGTTCAGGTTCAGCCAGCCGGTGACCCTGTCGATGATGGCCTCGATCCGTTCAGGCTCGGCCCGGTGAGCAAAGCGGGAATACTCCAGATGAGGGTCACGCTTGCCCGGTTCCTTGAACGAGGCAATGCCTGCCGAGATCCGACCGTCCACTTCGGGCAGGACAACGTGCATAGCCAGATCGGCGGGCGAAAGACCGCGTTCCGCCTCGGTCCAGGCTTTGCGACGGGACGTAGCGAGAGCAACCTGAAAAACCGGCACATTGGCGGCGTCCAGTGGAGAGGTGCCGGATGCGCCTTTGCCTGAGAACGAGGTTGCGTTGATGATGGCCGACGGTTCAAGGGAGGCGATGTTCTCGCGCAGCCAATCGGCGGCTGCAGGTGCTTTTAGCGAGGGAGCGAACAGACCGGCGGCCTCGAACCCGCGCGCGCGCAGGCTGCGGATCAGGGTTGCGACCGGGGCGGTATCCGCCGAGGTAAGGTAAGCCCGGTAGAACGTTACCAAGATACGCTTTGCGTCGATGGTGAACGCTTTGTCTATCGGGATTACGCCACGATCTGGGCACCAAACGCCGCACTCTGGCAAGGTTTTTGCCCCCATCACCGGCCCGGCATAAAGCCCCGCCGCAAGCGCCATCTGGGCAAGAGCTGCCTGCGCCGCAACCTCACCGCCGGTGTCACACAGATGCGCAAGCCGCCGCAGGGTCGAGACGGGCAGGGTCGAGTAGTCATCCAGCCGAGTATCCTCGCGCCCGTCGGCGGGTAGGACGGCCAGCGCGATGCCCTCGGCCTGTGCCAGCGCCAGAACTTGCTGCAAGCCGTAGGACCAGTAAGGGACGCCTCCGATCAAACGGATCAGAATGCCCTTGGCGCCCTCAAGCGTTTGCTCGACATAGGTGTCGACGGACAGCGGGTGTTTTAACGCTGTCAGATTGGCCAACCGCATCGTCGGCATCCGCCCTTCGGCACCACCACCGCGATGCCATCCTGCCGCGAAAGCGCCAAGGTCGCTGTCCGAAAAGGACAGCACCACCAGATCCGCCGGGCTCTGGCCCAGATCGGTTGGGGTTTCGGTCTCTTCTAACCCGTGGCTTTCGCGGAAGACGACGTGCATGGCTTACTCGGCGGCCTCGGTCACACCCACGAGGATATCGCGGATGGCGGCCTCTTTGATGTCGTCATGCTCGGCAATGACCACCAGACGCGAGCGGCGCTCTTCGCCGGGCTCCCACGGGCGGTCATACTGGTGACGTACGCGGGCACCAACGGCCTGCACCAGCAGTCGCATGGGTTTGCCCTGAACGGCAGCATAGCCTTTGACGCGCAGGATGTTCAGCTCATTGGCCAGACGTTCAATGTTGGCGACCAGCTGGGCCGGATCGGTCTGTTCGGGCAACTCGACGATGATGCTTTCGAAATCGTCGTGCTCGTGGTCGTGATGGCCATCGTGATGCGAAGGGCGTGCGTCCATGTCATCCTCGGCGGCCGCTTCCAGCCCCAGCACGACGCGCACGTCCACGGCACCTTCGGCGACTTCAACCACCGGCAGCGGGCGAGGGGCCTCGGCCGCGATGATCTCTTTGGCCTTTGCCACACCCTCCGGGCCGGCCAGATCAGGCTTGGTCAGCAGGATGATATCCGCGCAGGAGATCTGATCCTCGAACACCTCAGACAGCGGCGTTTCATGATCAATCGAGTCGTCGGCCAGGCGCTGGGCGTCCACGGCTTCGACATTCGGAGCAAAACGACCAGCGGCGACGGCCTCGGCATCGGCCAGCGCAATCACACCATCAACGGTGATTTTCGAGCGGATATCGGGCCAGTCGAAGGCTTTTAGCAGCGGTTTTGGTAGCGCCAGTCCAGACGTTTCGATCAGGATGTGATCGGGGCGCGGCTCCAGCGCCATCAGTGCCTCGATGGTTGGGATGAAATCATCGGCCACGGTGCAGCAGATGCAGCCATTGGCAAGTTCCATGATGTTTTCTGCCGGGCAATCCGGAATGGCGCAGGATTTCAGGATATCGCCATCTACACCCACATCGCCAAACTCGTTGACGATAACGGCCAGGCGCTTGCCCTGCGGGTTCTGCATCAGGTGTTTGACCAGCGTGGTTTTACCCGAGCCGAGAAAGCCAGTGATCACAGTGACGGGGAGTTTTTCGAGATTGCTCATTTCAGGGCTCCAATCGGGGGAATGCGGGCCGCACAGTTTTTGCGGAAATGTTCGGGGCGTTCGCGCCATTTCACCAGACCGTCTTCAGCGGCCAGATATTTGGTGACGCCTTCAACGATGGTCTCGACATGGTCGGTTTCGTCGAGGTTTTCATAAACGAAGGTCCATCGGGACGGGCCGCCACGCAAAACGATCGAGCATCCCTGATCACAGTTCGACAGACATTCCACCGGTTTCAGGTCGACGCCGTCCGGCAAGCCAGCCTGTTCAAGTGCTTTATGCAGCAAAGTGCCGGGTCGCTGGGCGTCATCTTCGGTAGGTAACCCACGGCGGCATGTCGTGCAGACCAGTAACTCGACTGGTGCGGTCTCGGTCACGTCTCTCATCCCCCTCATCCTTTATACGGGGGACGGGGTTTCATGCGGGCCACGCGTCTGCACATGGACCCGACACCGGAACACCCCGCCCGGTTTCAACTTCGGGTGCTGGCAGGTCTCCCGGCTTGCGGATGTCAGAGGCGGGCCTCTGTCGGATGTCCCGCCTTCCCGGCCTATTGGGCCAGTGGCTTTGGGCACCCTCTCCGGTCACGGTCGCGGGGGCGGCTGTGCTTGGCGGAATAACCGCTGGCACATTCCCTTTTCATCCATCCGGGGATGGACACCAACGCATGCGACATGCGGCACGGGCAGGGGGCTTGTCAAGCACGACTGGGGTTTGAAAACCCGCTACGTCAGAAAAGCGACTTGCCGAAGTCAGTCAGCGGCATCCGATGCGATCCGATCACGCAACCAGGCGCAATTCTGCCCGGCCGCTGCAGATGATTGAGCGCTTCTCGGTTTGGCAATCAGGTAGTGCGGTTGTGTAAATGGAATCGCTGGACCCGCAATCGCAACAAGCACGCCTTGGGCATTCGCGTTTGGTGCAAACCTTTGGGCTATATACATAGCAAACTGGAACGGACTGGGCAGAGGCAAAACAATTCCCTCAACCACCCCACGCACTATACGCTACGTCGCTTGTTCAAAGCAGGGGGTATTAAACCTTTGGCAGTACTTTCAACACACTTAGGCATGTAGCCTCAGACATCACCGCCGATTGATGCGTTGTTCCGGAAGCCAGGAAACACCTGATATCAAACTGTAAACGCCCGACTTTGTGACAGCAGAGCAGAAAGCTAATTGCTTGGAAACAAATGGAGGCGAGTACCACTTGCGAAACGCTGTCGCAAACGGTCTCATTTAGATTTATTTTCAATAAGTTGCCGGAAACCCCTTGTCCGCACCTGTCGCATGAAATAGCAGTGTGTCACATATTTTTGGATGGGTAGGAGGGGGATAGGTTTTTATGCCAAGTTCGATTCCCTGCTTGAATAATAGGCAGACCTTTGCCGAAGCGGGCTAAGGAGCTGGGGGCTCTTGAGGTCAAACGTCTTTCGCACCCAGGCGTGCATGCTGTGGGTGGCGTTGCCGGGCTAGCACTGCAAGTGACCGGAACCGGCGCAAGGTCCTGGGTATTTCGCTACCGCCACAATGGGCGACGTCGGGAGGCCGGCTTAGGGCCTTATCCAGACGTTCCTTTAGCGAAGGCTCGCGAATATGCGCGCGAAGCGCGGGATATGCTGAGGCAAGGCATCGATCCCATTGCAGAAAGGCAAGCCACCCGACGCAGGCTTTTGACATTTCAGCAGGCGGTTGAAACCTACGCGGAAGAGAAAACCGTCGAATTCAACAGCGCCCTACATCGCAAACAGTGGCGCGCTTCGTTGGAAAGGCATGCAATCCCGACCCTCGGGGATATGGCCGTAACCGACATTACTTTGCAGGACGTGTTGGAGACACTCCGGCCGATCTGGATGGACAAGACCGAGACCGCTTCGAAAGTCAGGCAAAGGATCGAGCGGGTGTTGGATTACGCGACGGTGGCCGGACATCGCAGCGGAGAAAATCCCGCCAGGTGGCGCGGCAATCTCGACATGGTTTTGCCAGCCCCAACTAAGCTAACTGGTGGGCGGAATTACCCGGCCCTAAAACTTGATGATGCAGCACGATGGTTTGCCGCCTTGCAGGCACGGTCTGGAATCAGCGCGCGTGCGTTAGAATTTCAGGCCTTAACGGCTGCGCGTACTGGCGCCATTCGTTTTGCGACTTGGGATGAAGTTGACTTAGATCGTGGGCTGTGGACCATCCAGCCCGGTCGGCAGTCCTCCAAGATCCGCCCGTCCGGCCGACCGCATCACGTGCCTCTGACACCTCAAACGCTAAACATCTTGCAGGCTTTGCCACGCACTGCAAATAGCCCGCTGGTGTTCTGGGCCCCCCGCGGCGGGGCTTTCTCCGATGCGTCTCTTGCGGCGGTTATGCGGAAAATCCATGCCGCGGATGAACGAGAAAACTACAAGGGGTTTATCGATGCGCGCAGCGACAAGCCCGCTGTTCCACATGGGTTGCGGTCGACGTTTCGTACATGGGTGGCAGAACGCACGCAGTTTGATGGGGATATGGCAGAAATCGCGCTCGCACACAAAGTGGGAAACAAGGTCCAGCAAGCCTATGATCGCTCCGACCAGCTGGAAAAGCGCCGAGCGATGATGGAGGCTTGGGGGCAGTTTTTGCTGGGGAAACACTAGAGAGGCAAGGCAATGGCGCAGGTAGAACATTTGAAAAACTTGGGGCTCAACGAGCTTCTCGAGACAAAGGAATACTACATTGCTGCAATGGACGAATTGGAAATTGAAGAGACGCTCCATCCGGTACCAGAAGGCAAGAAGACCAATAACCCAGAAATCGAGGCAAAACGTGCGGCGCTACGCGAAATTGATCGCCTGAAAGCTATAGGCGAGTATCAGAACGTGAGAGCACGCTTGCGTAAAGAGCTGGAAGAAGGGCCGCTGTCGGGGCTTCTGAACTCCGACGGCATCAAAATTCCTGTCAAATTTCTCGAGTTTGCCGAGCGATGGAGTAACTTACGTGCCGGCATGGAAAGCCCCGACCAGGATCAGCTCCGGCGCTTCCAGAAGTTTTTTGAAACAGCGGATATTATGTCGAAACCTCTGCCGGAGATCTCTGATCTACTAGCAGTGCTGGAGCCGGCTGAGGTAAAGAAAAAATCGGGCAGAAAAGTCGAAATCCGGCCGAAATGGCGCAAGGACGCTGGAGTTCTAGATGAAATGCGCGTCATGGTGGTTCGGGGACTCAGTATCCCAGAGGCCGCGCGTCAGATGGCTTTCAAAGAAGGCTTTGCTCACCAGGACAGCAGAGCAAAACGCTTTGAGAACTTGTATCGAGCTCGCCTGAGGCTTCGGTAAAATAACTGGCCGTCAATTCATTTACTTTGCGGGTACCGCACTTCGTAGACATGTTGGTTTCAGCAGTAACAAAAGGTGAAACCAATGAACGAAACGTTTCTTTCTGACACTGATCTAGCTGTTCGCTTCAATGTCACCCGGCAGACAGTGTGGCGCTGGCACAGATCAAACCCAGGCTTTCCGCGCGCTGTCAGCTTGTCCCCTGGGTGCACGCGTTGGAAGCTCTCCTCAATTGAGGCCTGGGAGACCAGCCTTGCAGAAGCCGCATAATGGTAGGCAATGGGCAGGGTATGAGTTGCTAAGGTGCTAGACTTTGAATCTCAATTCGCGCTGGCTCTGCCACTAGCTTTGGCGCCGACCCCTATTAATAAAATCTGAGCGAAGAAGCTCTGTTATCGACAATTTGGAGATTAGGAATGCTAACTGCAAAGTTCAGCAAACGGGAAAGCTATGCCCCCGCGCAAGAAATGGACCCAACGCCTCTGTTTGGGGAGTTGAGAGACGCGGAACCTGTTCCTTGGCAGGCGCTTGGTCCTCTGGCAGACCCTGGCAAGGCCATAGCAATGCTTACTCAAGCGCCAGACGCTATTGCAATGCAAAGTGTTTTGACGGTTGCCAGCGTTGCCACGCAAGCGTTTGCGGATGTGGAAACTCTTCAAGGATATGTCCCTATCAGCTGCTTCGCACTGACGGTGGCTCAGTCAGGAGAACGCAAGTCCGCCTGCGATTCATTGGCTACGGCCGCAATCGGCCGGATTGATCAGGAACGCATGCGCATCTACACCCGTAAAAAGAGGAAATACGAAGCTGAAAAGCTCGAGTACCAAAAAAGTCGTAGACGCTCTTCCTCGAAAGACTTTGAGGTAATTGAGACTGATCTCGATGGTGAAGACCTGGACCTCCCGCCGGAACCTCCGCTGTTTCCCGCGATCAGGATTAGCGATCCAACGATTGAAGGACTTTTCCGACAGTTGGAGAACGGCCATCCTTCGGTGGCTGTAATGACAGACGAGGGTGGGCAGTTTTTTGGTGGCCACAGCATGAAACGCGAGAACGCCCTTAAAACTGCCGCTGGTTTCTCTAAACTTTGGGACGGGGCACCCCTAAGCAAAAGCAGGGCGTCGGCAGAACCCGTCTGGCTTTGCGGGAAACGTGTGTCGCTTCATTTGATGATCCAGCCTGGAGTGGCGCAGAGCGTGGTTGGCGACCCGACGATGAAAGATCAAGGCCTCCTCTCTCGTGTTCTCGTCGCGTGGCCAAGCAGCAAGATTGGATCTCGAATGATCCGAAAAGGCGCTGCACACGAAGAGCTTCTGGAGCTGGCGAAGTTGCTGTTGGCGAATTTTGATGCGCGGGTGACCCAGCTGTTGGGTCTCGAACTTCCGTTGCACCCTGATACACGCGCTGAACTAAATCCACGACGCCTTAAACTTTCAGATGAGGCCCGCAATTTGCTGGAGGTCTTTTACAACCGGGTTGAAAGCGCCTCGGGAGAGGGCGGTGCATTCGAATACATGTCTGGCTTTGCGGCGAAAGCGCCCGAAATGGCGGCCCGTATCGCTGGTATCCAAAGTATTTTTTCAAACGAGGGAGCCGACGAGGTCGCTGCGCAAGCTATGGTGAATGGTGTTGCAATGATGGAGTGGTACCTATCGGAGATGCAGCGGATCACCGACACAGGTCGACCTGAGCAGGATCTGTGCGATGCTGAAACGATACGCCGTTGGCTTCACAACAACTGGGGTGGGGAGTTTGTCGACAAGCGGACGCTTATGAAAAAGGGGCCTGGCCATCTCCGCGATGGTAACACGTTGTCGCAGTGCATCCAAAAGCTCGAGGCACACGGTTGGCTTGTACGCGGAAAAGGTAAGCAGTTTATCGACGGGGCAAACAGCAAAACTTTTTGGCGAATTGTGCGTTCCGGCAATGAGAGATGAGCGATGCAAGATACGGTGCCGTCAGGGCTTGTTTCGAAAACATGGAAGAAGTTTTCGTTGCGGGAGATCAGAGAAACGATAGGGCTTCAAATTCTAAGAAGCCGACAAGGTTTTTGCCGCAATTGCCGCAATTGCCGCAGATGCCGCAAAGAGCTCCTCCCGCTTGTAAACCTTTATCGCTGCCGGAAGACCTATTCGAGGAACGTGTTGCGATTATGGAATATGATGGAGGGCTTCCGCGAGCTCTGGCAGAGTTTCTGGCCCGCAAATCTGGAAGTGAACTCTGAATTTTTGAAAAGGCGGACTTGGGTCCTTTCAGTGCCTGAGATACATGCGGGTAGTTCGCTCCCCGTGTTAGAAAAGAGTGTATATTTTTCAGAGGATTGAGGATTGAGTTCTTATTGTTGTTGGCGATAGGTTCGGTTCTAAAACGCGATGTCTGCCAGAAAATCAGAAAAAATCAGAGGTGATAAATGAGCAAACTTGATCAAGACTCAATGCCAGAGAATTACATGGACCTTGCCGCACGGTTCACTGAATCCGACCCTCAAACGGCGCTTCAAATCGGAGAGCAAATGCGTGAAATCTGGGCGCGAACGCTTGGACTGACAAAGGCTGGCGGGACCCGCTGGTGGGGTCGCCTTCTGGGGCGTGCACATCCTGAATACCAAAAGGGAGCGAGCGTTAAGTTCCCACTTAACTTGCCCGCGGATCACAAGACGTCACTTTGGAATAGGGACGGTAAGCCCGCTGTGTGGGTTAGTATTGCGAACCATCTAGATGAAAAAGAATTAGAGCAGGCCTGTATGAATTTTGGCCTGCGGGTAACGGTACCGGATTATCCTTCCTGGCATTATCCCGACTCAACGCAGCTCATACTCTGGGAAAAAGCTTAAATCTGAGTTTGTCAGAACAACGTTAGGAGTAACACGACGGTGGCGAACTCAAGGCCGCCAATCGTGGTTTCTTTACAATGGGCGAAAAGCGAACAAATCGCAAAACTCTGCCAACAAATGCGTTGCCAGCGGTTTGGTGCTAATCCTCGGAGTTGCTCCGGAATCTCGTATTCAGGCAGCGGGTTTTTTTTCGCCTTTAAGGAAGCGTTTCGTCTGCTCCCAGTAGACGGGGCACTTCAGCATTGCTAGATGCCTGCCGCCCCATCCATCCATTCTCGTTCACTTCCGTAGGCTTTAGGTAAGGATATCGCGGCGATTTAGTGAAGTCCCGAGCCTTTAATCCTGGCTAAGTAAACGCCACTGCGCCATAATCTTTCCAAAACAATGCGCTAGCATTTCAATTCGGTTTTTTGTCCGACTCGTCGGTTTACCTATGCTGTCGGCTCGGCTACCAATCAATCAACCGCGTACATCCGCGGCGAAAAAGCGAATTATGGACAAAAAGACAGAGAAGATCCTCAAATATTGGCGTGTTTCGTTAGCGGACAGTGCCTTAGGGGACGGTAAGTTCACCCAACGGGACCGAAAACGGTTCATCGAGGTGCCTGGGGAGGCGGTCCGTTCGGGAACACTGCCGGATGCAATCCTGGAAAGGGTCTTTGGGGGCCAAAAATCGGCCAAGAACGTTGCCGTGAGATTTTGGCCGCTCGTCATGGCTCGAAAGTCCTCGCACGGCGCAGCGCGTGTCGACGGCTTACCCGAGATCGTTGCACCAGTTGTGACGGAAGCAACAGTTGATCGTGATGGCCAGATCACCCCATTGCGCAACGCATTGGCACGAGATGTCCTCTCACCGCTTCCATCCGGCGAATTTTCAATCGGTAGTGTTGACGACCTCGATGATTTTCTGACCGAGACACCCTTGCCTGACATGATCGATGAAAACGCGTGGCAAGAATACCTGGGGCACTGTCGTCAAATGGTTGATGCTGTCGCAGACGGCTGGCCGAATGGCGACGAAGACTACCAGTCTATGGGCTTCGGTTTTCTCGAGTTGGCGGAAGATGCCAGTGCCACAATCCGCAACATCGTAGATCTCTACGACAAGTTGCTTAGTGAGAAGCCAGATGCGCCTTTATTGGGGCAAATCGCTGTTCCTAGCAAATCGAAATCTCCTCCGGACCCTAAGGTTGAGAGTGAATTCGGTCGCCGCTTAGGCCACTCCAATCCGCATTTTCCTCTCTCTGAGAATCAGCGTCAGGTATTGGCCTACCTTGACGTGACGTCTCCTGCGGAAGTTATCGCCGTGAATGGACCGCCAGGCACAGGCAAGACGACAATGCTGCTTTCGGCGGTGGCTAGCCTATGGATCAAAGCTGCACTCAAAGGTAAGGAACCGCCGATCGTCGTTGCTGCGTCCACCAACAACCAGGCGGTTACAAACATCATTGATGCCTTTGGAAAAGACTTCGCCAAGGGAGAAGGTCCATTTGCCGGACGATGGCTACCAGATATCTGGAGTTTCGGAATATTCCTTCCGTCGCACTCTCGTAAGTTGGAAGCGGCAAAGAAGTATCAAACAGAAGATTTTCAAACAGCCTGCGAAAGTGTCGAATATTTCTCACGAGCCAAGGAAGAGTATCTTCAAAAAGCGCAGCTCGCATTTTCTGATCTGTCCGAAGCTCACGTAGAGCTCGTTGTCGAAACCATTCAGAAGGAAATGGCAAAAGAGGCACAGAAGCTTTCCGAACTGGATCAGGCTGCCAAGACCCTCAAAGAGGCAAAGGAAGCTGAAAAAGCGGTTCTCGGTGAGAACCCTAACGAAGCAGAAGAAAGGCTAACTGAGGCGGTAGCAGAGGCACAGCGTAACGATGAACGGATCAAAGCCGCAAAAACTGCCTTGGAAAAGCATCTAGCAGCCGAGTCTTCAGTAACGGCGATCTTAGGTTTTCTGCCAGCCATCAAAAGAAAACGGGTGTTATCGGCGCAACAGACGATCCACGAGTTCATGCCGGACGCCGATGGGTTCAATCGTGTTGCGGACGTTGAAGCTCATGTCACTGGAAAACTTCGTTCTGTCGAGCAGTTGGCAAAACAGGCCGAGCAGGACCTAGAAAATGCTCGTCGTCTTCGGGTCGCACTCGCGAACGCTGAGAAACGCTGGCATCGCGCGAAATGTGCTGTTGACGAAGCCGTGGAAGACTTGGACTTAGAGCGCGCCGCCGATTTGAGCATTCGCTTTAGACTATTTCTGCTCGCAACGCACTATTGGGAAGGGCGTTGGTTGCTGTCTATGGAGGAAGACCTCGCAGGCATCGCAGGCTCCTCAAACAAGAGAGGGAAGGCGACGCTCGTTCCTCGCTGGCATAGACGCATGATGCTAACACCTTGTGCTGTTGCCACATTCGCCAGCTTGCCGGGAAAATTAACTTACAGTCGCAAAACCGGAGGTAAATGGGCGAAAGACTATCTGTATAGCTTTATTGATCTGTTGATTGTGGATGAGGCTGGACAAGTCTTGCCGGAAGTCTCCGGGGCGAGCTTTTCTCTGGCTAAACGTGCTCTTGTGATTGGCGACACTCGGCAGATTGAACCCATCTCATCCGTACCGAAGCCGGTAGATGTCGGAAACCTACGAGAAGTTGGGTTGCTCCAAAACGACGAAGATTGGAGTGAGTTGTCGGCGAGAGGTTTTTGCACAACGTCCGGCAGCGCCATGAGGATTGCGCAGGAAGCTTGCAAGGTTTCACCATATTCAGAACTTGAGAAAGGGCTGTACCTCTTTGAACATCGGCGCTGCTATGACGAGATCATAGGTTACAGCAATGCACTGTGTTATAAAGGCAAACTGCGTCCACTTCGAGGTCCAGTTCCCCCAGACGCCAAATTGCCGGGTTTAGGATATTTGCACGTAGATGGACGAGCAATTCGAATAGGAAGTAGTCGCGCAAACTTGCTTGAGGCTCGGACGATTGCTGCATGGCTGGATGCCAATAGATCGGAATTGGAAAGCCGCTATCAGGCACGCCTCGAGCAAATTGTTGGCGTCGTGACGCCATTTGGCCGACAAGTGCGTGAAATTCGGACAGCCTGTGCGAACAGAGGTATCTCCGTCGATTTACGCGATGGTATGACAATCGGTACGGTTCATTCACTACAGGGTGCAGAGCGACCTGTGGTTATCTTCTCTCCTGTCTACTCGAAACATGCAGATGGCAATTTCATCGACGCCTCGGCTAGCATGCTCAATGTTACTGTGTCCCGCGCTAAAGACAGTTGTCTTGTCTTCGGGGACATGGACGTTTTGGCAACTGCCTCTCCGGGATCACCTCGCTCGATGCTTGGTGATTTCCTTTTCAGCTCAACGGAGAATGCACTTGAGTTTGAAACTGAGCCCAGGAGCGATCTGCAGGATGATAGTGGCGAGCTCCAGATGCTTCGCGATGCTGCAGAGCACGACGCGTTCTTGATTGATGCCCTCGCTGGGAACGGGCACCAATACTCGATCGTCAGTCCGTGGATCATTGCACGGACTATGGAGAACGTCGGCTTCCTAACCGCTTTCGCAAAGGCGATAGGCCGGGGTGCCAAGGTGGATGTATTCTCAGATCCCCTTCTAAACTCCCATACGACAAATGAAGGTCAAACCCAGATGTCATTGGCCAAATACAGCCTCGCCAATATCGGAGTTCAACTTCACGAAGTACCTCGACTGCATAGCAAGATCGTAGCAGTCGACGACAACTTGTTGGCAATTGGATCTTACAACTGGCTTAGCGCCGATCGATACGGAAAGTACGCGCGGCACGAGACCTCATTTGTTTACAGAGGCCAGCATTTGGAGTCGGAGATTAACACGATTTTTCAGAGCCTCGGTGGTCGAGAGAATTAGCCGCAAGGCCGACAGGGTCCATTATGTTAAGTCAAGATTCCAACGCTAGTTGAATACTACTGTCCGCCTTAGTTGGCGACGACCCTTCTAACAATCTCTGAAAGTGCCTCTATGTTGCCGACATCGGCTGCGCTCAAAGCTCGTGCATACTCTGCGCCACGATCCAGTTTACTCATGTCGACCACTTGAAAAACGTCCACGCATTGCTGCAGCATTATGGCGCGAGCAACGCGACCGTTCCCATCCGAGAATGGATGAATTCTCAAAAAGTCAGCGTGGAACTTCGCGATGGCTTTCAGCTTCTCTTTCTCGCTCTGCGCGGATGTAATCTCTTCCAACCAGTTTTTGCAAAGTTTGATTAGCAGCGTTGGTACAAGCGTATGATCGGGTGGCTTCACATACGGAGTCTCATCCCCAAGCTTACGAATCTCAACTGTGGCGTCTCTAAATCGGCCTATGGTTCGAGAAGGTAGTTCGAACCCCACCATTCTGTGAATGAGAAGTATAATTTCAGGTGAAATTGAGTTCGATATGAGCCCTGCAGTCGGTTCAGCCGTCAGTTCGCCAACAGAAAGCGGGTCCACTGATCTCAAAAGTTCATCAAAGCCTTCTTCGGCCGTTCCTCCCAGGGCGAAAGCTACAGTTTGCGCCACATGCTGACTCTGTGCTCTCAGTCGGCGCACCATTTCTGCAACCCTTTTTATCTCTTCCATGTGCAGGGTTAGATCTAATTCAAGCGTTCCCTCTCTTTGTGCGAAAAAAGCGAGTTGTTCATCGCTAGACATCGGAATCCCGAGAAAAGCGGCGCGTATTCCATAGCCCGTCGGGTTATTCAGCACACCTGCGATTTTTTCTACATCGTAGACCTCAGACTCAATCCCTTGTTTTCTCGCCCTTTCTTTTAGCTCTTTTCGATTTCCAAGCGTGAGGCGTTGGTTGGTCAGAAAAACAAATGCTGAACGATTGCGATCGATGGCACCTTCAAGGTCATGCATGAACTTGTCCCCAACAGATTGAAAATCCTGTTCGGTAGGAGGGAAGTAAACAGCTCCAACGTATGTATAGCCCCCTTTGTTGCAGAAGATGTCACATCGCCCGTCAGGTCCCCCCAGCGGGGCTTGGGGCTCAACATTACGAAAACCTTCGAGTCTCAAGATCGAAGCAGCAAGACGCTCAGCGTTAAGTGACCCGCCTCTCCAGAAATGGAGTTTAAGTTCCGTATCCTGCGCACTCATAGTTTTGTGTTTCCAAGGCTTTCCATTAAAACTAGCTTGGGTGATTTATCATTGTTTTCATAGACTTTACAAACCTCATTCGGAGTTTGAGATGTCGGAGTATGAGTTTTAATCGTTCTTCCGACGCAGGTCGCTTAAGCACCTATGTGTTAACTTGTGCCTGTAAGCGCTTTCTATGGCCACCAGCGCTACGAGAAGTAGCCGCACCAAACCCTTAAAACCCGGCAAACCCCACCCCCTCGACGCTCTCGGCACGGCCGGCGTACGAGCCATTCCGGGTTCGAGCGAGTTTGCGAACGAATCTGGGGCTTGACAGCTTCGTCGTAATATTGGTTCGACACAATCCACTACCATGCCGCGTTTGGCTCGTTATAGTTGACACGAAATTGCAGTTGAACGGAAATTTGTGATAAAAAATGGCGACTTGGACGGGATATGAAACAACACCAGCAGTTCTTGCTCAGGCGGGCGCATGGAAGACCAGGTGTCTACTGGGCAATGGCAGCATATTTTCCGATCTGGTACTTTGGACCGCAGAAAATTTTGCTGAGCTAAGGACACATTTTGTCGATAACCCAATCTTGGGCGATCAAAAATTCTATGAAAAGCTCGCCGTTCAATTAGAAGGGGCAAGACCGGAAGTTTCCAAACTCGCAGCTGAGACGTTGTGGTTGTTGCTTATGTTCGTCGGCGATAGCTACTTTGGTGCCGCGACCAAGACGGACCGCATTCGAGAGGTCTGGGAGCTTTCGGGTGACCGGCTCCCGCAGACTGCGGCCCTTAATGCAGACGCGTTGGCTGGCGTCGCCAACCCAGGGACTGCATTTCTTACAAAGATCCCTGATGAGTACGGTTTTCTTATTGAGTTGCTTGTTGCTTGGAAACAGATGCCGGACGAGCAATGTGCGAAGTTGTTCGATGACGCCCCGTGGGAGCTATGTGAATGGGTCGCAAGCAATGATGGCAGTTCGGTTAGAGCGTTTCGCCACATGTTTTTGTATTTTTGCTATCCGTCATATTTCGAGCGGATTTGCAGCAGAAATCACAAAAAGCAACTCTACAGCTCTTTTGCTGAAATCCTAGATCAGGATCAGGACTTCTTCAAAATTAATAAAACTCCATGCAATTTGGATAGAACAATCCTCTCAATCCGCAAGAAATTGGAAACAGAATACGGCACATCAGAGATTGATTTCTATGACAAGAGTCTAAGGGAGAGATGGGGAAAAGAGGACAAAGATTCAAAAAAGCGTAAGACTGGCGCCGGCAATGAGAAACCCACCGAGGGGCTGAACATTTGGATTGAAAAGACGATCGTAAAAGACAGGCCTGATCGCCAGTCGGGGGAGCACCGTCTTGGCAAGGCGCTCTGGTCGCCACAACGCAACAACAAAGGGCACGACATCTATTCAAGCATGCGCTTGGTGGCACCTGGTGATATCGTCCTGCACCTGACAGACAACCTCGGTTTCACAGGCAAGTCCGTAGTTGCTGAGGAGGTGAATGATCAGTTTGTGGGCCTCCCGGACACCGATTGGGCAGACCAACCTGGCTATCGCGTCCAACTACGTGAATTCGAACCTCTGGATCCCGAACTAGCGCGTTATGTGTTTTTCAAGGACCCGGAAATCGGACCAGAACTGCGCGCCCTTTTGGAGACCGAAGACGGCCACGGCCTGTTCTACAATCGGAAGCTCGAATTAAATCAAGGCGCGTATCTATCCAAAGCGCCCCGGTCCTTGGTGACCCTGCTCAATAAGGCATATCAGAAGGTCGCAGGGAGAAAGCTGGTTGATTTGCCTGATGTGAACGCCGCAATCGAACGCCGAGAGGCGTACCCAATGCGGACCAAATCTCTCAACACTATCTTCTACGGCCCCCCGGGAACTGGGAAGACATATGTCACTGCATGGCGTGCCGTGGAAATCTGTGATGGCCTGGCTCCCACTGAAAATGGGGAGCTACGGGAACGTTATGACCAGCTCGTAAAACAAAAGAGGGTCGAATTCGTTACTTTTCATCAGACGTATGGATACGAAGAGTTTGTTGAAGGGCTGAGACCAGAAACTGGAGAAAGCGACGACGAGACTTCGAGCACAGGGTTTCGTCTCCAACCTGTGGATGGTGTGCTCAAAAGGATCGCAGAGCGAGCAAGAAAGCTACCAAGCACGACAGGAGAGGCCTTTGACCCAACAGGACGGAAGGTCTTCAAAGTTTCATTGGGGCGCAGCAACAATCCCGAAGATGACTATTTACGTGAAGAGTGCCTAGAACAGGGACACATTTTGCTTGGTTACGGTGGTGACGTCGATTGGTCGGGCGCTGAATTCAGTAGTTATGACGCGATAGCTTCCCGGTGGCGTCAGGAGCCCGGCGAGGAAGACGCGCACGGAAACAATCCCAATATCCTCTTTCCATTTCAGCTGCGCGCCGCAATGTCAGAGGGCGATCTTATTCTGGCGAGCCACGGAAATAAGCGGCTCCAAGCAGTAGGTGTTGTAGCCGGCCCATATCGGTTTGTAAGGCGCGAAACTGACGAATACCACCACAATCGAGCAGTTCGCTGGATTTGGAAAGACGAGACCGGAGATGGAATTCCTGTTTCCGATGTCCTCGACAGAAACTTCTCACAACAGTCTGTCTACGGTCTGACGCCCAAAGCTGTGCATTGGGAAGCTTTGTTACCTTATCTACAAGTCAAAACTGATGCAGGGCCGCCGCCACCGCATGTCTTGATTATCGATGAAATTAACCGCGCTAACATTTCAAAGGTTATGGGTGAGCTCATAACGCTCCTGGAAGAGGACAAGAGATCCGGTGCACCAAACGAAATCTCTGTGACGTTGCCGCACTCGGGCGAGGCATTCACGCTGCCATCAAACCTTCACATCATCGGGACAATGAATACGGCTGATAGGTCAATTGCTCTGCTCGACACCGCCCTGAGACGGCGCTTTCAATTCGTGGCAATGCCACCGAAGCCGAATGTCCTCAAAGAGATTGACGGCGTTGATGTCGCGTCTGTGCTCGAAAGCATAAATTCGCGTTTGGAATGGTTCCTTGGAACGGACCAACTTATTGGTCACGCCTGGTTGATGGGCGCAACGACCCTCCCTGAACTCGATGCAGTTATGTCGAACAAAATAATGCCTCTTCTGCGCGAATACTTCCATGAGGACCTTGACCGTGTTCGGGCCGTGCTTGGTGGTGGAGACAGCTTCTTGCGGCGTGAAAAAATCCCGACGCCACCCGGAATCGATGACTATGGCGAGGAGCGTTGGAAGTTTGTGGATCGTTACTTAAGCGAAGGCTCATACGGGTTAGCGGCATATGCGGAAGCCATTGTTGGTGCAGAGCCGGTCGATTCTGAATGACTGCTCTCGGGTCCAAACCTCTACCAACCATTACTCGGCGCGAATGGCAGGAACTGCGCGTAGGGGATGGCGGCCTTCTAGAAACTCAAGCCGACAAACTGCACGGTTTGGCGGTACAAGCTGCGCGCCAATTAAGGTTGCCAGAAACTGGTGTCTTGACCAGAACCCATCATGGATTGAGAGCCCAGCAGGTCACGGGAATTCTGTCGATCCCAGGCATTACTTTAGAAATACTCCCAAAAATTGAAGGCGAAGACGGCGCCGTTCGCAGTGCACTAATTCGCATGCTTGCCGTCGCCTATGACCTGCGCGTTTCGGAAGGTGAACTGTCGTCTTTGCAAACCCAAAGGCACGACCTGCTCGAACTGCTAATCCGTCTGTTCTGCGAGAGATTGCTTGCAGCAGTTAAGCATGGCCTTTCGCGGCAATACTTAGAGCGAGAGGACGACCTTCCCGTGTTCCGCGGCAGTCTGCTTGTAAAGCGCCAGTTGACGATACACGCAGCGCGCCCGGACCGGCTGGCGTGCAGGTTTGACGAGCTAAGTGAAGATACTCCGATCAACCGGGTTCTGAAGGCGGCGGTACTCCGGCTAGCAAAACTTGCTCGAACTTCCGAAAACCTTCGGCGGCTGGATGAGTTGTTAAGCCGACTTGAGCATGCAGGAACCAGCGCTAGACCGCTTGCAGAGCCGGTTCGCCTGGACCGTACAAATAGGGCGTTCCATAGCGTGTACGGTCTTGCAAAGTTGTTTTTGTCCGGTGATTGGCAGAGTACGGCTTCTGGCGGGCCATCTGGGTTCTCTCTGCTCTTCCCGATGAACAACCTGTTTGAGAAGTTCATTGGTCGAAGCTTAAAGCGCGCTTTGTCACCATTACCTGTTCGTCTCCAAGACCGCAGGCATTTTGCTTTGAGACACCTTCCTGGGGGGGCTGGGGCATTTTCACTCAGACCCGATGTGGTCATAGAGACCGAACATGGACCCGTGATCGTTGATACGAAGTGGAAGCGTCTTGATACTGAAGACGCTAGGAACCGGCAGGTTTCACAATCCGATGTTTATCAGATGCTCGCCTACGCCCATGCTTACGATGCCGATCGGCTGATCCTTCTTTTTCCATGGGACAGCCACCTAGGTGAACCGGGTGTGCTGAAGGAATGGAATGTGGCCGGCACTAGGCGCTTGCTGCAGGCGGCATGCGTGGACGTCGGTCGTCCGCATCAGATCATCCAGCATCTTCGGTTGCTCTTTTTTGAAAATCGAAACGACTGACCAAGGCCCTCAGCCATGGTCACAGAAGGTTTCGAAAGCGCGGCACGCAGGACAGATTTTCAACGTTCACGGGATCCGTTTTACTTCTTGGGCTCGGGGGAATTGCGGAACGTTTCTCAAGCTCTAATTACAGATTGTGAACGAAAATATCATGACACCTTATAGAGCTTTGAGAGCATATCTAAAGTTGGCATATCCCTCGCATCTTCTCGACAAAGTACGAGGGGAATACAGTCACTGATGACATCCAACCTTCAGGATTGCTGCGAAAAATACTTTTGAGCGTTTGTTTGTCTTCAATCAGAAGCTGTCCCAAAGCGTCGAACAAATGACGTACGACCACTCTGTCGGTAAAGCCAATCTCATGTAAAGAAACGCAAGTTTGGTTTGGCAATCCGTACTTGAGTGCTTTTAAGAACAGTTGAAGACGCTCGATCAAGTTTTGATCGTCCATGTCATCCAATTGTTGCTGGTCAACTAATTCGATGATCGCACCAATGACTAACGTTCCGTCAAATGCGAACGCACCATCGCATAAGTTTACGATATGTTGAACCGTGAGGTTCCTGAAGTTCGAACCCCAAGTCAGTTTCGCCCCCAAAGACGTTAGGTAATTCCATATCTCAAAATACGAATGACCATTTATCCACATTGTCATAACATGAGGTAGTAAATCGGGCTTTGATATTTTTTTTGCGGTTTCATTTCGAATGATGTCTGCAAGCAATGGCCATATTAAATCAGCTAGTTCATCGAGGCTTTCTTTTTCCCGAAGCTCTGCCAAGTGAGCATCTAACCAAGACGAAATGGCTCTGGCATCATGCAGACCGTATAAGGTCCTCCCAAAATGCTTAACCCGCGGTAGCTGGCCAATAGCAACAGAAACGTTGTCTGAAAGCAAAATGAAGAGTTCCAAGATGGCCGCACGCGTTTCATCATCTGCCAAATGATAGGCGAGCGTACCTTTGGCCAACTCAGAAGCGAAATCTTGGCTTCGCGCTGCTTCAGTTTCCGGCCAGTTTGAAACAAGAAAGCTCTCAATTGCAGATATTAAACTGGCTCTCCATTGAATTTGATTGGATAAGTCCGCTCGCTCGAACTTGATGTCTGGGTGCAAATCTGAAATTTTGGTGGCCCAACTTTCAACAGCTTCCGGATCGTCTATGTATGCCTTTGCGAAGTCGAGAGCATCCATTGCGATTTCCGACCTTCTGTCCGGGCTTTGCAGTGGATGAAAAATGGAGGTCAAATTGCTGATGCATGGCTCCGACTGAATGGGATCAAAGAGTTGCTTTGTTTCTTCCCAGCGCCATGCTGTTCTGAATTTATTCTTCCCATCAAACACTTTTGGGTCCGAGAACAGTATAGTGCCTTCGGTGTGCATTCCGGCACGCCCGGCGCGTCCAGCTAAGTTTTGAAAATCCCTGACTTTTATTCTATCTTTGCCTTGGCGAACTCCTGAAACAATTAGGTATCGGATGGGAAGATTGACTCCTTGCGCCAAGGTCGATGTGCACACAACAAAGCTGATTTTCGCACTTCTCATAGCGTGCTCGACAGCCAATCTAATCCCTTGAGGTGTGTCTCCTTGATGCGAGAATATTCCAATCTGTGATGCATTAAATGTTGGGCATTTCTCTCCTATATTCTTACTCACCAAATTCGATAGTTTCTCAACTTCGTCGGTATCTGAAACGCTCAACGGAGTTTGTTCTAGTGCTCCGCGTCTGATTAGGTTAGCGACCTTTTGGCATACCTTGACAACAGACTCTTTTCGTCCACAGAAAATTGCGACTCCGCCGTTAGGAAAAAGCTTCAAACCTAAATCAATAGCGATTGACTGTGGGTCTTCTTTTTCTGGGAAGAAGTGTTCCTTCTTGTCCCTCTTTTGTTCAGGTAGTTTCTTTCTTTCTAGGACCCATGGAACGAAAAACTCTTCAGAGTCGATATCTGTATTCGAGACGTATACCACTCGGCCAAGCGGATCTTCCCAACTTACAAAGCCAACCGCCTTACTTGAGGGGGCTAGAAGGGTGCTTGAAACCACGTTTTCGTTTCGATTAAGCCACTCGCCTATTTCAGGGGCATTCTTTATCACTGCTGAAATTAGAACTTTTTGGCAAGTGTCGGGAAGCAAGCTTCGTAATGTCGTTAGCAGAAGTTCATAAGTTATCCCGCGTGTACCGCTGTCAAACTGGTGGCCTTCATCGAAAACCGCCAGGTCAATTTTTGGACCTATTTCTGGGTGCAGCCGAAGAACATACAGTAATTTTTCAGGTGTCAGAACAACGATCTGTTTTTTGCCAAAAAACTCATTGAGTTCGAAATCTGTAGTCAGTGCATCGGAGAGTTCGATGACATCCGCGCTACTGTCACTAAACGCATATGCAAGTTCATCTCTGATTTCGTGACACAAGGCGCGAAAGGGGGCGATAATCACGGCCAGATTTCCACGTTCGAAGAATGCACTTCGGATAATGATTTCTACAGATTTGGTTTTACCTGAGCTGGTAGGCATTTGGATAACAGCAGAATCTCCTCGAAAGACATTGGCTTTGCCGAGTAAGTGCTGAGCTGGCCAAAGTTCAGGAACTGAATTCGACCCACTTAGCATCGGTGCCCAGGAATCCCGGCTTGCGTCGGTGTAATTTGGAAGGGAATACCAGCTCGAGTTTTCAAGCTTTCTTTTAACGACTGCAGCGACGCAATCGGCCAATAAGAGTTGGCGTGGGCTTCCGTGATCGTGCGCGAAATTGCGCAAGCTATCCGATGCAAATGCGGCCTGTTCCTCTCCTTGGCCTTCAATAAAAAATTTTTGGATAGAAGAATGGCACGTATCAAGCAACGGGCTGAATTCTCCCTCTCCGCCGCCATAGTCTTTGTCGTAGTTTCCTTCAATTAACCAAGAAAGCAGGTTTTCCACACCCTCAGCAAAAAGTTCATCGTCTTCGAACCTTGAAGACAATACCTTTGCGCTACCCGGCAGACTAGCCAAGTAGAATGCTGTGGCTCCGAGCAGTCTAGTGTAAGGATCGAGGCTGGAATTCAACTTCGATCCTTCAAATGAGTCGAAGTAACTAGCTGAGAAGGCTGCGTTTATCTGTAGCTCCGAAAGTTTGACTTCGTCAACTTCACCACCAGCAATCTGGGATACAACGTCACCAAGCAAACCGATAGTTAATACAAACAGTTTTTGAGGATCGGCGGGGATAGAGATGTGTTTGTCAACTGGAAGACCGTACTCATACATTTTTGCCTTAGCTTGAGTAATGCCCAAAACCTTGCGTGATGTAGCTTCAGGCCTCATTAGCAGCGACCTCGTACAGTCTATGTGTGAGCTTCATTAGTTCACTTCCAGAAATCACGATGAGTTCAAGGTTTTTTAGGTATGGATGCGGAGCAACTTTTTCGGAACCTTTGTTGACGGGAACAGCCTGACAGTTCGCCGCGCAGCTGGTTGCTAGACACTCCAACTCCGTTGAAATTATTTCGGCTGCACCGTACTGCTCCAGATATGGATTATCGGTCGGATTCTGGAAGCGCCCAACCATCGAGACTCCTTCCATATCATTTCTGTCTAGCATCTTTTGTTTAATGAAGTTCAGTGACTCTCCGATGCGAAGGTAGTCTTTGGCAGAGTCGTTGATTGCAGTTTGAAGCCTGTTCTCTTTTGACTGTGAAAACTTTGTTTTCACTTCGTAAACCACTAGCTTGTCTTCGGTTTGGGGGCCATTTGGGTCGTTCAAAAAAAAACCGACTACATCGCTTCCTTTCGGTGACTCGTTTTGAATAATTTTTGAGCTCCAGCGCACTCGCGGTACCTTGTATCCACGAACCCATTGCAAAAAATCAGCAACCAAAATTTCCCCGAAATCGCCAGCTCTTGTTGCTGGCCCTAGACCTCCGGTCTTAGTCGGAAACTTGACTTCGGTCAGATATTGCCCTCGAGTTTGCTCGGGCGTCCTGAGGATATCGATATGTTCGTCCGGACAGTAGTGATTGCGGAAATGGCGCGCCCATTGTGAAAAGGCCTCTGAATCCTCTGGATAAACGAAATCCCAAACCTCAATGGGAGTACCATCTGTGGTTGTGTATGATCCCGACCGAGGCTTAAGCCACTTCATATGCGGCGCATCCGATTCTATGCTATCTTGTTGTTTTGCAACTTTTTCAGTGGAATTTATCAATGTGGTTACTTCAAATTGTTTCAACTTTGGAGCATGTGAGCACGTTTGTTATCTTTGAGCAAACGTTGGTCGCTTGAACAATTATATGTATGTTTCGCCATGGCAATGGAATAATGGTTCAGGTCTTATCTTGATACCCGTATTGGTAGTGTCTGTCCCAACTAGTGACTTGTTGAATGAAGAAATCCCAGTTTGGCGTGGATCACATTGCCGCCATGCTAAAACAGCAGGAGAGAGGTGGATGTCATTGGCATTGGGGCACCGCTTTCTCGGGGGATGCCATCGCCTCTTGTACAACCGCTTTCCGGAAAATGCCTGAAGTTTTCATACTTTCAGCAAATCTGAAACTGCACCTGTTACGCACGTCGTGCATTGGCGAAAACAGGCGCTCATCGTTGGCGCGGCAATCGGCAGCTTTGGGCCAAAAGTTGTTACATTTAAGCGAGAAAGTGGTGCCTCAAGAGGGCCTTAAACCCTGGGCCTTGTCCTTGCGAAGGGCCTGCTCTACCAGCTGAGCTATTGATGCTTTCAGGCACGACTATGGCCCTACAAGCTCTTCTCATTTGCCGGGAATTCGTTGGTTTCGCAAGCCATTCTCGCGGGGACCCGCTATTTTTTGAATGACGTGTACCACTAGTTGAGCCACGGAGGCATTCTTCGGTCATGCGAGGCAAAAAAGGCCCTGATAGTCACATAAAGTCTTTTCAAAATAGTTGGCCAAAAGGCTGCCGGCAAATTGATTGACTTGCAGTCTTGGGCGGGTACGTGTCCGGCGCTGTGGTGATGGTTGCAGGGAAATATAATAAAAACAGCAACTTATTTTATAAACGTGGAGGCGAGTACCGGAATCGAACCGGTGTACACGGATTTGCAATCCAGAAAGAGATAAATCAAAAACAACGGCTTAGGGGCGCAAAATGCCCCCTGACAAAAAGTGAACAAAAAGCGAAAGTTTCAAAGCCAAATTCGCCGGTTCAAAACGAAAAAGGCCCCGTCACAGCGGCAACTGTGAACCGGGGCCAAATAGAAAAAGCCTGTCAGCTTTCACCGAACATTAGCATGGGCCAGTGTCTCTTCGCAAACGCTCAGTCGGCTTTTTCGTGGCCTCGGACCGGTGAGGTGGTCCAATGAGCTGGCGCATCGCAAATGAATGCGCCGAGCGCCGCTTTGGCAGCGCCGCGCGCAAGCAGATCATCATGTTCCTGGCCGATAAGGCGAGCGACGACGGCTCTGGTATCTGGTGTTCCAAGGGGACAATCCAGCGCCACACGGAGCTCAGCGAGAGCACGGTCAAGCGCACCATCATCGACTTCTTGCGCGAAGGCATTCTGATCGAGACGGGGCGGCGGCACTGCAAGAACGGCTACACCGTCATTTACCGTATCGTTCTGGAGCGCGTGGCTGCGCTCGAACCCACGGCCGAGCCCGACATTGAGACGGGGGTCACTGTGAACCCCGTCCAGCCTGAACCCGGTACGGGGTCCACAGTGAACGGGGTACGGGGTTCACGGTGGACCCCAAACCATCCTAAAACCATCCATAAACCACCTACGCGCAAGCGCGAGGCGGCGGCGGAGGTCGAAGATCTTGAATCTGAGAAGATCCTGGCGGCCTATCCTGAGGACAGGATCCGAGACCGGCGAACCAGTCTGCGCCTGATCGCAGGGGCCGTGAAAGCCGGAGTGAAACCCGATGATCTGAAGCAGGCGGTCAAAGCCTATGCGAAGGAAATCGAGGGCTACACCCGCAGCAAGGTTTGTTTCTCGGACAACTGGTTCAAGATGCGCCGATGGGAGAAGGGGCTTGCCCAGATCCAAGCCGACCGCGAGAAGGCGCGAGAGGCCGAAGCCAAGGGGCGCGCCAGCCTCGCCGAGTGGATCCACGAGCGCCATCCCCTGTGCCGCCACATCACAAACCGGCAGATCGAGGACTTGATCGCGTCAAGGATGGTGACGCCCGAACAGGTTCGCGCTGCGGTGCTGCAGGCGTGAGTGTGGCTCGGTTGTTACGCTGTGGCGTAAAAAGTAGATATTTACGTTGTAGCGTAATTTGTTCTGATTTACGCTGTGCCGTAAAAGGAGCCGCATCATGGACCTCACAGCACGAACGGCCGAGCAGATCGGCGAGGCACTCCGCCGGACGCGCAAAGCGCGCGGCTGGACCCAAAGCGATATCAGCGCGCGCACGAATTTGCGCGTTGCGACGATTTCGTCGCTCGAGAATGGTGACGCGGGAACCAAGCTCGCCACTGTGCTCGCCGTCATGGCCGCGCTTGGGCTTGAGTTCCGATTGGTGGAGCGCGGTGGTTCGCTTGAGATTGAGGACATCTTCTGATGGCAAAACACGGGCGTAGTGGCACGATGCAGGTGCTTCTGAATGGAAGGCTGGTGGGGGCCTTGCGTCTTGCAGGTTCAGGTGCAATCAGCTTCATATATGATCCGGACTGGCTGTCGTGGGAACACGCCATGCCCATCTCGCTCTCCCTGCCGTTGCGCGAAGAGGCGCACCAAGGCGGACCTGTAATCGCTTATTTGGAAAACCTGCTGCCGGATAATCAGGCGATACGCGAACGCGTTGCCGCTCGGGTGCGTGCTGGCGGTACGGACGCATGGCACATGCTGGAGAAGATCGGGCGCGATTGCGTGGGGGCTTTGCAGTTTGTTTCGGGTGAGATCCCCGAAGTTGGTGCACTCGAGGGTGAGCCAGTATCTGAAGCGCAGATAGCGGATATGCTGCGCAACCTTGCAAGCGCTCCGCTTGGCTTGGATGAGGAAGACGACTTTCGCATTTCCATCGCAGGGGCGCAGGAGAAAACGGCGCTGCTGCGCCATGAGGGCGCGTGGATACGTCCATCGGGACTTACCCCTACAACTCATATCCTAAAGACGCAGCTTGGCGTCCTGCCAGCGGGGATTGATTTGTCTGACAGTGTTGAGAACGAATTTTTCTGCATGAACCTCTGTCGCGCCATGGGCATGGATGTGGCTGAAGTCGAGATTGCCGACTTTGAAGACGTGCGGAGCCTTGTTGTGACGCGGTTTGACCGGCGCTGGACCAAAGACGGCCGCTTGATCCGCCTGCCGCAGGAGGATTTTTGTCAGGCGCTCACAGTTCCACCCAGCCAGAAATATCAAATGGATGGCGGGCCGGGGATCACCGAAGGGATCGGGTTGCTGACGGGCAGTGACGACCCAGAAACAGATCAGCGCGCGTTCTTCCGTGCGCAGGTGCTTTTTTGGCTCTTGGGAGCGACAGACGGGCACGCAAAGAATTTTAGCATCGCATTGCGCCCCGGCGGGTTCCGCATGACCCCACTCTACGATGTGCTGAGCGCTCAGAAAGCCGTGGATGACGGTCAAATCCGCCAGAACCGGATGCGCCTCGCGATGGCCGTCGACGGACACTACCGGATCAACGAGGTGGTACCGCGTCATTTCCTGCAGGCTGCGAAGGCGGCAGGTTTTGGTGTGGCGCTAGCGGAAGAGATCTTGTCGGGCGTCGCGTCTGAGCTTGAACCCGCCTTGGACAAGACACTCGCAGACCTGCCGGATGGGTTTCCACAGCCTTTGGCGGAAGCCATCGCTGCAGGCATACGACGCCGTGCAGTTGCCTTTCATGCCGTATGATCCGCAGATCATATTTTCGTTTTATGATCCGAGGGTCATATCGGGTGGCAGGCCGAATTCCTGCAGTAACACGTATGTAGGTCCGGAGAACGCCACGATTGTTGGGTTGCAAAGGCCTCGCTCTATTCGACCCAGCGGATTTTCCGTGTGAGGGGCGCCAATGCGGACCTTAGAGCGGATTGCAGCGAAGGCTAAGTGAGAGCCCTTCCCAAACCTTTAAGCCGACCGCAGCATCCGACGCGAAGGGCGGATTCCAGACTTTCATGAGGTTGCGGGTTTCAGTCCAGCCCACGCGCTCGGCTGTGTCTGCACCCTAATCAGTTCACCCAAGCCCGTGAGCGTTTCATGCGGAAGTGTAGCGGCCTGAAAACCAGCCAAAATCAGGAATGGGCAGAGGTGCGCGAGGCATGGCGGGGGTACAACGACATGGGTTACTTCTAAAGAGGATATTCAACGCACACTTGAAGCGGTGAATTGCGCTAAGCAAAGTATTGAGTGATTGGCCAAACGGCCGTTTGGTCACTGGCGGTCAACTCACCAGGGTTCGGCAAACGGCCGGATCGTTGTTTCAAACGACCAGACCGTCCGATCCTGATGTGCCATGTGGAATATCTCGTTGGCGATACCATTTGGATCGGCAAAAAAATCTTTGCGCTTGTGTGGCCAATCTGCGGGAGGTGTAAGCCAGCCCGGGCGATCGGCGTCGGTTTCCCCCAACCAACTTACATCGATGGCAGCATCGACGATAACGTAGCCCACATGTATCCCCTGCGGTCCAAGGTCCCGCGCGAGGGCCTCGCACAGAACCCGTTGCGCAGCCTTAGTAGGGGCGAATAGAACGTAGTTCGGCACCCCCCGCAGCGAAGCGGTATTGCCTGTCGCAAGGATCGTGCCGGTGCCTCGGTCCACCATGTCCGGGACAAAAAACCTGACAAAGTGCAGAAGTGCCGTCGTATTGACACGAAAATTCTTCTCCAGCTCTGACGGATCAACCTCCATGAGACGTCCGAAAGTGTGGGCAACAGCATTATGGATCAGAACCTGCGGAATGCCGAAGGAGCTGCGAATTCGGGACAGCGTATTCTCAAATGCCTGCAAATCCGAAATGTCGCATGGAAACGCAAAAGCCGTCTCGATCTCCTGTTCCAGTGCCGCGATGCGACCTTCATTCCGGGCAATCATTGCCACGTTGTAGCCGCTGGATGCGAACCTGCGCACGACAGACGTACCTGTTGCATCACCGACACCTGTAATGATGCAAAGGGGCAAACTGGAAGACAGCATCAGGCCGCCCTCTGGTCTTCGATCTCCGTGAACGGCGCGCCGTACTTTTCGCTTTCGTCACCGTGTCGGACAACCTTCATGATTTCCGGATCATACTCATATGTGCGGATCCACTGCACTTGGCCTTTATCCATCAGCATATGCGAATGAGTGGATCGCGCACGTTTGGTATATTCCACCTGCACCATGCGGCAGGCCTGCCCGCCAAAGGAATAGCTGTATTGGCTTGCACCCTGTGCCACAAACCGGACCTGATACAGCTTCCAGTATTGCCCATCATGGTGATAAATACCGAACGTCAGTTCATGGGTGTCATACTGCCAACGCCATCTGTCGTCTTGATATATCAGTTCCCAGTCGGCAAGGGCGCTGCCGTCTTGAAGCCTGACCCCATTCTTGATCCATCCCAATGTATCTTGCATCTCTTTTTCTCCATTTTTCATATTGTTCGATATGAATTTACCAAGTTGAGGTCCTGTTGGGTGTAATGTCGACCGGTCGCAGATGCCTCTTCCATGCGCCGCCGACTCGATACATCAACATCACCCAATTGAGCCGAATGTCTCATAATGGATTTGCTCAACCGGAATGCCTTGTTCCTCCAGATCTGTACGAATTTGAGCGATGAACGACGTTGGACCGCATAGAAAGTAGTGCGCATCGACATTGCTAACCAATTCGGCAATGAGTTTGCCAGTGACGCGGCCCTTAGCATCGTAGTGCGTGCCGATTGTGTCCTCAATTTGCGGTCGACTGTACAGGACATGTGATTTGATATTGGGACGATCCGCAACGAGATCGCGGACTTCCCCAGCGAACGGATGATGCCGGCCATCCCTGGCACCGTGAACAAACCAAACAGGTCGGTTGCTGTTTTCAGCGGCGACCGCACGCAGGATACTCACCATCGGCGTGATACCGACACCGGCACTGATCAGAACAAGCGGACAGATGTTACATGTCATCATGAAGTCGCCGGCCGGATGGCGGCTCTCAATAATCGAACCCGGCTCAACATGGTCGTGGATGTATCTTGATACCAACCCCTTCGGCTCACGCTTAACGGTTATCCTGTAGCGGTCATCCTTCGGGGCGCTGGACAAAGAATAGGTGCGTCGCGCTGGTTCGTTTGCACCGGGAATATCGAGCTCGATGGGCAGATGCTGCCCCGGTTCAAACGCGGGGAGTGGCCCACCATCGCGGGCTTCAAAAACAAAGGACGTGACGTCTTCGCTTTCAGATGTCTTTGCGATCAATCGCAGCGAGCGCACCGAGTCGGCGTCTACCTGCCAACGAAGTCCAACGGCGGACGGTAATTCGACAACTTCCTCGATATCTAGAGTAATCAATCGTCGAGCGCCTGGAAACGCAGTCAGATCATCGGGCTCCCAATCGATCGAGGCAGTCCCCGTAAGTTGCAGCAAACTGCTGTTTTCAAAATCGATAAAGAGGTAACCCGCCCTCGGATCAAGAACGAGATTACCAATTGTGTTGTAGTGATTGTTGCCCGCGTAGTCCGGAAATTGCAGCTGGTTTTCATTGACAACCTGAACAAAGCCGCGATCTCCGCCTCTGTGTGACGCATCCATGCCAAAAGTCGGGCTTTCACCGTCGCCGCGATAACCCGTCGCGATGAAGAACGTATCAGCCGATCCAATCCATTCTCGTTGACTGACTGTAAGGCTGGAGCCGAGTTTTGCTGCCTTAGGCTGCGCAACACCAACCCTGTGCCATTCGCGTTCCCGGATATATTGCGGGCAGTTGCCAAACGATTGTTCAACAGCAAACGTGATGCTATTGGTTCGATCTTCCGATACCCGCCCATTGACCCGATTGCGTCGCCGTGTCGCCAGTTCAATGCCGAGTATACCGACGTCCGCACCCGCAACGAACGCATGTTCCAGCGCGTCGCCATTCGACGGTTTGGCCTCAATCACCAGATGTCGAAGATCTGGAGAGGTGACAAAGCCGTCCGGCCCCTCCAGCAGGGTTGCCCAGGGGCGACCCTCTTCATCGCGGGCCGCCGCTACAAGAAATGGCAAGGCGGTGTGAAAGTCACGGTGTTGATCCGGCAAAAAATCGCGAACGACCTTTTGCGCCCAATCCTCGATGTCACGGACGCCAAGCCTTTTTTGGACTGCGCGCTCGCCATGATGAAATGGGGAGGCTCCGCTTGGTTTCTTTTTCTGTTCAGTCATCCAGACCTCCAAGCGTTGGCAGGCGTCGAAGTTCAAACATGTGATGATTTGTATGGGCTGGTTTTGTTATCCCATTGCTGATCAGAGTGTTCTCAAACATGCAGGTGAAACACCTTGTTCATGATCTTCCATTGCCCATCGACATTGAGCAGCGTGAACAGATCAGTAAATCGAAGGCCGGTCCAGTTTATCAATTCAAGCCGCGCCGTTGCGACGCTGTCGGCGAGATCAATGCTGGTTTGCTTCACCTCGAGCATTGTCGCGGGACCGTTCTCGTCGTTCCAGGAAAAAAGTTCCTGGATTGGCCCAGCAAGAAGATTGTCTCCGACATATCCGAAAACTGTGGCGTCCGCATGGAAAGCAGGTTTCATGTCATCGCCTTTGCCGGACATTGCACCTTTGATGTACTGGTCAAGGACTTTGCCGATCGCATCATGGTGTTGTGCAATTGCGGTCAACTCATTCATCGCGTTCACTCCTGCTGTGTTGATGTAACAATTTGTCTGCGCTGAAGCCCGTCCTAGACCTGTACCATTCCGCCATCAGCGACGAGATCCGCTCCGGTGAAATAGCTTGCGTCATCGGAGGCGAGAAAGGCCACTGTTGCGGCGATTTCCTGCGGCTTTCCGGCGCGGCGAAGCGGTGTTTGTTCAGTGACTTGGGTCGCGAATGCGTCGACTTCGTTTTTGCTCAGTCCGACTTTTTCCCACAGCGATGTCTCGATCAACCCTGGGCTGACAACGTTGACGCGGATGCCGCGGGGCGAGAGTTCGGCAGCCAGCGTGCGGCCAAGCGAACGAACCGCAGCCTTCGTTGCCGCATAAACGCTCGTGTTTGGCAACCCCGACTGAGCGACGACAGAGGCGTTGAGAATAACCGACGCATTTATTGAAAGAATTGGCAGCGCCTTCTGAACCGTGAAAAAGAGACCCCGGACGTTTATCTGGAACAAACTGTCGAAGTGCTCTTCCGTCACTGCCTCGAATGGTGAAAACGGAGCAATCCCGGCATTTGCAAAGAGCACATCGACCCGGCCGTATTCCTCGCGTATCTCGGAAAACAGATGATCCAGATCATTGAGATTTGCGACATCCCCGCGAATGCCCCTGGCACGGTCGCCTAGCTCCGCAACGGCGGCATCCAAAGTGCGCTGGTCACGTCCGGTGATGACGACCCGAGCGCCGTCGGAAATCAAGCGATGTGCGGTGGCCAGCCCAATCCCACTGGTGCCGCCAGTGATTACCGCGACCTTTCCGATTAATTTGTTCATCCAATTCTTCCTTGTCCATGACAAAACCATGGTGCCAACCACAACCACCAGCGATAGATTTGAGCCGGGTTTCGAGACGGCAACCGGAGGCTACTAAACGCCGCTCTGGCTTGATTTGTTTCGATACCGTGGAACTTGGGCTTTTCGACTGTTCAGCAGAACGCGCTAAATTGGCAATTGATCATTTCAGTTTGCGCAATGCTGGTGGATTGAAAGTCGCCAAGTCAATTTTGTCACGATTGCTGACAGATCTGGATCGGATGCAGAAAGGCGCACCGATGAATCACCTTTTGGGATCGATCGATGCAAGGTCCCTTTGATCTGCAAACCTCAATTATGCACTTACGGGTTTCGAATTACCCGCCTGACGCGACCGTTGCGCATCCGGCAATAATGCCTTTCCAGGAATGGGTGTTCATTATTTCGTTGAAGGAGCCGAGAATACAGACATCGGAACTTTTAGACCGCCCCGGTCACAAGAAAAGGAGACCACAATGTCAACGAAATCACGTTCCCTTATCGGTCTTTTCGCAGTCAGCGCGATGTTCTTCACAGCTGCAGATGCTCATGCGCAACAGAGCTGCGGGCTACGCACCGAAACACTCGACAAACTTGAGAAACAATATGACGAACGCGTTTACGGTCGCGGTCTTACCCCAAACGGCAAATCCATGTTCGAATTGCTCATCAGCGAGACGGGTTCGTGGACTGTGCTCGCATCGACCCCCGAAGGCCACAGTTGCGTCGTTGCCGGTGGAGACAGCTGGCATGAGATTGGATCACTCGCTGGTAATCCAACCTAACCAGGCCGAGGGTTGAGATTGCCACTGCTCTCTCCATGTAGCACGGCCGCATCGGCACCGCTGTTCAGTGGTTTAGTGCGGGGCTCTTCCTAAGATGATCGACCAGATGATCAACAACAGCGCGCACACGCGCTGTTGTTTGGCCACTCTCTTTGTGCACGATATGCACCGGTATCGCTGGCTGTTCATAGTCTTCAAGTACGAATTCGAGCGCACCGGCCTTTATGTGTTCGAGCGTCATGTAGGAGAGAACCCGTGTCAGTCCTCGCCCCGCGATGGCGGCCGAGATGGCCACATCCGCCTTATTGACGTGGAGCCGGGCCTTAGGCTTGAAATGTTCGACTTTCCCGTCTTTTGAAAACAACCACTCTCCGCCTTGCGCCATATTTGTGAAGTCAATGAGTTCGTGGTCTAGGAGATCTTCGAGGGTTTTGGGACGCCCGCTCTTCGCCAGATATTCGGGCGATGCACACAAAGCGCGTCGTACCTGGCCAACGCGAATGGCCGAAAGTGTTGAATCTGGCAGTTCGGCGATCCTCACCGCGACATCAATTCCTTCATCCATTAAATGCACAATCCGGTCTACCAGCATCACCGAGAGCGAAATATCCGGGAAGCGATCCAGCAAGCTATTCAAGACCGGCGCCAGTACCATGCCGCCAAAGGGCACCGAAGCTGTCACAGAAACGAGGCCGCGTGGCGCCGCATGAGCGCCCGATGCGTGTTCATCTGCTTCTACTATGTCGGACAAGATGCGACGGCAGTCACCGAGATAGCGCGTTCCTGCGTCCGTGAGCTGCAAAGAGCGCGTCGTGCGATGCAACAGCCTCGCGCCAAGCCGCTCCTCAAGGTTTGACACCGCCCTCGTAACCGATGGTGGAGACATGTTCAGGCGCCTGCTTGCTGCCGCGAAGCTCTCCTCCTCCGCGACCGTGACAAATACCGACATGGTCTGCAGGCGATCCATGATTGTTCCACCCTTTGAAATAATCTCTTGTCAACAATGCCTGTTCTTTATCGCTGTGGAAAGCCCGAGATTAGCGTCATCGAAACAGCCACAACCGCGCAAACCTAAGCAGAGAGGACATCGACGATGCCAGATACAGCAGTAACCAGAGGTGCACATCACATCGGACTGACCGTTCCGAACTTGGCGGAAACGCGTGCCTTTTTCGTCGACACTCTCGGTTTCGAGCAGCTTGGAGAGATACCGGATTACCCGGCAGTATTTTTGAGCGACGGCTCGACAATGATCACGCTTTGGCAGGCAGTCGACCCGAAAACTGCTGTGCCGTTCGATCGCAAAAACGTAATCGGGCTGCACCATTTCGCTCTCAAGGTCGATGATCAGAAAACACTGACCGATATCCACGCAAAACTGGAATTGACCGAAAACGTCGACGTCGAATTTTCGCCGGAACCGCTCATGGGCGGGCCCACAAACCATATGATGTGTACGATCCCTGGTGGAATCCGCATGGAGATCGTCGCGCCTGCCAACTGAGGCAGATCAACACAGAAGACCTGGAAGAGACGAGCGGACGCCGGAACTCTGGCGCTCGAGCACCGGACATATGTCCAGAATTCAAACATCACCAAAACGGAGAACGAACATGCCCAGACTCAACGCAATTGACCCCGCCACAGCTACCGGCGACGCAAAAGAACTTCTCGACGGCATCAAAAAGAAGATCGGCATGACGCCAAATCTTTTTAAAACCATGGCGAATGCACCGGCAGTCCTGATGGCACATCTGGCCTTCGGTGACGCGTTGTCCGGCGGTCAATTTGACGCTCAGACCCGCGAGGCGATCGCTTTGACCGTCGCCGGTGCAAATGGGTGCGAATATTGCACATCGGCTCATGCAGCTATCTCGAAAAGCCTGAAGGTTGGGCCCGAGGAGATCGAGCGCCGCTATAACGGCGGCTCAAACGATCCCAAACTCGATGCGGCTCTTATTTTTGCGCGCCAGATCGTCGTCAAACGTGGCTTTGTCACCAACGAAGACATCGCGAATGTGCGGTCCGCCGGTCACGACGACGGCGCGATTGTCGAGATCGTCGCAAACGTCGCGACCAACCTTTTTACCAACTATTTCAACCATGTCGCTGAGACTGTTGTTGATTTCCCGGCGGTCGAATTCGAACAATCCAAGGCCGCATGACCGGATCAACTTAATGCCGGTGCGGCATCAACTGTCGTGATGACGCACTGATCTAACCCAGACGCAAATATCCGGCTCTCGTCCCAAGTGCCCGGATCGATCGCGGGCAGCGGCCTCTCCCCGCCGCCGCCCCATGCCCGCGATCACACTCATCAACCAAACTCAAAGGAAACAAAATGTTTATGAAAACACTCACCACTGCACTGTTTGCAGGTTCTCTGATGATCGGTGCCGCATCGGCCCAAGAAGTTGCAGACCTCAACGATCTTGAAATGGCGCATGTCGCTTATACAGCCGACAACATCGATATCCGCTATGCTCATCTGGCGCTTGCGATCTCGGCCAATCCTGAAATTCATACGTTCGCAAACACCATGATCAGCGACCACACGGCTGTGAATGCAGCCGCTCTTGGTCTGCTTGATAAGCTGGGTGCAACCGCACAGGACAACTTCTTCAGCCAGGCTCTCAATGAAGGCGCTGAAACGATCATCAACGACTTGTCAGAACTGCGTGGCGCGGAATTCGACAAAGCCTACGCGGCGAACGAATTGGCCTATCACCAAACAGTAAATGACCTGGTCGAAGGGACTATGATCCCGAACATCGACAACGCCGAAGTGAAAGCGTTGTTTCAACAGGGGCTCGACATCTTCAAAGTCCATGAAGGCCATGCTGAAATGATGGTTAATGCGGTTAACTAATGGTGGCGCTCGTCACCAGACGCAAAGCGATAGCGGGGGCGGTTGCATCAGTGATCGCCCTACCCTTGGTGCCCAAGACGCCAGCCGCTGGTCAGCCAACCGTCCATGAACTCAAAATCCAGAGCTTTAAATTTGTCCCGGATCGCATCCGGGTCAGATTTGGAGACGTCATCAAATGGACAAACGAAGATCTCGCGCCGCACACTGCGACGGCAGATGAATTTGGATGGGATACAGAAGAACTCGCGAAAGGTGCCAGCGCAGAAGTTACTGTCGTTGAGGGTATGGAAACCAGCTACTTTTGCGCCTTTCACCCTCATATGAAGGGTTCGTTCGAAATTGCGTGAAATGAACCGATGGGCATTGCCAGAGCAATTTTCCCTCAGGTGGGCAGGTTGGCTGTCCAGCGTACGGCCATGACCGTCCACGGCTTCCCATTCGGATCTGACACCGACAATGAGGTGGAAGAAACTGCCAAACTGATTTTGGCCAACGCACTCGGTCTTGGCCGCTTGGCGAGTATTAAGACCAATCTGAAAAGTACTGGATAGATCACATGATTGCCAATTATCAAATCCAACCAAACTGTTACGCAGATTCGGGTCAGCCGTCACTCTATTCATTCGTCGACATAGCTGTCGCCCGCCGAGCAGGGGCTGTCGCGCTGATCCTCGGAAGCTTGCTCACGCTTGTGAACCAGACGGATGCCCTCTTAGGCGAAAATCGTCTGCAGGTTCTACCTCTCGCGACTGCCTACGTGATGCCATTCGCGGTGGCGTCAATTTCGCAAGTCCTCGGTGTACGCCAGGCAAGCCGGGAAATATGCCAACGACAACTGGCCAAGTTCCCGCGCGACACATTCCTCCGCACAGCTCTGTCTCACCGCATTCCGGCGAGAGCCCTTTTGTTGGCCCTGACCATCGGCGCCGCAAACACAATGATAGTCGTTGGCGCGGCAATGTCGGAAGGCGGCGATATCTCCGCCGTGCCTATCGGCCAAGGTTTCATTCTCCCGATGTTGTTCGGCCTGATTTCGCAGGCCGTCGCCTATCGCCGCGTGACCAGCGGCTTCACACCCCTGGCCAACCAGCAAAGGAAAACCCCATGACGATATTATCCCAAAGCAGAAATGCCGGCATCACCGGCTGGAAAAGACTGTTCGGATGGTTGCAAGCTTTCGACGAAGCGCTCGATTTCGATCCTGTTGATCAAGCAATAGGCGATCTCAATCGGAGAGTGTCCGAGTTGGAAAAGATTGTTAGCGATCTCAAAGGCCCATAAGGCCGCGCATCAGAATCGTAGAATTCAACCGCAGCGAATGATCGGATTGGAATCCGCCTACCTGAGCCCTGTTGAACGACCGCTCCGGGGAAAACCGCTGCATCGCCGAAAAGCTGCTGCTGCACGCGCGAACGTCACTTTGAACTTTCTGCACTTGCATTCGCTGCGATGGCATAAGTCCGGATTGTCCCGCACTCCAGACCTAAATTGGTTTTCTATGAACGGCAGCGATGCGGAAACAGTGCTGAAAACGTTGTGTTTTGGTCTTTTGATTGCCCGTGAAGGTCGGTCAGCCACCTCAATGTCTCGCACATGCGCTTTCGCTGGAAGTTGGAGCTGTAAGGATGGCTCAGGGCAATAATTTCAAATATCCGTGTTTGAAATTCGCATTTAGCTTCGAGAATTCGGCTAAGTCATTGATTTTGTTTGGAGGCGAGTACCGGAATCGAACCGGTGTACACGGATTTGCAATCCGCTGCGTCACCACTCCGCCAACTCGCCTTTTCAAGTAAAATCAAATACTTGCCGTGGTGTGACCGGCGTTCTAGCAGCTTTCGACAGGAGCGTCCAGAGGGGGGAGCGCAATTTTCAGGGCCGGGTGCAATCTTAGTCTTCGGTTGCGACGTTGTATCTTGTGAAGATTGGTAACTTTCCATGTCTGGGCCGTTGCCGGTTTTTCAAGGATGTGGCAGAACTCAATCACCCAAGGGAACAAGATGAGCGATCCAATGACAGATTTCGCAGCCCGCCGCCGGACGATGGTCGATACGCAGATACGTCCTTCTGATGTCACGAAGTTTCCCATCATAGACGCGATGCTGACCGTCAAGCGCGAAAATTTCGTACCGGATGCACAGCGCGAGGCCGCCTATGTCGAGGGGTTGATCGAACTGGGTGAAGGGCGCTGCATGTTGGAGCCGCGGACCCTGGCTAAGATTTTGGACATTTTGAACATTTCGAACGACGAGTCGGTTTTGGATATTGCTCCGGCCTTGGGGTATTCGACCGCTGTTGCCGCGCGCATGGCACAGCTGGTTGTTGCCGTAGAGGAAGACGAAAGTCTGGCGGCCGAATCTCAGTCTATCCTGATGGAGGCGGAGGCAGACAATGCGATTGTCCATGTCGGCCCGCTTGAACAAGGTGCCCCCGAACATGGGCCCTATGACGTGATTATGATCCAGGGTGGTGTGGAACAGGTTCCGGATGCGTTGATCGCGCAACTTAAGGACCATGGGCGAATTGCGTGCCTTTTTGTCCAAGGTGCACTGGGGATCGTCCGTATTGGCCATAAATCCGGGGATCGTGTGACCTGGCGGGACGCGTTTAATGCCAATGCACCGATTTTGCAGGCATTTTCCACGGGCCGTGTATTTTCGCTATAGTTTTATGGCGGATTGTTCTGCCGCCTTGATTAGTTGAACACAAACGCGCAAACTGTCGGCAGAGCAGCGTAATTTTGATTTGAGAGGATTTCGTTATGAGTTCTATGGCGGGAGGAAAGCTGGTCAAGGCGCTGGCGCTGACTGCGGGGGTCGCACTTAGCTTTGTACCGGGACGGGCCGTTTGGGCCGACAATATTACTGACGCATTCATTGGCGCGTACAATACTAGCGGGTTGCTGGAACAGAACCGTGCATTGTTGCGTGCAGCGGACGAAGACGTGGCAATCGCATTGTCAGCGCTTCGACCGATCATCAACTGGACGGTTGCTGTTAGCAGCAACTACAACCGTCGCAACATCAGCGATGTGGTGACAAGAACCGACCCGAACAACTTCTTTACAGGGCTAACTCTCAGCCAACTGCTCTATGATGGTGGGGCTGCTGTTCTGGGCAAGCAATCGGCGCAAGAAACGGTGCTGTCGACCAGACAGACCCTTGTTGATATCGAACAGCAGGTTCTTTTCCGCGGTGCCAATGCGTATCTCGAAGTGCTTCTGCAGGAAGAAACCGTACAGATTCGCCTGAACAACGTCGACGTGTCGGCCGAAGAACTGCGCGCATCGCAGGACCGGTTCGATGTAGGCGAAGTCACGCGTACGGACGTTGCGCTGTCACAAGCTCAGCTTGCAAGCTCGCAAGCTGATCTGGCCGTTGCCCGCGGTAACCTCGACACGGCGCGGGCGGAATACGTCAATGCCGTTGGCAAATCGCCCGGACGCACAGCTGGTCAACCGAGCCTGCCAAATCTGCCAGGCTCGGAACCGCAGGCCGTCAGCCTGGCGCAGCGCAATCACCCCGCCATTCTTTCGGCACAGCATCAGGTGCGTGCCTTCGACCTGATCGTTGCGCAACAGCGCGCCAATCTGGGTCCGAATGTCAGCCTGAACGCCGACGCCGGTATCACTGAGACCTATGACAACGATGACAATATCGAAGACGGCAGTGTTTCGCTGAACTTCAGTCAGCCGATTTACGCTGGTGGTCGTTTGGCTGCAAGCGTGCGCCGTGCCATGGCTACACGGGATGCTTCGCGCGCCAACCTATTGAATGTGCAAAAAGATATCACTCAGGGTGTGACGGAAGCCTATGCCCGTTTTCAGGCGGCATCTGCAAGTTTGCGGGCGTCGAGCGAACGGGTTCGCGCATCGAAAGTGGCGTTTGACGGTATCCGCGAAGAGGCCACTCTGGGTGCACGGACCACGCTGGACGTTTTGAACGCCCAGCAGGATCTGCTGGATGCGCAGCTGGCCGAGGTTGCGTCGCGTATCGAGCGTTCGCGTGCAGCTTACCAGCTAGTGCAGGCACAGGGTCTGTTGACTGCCGAACGTCTGGGACTGGCCGTGCAGATCTATGATCCGACGCTGTACTACAACCTGGTCAAGAAAGCGCCGGCTCAGGTCAGCAGGCAAAGCAAAGACCTGGATCGTGTTCTCAAAGCGTTGCGTCGCGACTAAGGGCCAATACTATCTGTTGTGACGCCCGGTTTGTTTGGCTACACTCAATCCTGAGGATAGAGCGGTAGAGAACAATGACGGAAAAAGTCGTGAACGGCAGAGTAGAGGACGTGCTGTCCTCGATCAAACGGCTGGTCGGTGAAAGAGGTGAACAAACCTCGGAGCCGACGCCTTCAATCGCCCGCAAGCCCGGGCGATTGGTGCTTACCGATGCATTGCGAGTCGGCGGAACGTCCAGCATTCAAGACAGCCCGGAGATTGAAGCCGAAGCCAAAGCAGGCTACACGGCCGACGCGTCGGTCAAGCCGATGCTTCTACGCGCGTGCGATATCGTAAATCGTGAAGACCCCGCCAACAAAGAACAAGCCGCGCCAGAGCCGCCCAAAAACCCGACCAACAGCCTGAGCGCAAAGATCGAAGCCCTAGAGGCGGCGATTGCACGCACTGAGGACCAGTGGGAGCCGGACGGCGACAGCGAAGACGAGTACTCCGGTACTCCGGCGAAGGCCCTTGAATTCAGCGCGCGCAAAGAATTTACGGATACCGAGGGAAAGAAAGCCGAACCCACTCAGGCAAAGGCCAAAGAAGCTGTGGCGACGACCAGGGCAACTTTCGTTCGCGACCCCGAGGTGATCACCGCACCACCTGTTCACCCCGTCGAAGCAACAGCGGAAGACTCAGCGATAGCTGGCATAAGCGAAGACGCATTGCGCAAAATGATCGCTGATGTTGTCCGTGAAGAATTGCAGGGTGTTTTGGGCGAACGCATCACCCGCAACGTCCGCAAGATGGTTCGGCGCGAAATCTACAAGGCCCTGGCCGAGCAGGACCTCGAGTAGCGCTCAGGCCCTTTGGGGCGTTTCTGCAAGCGCCAGCAGGCGGTCCAGATCCATATTCTGTTCAAGGTGATCCGCCAGCGCGTCCAGCGTCTCTTCGACCCCGTCTTCATAGGCCAAGTCCGAGATCACGCCCAACTGCGACAGGTATGACGCGCGGAATGCATCCGAGCTGAAGATACCGTGCAGGTAACTGCCGCGGATACGACCAGAGGCGTTTGCGGCACCTTCTGGCCGCCCCTCGACCTCTAGCCAAGCGTGGGCGCAATCAGGGCCTTCGGTACGGCCCATGTGGATTTCGTAGCCCGACACCGGTTCTCCTCCGCCAAGGGCGCGGGCCGATGTGAGTGTTACCTGTTTCTTCCCTGCCATCACGGTCTCAACATCCAGCAGGCCCAACCCTTCCACAGTCCCCGGTTGTCCGTCGACGCCATCCGGATCAGCGATCGTCTTGCCCAGCATTTGATAGCCGCCGCACAGGCCCAGAACATGGCCGCCCCGGCGGACATGGGCATATAGGTCGATATCCCAGCCCTGGGCCCGGAAATAAGCCAGATCGCCAATGGTGGATTTGCTGCCGGGCAGCAGTACCAAATCGGCATCACCGGGCAGGGGGCGCCCTTCTGGCACGATCTCGACCGAGACACCGGGTTCGGCAGACAAAGGGTCGAGGTCGTCAAAATTTGCCATGCGTTCCAACTGCGGAACAACCACCTTGCAAGCCCCGCCAGAGTGGGACCGGATATCCATCATATCCTCGGCTGGCAGTTTCCACGCGTCATGGAACCAGGGAACGATGCCCAGACAGGGCCATCCGGTACGTGCAGCGATTTCATCGCGACCTTCATCGAAAAGGGATACGTCGCCTTTGAACCGATTGACGGCAAAACCCCGGATCATCTCCAGATCGCCTGCATCCAATACCGCCTGGGTGCCTACGATCTGGGCAATGACACCCCCGCGGTGAATGTCACCTACCAGAATAACGGGTACGCCTGCAGCGCGCGCAAATCCCATATTGGCGATGTCACCCTTGCGCAGGTTGGTTTCGGCCGGGCTGCCCGCGCCTTCGATCAAGACAAGATCCGCGTCGCTGCACAAACGGCCAAAGCTTTCAAGCGCTGCGCCCAGCAGTTTGGATTTACCCTTGCGGTAATCGCCCGCTTTCATCGTGCCGGCGCGTTGACCCTGAACGATGATCTGAGCACCAGTGTCGGTTTCCGGCTTCAGCAGAATCGGGTTCATGTCTGTATGCGTCGCACGCCGCGCCGCCAGCGCTTGCAGGGCCTGCGCGCGCCCGATCTCGCCGCCATTTTCGGTGACGGCGGCATTGTTCGACATGTTCTGTGGTTTGAACGGTGCAACACGTAACCCGCGCCGGGTGAAAGCCCGCGCCAGACCGGCCACTAGAACCGATTTCCCGACATTGCTGCCGGTGCCCTGAATCATGATGGACCGAACCATGGCCTGTCTCCTATGTTGACGCGCAGATGACCTGATTTGCGGGCAAAGGAAAAGCCAAAGTTGAACACGCCAGCGCATCTTTTGATCGGAGCTGCCGCCTTTGCCCGCCCAGCCCAGGGACGTATCCTGTGGGCCGCTCTGTTGGGTTCGCTATTGCCGGACCTGTCGCTTTACCTGATGGCGGGCACGTCCCTTTACGTACTTGGGATTCCACCAAGCGTGGTCTTCGACCAGCTTTATTTTTCCGACGGCTGGCAGACGGTGTTTGCGATCGACAATTCCTTTGTCCTTTGGGGGATTGCCTTGCTTTTCGGGGTATGGATGCGCTGGAAGGTCTGGGCCGTTGGGGCGTCCGCCGGGTTGCTGCATCTTTCGATGGATTTTCTGCTGCATGCCGGGGATGGGCGGCCGCAGTTCTGGCCATTCAGTGATTGGGTGTTTCACAGCCCCGTCAGCTATTGGGACAGCACACATCATGCCTTATGGGTGGCGCCAATTTCGGCCGTGCTTTGTGTCGCGTGTTACGCCATTTTGTGGCGTCGCGGCATATCCATCTGGGCGAAAGCGTTCTTTGCCGTGCTGCTGATGGCCGAACTATGGGTCGCGCGGCAGTGGTTGTTGTTCTTTTGACTGATGGCATAAGAAAAGCGCGCTCCCAGCTAGGGAGCGCGCTTTTTCATGCGAAAGTCGCCTTGGATCAGGCGGCTTCTGCTTGTTGGGCCGCGTTGCGACGTTCGCTTTCTTCACGCGACAGCGCAACCGAGGTGCGGACACCACGTCCAACGAACTCCATCAGTCCGCCAACAACGCGCTCATTCGGGTCGATACCCGCGCAGGACAGGACCTCGCGACCATCACGAGAGCGCGCCCAGCGGGCGATTTGTTCCGGGCCATTGCCATATTTTTTGTCATCGGCAATAGCGTCATCCAGCGCAGCCAGTACGACAGCCGCGAAAAGTTTGCGTGCACGATTGCCTTGCTCGTTGTTAAAGGCAGTGCCGTCAACGAAATCTCTCATCTCGTCTTCCTTGTTGTTCTTGCTCTTGCATTTTCGGCGTGACGGTTCTTATGACCGATTAAGTGCGATTCGGATACACTTAAAATGCATAGTTGCGTTGCGTCATTTGCATAGCTTGCTGCAGGTGCAGCACTAAGTCTCGTCATCTTGTCAGGTGTGTTCCCGCCAGATATAGGAGCGGGAACTGACGCATCAACCGTTTGTGAAGGATTTAAGTCATGCCCAAGATAAATGGGAACGAAATTCGCCCCGGAAATGTGCTTGAGCATAACGGCGGGCTATGGGCCGCAGTCAAAGTTGACCACGTAAAGCCCGGTAAAGGCGGCGCTTTTGCACAGGTCGAACTGCGCAATCTGCGCAATGGTTCGAAATTGAACGAGCGGTTCCGCTCGGCTGACAAAGTGGAACGCGTGCGTCTTGAGCAGAAAGACCAGCAGTTTCTGTACGAATCTGACGGCATGCTGGTTTTCATGGATTCCGAGACATATGAGCAGATCGAACTGCCTGCGGAACTGCTGGGCGAACGCCGCCCGTTTCTGCAGGACGGCATGACAATTGTCGTCGAATTTTATGAAAGCGAGGCTCTGAACGCTACGGTGCCTCAGAAAGTGACCTGCAAGATCGTTGAGACCGAGCCTGTGGTCAAAGGTCAGACCGCCGCGAATTCGTTCAAGCCGGCCATTCTGGACAACGGTGTCAAAGTCATGGTGCCGCCATTTGTCGGTCAGGATGAGATGATCGTTGTGAACACCGAAACCATGGATTATTCCGAACGCGCCTAACCACGCGTTTGCCAGAGTAAAGAAGAACCGTGTGGACCCGTGCCGCGCGGTTTTATTTGTCAGCTGCCCCGTCTGATTTGGCGATACCGTTCGGGGTTGGGGCCAAACAGTTCAAGCATCAGTTCATACTTGATGCGATTGGCGCTGACCTGCCGGTAAAAGGCGATCAGGAATGCCGTGGGGCCCTGAATGCGGCTGAGGCCGCTTGTGGCGGCGACCACAGTGCCGACATCCGTTTTCCCGTTCAGAACCAAATAACCACCCAACATAAGGACGCCGACGGTTCCGGCTCCGTTTATGACGCTCAGTAGAAACTTGGCCGAAAGCTTCCAGATGAACATCCTGCGCCGTGTTTCGTAGATATCGTCGAACTGCGCCTCAACCTCGCGCGCGATTTCATTGATCTGCTCGATGTTCAACTTGTCCGTGGCTCCGCGCAATATCCGGACACGCTCGGCGACAAACACGTTCACCTTGCGTTGGGACACCAGCACGATGATGATCTGCGGCACGATCATCGAAAAGGCGATCATGCCCAGCCCCGGTTGCGTTGACGAGATATAGCCGATCACACTGATCAACGTGCCGATTTGAACGACCGGGTCCGAGAACGCGCCGCCCGCGAATTTCCCCAGCTCTTCTGCCTCGGCTGAAATCGCCGTGGTCATTGTGCCCGTGCGCATCGTTTCGCCCGAGACATTGATATCTGAGGCGCGCAGCAGCAGCCTTTGGCGGATCATGCGGATCAGGTCTTCGCCCAACGTTCCCGCGCGATAGCTCAAAAGCCACTTTAGGGCGAGGCTGAGTAAGATGACCGACATCATTCCAGCACCCAGGTAGATCAGCCTGTCCGTGCTTACGTCGGCCGAGGTTAGGTGGTTGATGATGTCGCGCTGAAACTCCAGCGGAACTGCAGCCAGACCCGCGATTGCGATGGACAGAACGATGAGGATGATCTGTCGTCCGGCGCTGGCGCGCCAGATTGCCCTGTATAGCTGGAACATACGTGCATCCGGATTGCTGAATTCAAACCAGTGTGACAGCGCACTTGGCTATGTTCAAACCACGCCAATTCAGTCAGCTGATCAGCCGTGCCGGTTCGGCAACACGTTAAGTGTCCAACTGTATGGTGGCGTCGCCGGCCTGCATGTCGTCACCCACGCGGTCCAATCGCAAATAGGCGATCCCGCGGCCATTGGATTGGGTGAACAATGTACCGGCCGGTTTTCCGCCGGAAGTAATCGCAGTTCCAACCGCTGCAGACCCAGCGACGCTAACGCTGCGCAGACCTTTGCGCAGTTCAGTCTTGTGTTTCATCCGCGCGGTGACTTCTTGCCCGACATAACAGCCTTTCTTGAAGTCCAAGCCGTTTAGCGCCTCGAACCCGGCCTCAAGAATATAGCTGTCAGGGGTCAGTTCGATTCCGGTTTCGGGAATGCAGTGCCGCACGCGGATTGCATCCCAATCGGTGCCGTCATCGCTTTCTGCACCCTCTGTATATGCCCTCCAACCCATATCCGGGTGCCTTGGGTCGGGCAGGGCGCCTTCGGGGGCAGGGCCAGTGCCGCGCTGCAGGCTCAGGCCGCTGTCTTCAATACTGACATCTGCGCGTAGCTTGTACATGCCCAACCGTTTGGCAAATCCATCGGCAAGGACTTCGGCAACATCCAGCAAAACCGCGTCACCCTCGCGCTTCAGGAAGAAGTCCGCCAGGTATTTGCCTTGTGGGGTCAGTAGGGCGGCGTAGACCAGCCCATTGTCCAACCCTGCAATATCGTTGGTGATCAACCCTTGAAGAAAGCTGTCGGTGTCCGAGCCGCTCAGGCGCAATATTCGGCGGTTGGGCATCTGGGTTGTCCTCGTCTTTTCCTCGGACCTCGTGATATAGGAGTTTCCGCTGCCATGACCAGAGGGTTTCCGCCGTGCCTGCGCCGATTAGCATCGTTATCCCGACCCTTAAGTCGGAAGGAACCCTTCCCGCGACCCTTGCGGCCTTGATGGAAGGCCTGCATGCGGGGCTGATCCGCGAATTGATCGTCTCGGACGGTGGGTCGACTGATCAGACGCTAAAGATTGCGGATGAGGCCGGGGCTGAGATTGTGACAGGGCCACCTTCGCGCGGGGGGCAATTGGCCCGAGGATGCGCCGCAGCCAAAGGGGACTGGCTGTTGGTCCTGCACGCGGACACGGTTTTGCAAGCGGGGTGGAGCAAGGTCGTAGGCGACCACCTTGGCACTGGAACCCCGGCGGCGTTTCGCTTGGCGTTTCGGGCGTCGGGCTTTGCGCCGACATGGGTGGCGGGCTGGGCCAACGTGCGCAGTCGTCTGTTTAGCCTGCCGTATGGCGATCAGGGCCTGTTGGTCCCGGGTGCGATGTATCGAAAGGTGGGGGGTTTTCCTGATCAACCCTTGATGGAGGACGTCGCTTTGGTCCGGAGCTTGCGCGGCATCACTTTGCTGCCCAGCCGGGCCGTTACGAGCGCGGATCGCTATGAGCGTGCGGGCTGGTTGCGTCGGGGAGGGCGGAACCTGTGGACTCTGACGCGGTATTTTCTGGGGGCAGATCCTGCGAAGTTGGCGCAGGACTATCGGCGCTGAGCGACGCGCGCAGCTCGACCACGGATTTGCCCAACCGGAAAGGCGCCGCGAAACTGACCAGACATAGCGCGATGATCTGCAGCACAAGTATATGCGCATTGTCCTGCAGATATTCCCATTCGTCCTTCAACTTGCCGACCTGTTCCACCAGATCATCATAGCTTTGCGCCAGGATCAGGTAATCGCCAGCAATCGCGGGGACCTTGCGGCGCATATTGTCGATCGCGGCCTGAGTCATGTCGTCCAACGTGGTAAAGACTAGGAACTGATCGATGTTGAACGCATCAGCCTTGTCGGCCATTGCGCGCATTTCGTCCTGTTCGTCTTTTGCCTGACCGCCAAACAGAAAATGCAGCCCCTGCAGTGGCGCGACCTCATTTGTGACTGCGATGAACAATGGCAGGTCGGCATTACTGGCGGTTGAGGCCGACAGGAATTCGACCTTTTCGCACAGCACTTCGGTATCCGGGTCAAAAGCCGGGTCGCAAAACCGCAACCGGAATCGCGCGGCATCGCGGTCAAAGGCCAGCCCAGCGGCATAAGCCACGTCTATCTGGCGGTCCAGTCGCGAGCTATCCGAAGTGTAAAGTCCGGCCAAAACCGCGACCAGCGCGCCAACTCCACCCAGCACAACCCAGACGAGGTCCGCTAGTTTCCAGGCACGATGCCCGGCGGGTTTACGGAAAAGAAAGGCGGTGCCAATCAATCCAATCAGAAAGAACAGGATCAAAAGCGGCAGTTGGTTTTGGGTCACGAAACTCATGCCTTCAAAGTGACGGCCTGCCATGCGGCTGGCAACACTCCTCACGCTCAGTTGTTCCTTTTGGGTGGTAAAAAGCCGTTATGAGCCCGAGCTTTGGCCGAATTTCCGGAACAGTTTGGTCCGGTCAAATGCCTGTTCCAGCTCATCCGTGCGCTCTTTAACCGAATCCCACAGCCTTTCTTGTACTTCGGCGATGACGCATTCCATCAGAACCAGAATGGCTGCCATTGAATCCCACGCGGACGGCACGGCAATGCGTGCTGCAAAGGTGTGCTTTGCCAACCGGTGAATGGGTGAGCGCCATTGATCAGTGAACAGGACGATTTCGGCCCCACGTTCATGGCACAACTGGCCGATCAGTAGTGACGCGTTTTCATAGCGGCGCACGTCTAGCGTCACCAGCACATCATCCTTGCGTATGTCCAGCAAGTCATGCGTCCACGATGCCGCAACGGGCAGCAGTCGGACATCCGGGCGGATCATCTGCAGGTGCAGGTACAGGTATTGTGCCAACGTACCGGTAATGCGCCCGCCGGTTATGAATATGCGCCGGTTTGGATCACATAACAGATTGCAGAAGCTGTCGAATTCACCGGGGTCGACCTCATCAATCGTGCGTTTTTGATTGGCGAGAGTCTGTTGGGAATACCGGTTCAGGATGTGTTCTTCGGGCAGGTCGTTCTGCCACAGGTCACGTTTTGCGACCGGGCCCGAGATCATCTCTTTCACCTCACCCCGCAGGGCGGCCTGAAACTGCGGATAGCCGTCAAAGCCGGTTTTCTGCAGCATCCGTGCGACGGTCGTGGTCGAAACCGAGGCCGTGCTGGCCAATTCGGTAATACTGCCAAGGCCGGCCATGGGGTAGTCGTCCAGCAATACACTGACCAGCTGCCGCTCGGATGGAGTCATCTTGTCTTTCTGGGCCAGCAGCCTGTCCGTCACCCGCACGCGGCGTTCCTCCTGTATCTTTTCGATCTTAGTGTGAATAATTATTCAGCAAGATCAAGAGTGGTGAAATTTGTACAGGAAAAATATTGACAGGTTAAGGTCTCTTGTGGAAATTTTTCCACACGCATCTTAATTGGAATCACAAGGCGGTATTTTGGACTTCGGAACAGTCGTTCACACGGACACAGTGGATGGTCCCCTTTCGGTAATGCTGGTCTGCGAACACGCGTCCAGCCGCATTCCCGCGTTTTTGGGTGATATGGGATTGCCCGTGGACGCGCTTCAAAGCCACATCGCGTGGGATCCGGGGGCATTGGCTGTGGCCAAGCTGATGGCGGCACGCCTGTCGGCACCGCTGTTGTATGGCGGGGTGTCCCGGCTGGTCTATGACTGCAATCGCCCGCCCGAAGCCGCAGGGGCCATGCCGGCGCGCAGCGAGGACTATCAAATCCCAGCTAATGTCGATCTGTCCGAGGAAGAGCGCGAAAGCAGGATTGAGAGCATCTACCAACCCTTCAGCAGGGCGCTGTCTGAACTAATCTCTCAAAACGGGGATACGCTTGAACTTATGGTCACGGTCCACAGCTTTACACCAGTCTATCATGGTCAGACGCGTGAGGTGGAACTGGGCATATTACACGGGACGGACGACCGGTTCGCCCAGGCAATGATGATGACAGCACCCGCCGACCAACCCTATGAGACTTGCTTGAACGAGCCGTATTCGGCGGCGGACGGAGTTGCCCATACCCTTGACGCGCAGGCGCTGCCGAACGGGCTGTTGAACGTCATGATCGAGATCCGCAATGACCTGATACAAACGCCCGAGCAGCAAGAGGCGATGGCCGACTGTCTGGCGTCATGGATCGCGCGGACCCTTGCAGAGTTTCAGAAAGGGGGCGCGGCGTGATCAAAGCGATGGCGTCATATGTGCGGATCGTTGATGCGGTCAACTACCGGATCGGGCGGGTCATGATGTGGGGCCTGTTCGTGATGATGGGCATCCTGCTGTGGTCCTCGATCTCGAAAACGTTTTTCGTGCCATCGCATTGGACGCTAGAAATGGCGCAGTTTGCGATGGTGACCTATTACATTATGGGCGGACCGTATTCGATCCAGCTGGGATCGAACGTACGCATGGACTTGTTTTATCACAACTGGAGCCCGCACCGGAAAGCCTGGTTCGATGCCTTCACCGTTCTGCTGCTGATCTTCTATCTGGGAGTTCTGTTTTATGGCGGGCTGGGTTCGACGGCCTACAGCCTTGGCTATTGGGGTGATGAACCGGTCTCCTACTTTTTCGGACTGTTGACGGGCAGTGAGGAAATTGGCCGGCTTGAACGCTCATCAACGGCGTGGCGGCCGTATATCTGGCCGGTCAAAACCATCATGGTGTTCGGCTTCTTCCTGATGCTGCTGCAGGCGATATCGGAATTTTTCAAAGACATAGCCCGGATCAACGGGCAGGAAATCGGGGTTTCGCGGGCATGAGCCAGGAATATATCGCCATCTTCATGTTCGCACTGATGATGCTGATGCTTTTCACAGGTCAGCGTGTCTTTGGTGCGATCGGTGCGGTGGCTACCATCGCTGCGCTGGCTTTGTGGGGCACAGGCGGGCAGGACATCACGTTCTCGGCCGCGATGAAGCTGATGAAATGGTATCCGCTGCTGACGCTGCCGATGTTTATTTTCATGGGCTATGTGCTCAGCGAAAGCCGGCTGGCGGATGACTTGTATAAGATGTTCCACGTCTGGATGGGGCCCATCAATGGTGGTCTGGCCATCGGCACCATCGGGTTGATGGTGCTGGTCTCGGCCATGAACGGCCTGAGCGTTGCAGGTATGGCCATTGGCGCGACCATTGCGCTGCCGGAACTGCTTCGGCGCGGCTACGACAAGACGATGGTGACCGGGGTCATTCAGGCGGGGTCCAGTCTTGGTATTCTGGTTCCACCCTCGGTGGTTCTGGTCCTCTATGCGATGATCGCGCGGCAACCTGTTGGGCAACTGTGGCTGGCGGGGATTATCCCCGGCCTGCTGATGGCCGCGATGTTCATTCTGTACATCTGGATCCGCTGCCGCATTCAGCCCGAGCTTGGCCCTGCGATGGAAGACGCGCATGAGGTGCCGTGGGCCGAGAAGATCCGGCTGCTGGGGGCAGGGGCGCTGCCGCTGATCATCTTTGCGGCGATGATGGTGCCGTTTGTGAATGGCTGGACGTCACTGGTCGAAAGCTCAGCCATTGGGGCGCTGACCGCCTTGGCGGTGTCCGTCATCAAACGCCGCATGACATGGAAAATCTTTGAGGATTGCACCAAGCAAACGCTGGCCATTTCTTGCATGTTCATGTGGATCATTCTGGCCGCGCTGGGCTTTGGGGCCGTATTTGACGGGCTGGGTGCGGTGAAAGCCATCGACAATCTGTTCACCGATCAACTGGGCTTGTCGCCTTGGATGATCCTGATTTTGATGCAGCTGAGCTTTATCGTCATGGGCACGTTCCTGGACGACACGGCGATGTTGGTCATCGTGGCACCGCTTTATGTCCCACTGGTCGGCGAGTTGGGCTTTGATCTGATCTGGTACGGGGTGCTTTATACGATCACGACGCAGATCGCCTATATGACGCCGCCCTTCGGCTATAACTTGTTCCTGATGCGCGCGATGGCCCCACCCGAGATCACTCTGCGGGACATCTATGGCTCGATCTTCCCCTTTGTCGCGGTGATGGTGCTGGCGCTGACAATTATCATGATTTTCCCGGAAATCGCTCTGTGGTTGCCCGGATATGTATATGGAAATTAACAAGAATGCTCGGTGAACGGGCACAGGAACTTTAACGGAGAGGAATTGACATGACGACAAGACGTAAGTTTCTGAAAACCGCTGGGGTCGGCGTAGCAGCCGCACCACTGGCGACGCCTGCCTTGGCGCAGAACAAGATTACATGGCGGATGCAGACCTATGCAGGTCCTGCGCTGGCTGAGCATGTGATTGATCCTGCGATCAAGATGTTCAACCAGATCGCCGGTGACCGGATGCAGATCGAGCTGTTCTATGCTGATCAGCTGGTTCCCACGGGAGAGCTGTTCCGCGCGATGCAGAAAGGCACTATCGACGCGGTTCAGTCGGACGATGACTCGATGGCATCACCGACCGAAGTCACAGTGTTCGGTGGCTATTTCCCATTCGCTTCGCGCTATTCTCTGGACGTGCCTGTGCTGTTCAACCAGTGGGGCCTGAACGAGATTTGGGACGAGGAATACTCGAAGGTCGGCGTCAAGCACATCAGCGCCGGTGCATGGGACCCATGCCACTTTGCGACCAAAGACCCGATCAATTCGTTGGCGGATATGAAGGGCAAGCGCATCTTCACCTTCCCGACGGCGGGGCGCTTCCTGTCTCAGTTCGGCGTCGTGCCGGTAACCCTGCCGTGGGAAGACATCGAGGTTGCGGTTCAAACGGGCGAACTGGACGGTATCGCTTGGTCGGGCATCACCGAAGACTACACCGTCGGCTGGGCCGATGTGACCAACTACTTCCTGACCAACAACGTGTCGGGTGCTTGGGCGGGTCACTTCTTTGCCAATATGGACCGCTGGAACGAGCTGCCCGAAGATCTGCAGACTCTGTTCAAGGTCTGCTGTGATCAGTCGCACTACTACCGTCAGTGGTGGTATTGGGGTGGTGAGGCAAATCTGCGCGTCAACGGCACCAAGATGCAACTGACAACGATCCCGGACGAAGAATGGGTAACCGTTGAGGAAGCCGCCGTGAAGTTCTGGGACGAAGTAGCCGCCGAGTCCGAGACCAAAGCGAAAGTTGTCGACATCTTCAAGCGTTACAACGCCGAGATGCTAAAGGCCGGTCGGCCCTATCGTTACACTTAAGAAACCCTTCTTCCCGACGCGTGGGGCACCCCGTGCGTCGGGATTGGACATCAATAAGCGACACCATTTATGCTCTCGTCTGTTCCAAGAATAGAAAAACGAAACCGGAAGCACATTTGTGCGCACCGGTCAGACGAGGTTTGAACATATGGCTATCGCGAGCTTTTTGATTGAGATTTTTGCCGCAACCATGTTGCTGCTATTTGCCGTGCGTCTGGTACGCACTGGTATCGAACGGCGTTTTGGCGCGCTGTTCCAGTCGATCCTGACGCGCCACTCCAACAGTTTTGTTGCAGGGGGGGCAGGTATGGTTTTGGCGACCATCCTGCAAAGCTCGGCCGCGGTTACGGTCTTGCTAACAGGTTTCGCTGCGGCGGGGATGGTGACGTTTGGGATGGCGCTGGCAGGTGTGCTGGGTGCTGATCTGGGTGCCGCGCTGGTCATTCAGGTTCTGTCCTATGATCTGGGCTGGCTTCAACCCGCATTGCTGGCCTTGGGCGGCTGGCTGTATCTGAAATCCGAACGGTCGAATGTTCGGCTTATGGGGCGGATCGTTCTGGGCGTCGCCTTTATCCTGATTTCGCTTCAGTTCCTGCGCGAAGCAGTTGAGCCGATCCGCGAAAGTGCGTTTTTGCCCGCAATCGCAGGGTATCTTGAGACCGACTATTTCAGTGCCTTCATTGTCGGCGCAGTGCTGGCCTTTGTCATGCACAGTTCGGTCGCGACGATCCTGATGTGCGTCGCCTTGGTTCAAATCGGTGCGATACCTTTTGCTGCCGGGTTGTCACTGGTGTTGGGCGCAAATCTGGGTTCGGCCTTCATTCCAATGTGGTTGACGCGCGATATGACCGTCTCAGCCCGGCGCATCCCTCTGGCCAACCTGCTACTGCGGGGCAGCGCGGCGCTGGTGATGCTGATCGTTGTCAATGTTGGCGGATTGCACGAAGCGCTATTGGTGACGAGCCCGGCGCAGTCCCTGATTTTTGCACATATCGGATTCAATCTGGCGGTATTCCTGCTGGCCACAGGGTTCGTGAACAGGATGGAACAGCCGATGGCCGTTCTGCTGGCGGAACCCAAAGCCGAGGCCAACGCGCTGGATCAGTTCTCGGACGCGTTGACCCCGCTCGGGGATCCCAGCGGCGAAAGGGCCAGCGTTGCGATGTCCTCGGTGCGTCACGAGCTGTTGCAGATGATCACGCAGGTCGAACGCATGTTCCGCCCCGTTTTGGATATCTACGAACAGGATGACAGTGACGCGATTTCCGCGCTTTGGCAGCAGGACGAGCGGGTGAATACGCAACTGACCGAGATCCGCCGTTTCGTCGCGCGTATGCCACGGCAGAATATGAGTAAAGGGCAGATCAAAGCCGCACGAGGGTTGGTCGAATATGCCATCCGTCTTGAAGCTGCGGGCGATGTCGTCTCGAACCGGATGACCCGAACGGCGCAGATCAAGCACACCGAACGTTCGGAATTCTCAGCACAGGGCTGGAAAGAGCTGAAAGACTTGCACGCGGCCATTCTGGAAAGTTTCTCGCTGGCGCGTCACGTGCTGTTGGTGGACGACATGGATTGTGCCCGCCGGCTGGTGTTGGACAAGGCCGAGGTCAAGCGGATGTCCCGCAATAGCCGCAAGGCGCACCTCAAACGGTTGGAGCGTGGTCAGACCGAGAGTTTCCAGTCCAGTGACCTGCATCTGGAAACCTTGCGGTCCATGCGGGACCTGCACGGGCATATCGCCGCCATCGCCTATCCGATCCTCTACAAAAGCGGTCAGGTTCTGGAAACGCGCCTGGTGATGGAAATGGAAAAAGAAGCCAACGATGACTGACGGCAGGCAATCGAAACCGAGGTCTCTGTAAGTGACAAAGGATACCAATGATGGGCAATGAAGCGATTTTGGCCGATCTGAAAGCCAAATTCGAAGTGGGCGAGGTCGACACGGTGCTGGTCTGCATGGTGGACATGCAGGGCCGCCTGATGGGTAAGCGGTTCCACGCAGGCCATTTCGTGGCGGGCGCATGGGAAGAGACACATTGCTGCAACTACCTGCTGGCCACGGATCTGGAGATGGCCACACCCGACGGCTATGCCTCGACGAGTTGGGAGCGGGGTTATGGCGATTATGTCATGAAGCCGGATCTGAGCACGCTGCGCCCGGTGCCGTGGCTGGAAGGCACCGCAATGGTGATGTGCGATGTGCTGGATCACCACACCCATGAAGAGGTTCCACACGCGCCTCGGTCTATTTTGAAGAAGCAGGTCAACCGGCTGAAGGCCATGGGCTATGAGGCGATGTGCGCCACCGAGCTGGAGTTTTTCCTGTTCGAAAAAAGCTTTGACCAGATCCGCAAGGAAGGCTTCCGCGATCTGGAGCCGATCTCGGGCTATAACGAAGATTATCACATCCTGCAGACCACCAAGGAAGAGCATGTGATGCGCCCGATCCGCAACCATCTGTGGAATGCGGGGATTCCAGTCGAGAATTCCAAGGGCGAAGCCGAAGCTGGGCAGGAAGAGCTGAATATCAAATACGCGCCGGCGATGGACACGGCCGAATACCACTCGATCGCCAAGAACGCGGTGAAAGAGATCGCCTGGCAACATGGTCACGCGGCGACATTCCTGCCGAAGTGGCATCATGACAAGGTGGGCAGCTCGTCCCACGTGCACCAGTCGCTTTGGGCAGATGGCAAGCCTGCGTTTTATGATGCGGATGACGCGTTGGGTATGTCGGCGCTGATGAAAAACTATATGGCGGGCCTGCTCAAATACGCCGCTGACTATACCTATTTCATGGCACCCTACATCAACAGCTACAAGCGGTTCATGAAGGGCACCTTTGCGCCGACACGGATTATCTGGTCGGTGGACAACCGTACGGCTGGCTTCCGTCTGTGCGGCGATGGGACGAAGGCCGTGCGGGTTGAGTGTCGTATTCCGGGCTCAGATATGAACCCGTATCTGGCGATGGCTGGCATGTTGGCCGCCGGGATTGCCGGTATTGAAGAAGGCCTGGAACTGCAATCGCCCACCACCGGTGATGTCTACCAGGGAGACACCGGCATGATCCCCGGCAATTTGCGCGCAGCACGGGATGCGCTGCATGGGTCATCGATGCTGCGGGCTGCCATGGGCGATGAGGTGGTGGATCACTATGCCCGTGCGGCGGAGGTCGAGATAGAGGAATTCGAGCGGGTTGTGACGGATTGGGAAGTGGCCCGGGGGTTTGAGCGGGCTTGAGATTGGGTCCGGTGAGGGCTTTGCCCGCCGCCATTGGCGCTCGAACCAATGGCGCACCAATGGCAGCCCCCAAGATATTTGTGGCTAGATGAAGCAGGGATCCTGTTTCTTTCGGAAATGGAGTGGATATGGGGCAGATGTTGAAATGTGTCTCGCCGATCGATGGATCGGTTTTTGCTGAACGTGAGGTGTTATCACGGGATGCTGCGTTTGAAGCGGCAGCGCGATCGCGGGCGGCACAGGCAGAATGGGCCGCGCGGCCGTTGCAGGAACGTATTGATCTTGTCATGGCCGGAGTGGCTGCGGTTGGGGCGATGAATGACGAGATTGTGCCCGAGTTGGCGCATATGATGGGGCGTCCGGTACGTTATGGCGGCGAGTTCGGCGGCTTTAACGAGCGTGCGAGCCATATGGCTCAGATTGCCGAGGCGTCTCTGGCTGATATCGCAGTGGGGGAAGATGAAACCTTCAAACGCTATATCAGGCGCATTCCGCATGGCGTGGTCTTTGTGGTGGCACCTTGGAACTACCCCTACATGACCGCAATCAACACAGTGGCCCCGGCGCTGATCGCGGGAAATACGGTGCTGTTGAAACATGCTACGCAGACGTTGCTGGTAGGAGAACGCATGGCGCAAACTTTTCATTCCGTGGGTGTGCCCGAAGATGTGTTTCAGAATGTCTTCCTGAGCCATGACATGACCAATGACCTGATCGCAGGCAATGCGCTCGACTTTGTGAACTTCACCGGGTCAGTAGGCGGTGGCCAAGCGATGGAGCGCGCGGCTGCTGGGACATTCACCGGTGTTGGCACCGAGCTGGGTGGTAAGGATCCGGGCTATGTCATGGATGACGCTGATCTGGATGCAGCGGTCGAAACGCTGATCGACGGTGCCATGTTCAACTCGGGCCAGTGCTGTTGTGGGATTGAGCGGATTTATGTGCATGAGAGCCTTTATGACAACTTCGTCGCCAAGGCGGTTGCGGTGGTGAAAGGCTATAAGCTGGGCAATCCGCTGGAAAGCGATACAACGATTGGTCCGATGGCCAATGTGCGCTTTGCCAAAGAGGTGCGGGCGCAGATTGCCGAGGCTGTTGCGGCCGGCGCCGTGGCTCATATCGGCACGTTCCCCGAAGACGATGGCGGGGCCTATCTGACACCGCAGATCCTGACCAACGTCACCCATGACATGCGGGTGATGCGGGACGAGAGTTTCGGCCCCGTGGTCGGCATCATGAAAGTGTCCTCGGACGACGAAGCCATCGCCTTGATGAATGACAGTGAGTTTGGTCTGACCGCCAGCCTGTGGACCCGCGATGTAGATCGGGCTGCGCGCGTGGGCGATGCGATCGAAACTGGAACCGTGTTCATGAACCGTGCCGATTATCTGGACCCGGCCCTTTGCTGGACTGGCTGCAAAAATACCGGCCGCGGCGGCGGTTTGTCCGTCATTGGCTATCACAACCTGACACGTCCTAAATCCTACCACCTTAAAAAGGTCACGGGCTAAGGGCACCGGCCTGCCCGGTAATGACCCCCTCGGCTGGGCAGGCCTCAAATCACAAAGGAATCCTGACATGTCACTTGTTGGAAACTGGTCTTATCCGACCGCAATTAAATTCGGCGCGGGCCGCATCAAAGAACTGCCTGAGGCATGTGCCGCCGCTGGTATGCAAAAGCCGTTGCTGGTCACCGACAAAGGGCTAGCCGATCTACCGATTACCGCGGCGACGTTGGATATCATGGAGGCCGCCGGGCTGGGGCGCGGGCTGTTCAGCGATGTGGACCCGAACCCGAACGAAAAAAACCTTAAGGCGGGAGTCGAGGCCTATAACGCGGGCGGCCATGATGGTGTGATCGCCTTTGGCGGCGGTTCCGGGTTGGATTTGGGCAAGATGGTTGCCTTTATGGCGGGACAGACACGCCCGGTTTGGGATTTCGAGGATATCGACGATTGGTGGACACTCGCCGATGCTGATGTCATCGCGCCGATTATCGCTGTGCCGACCACGGCAGGGACCGGATCAGAGGTGGGGCGAGCCAGTGTCATCACGAATTCCGAAACCCACGCGAAAAAGATTATTTTCCATCCCAAGGTTCTGCCGACCGTGGTGATCTGCGACCCCGAGTTGACGGTTGGTATGCCCAAATTCATCACAGCGGGCACCGGTCTTGATGCATTTGCGCATTGTGTCGAGGCGTATTCCAGCCCGCACTACCATCCGATGAGCCACGGTATTGCGCTGGAAGGTATGCGGCTGGTCAAGGAGTACCTGCCACGTGCCTATGCAGATGGCACGGATATTGAGGCCCGCGCGCAGATGATGAGCGCGGCAGCGATGGGGGCGACCGCCTTTCAGAAAGGCCTAGGCGCGATCCACGCCATGAGCCACCCGATTGGCGCGGTTTTCAACACTCACCACGGCACCACCAACGCGGTTTGCATGCCCACAGTGCTGGAGTTCAATGCGCCAGCTATCGCTGATCGGTTTCAGACGGCGGCAGCCTATCTGGGAATTGATGGCGGCTTTGATGGCGTCCGCGGTTTTGTCCAGTCGTTCAACGACTCGCTGGGTATCCCAACCAGACTGTCCGAACTGGGTGTGACCGAAGCTGCGATCCCGGAACTGGTGCAAGGCGCGATCATCGATCCGTCTTGTGGGGGTAACCCAATCGAATTGACAGAGGACAATCTGACCGCTCTGTTCAAGGCTGCATTGTGATCGGTCTTGCTCTGTGCAAGTAACGAAACCGGCCCGTATCTAGGGCTGGTTCTCTCTGCGCGAAAGGTTCGGACGTGACTCTGTTTGTCATCGCCATCATTTTGACGGCTGCGTTGCTGCATGCGGTGTGGAACGCCATCGTCAAAACAGCCGCCGACCGAACGACCACATTGGGTCTTGTCGCATTTGGGCATGTCATCCCAGCGACAGCCATGGTCCTGCTACTGCCGCTGCCCAGCGCTGAGAGCTTTCCCTATATCCTGATCTCGACCGTCGTGCATTTTGGGTACTACTACATGCTGGGCAAAGCCTATCAGCATGGGGATCTGAGCGTCGTCTACCCTATCGCCCGTGGTATCGTGCCTGCGTTGGTCTCGCTCTGGGCGATGATACTGGTGGGCGAGGTTCTACCGCTGCAGGCATGGGGCGGGATTGCGCTGATCGCGCTTGGTATTCAGCTCAGCAGTTGGAGTGCCCTGCGGTCCGGCGTCGGGCGCTGGGCGCTGTGGTTTGCACTGGGTACGGGGTTTTGCATCTCAATCTATTCGGTGGTGGACGGCATCGGCGTGCGGCTGTCGGGCAATACGCTTAGCTACTGGGCCTGGGGCGCGTTTCTGCACCTGTTCATCGCCGGGTTCGTCGGCATCAAAAAGCGGGACACACTGGCCAACCTTCCTGCCAAGGTCTGGATGATCGGAATCCTGGGCGGGCTGGTGTCGATGACGGCCTATGGTCTGGTGCTTTACGCCAAGAACTTCGCACCACTGGGTGCGGTTTCAGCACTGCGCGAGACTTCGGTGATCTTCGCTGCGCTGATCGGGTTTATCTTCTTGCATGAGGGTAACTGGATGCGTCGCCTTGGTGCGGCCTTACTGATGGCCGTTGGCGTTGCCCTGATCGGTATGTCTGTCTGACCCCGACGGCCTTGCCGCGCGTGCCTGTCGTCTCGCATAGTGGGGGCAAGTGACGAGAGGGCGTTTTGATGACCAAAGAGATAGTTCTGATCCATGGGGCCTTTGCCGGACCTTGGTGTATGGCGGACTACGCGGGTTTCTTCCGCGCACGTGGTTGGACGGTGCATACTCCTGCGCTGCGCTTTCATGGCGGGGACCCCAAGGCCGAGCCTGACCCCGGACTTACGGATATCAGTGTCGCGGATTATGCCAATGATATTACCGAGCTCGTGCAGGGCTTGGACAGCAAGCCGGTCATCCTCGGCCATGCCATCGCGGGCGTGGTGGCGCAGCAAGTGGCCGCGCGCAGGTTGGCCAGCGCCATTGTCCTGATCAATCCGAACGCACCGTGGGGGACGTTGCCCGAAACCGACGATGAGCGCGCCATCCCGCGCGCGCTGATGGAGGGTGGGGCGTTCTGGAAACAGCCCATGCATGTCGAGTTCGACCTGATGGCCCCTTTTGCGCTGAACAAGATGCCCGAGGCGCAGCAGCATGAGGTGTTCGACCAACTGGGTGCAGAAAGCGGTCGAGTGATGTTCGAGATGTTCTTTTGGATGTTCGACGATCACCACGCGATGAAGGTCGATATCGACAAGGTCGACTGCCCGGTGCTGATCGTCTCGGGCACCGAGGATCGCGCCGTCAACCCAAACACCTGCCGTGCGCTGGCCAATCTGTACGGGGATCGCGCGACGTTTATGCCCGTGAAAAACCACGCGCATTTCCTTTTCATGGAGCCCGACTGGGAGCATCCCGCCGGCCAGATAGCGGACTGGCTGGAGGGGAAGGTGGGCTAGAAGGCCCGACCTTTCAGTTCAGCGATTGACCTGAATACCGCTCTCAGGTTTCCACTTCATGGCACCGTCGCCGCCTTTGATACAACGCAGAAGGTGTTCTTCGCGCGCACTGGACGTTTCGGTCACGGTGTTGTTGCCAGAGATCACAACATAGGCGTCCACCGAATAAGCGAGGCCATTGTAATAGCAGAACCGTAACTCTGCCCCGACCGGAATAGGCGACGCGCCGATCAGCGACTGCTGCGCGCCTGCCTGACTGGCCAGCAAGGCAAAGGCCAGCCCGAGGGTTAGTGCTTTCATATTGTCCTCCCGTTCGAAATTTATGTTCGTTCAAATTGGGTCTTGGACGCTCGGATCCTCAAAATTTGTTCTTTGATGACAATTGCGCGCAAGTGTGAACGAGATCAACGGGTTAGGCAAGGGGTTTGCGGGCGCTGCCCACATGAACAACCCACACTCAAATCGTTGTATCTTGGCTAGGTAAGAGTTGAGGTTTTTCGGTGGGTGTGAACGCTGGGCCGTTCACTTTCGATTGGAACCACGTGCACCAAAGTTGCCGTTAATCACAAACTATCTTTCTACGCATACCCCAGCTCTCTACGTTCGTGCCCATAGTCAGAATCGACTTTGTCTTGCCAGTCCAAGTTATCTCAAACTCGTACACCTTTATCTCATGAATAAATAACTCGTTGTTTGACTTCCGTTTTATTGAGACAGCGTATGGTGAGGGACTAAATCCTGATCGCGTAAATTCCGGAGAGGATGCCCGATAGTAATTTTCGAGGAATTCCTGAAAGGATACAGGTTCTCCAGTCCTTATGATTTCCCATTCGTGCCAAGTTCTCGCAATATCACATTCGTCGATAGGCTCGATTACCCAGTCACGAGGAATGGCGGCCGCAGACACTGCAAGGCCACCTAGTACAACGAAAAAAGCGATTTGAACTGTTTTTCTGATAGCCAACTGCTTTTCAAAAGTCCTTATAAGCCGATTTTAGGCAGGAATATTGTGCTCTATAGAGAATTCTCAAACATCCAACTCCTCCACAAACCGCGCGTTCTCCTGAATGTACTGGAACCGCAGTTCGGGTTTTTTGCCCATCAGGCGCTCGACCAGGTCGCCGGTCTCACCGGGTTCGTCCTCGTCGATGGTGACCCGGATCAATTTCCGGGACGCGGGGTCCATCGTAGTCTCTTTCAGGTCTTTGGCGTCCATCTCACCCAGACCTTTGAAGCGGGATACGTCGATTTTACCCTTGCCGCCCAGACCTTTCTCAAGCCATTCGTCGCGCTCGGCCTCGTCCAGGCAATAAACGCGTTTCGCGCCTTGGGTCAGGCGATACAGGGGCGGGCAGGCCAGGTACAGGTGGCCCGTGTCGATCATCGGGCGCATCTGGGTAAAGAAGAACGTCATCAGCAGCGCCGCGATATGCGCGCCGTCCACGTCCGCGTCGGTCATGATGATGATCTTGTCATAGCGCAGATCGTCGACGTTGAACTTGGTCCCAAGACCGACACCCAGCGCTTGCGTCAGATCGTTGATCTCGGCATTGGTGCCCAGCTTGGAACTGGCCGCGCCCAGCACGTTCAGGATCTTGCCACGCAGGGGCAGCAGGGCCTGCGTTTTGCGGTTTCGGCCCATTTTTGCAGAACCGCCCGCAGAATCTCCTTCGACGATGAATAATTCTGTTCCGTCGCGTGTTGAACTAGAACAGTCCACCAACTTGCCGGGAAGACGAAGTTTTTTAGTGGCGGACTTACGTTGTGTTTCTTTCTCGGCGCGTCGGCGCAGACGTTCTTCGGACCTCAGAATGAGGAAATCGAGAATAGCACCGGCGGATTTCGTGTCCGCGGCCAGCCAGTTATCGAAATGGTCGCGGACCGAATTCTCTACCAGCCGCTGCGCCTCGACCGTCGCAAGGCGATCTTTGGTCTGGCCCACGAATTCCGGTTCACTGATAAAGCAGGACACCAGCGCGCAGCCACCGGTTATCAGGTCGTCGCGGGTGATCTGCGCGGCCTTCTTGTTGTTGATCAGTTCGCCGTACGCCTTGATCCCTTTCAGGACTGCAGCCCAGAACCCGGCGACATGGGTGCCGCCTTCGGGGGTGGGGACGGTGTTACAGTAGGACTGGATGAACCCGTCGCGCGAGGGCGTCCAGTTGATCGCCCATTCGACCTTGCCGGCGGCACCGAATTTTTCTCGAAAGTCCACAGTGCCGGCAAAGGGTTGCTCGGCATAGGTGGACGAGCCGTTCATCGTTTCCTTGAGGTAATCCGACAAGCCGCCCGGGAAATGGAAGCTGGCCTCGGTTGGCGTTTCGCCATCGTCGATATGGGATTTCCAGCGAATTTCGACGCCCGAGAACAGGTAGGCCTTGGAGCGGATGGATTTGAACAAGCGGGCAGGTTTGAACTTATGATGTCCGAAGATGTCCGGGTCGGCGTGGAAAGTGACGGTAGTGCCACGCCGGTTCGGCGCTGCGCCCACTTTTTCGACCGGACCCTGCGGAACACCACGCGAAAAGCGTTGCTCATACAGTTGTTTGTCCCGCGCCACCTGCACGACCATGGAATCTGACAACGCATTAACAACCGATGCACCCACACCGTGCAGACCGCCCGAGGTCTGATAGGCCTTGCCCGAGAACTTACCGCCAGCGTGCAGGGTGCAGAGGATCACCTCGAGCGCGGATTTGTCCGGAAACTTGGGGTGGGGGTCGATCGGAATACCGCGCCCGTTATCGCGCACCGTCAGGGCGTAATCGGCGTGCAGCTCAACCTCGATCCGGTTGGCGTGGCCCGCAACCGCTTCGTCCATCGAGTTGTCGAGGATTTCGGCGACCATATGGTGCAGCGCGCGTTCGTCCGTGCCGCCGATATACATGCCGGGGCGTTTGCGGACCGGTTCCAGACCTTCAAGCACCTCGATCGAGGAGGCGTCATAGGTATTGGTCGCTTCTGGCGTCAACAGATCGTCGGGCATGGGTGCTGCTCTTGTTTTTGGGTTTGGTCCCATTATGGCAGGGGATGTGGTCCGGGGGAAGGGGCGCGCGAAGTGTTGTGTGCGGTTTGTCAGCTATGATGCGCCCCGATCGGGCACTGAGGTTGAAACGCTATATGTTTGACTTGGCTGGAACCACGGTCACAAGGTCAGCCAGAGCGCCCTATTCCGATGGCCACCCTACACCAGCTCTTTGGCCTGCAGCACATCCGGATAATCGTCAATCCAGTCGCGAAAACGGTCGTTTGTGACAATAGTAGCACTTAGGTCGCGAGCGACCTGTAAAACAAGCGGGTCGGCTGGCGTTCCCTTGGGTGCGACCATAACGTGGTCAATGGGCAACCCAAGCAGAGCTGCAAGGGTTTTGTCCTTCATGTAGCGATCCGAGATTTTGTAGCCGACATTTGCATCGAACACGACGCCGGGGGTCAGGCCGGCCGTTGTCAGAGCGTCGACGACTTCGCGCACGGTGGCAATGTCCGGAACGCCCTCTCGCCAATGCAGAACATTTGATCCGTCAACAACGGCCCAGTTCTTCGGGGCTTTCGATCTGCGCAACCATTTTCCAACCAGCAATATCGCGCTTGCGACGATGCAAAGCCCTGCGACCATTGCCCAATCAGAAAGAGCAGAGTGGAACAGAGTCGCGAACAGGCCGCAGATTGACAGGACAAACAAGTACAGAGGAAGGCGCATGGCTGAAAAATCAAAATAGTGAAACGGGGTGTCGGCAGTTCTTTATCAGGTGGCGGTGGAGAATGCCCAGAGCGTTCTCATTGCAGTCAGGTGAAATGTCCCGGGTAGACGTGGCCGCCAAGGCCTCGCATTGTTCCTGCAACCTGTTTAGGTTTGGCTGCAAAAGCAAATGGATACGGGAGGCAAAGAGATGAGCTGGATCAGAACCATCCCTTTTGATGAAGCAACAGGAAAACTCAGGAAACTTTACGACCGTGTTACTGGCCCCGGCAACAATGTCGACAACATCATGATGGTGCATTCCTTGCGGCCACATTCGATGGAAGGTCACATGGCCATGTACAAGAACGTGCTGCACCATTCGTCCAACACGATCCCGAAATGGTTTCTTGAGGTGTTGGGCGTATGGGTCAGTGTGCTGAACAAATGCAGTTATTGTGTCGAGCACCATTACGGCGGTCTGCAGCGCATGCTGGGCGATCCGGAGCGTAGTCAGGCAATTCGTGCGGCGATTGAGGCTGGCACGCCAGAGGAGGCCCCGTTGGATACGGCCCAGATCGAGGCCATGCGTTACGCGCGCAAACTGACCGAAGCCCCGGCGGAGTTGAAGCAGCAAGACGTAGAAACCCTGCGCTCGGCCGGATGGGACGATGGTGAGATCCTCGAAATCAATCAGGTCTGCGCGTATTTTTCTTATGCGAACCGGACCGTTTTGGGGCTGGGGTGTTCCACAGATGGTGACATATTGGGCCTGTCGCCCAACAACTCGGATGACCCGGCGGATTGGGGGCACCGGTAAGCGGATTTAGCGCGCCATCCAGCCCATGATTGCCTGCGCCACCGCTTCGGGCTGTTGATGGTGCAGCCAGTGATCAGCGTTCGGAATGTCTATGCGCGTAAGATCGAGTGCGTAGTCTTCCAGTCCCTCAGTCGATTCTGGCAGCAACGCCTTGTCTTCACGCCCCCACAGCAACAGGTGGGGGCAGCGAACCATCAACCGTTCCTTCGGCAGCTCTGGCAGATCCGTGCGCGGTGCGCCGGGTTTCGCAACCACCAGCGGTGACGCGCGGTACCAGTTCAGCATAGTCTCCAGCCGCCCGGGCCGGGCCCATTCTGTACGATAGACCTGCATTTGCTGGTCCGTCAGCCAGTCTGTGCCCATCCCGAAACGAAAAAACTGTTCGAGTTTGGCGAAATTGTCAGTCGACAAACGCTCCGCCGCGTCTGGTGCGCGCAGGGCATTGATGTATTGCGAAGCCTCGGATTGCGCGCCCCCTGCGGCCATGGCCCGTTGGAAGGGTGCCGGGTGCACGCCGTTGGCGATGATCAACCGGTCCACCAGATCCGAGCGGAACATGGCCAAACCATAGGCCACAGACGCTCCCCAATCGTGGCCAAGAACACAAACCGGACGGGCGAACCCCTTGATCAGCGTCACCATGTCCGAGACCAGTCGCGACAGGGCATAGTGGCCGACGCCATCCGGTGCCCAGCTTTGCCCGTAGCCGCGTTGATCGGGGGCGATGCAATGAAAGTCGGAGGACAAAAGCGGGGCCAGATCCTGCCACGCGCCGCCAAATTCGGGAAACCCGTGAAGCATCAACAAGGGCGGAAGGTCGGGGTCCCCCCAGCTGCGCAGTAGGAACCTCTGGCCGTTAAGATCAATGAACTTGTTTTCCATAGCCGAAGCCCTTTGTTGTACCTGAAGCACACGCCCAGAAAGATGTAAAAGTTTGACACCAATCAAAGCGTGTTTCTCACCCGACTGCTAGGCGTTTTCCCGGACAGTGAGACAAGGAGAACCTGAATGGAAGTAGTGACGCAGATCGAGAATGTGCAAGACCCTGCCAACCTGTCGGCGATAGCCAAAACCTCACCGACCGAGCCAAGCCCCGAGAGAATTCGTCAGGCCTTTGAAAGCGGCAAATATCCTTATGATCGCAAAATGGCGCGCAAATCTTATGAGGCGGAAAAGGCGCAACTGCAGGCAGAATTGCTAAAAGTACAACATTGGGCACAGGAAACCGGCCAGCGGTTTGTCTTGTTGTTTGAGGGCAGGGATGCCGCAGGCAAAGGTGGAACGATCAAACGCTTTATGGAGCACCTGAACCCACGCCAAGCACGTGTCGTTGCCCTGAACAAGCCCACTTGGGAAGAGAAGGGGCAGTGGTACTATCAGCGCTATGTTCAGGAATTGCCCACTGTGGGTGAAATGGTTTTCTACGACCGGTCCTGGTACAACCGCGCCGGGGTTGAACGGGTGATGGGATTTTGCTCACCCAACGAATATCTCGAGTTCATGCGTCAAACGCCCGAGCTGGAGCGGATGCTGGTGCGCTCGGGTATCCAGCTCTACAAATACTGGTTCTCGGTCACGCAACCCGAACAGCAACGCCGGTTCAAAAGCCGCGAAACCGATCCTTTGAAACAGTGGAAGCTGTCGCCGATCGACAAGGCCAGCCTTGATAAATGGGACGATTATACCGAGGCCAAGGAGGCGATGTTCTTCTATACCGACACAGCCGACGCCCCGTGGACCATCGTGAAATCGAACGACAAAAAGCGCGCGCGCCTGAATTGCATGCGCCACTTCCTGTCCACACTGGATTATCCGGACAAGAACCATGAAATCGTCAACAGCCCCGATCCTTTGATCGTCGGGCAGGCGCATCACGTGATCCAGCATTCGGAACATATTCTGGGCAATTCACTGCATCCTGAAACGGTGTGACAGTAGTCCTCTCAGGTAACATTTGAACCTGCGGGTGTAGTCTCAAGGTGAAATTTCGCCGTTCGCCTCTTGTCCCGGCCTCGGGCCGGGCATAAGGCTGTTCGAATGAGTAAGGTGATGACATATGGTGGCCACTTTCGGGCCATTTCTGTGCTGGGCCTGCCGCTGATCGGCGGGCACCTGGCCCAATTTGCAATTGGGCTGACGGATACGGTCATGCTGGGTTGGTACGGTGTCGAGGCGCTGGCCGCCGTGACCCTGGCCAGCAGCTATTTCTTTGTGCTGTTCCTGTTTGGGGCCGGATTCGGTTTGGCCGTTATGCCAATGGTGGCGACGGCTGCGGCAGAAGAAGACGAAACAAGTATTCGCCGTACAACGCGCATGGGGTTGTGGTTGTCGTTGATCTATGCGGCGGTCATGATGCCAATGCTGTGGTGGTCGTACCCTATTTTCCTTGCGTTGAAGCAGGACCCGCAAGTCGCTGAAACCGCGTCCCAATATCTTAGGGTTGCTGGGTGGGGCCTAATTCCGGCGCTTTTGGTGATGGTGCTAAAATCCTATCTGGCCGCGTTGGAGCGGACACAGATCGTTTTGTGGATCACCGTGGCCGCTGCAGTGGTCAACGCGATCACCAACTATGCCCTGATCTTCGGCAATTGGGGAGCCCCTGAGCTGGGTGTGATGGGTGCCGCCATCGCGTCGGTTGTCACTCAGATCGTATCGTTGGTTTGCGTGGTGATCTACGCCATGCGCGTTTTGCCCGAACATAGTCTGTTCCAAAGGTTCTGGCGTCCGGACTGGGAGATGTTTCTGAGCGTTCTCCGCCTTGGTGTGCCGATTGGTCTGACGACTCTGTCCGAGGTCAGCTTGTTCGCAATGTCAGCAATCATGATGGGCTGGCTGGGTCAGGTTCCGTTGGCGGCACATGGCATTGCATTGAATTTGGCATCCGCGACGTTCATGGTGCATCTGGGGCTGTCAAACGCTGCGACGATCCGGGCCGGGAACGCGTTGGGCCGGAAAGATAGGCCACATCTGGAACGCGGCGCGATTGCGGTGACGGGGATGTCTTTGGTGATCTCGGTCCTGACTGTCATCCTATTCCTTGCCTATGCCGAGCCTTTGATTTCCCTGTTCATGGAACCGGATGACCCGCAGCGTCCGGAAATTCTGATGATCGGTACAGGCCTGCTGGCCATGGCGGCTTTGTTCCAATTGGTGGATGGCGCACAGGTCATTGCGTTGGGGTTGCTGCGTGGGTTGCAGGATGCAAAGGTCCCGATGGTCATGGCCGCGCTCAGCTATTGGGGCGTAGGGATCACGTCGTCGTATTACTTTGGCTTCGTATTGGGCATGGACGGAATCGGAGTCTGGCTGGGCCTTGTTCTGGGCCTGGCCTGCGCAGCGGTTATGCTGATGGCGCGGTTCTGGATGCGGTCCATCCGTGAGGTTGGTGTGCCCGCCGAGTAAGCTGTGGCGGGTCACTCCGAGTCATTCTTTGCCGAAGCGGTCTGCCTTTTTTCGCACCAGGACCGAGCGTAGATCATGCATGGCCAGCAGCAACCGGTCGGTTACGTCTTCCAGCTGCTCTGGTGTCGCCTTGGATTGCGCCCATTGCGTGGTGAGGTTCAGGTAATCAACCGCGCGGTGAATGTCGTCGATGTCACGCTGGGCCAGCAACGCTTTTCGTGCCTCCATCCAACGGGCAATCTCGGCTTTGTCAGCGTCGGACAACGTGCGTTGGCCTTGCGGTTTCACCTCGCCATTGCGGATGTTGATGACCGCGATTTGATCCATCTCGATCCGGCGCTGGCGGTTTTCAGTGTCGATCCTGAAAACCGCCGCACCATTTTCGCGAACGCGGAAATAATATTCGGGCAGTTCCGACGTCATTTGCGCTTACTCAAGTCAATGATGCGCAAAAGCGCTGGATACGGGTGCAAGCTTCGGTCAGCGCCTCGTCCGAGGTCGCATAGCTGACCCGAAAGTTCGGAGACAGGCCAAAGGCTGCACCAAACACGACGGCCACGTCCACCTCTTCCAGCAATGCGGTGGCAAACGCCTCATCCGAGTCGATCACAATGCCTGCGGGGGTGGTTTTTCCAATTAGCCCGGCAATGGATGGATAGACGTAGAACGCGCCCTCAGGGGTTGGGCAGCTGATGCCGTCGATTTCGTTCAGCATGCGAACAACCAGATCGCGGCGCCGTTTGAACGTTTCGTTGTTGGGGGCCAAAAAGGACTGCGTCCCGTTCAGTGCCTCAACCGCCGCCCATTGGCTGACCGAGCAGGGGTTCGAGGTCGATTGCGATTGGATCTTGCGCATTGCGGCGATGACCTCGACCGGTCCTGCCGCGTAACCAATGCGCCAGCCAGTCATGGCGTAGGCCTTGGAGACACCGTTACAGGTCAGCGTCCGATCATAAAGGCGTGGCTCGACCTCGGCCGGTGTGCAGAATTCGAACCCGTCATAGGCCAGATGTTCATACATGTCGTCGGACATGACCCAAACATGCGGATGGCGCATCAGGACGTCGGTCAGTTCTTTCAGCTCTTCACGGCTATAGCCTGCACCAGTGGGGTTCGACGGTGAGTTGAAGATAAGCCACTTGGTCTTCGGCGTGATCGCAGCCTCAAGCTGATCTGCAGTCAGCTTGAAGTTTGTCTGGATCGAAGTTTCCGCGATTACCGGAGTACCCCCGGCCAAAAGCACCATGTCGGGATAGCTAACCCAATAGGGTGCAGGGATCACAACCTCATCGCCCTCGTTCATCGTGGCCATCAGGGCATTGTACAAAGTTTGCTTGCCGCCGGTGCCAACCGAAATCTGAGCGGGCGTGTAATCCAACCCATGGTCACGCTTCATCTTGGCGCAAGCGGCTTGTTTCAATTCAGGGATGCCATCGGGCGCCGTGTATTTGGTCTTACCGGCTGCGATGGCCGCAACTGCTGCGTCCTTGATGTTCTGCGGGGTGTCGAAATCAGGCTCGCCCGCGCTTAGACCGATGACATCGCGCCCGGCAGCTTTCAACTCGGCCGCCTTGGCGGTGATCGCAATGGTGGGCGATGGCTTCACGCGTGACAGTGTCGCAGAAAGGAAACTCATGGTCGGCCTCGATTTGTATGTTCAGCTTGACTGTCATAGGGTGCGCTCGAATGACGATCAAGCGATATGAATTATGGAATTGGAGAGCCCGATGAACGACGAGAATGACTGGTACGGACCGGACTCTGCGACATTCGGGGACAGACTGGCAGGGGCGCGTGAAGCGGCTGGTATGACCCAGGCCCAGATGGCCCGCAGGCTTGGCGTGAAAAAGACAACAATTGCAGCCTGGGAAAATGATCTGTCCGAGCCGCGCGCGAACCGTCTTTCCATGATGGCAGGTATGGTCAACGTGTCGATCATGTGGTTGCTGACCGGTGAAGGCGAAGGCATGGATGCCCCCGTCGAAGCGGAAGAGGACGCACCCGAGCTTGCGGATGTCGTGGCCGAGCTGCGTTCAATCCGCGGTGAAATGCGCGCCAGCGCTGAGCGGGCCGCGAAGCTGGAGAAAAGGGTGCGTCTGATGCTGGAGCAGGGTCGGTGAACGAACCTCGGGACGTTAGAATAAAGCGGCTGAAGATGCGATCCATGCGGCGTGGGATCAAGGAAATGGATCTGATCCTGTCGGCCTATGCTGACCGAAATCTGACGGCCATGGAGCCGTCGGATCTGGATAATTATGATGCGTTGCTGCACGAAAACGACCAGGATCTTTATCAATGGGTCACAGGGCAGGCGCAGCCGCCTGAATCCTATTCCGAATTGATATCGGACATCGCGCAGACCTTTCAAAAATAAAAGAAAACCCGGCTTAACCGATTTTTCGGGATTTCCATTCATCCTGTCTGAAACAGCGCGACTGAATCGGAGGATCGGATGAGTATGGAAATGCAGGTCTCCGCGCCGGGAACCAAAGGGTTCATGACCAGCTATCTTGAGGCACTTGCCTTGGTGGAACGGCTGCACCGGTTGCTATTGGACGTCATCAAGGATGAGTTTGAACGTGTCGGCGTATTGGAGATCAACGCCGTGCAGGCCCTGCTTTTGTTCAATATCGGCGACCATGAAGTCACCGCAGGTGAACTGAAAAGCCGCGGGTATTATCAGGGCAGCAATGTCAGCTATAACCTGAAAAAGCTGGTCGAAATGGGGTACATGCATCATCAAAGATGCGAGATCGACCGCCGGTCCGTAAGGGTTCGGTTGACCCCGCGCGGGCGTGAGATACGCGATGTCGTATCCGAGCTGTTTTTGCGCCACGCTGAGGGGCTGCAAAATCGCGGCGTGTTGGGGCTGGAAGGCATCGACGACATCACCACATCCCTGCGGCGGGTCGAGCGGTATTGGACTGACCAAATTCGCTACATCTATTGATCAGGGGCGCAGGGTATCTGTGGCGTCGGACAGGGTGAGCCCCTCCAGCTCGCGTATCAGTTTTCGGGTCATCGCGTCCTCATAGGCCTCAAAGCCCAAAGCGACTTCGACGAAGGCTCCGGCCCCCAGAATAACCCATGTGTTGTAATAGGCGGAAAGCTCACCGACCTGAACATAGCGTTTGTCGCCATGACTGGGATCGTCTGCTCCGATCACCAGCCCGTTGATCGTGATGCCGGTGTTTTCCAGTTCGGCTTTCACGCTGCGTGGATGAGGGCCCAGATTGTGCTTGCCGTCCCCTGACAGATCCAACGTGCGTTTCCAGCAGTTCGGTTGCTGTGACAGTAGATTAGCTCCGAACCGCATTGCCGATCCAACAGCCGTGCCTTGTGGTGCGTTACCCCGCGTGACGGTCTTCAATTGGTTGCTGATCCGTGCAAGATCTTGTGCCGTGCGGACCTCAGTCCAGTTTACCAACATGCGTTGATGGCGGGTTTCGCTCCATTCGTAGATTGCCAATCGCACCGGCGGGCTGGCGTCGGACAGGATCAGTTGCACAACTTCGGGGCGCTGCAGGGCCGCAGCCAGACCGCCGGTTTGCATCCCATACTCGGTGCTGTCGACCGAACCGGACACGTCCAGCCCCAACGCCAATGCTTGCCTGCATTCCGACGCGGCGGTGCTGGCGAGCATGGAAAGTACTGCGGCCAGGAGGCGGATCATTGATGCGCACCCTCCTTCAACGCACCTATCTGCAACCCTTTCAATTCCCGTTCCAGCTTGCGGCGCATCGCGCGCTCAAAATCCTCGAACCCTTGTGCGATTTCTAAAAATGCGCCAGGGCCGTGCAGAACGTTGTTTTCGAAGAACGGGATGAGAAACAGCTCTCCTTCAAAGTCCGCAGCGTTGATCACCAACCCGTTGACCACGACGTTTTGAAAGGGAAAGTGCCGGTATGCTGAGTCCGGCCCATAGCCGTCATTGTTTGAGCCATCGCCGGACAGATCGATAGTTTGGAACAGGCAGGGCGGCGCTTGTTGCATCAAGGTCGCGCCAAATGCCAAGGCATAGCCCATTGCCGTGGCCGAAGCGCTATCCGAACGAACAGATTGCTGCACCGTTGAGGCCGCAACCAGCAGATCGGCCTCGGTGTTGATCATGGACCAGTTCAGAATAACGCGCTGTGTGGTGCGGCCGCTCCACTCGTACACGGCTAATGCGACCGGCGCGGGCGAGGAAAAAAACGCCTCGACCACTTCTGGTGCGATCAATGCAGCGGCCAGACCCTGTCGCTGCAAAACGTCTTCATTCTCATCCACCGAAGTCGAGATATCTATAGCCAGCGCCAGGGCAAGCCGGCAGGTCTCGGCCCGAACGGGGCTGGCCAGAACGGCCAGACCCAATGCTATCAGCCAGCGGATCACCAGTGACCGGCACTTTCCATGCTGGCCCAGGGCTCGGCCGGTTCCAGCGCGTCACCATTTTGCAGCAGCTCGACCGAGATATTGTCGGGTGAGCGTACAAACGCCATACGCCCGTCACGCGGTGGGCGATTGATCACGACGCCGTTGTTCTGCAGGCGCTGGCAAACGTCATAGATGTTGTCGACCCCATAAGCGAGATGCCCGAAATGACGACTGTCGCTGGGCAAAGTGTCATCCCCATCCCAGTTATGGGTCAGTTCGATCGGCCGATCCTCTTGTCCTGGAGGGGCCATGAAGATCAGCGAAAACCGGCCCGCTTCGCTGTCATAACGGCGGGTTTCCTTCAGGCCCAGCAGTTCGTAGAACGCCATCGACTTCTCCAGATCCTTCACGCGGACCATGGTGTGAAGATATGTCAGCCCCATTGTGGCTTCCTTTCTATTCAGGTGATGCGCTGCAGCTTAGCGCGCGGGCCAAGCGTGTCGAGGGGCAGGGCGGACACAATTTGGAATTTGCGACGCTTGGTGCACATGTCGCGGTTCCGGTCTGGGAATTGCCGATATATAGTGGTGGGCGACTCATTGCTGGAAAGGAACTTTCATGCCGCTGTCCTCTGACCAACTGGCCGAGATCGAAGCGCAACGGGCGCAATCGCATCCAACACGCCGCGTTGTGGCTGAGGGGATGGAAGACCACCTCTATACCGCGCATCAGGTGCTGGACCACGGATTTGTGCGCGTCATTGACTACATGGGGGATGACGCAGCAATTTGTCAGGCGGCACGCGTATCTTACGGCAAGGGCACCAAATCAGTGCAGAATGACGAGGGGCTGATCCGCTATCTGATGCGGCACTGGCACTCAACCCCGTTCGAGATGTGCGAAATCAAGCTGCACGTCAAACTGCCGGTCTTTGTGGCCCGTCAATGGATTCGTCACCGCACCGCCAACGTGAACGAATACTCGGCCCGATATTCGATTCTGGACCGCGAGTTCTATATCCCTGCACCGGACCACGTGGCCGCGCAGTCCGAAGTGAACAATCAGGGCCGCGGCGACGCCCTGCAAGGCGAAGAGGCGGCCCGCGTTCTGGAAATGCTCAAGGCCGACAGTGCGCGGTGTTATGACAATTACGAAGCCATGATCAACCAGGATGGTCAGCAGGGGCTGGCGCGTGAACTGGCACGCATGAACTTGCCTGCGAATATCTACACGCAGTGGTACTGGAAGGTGGATCTGCACAACCTGTTCCATTTCCTGCGCCTGCGGGCGGACCCGCACGCTCAGTACGAAATCCGGGTCTATGCCGACATGATGTGCAAGATCGTCGCTGACTGGGTGCCCTTCGCGTATAAAGCGTTCGAAGATTACCGTCTGGGTGCGGTTAACCTTTCGGCGCAGATGGTTGATAGCCTGCGACGTATGCTGGCCGGTGAAACTGTGACGCAGGAAAATTCGGGCATGACGGCGCGGGAATGGCGCGAGTTCGAGGCTGTCATTCACAAGGGGTAAGACCGCCAGTAGCCATACTTCTGATGTCATGATGCCTTTTTGAATGGCTCATAACATCAGTCATCAGTGTGATGTGGGAACGCTCGGAAATCGTGGTGTTTGGCTAAAAAGAAAGCACTCATGCCGATTCCAAACCGACGCGAGGGTAAGGTTTCAAACCCATGAGAATGGACAACGGCCGGAAATTGGCCGTTGGCCTGCTTTTAGTACCCGCAGATGACGGGGTGTTTTATAACGGCTTCAAATCAGAGGCCATTTGGCGGCCGTCGCGTCCGTCTTCCAACTCATACGAGACTTTCTGATTGTCAGCGAGTCCGGTCAGACCGGACCGTTCTACGGCCGAGATATGAACAAAAACGTCCTTGCCACCTTCGTCAGGGGCAATAAACCCATAGCCTTTCGTGGTATTAAACCATTTCACGGTGCCAGTTGGCATTTCCCGTGTCTCCTTCTACTTACACGTTGTCCCACAAATTGGTGGGGGCAGTGGTTGACGTAACCACAACGCATCACCGCTTCGCCCACACGACGCAGCCCGAATTGTGTGTTTCGTCTTTTTCAACATTGCACGGTGAAGTAAAAAATCAAGAATTACTGGAAGTAGCAGGCAAAAATGCCCAAAATTCATACAAGTACAGGAATGGTCCCAAAATGCGTCTATATGGCCTGAAAAATTGCGATACTTGCCGTAAGGCATTGAAAGAAATTGAAAATATTGAATTTATAGACGTTCGAACGCAAGGTGTTCCCGATTCTGTCCTGACAGAGGCGTTTGATACGTTCGGCGAAGCTTTGCTCAATACCCGGTCAACAACTTGGCGTGGATTGGACGCGGAACAACGCACGCGACCACATCTGGAGTTGCTGAAGGAACACCCGACTTTGATGAAGCGCCCCTTGATCGAAGATGACGGTACGTTGTTGTTGGGCTGGACCGCGAAAACCAAGGCAAGTCTTGGCGTTGCCTGATTGGGCGCTTATGTGTCTGACGTAAATATGAGGGTTTAAATGCGCAACGCATCAATGATTTTGGGCGTCATTGCCGGTTTGATCGGAATGATTGTTGGCTTTTTTGGGTATGGCTATATCGAATTTATAGACCATTACGGTGAGATCGAAGGCCTTGCCGAACAAGTGGACAACGTACAGTTCATCCAGACTGCTTCCATTATTGCGCCTTTGCTGGCCATCGCGGGGGGCGCAATGGCTCATGCGCGGGCTCTGATCGGTGGAATATTGCTGCTGATCTCAGCCGTCGGGATGTATTTTGCGTTTGGATTCAACGCTTTTACGATGTTTCCGGTGGCCTTTGCCGCCGTGGCAGGCATCCTTGGGCTGGCAGCGGGAAAACCGGACGAGCCCAAGGCACATTTCTAGGTCATTTTACGTGCAGGGCCCGGTCGACAGACAAGGGGCCTGCGCCGTTGATCACAATAACGAGCAGCACGAAAGTCCAGAGCGTCCGCTGGTCCAGCACGTTTGCTGCGGCGGTGAAATAGCTTCCCAGCGCTGTGCCATGCCCGGTGACGTCGACAATTGTCTGAACCCAGACAAATCCGATCATACCCAAGGCCGCCAGCCGGGACAGAAGGCCGACTAGAATCAAGGCCGGCAGTAGAAACTCGGCCCAGGTGCCGGCAACTGCGATCACCCAATAAGAAAAGCCAAGTTGTGAACTGTCATAACTGACGGCTTCCATCGCTTTGGGAAATATCTGGACATATGCACCGTCAGACGGGAACAGGAAACCCAAAATACCACTGCCAAGTTTGGTGGTTGCTGAGTTCCAATAATAGACAAGCAGCGTCGCGGCAAAAACCACCCGGGCCAGTGTTGGCGTGAGCCAGCCAGAGGTCATTTCCAGCCGACCCAGGGTATTATTGTGAAGAGAGATCAGGGCAGTCATGTTGCCAGCCTTTCGATAGACACAGAAGTAATCGCGCCGCCCTGCAAAAGCAGCGCCAGAGTGGCCCCAAGGTCAAATTCGGGGAATTCGGCAGAGGTATGTTCGAATGCCTCGCCAATGGTAAGCCCGGCCTGAATGTGGGCGATCCAGTCCGCTCCGCCTTTGGGCAGCAAATGCGGGGCCGGGTCGAATTCGGGTCGGGTGATCAGGATATCTTCGGACCCGGGTGCAGGTTTTGGTGCACCGTCTTCGGAATTGAAGCGCCAGATCGAAAACAACGGCCAGTCCGAACGAAGAACCTTCAAGGATGGTGCAAACTCCAGCTTCGCCAGAACGATCTCTTCTGGTGGGATGGCCAGCGCATCAGGCGGTGCCGCCTGGCTGTCGGCAGAGTGGTAGGACCGGCGCAGTGCCAGTTCCAGACGCGCTACGTCGGCAAGGTAGCCAAGGTGCGACAGTTGCTCCATCCCGGCAAGGAACTCCGGAAATTCCTCACCGTAGAACATCATCAGCGGTGAAGACGGGGGGTGTTTGCGCAGGAAAAGCCCGGCAAGCCCATCCATGTTCTGAGATCCCAACAGCTGTGTGATCACCGGAAAGGCCTGATGCATCGCTTCGGTCAGCGAAACAGCCACGTTGTTGCGGTAAACGCTGAACCGCCGCCCGGCGGGGCGTTCTGCGGCATCCCACAAACCGTCCGGAACAGCCGCCGACGGGTCAAGCAGGGCTGCGCGGAACGTGGTTTGCGAAACGCTCATGCGGGGATGCGGTCCAGTGCCGCCTGAGCCCGATCTGCTTCGGCCCGAAGAACGGACCAGTCGGGTACGTCCGTATCCCATTCGATCAGAACGGGTTTGGGGCCGGAACGGTCCAACACGTAATCCAGCAGCGCCCACACCGGATCGACGACCTCGCGACCGTGGCTGTCGATCAGCAAGGGACGCCCATGATCGTCTTCGTCTTCGTCATGACCGCCAAGGTGTATCTCGTGGACATTGTTCAGCGGGTAGGCATCGATGTAGCTCTGCGGCGAGAAGTCCAGATTCGTTGCCGACACGAAGACATTGTTCACATCCAGCAAAAGACCACATCCTGTCCGACGTGCGATTTCCCGCAGGAAGTCAGGCTCGGACCATGAGCTTTCTTCAAAAGCCAAATAGCTGGACGGGTTTTCTAGCAGCATTTGCCGCCCCACGGTTTCCTGAACCTGGTCTATATGGGCACAGATTCGCTCCAGCGTTTCGTCAGTGTAGGGCAGGGGCAGAAGATCATTCAGGAAATGACTGTCATGGGTCGACCAGGCCAGATGCTCGGAAAAGCTGGCCGGATTCAGCCACCCCACCAAGTGTTTCAAGCGCGCCAGATGATCGGGGTCCAAGGGGCCTTCTCCACCAATCGAGAGACCAACGCCGTGGACGGAAATGGGAAATTTTTCAGAGAGGTGACGCAATTGCGCAAGCGGCCTGCCGCCATCACCCATGTAGTTTTCGGCATGGATCTCAAGCCAGCCGACCGGATGCGCGTGGTCCAAAATCTGGTCGTAATGCTGGGGTTTATACCCGACCCCTGGTGCCGCGGGCAGCCTGTTCGATTGACGTGAACTATCCAGCATGTGCAAATCCTCCGGTCACGAAAAGAGGCGGGCGATTGGGCCCGCCCCTCCGGTTCTCAGATGCTTAGGCTTATGCCGGCAGGTCGCGCTCCAGCGGTTCCAGCGAACCTTCACGCGCTGCACCATCTGCCGACTTGGGCAGTTCGATATCGGCGCAGGTTCCAGCGTCGACCAAAGTCCAGGCGTTGCCCTGATAGTCAACGGTCGAGGTGCCCGCGCAGGTGGTGCCGGGGCCAGCGGCACAATCGTTCTGACCGGCCAGCGAAACGCCATAGCATTTCTCTTTGGCTTGTGCGGAGGCGGTTGTGGCGACGCCAGATACGGCTGCTGCAACTGCGCTTGCGATAACCAGGGTTTTTGCGGTGTTCGACATCTCGGTAATCCCTTTTGATGACTGCGTATGTCTTCTTGTGACAATGACAAAGGTAGTAGCTAAATCGGGGCAGGTGAATTCACGAGCCCGTGTCTCACAACCCCGTCAAAGAGCGTAATGCCCTCTTGAAGGTTAACAAACTGTTTTTGAAATGAAAAATAGAAAATGTTTCAACCCGACCCCAAATTCGGGGTCGGATTTCGGGCAATTTGTAGCCGAATGTTACAGAAGATCAGGCGGCGTCGCGGCCAATGACAGCTCTTTTGTTACAGCCTCAAGCGATTGAACCTGTGTCTGTTTTTCACCGAGCCGGCGCACACTTACGGTACGCTCTTCAACTTCGCGGTGACCCACGGCCAGAATGACCGGAACCTTGCCGACCGAATGTTCTCGGACTTTGTAGTTGATCTTCTCGTTGCGGATATCCGCCTCGACGCGCACGCCTGCGGCCTTGAGTGTCTCAACCACTTCCAGCACATAGTCATCCGCTTCGGACGTGATCGAGGCGACAACCACCTGGCGCGGGGCCAGCCAGAACGGCAGCTTACCGGCATGCTCCTCGATCATGATACCGACGAAACGCTCGAACGAGCCCAGGCAGGCGCGGTGCAACATATAGGGGCGCTGCTTGCTACCGTCAGCGGCAATATAGGTCGCACCCAAGCGTTCAGGCAGGTTCGGATCAACCTGGAAAGTGCCGCACTGCCAGACCCGGCCAATTGCATCGGTCAGATAGAAATCCAGTTTGGGCCCATAGAAGGCGCCATCCCCGGGCTCCAGTGTGAATTCGCGACCAGTGGCTTTGATGGCGGCTTCCAGAGCGCCTTCGACATGATCCCAGCTTTCGTCACTTCCGACACGTTTTTCCGGACGAGTTGCGAATTTGATCTCGAACTTTTCAAATCCGAGGTCCGCATAGACGTCCGCAAGGTAGTTGATGAACTTGGCGCATTCGTCTTGAATCTGGTCTTCGGTGCAGAAGATATGGCCGTCATCCTGTGTGAAACCTCGTACACGCATAATACCATGCAACGCGCCTGAGGGTTCGTAGCGCGAGCATGATCCGAACTCGGCCAGCCGCAGGGGCAGGTCGCGATAGGATTTCAGGCCCTGATTGAACACTTGCACATGGCAGGGGCAATTCATCGGCTTGAGCGCGTTGACGGCCTTTTCCTTGGCATGTTCCTCTTCAACTTCGACGATGAACATGTGTTCCTGATATTTGTCCCAGTGGCCGGAGGCTTCCCACAATTTACGGTCTACGACCTGAGGCGTGTTGATTTCACGATACCCACCTGCGCGTTGTTTGCGGCGCATGTAATCCTGAAGCGTGGTGTAGATGGTCCAGCCGTTTGGATGCCAGAACACCTGACCAGGGGCCTCTTCCTGCATATGGAACAGGTTCATTTCCTTACCCAGCTTACGGTGGTCGCGCTTGGCGGCCTCTTCCAGCCTATGCAGGTGCGCTTTGAGCTTTTCCTTGCCGGTGAAGGCCACGCCGTAAATGCGTTGCAGCATCGCGCGGTCGCTATCACCGCGCCAATAGGCGCCGGCAATGCTCATCAGCTTGAAGGCGTCGCCCGGCAATTGGCCGGTGTGCTGCAAGTGCGGGCCACGGCACAAATCCTGCCAGTGACCGTGCCAGTACATGCGCAGGGGTTCATCACCCGGAATGGCTTCGATCAGTTCGACCTTATAAGGCTCGTCGTTTGCCTTGTAGAATTCGATCGCGCGCTGACGATCCCAGATTTCGGTAGTGACGGGATCGCGCTTGTTGATGATCTCTTTCATCTTTTTCTCGATGAGGCCAAGATCTTCGGGGGTAAACGGTTCTTCCCGGTCGAAATCGTAGTACCAGCCGTTGTCAATCACGGGGCCGATGGTAACCTTGGTTGCGGGCCAGATTTCCTGAACTGCACGCGCCATCACATGGGCCAGATCGTGACGGATCAGCTCATTGGCTTGTTCCTCATCTTTCATGGTGTGGATGGCGATCTGCGCGTCAGATTCGATGGGCCACTGCAGGTCCCAGTGCTGGCCGTTCACGGTGGCCGAGATGGCCTTTTTGGCCAGCGAGGTCGAGATGTCGGCAGCCACCTGCGCGGGCGTCACGCCTGCGTCAAAGGATCGGGAACTGCCATCGGGAAAAGTAAGGGAGACTGACTGTGAGTCCAGGGCCATATCGGCTCTCCTCGTCGGTTTGGCGCCCACTGAACGCCCGGTTGCGGGTTATGTGTGTTTGATCCATTTGGCAGTTGCAGCATGACCTGTCAAGCACCCAACCGCGCTGTGGCTGACGCGGCGGGAGGTTCGAATTCGGGAATTGCAGCCACCGTGCAGCCGTGCATGATGAACTCCAAAAGGAAAGAGGGCGACATGGCAGCGACGGATTTTCTGGAAACGGCGCAAGGGCGGCGGCTGGCTTATCACAAAAGCGATGGGGCAGGGCCGACGGTTGTATTTTTGGGCGGGCTGAAGTCTGACATGGAGGGCACCAAGGCGGTGCATCTTGAGGCTTGGGCCAAGGCGCGCGGTCAGGCATTCCTGCGGTTCGATTACTCGGGCCATGGCGAGAGCTCGGGCAAATTTGAGGACGGATGCATCGGCGACTGGCACGAGGATGCGTTGGCCGTGGTAACTGCCTTGACCAATGGACCGCTGATCGTGGTCGGGTCGTCGATGGGCGGCTGGCAAGCGCTTTTGCTGGCGAAGGCAATGCCGGATCGGATTGTAGGGATGGTGACCGTCGCTGCCGCGCCTGATTTCACCGAGGACGGGTATTGGGTATCGTTTTCTGACACGCAAAAACAGGTGTTGGAAACCGAAGGGTATGTTGAATTGCCTTCGGACTATATGGAGCCTTATATAATCACGAAGCGAATGATTGAGGACGGAAGACAGCAGTTGGTTCTGCGGGATGGAATTAATCTTCAGTTTCCGGTGCGTTTTCTGCAAGGGACCGCAGATACTGCTGTTTCCACTGCAACCGCTGTGCGCCTGGTGGAACATGCCACCGGTTCAGATATGCGCCTGCTCTTGGTCAAGGATGCAGACCACAGGTTCTCGGACGGGCCATGCCTGGAAATCATCGAAAACGCCGTGCTTGAAGTGATGAGCGCGCAATGATCCGGGGGTTGGGCAAAGCCATCGGCCGTGTTCTTCTGGTGCTGGTCGCGGCTGGTGCCCTGATCTATTGGTTTGGTCCGCGCGAAGAAGTGAACCTGAACCCGACATTTGAACCGCGCAAGTTTGGCGAAGGGGTGCAGGTCTATTTCGAAAGCGTCGAGTCCGCTTTCGATGACATAACTCCGGGTGTTGAGAAACGGGTTGTCTGGCGGGACGGGTTCAAAGAACGACGCACCCCGGTTTCCATATTGTATTTGCACGGGTTTTCCGCCTCGTCCGAGGAAATTCGCCCAGTCCCAGATATGGTCGCCGATGCGCTGGGAGCCAATCTTGTCTACACCCGCTTGCAGGGTCATGGGCGCGGCGGGGAGGCGATGGCCGGAGGCACCGCTTCGGGCTGGATGGAGGATATGGCTGAAGGATTGGCCGCCGCCCGTGCGGTGGGCGATCAGGTCGTCGTGATTTCAACCTCCACCGGCGGAACTCTGGCTGCGGCGGCAGCATTGGACGATGCGCTGATAGAAAACGTAGCCGGTTTGGTGTTTGTTTCTCCGAATTTTGGTGTGAACACGCCCGGAGCCTGGATACCGGGCCTTCCATGGGCGCGAAGCTGGTTGCCATTGATCATGGGGGAAGAACGGGACGTCTCGGGGCCGGATCCCGAGAAGAACAAGTACTGGTCGTCGGTTTATCCGTGGGAGGCAGTTGTGCCCATGACCGCCTTGGTTGAGACTGTTTATGCCATGGACTTCTCGCAGGCGCGTGTCCCGGCGCTGTTCTGGTTCTCTGACGATGATCAGGTTGTGCGCCCGGACTTGACCCACAAGGTAGCCGACGCTTGGGGGGGGCCTGCAAGTGTTAGGACGGTTACGATGGGGCCGGGCGATGACCCGTCATCCCATGTCATTGCCGGACGTTTGATGTCTCCGGGACAGACCGATGCTGCCGTCGCTGGTATTCTGGCATGGTTGAAAGAGCAGGGGATCGAATGATGGAACAGCGCGTCAGCCTGATAACTGTCGGGGTGGAAGACCCGGAAGCTGCGGCCGCATTCTATGAAAAGATCGGCTGGAAACGTGTCGACAGTCCGGACGGTGTGATTGCCTTTGATCTGATCGGGCAGACGCTGGGGCTGTATCCTCTGCCAGCACTGGCCGATGAGATTGGTGTTGACGTGGGCACCTTGGGCCGTGGGGCGCTGACGCTTAGCTATAACTGCCAGTCAAAGGAGGATGTCGCGCAGGTTTTAAGCAAAGTTCAGGCCGCTGGTGCCGAGGTTCTTAAACCGGCCTCGGATGTGTTCTGGGGCGGGCATCACGGTTATTTCCGCGCACCCGAGGGCACGGTATGGGAGGTCGCTTTCAACCCGTTCTCACCTCTGGCCCCTGATGGGGCGTTTCGTTGGAACGGGTACGGGTGATGCGTAAGCCAGGTAGCATGTGGAGCCTTGAAACTCTTGGCCGCGTGCGCCTGTCTCGGCACTTTTTCATGCGGGATTTTCTTTATTCTGAGATCGGAAATTTCCATGAAAAACAGAACCTTCCCGACAATCCTGATCTTGCCATCGAAACCGGTCGTGCCTTTTGCCAGACGTTACTGGACCCGTTAGAGGAAACGTTCGGACGAGTGGCGGTTCGGTCCGGTTACCGATCGCCGTCGTTGAATCAATTTGGCAATGAAAACCGGCTAAACTGTGCCCGAAACGATAATCCACTGGAGTGCCATATCTGGGATTGGGGTACCGGCGACGATCGGATTTCTGGGGCGTCGATTGTCATTCCGTGGTTCGCGGATCGTTATGCGGAAGGCCGGGATTGGCGCGATCTGGCGTGGTGGATGCACGATCATCTGGAGTATTCCGAGATTTGGTTTTTTCCAAAACTCTGTGCCTTCAATCTGGTGTGGCGGCCAATTCCCCTCAAGCGTATCGACAGCTACATCGCCCCGCGCGGGTGCCTGTTGCGTGCAGGCGAAAATCCGGGCGAAGACCTGAAGACTCGTCAAAAGCGCTATGCGGATTTTCCCGCGTTTCGCGGTATTGCCTACCCGTGAAGTTTAACTTGCCCAGGCCGAAAAAACCTCTCATCCTGTTAAAAAACAAAGCCACTCAAGAAGCTGAGACGAAGGAGGCCGCGATTGATCGAGCCGCTGGTTCTATTGCCCGGATTGATGTGCGATTCTAGGGTGTTCGCCCCTCAGATCGCCCACTTTTCCCGTCAGTGTGCGGTCACGGTTGCACCGGTTTCGCTGGGCGAGCGGATAGAAGAGATCGCCTCGGGCCTTTTGGATCAATTGCCACACCGCTTCGCGCTTGCTGGATTTAGTATGGGGGGTGTGGTGGCGCTTGAACTCGTTCGTCGCGCGCCCGATCGAATCTCGCGCCTGTGTCTGATGGCCACAGATGCGCAGGCCGACACGCCCCAAATTGCGGCGGACCGAGAAAAGCATATGGTTGGCGCCAAGGCCGGACGGCTCGAAGAGGTTATGCGAAAGATCCTCGGGTCAGATACGTTGGCCCCGGGGCCAAGGCGGGTTCCCATTCTGAGTGACGTGACTGCCATGGCATTGGATCAAGGGGCAGATGTGTTCGAACGCCAGATGCGCGCTTTGCAGCGGCGCCCTGATCAGCAAGGTGGGCTGCGAATGATCAAGGTTCCCACGTTGGTCTTGTGTGGGGCGCATGACCTGCTGACACCCGTAAGAAAGCACGCCTTTATGGCAGATCTGATCCCAAACGCGGAACTCAATGTGGTTGAGGACGCCGGGCATTTGCCAACGCTCGAAGCTCCTCAGGTCGTCAATGATGCACTTGAGAACTGGCTAAACATGCCTGCGCGAGTCTCTTACGAGTAAAGGGCTGCGCGCTCGGATTTGCTGAGGATCACAGGCTCGGCAACGGGATCAGATGTGGCCGGGTCGAAAAAAGGTGAGTTTTTCCAGCTGCCCGAAAAACGCGATTTCGCAACGCGCGTCAGCATGCCGTAGATGGCCGGCCCCAGCTTTTCGTGGGTTTGTTTGCCGTCGCCCTTGGGCACAAATCCCCGAGTCGTAGCCGGCCCCAGCCCGCTTGGGTCAGGGATACGATTAACGCTAAAACCCACGAACGGGAATTTCGGCGTGCGTGCAGTGGTCGCCAGCGGAGCATTGCAGCAACTGGCATACCAGCGCAGCATCCCCTTTGGGCTTAGCTGCATTAGGGCCAGATGCTTGGCACCGCCGTCAAAAATGATCTCTTCCGGAAGGGTCTGCAAAATCTCAACAGGGCCGGGGGCGGGGTCGGGTTGCCCGAAATACAACTGGGCTGCGCGGCAATCATGGCAGTAGCACACGACATGTGTGCCGTGTTTCACGCCTGCGGTGCTGATCCGCCCGTGCAGGGAACCGCAAGAGCAGGAAAATGGGATATCTGTCGCCACTTTCCTGTTCATGATTTCTAGGCCACTTTGTTTTTGTTTGCGGCGCGACGCTTTGGTTTGCGCGTATTTGCATTCATGAAGTCAATCACAAGCGGCCGGATGTTATCCCGCCAGCTACGGCCCGCAAAAATGCCATAGTGACCCGCGCCGGGTTCGACGTGGCTAGCCTTTTTTGCATCCGGCAAACCGGTGCAGAGCTCAAGCGCGGCAATACACTGGCCGGGCGCCGAGATATCGTCATTTGCGCCTTCAACCGTTTTGACCGCAACATCGGTGATTTTGCCGATATCGACCTTGTGGCCTGCGACAACGAACTCATTGCGGGCGATCTCGCGGTCTTTGAACACGCGCTCGACCGTGGAAAGGTAAAACTCGGCGGGCATGTCCATGACCGCCAGGTATTCATCGTAAAAGCGGTTATGCGCATCGTGATCGGACGCTTCGCCCCGCATCACGCGCTGGATCTGATCGGTGAACGCTTTGGAGTGGCGATCCCCGTTCATCGACATGAAGGACGCCAATTGCAGCAAGCCTGGATATACCATGCGGCCGACGCCTTTGTATTTGAAGCCGACGCGCTGGATCATGGTTTCTTCCAGCTGTCCCATGGTGACACGACGGCCGAAATCGGTCACGTCGGTCGGGGTGGCATCAGGGTCAACCGGACCACCGATCAGGGTCAATGTGCTGGGCTGAGCTTTGGGCTCGACCTCGGCCAGATAAGCGGTTGCGGCAAGCGTCAGAGGGGCGGGCTGGCAAATGGCTACAACATGAGTGTCCGGGCCCAGCTCTTTCATAAAATCGACAAGATACAGCGTGTAATCCTCGACATCGAACTTGCCTTCGGAAACAGGGATATCACGCGCATTATGCCAGTCGGTTACGTAAACCTCACAATTGACCAGCAGACTTTTGACCGTGGAACGCAACAAAGTCGCGTAGTGGCCAGACATTGGCGCCACCAGCAGCACCTTGCGGGGTTGTTCTTCGCGTCCATTGACGCGAATATGGATCAGGTCGCCAAATGGGCGCTCCATTACGGGAACAATATCAACAAGGTGGTCTTTGCCATCCTCACACGTGAACGTTCGAATACCCCAGTCCGGCTTTGCGATCATGCGCTGAAACGTGCGCTCGGTCACCTCGCCCCATGCGGCCATCATGCTGAACGCTGGGTTGGGGATCATGGAAAACAGTGGGTAAGACGCCATAGCGCTGGCCGTTGCCCCCATCCATTGGTTTGTGTTGCGCATGGTTTCCATAAGGTCGTAGGTCATCATGTAGCGCATATAGGGGGCCTCCTGGCTGCCGGTGTGAGTGTCGGACCATTCGTCGCTTTGCTCCCCAAGCCCACGACGATTATTCTGCATAGCAGCGAGGTTAAGGGGGAATTGTTAAAATGACAACAAGTGAACACCAGACACCGGAGCTATCCCTGGAACACCTTGAGAGGCTTAAAGAAAATATGGACAAGGTGGAGGAGCTTTCGAAGCGGCTTGTTGATGCGATGTCGGGAAAGAAGGGTCATAACCCTGCTTTGGACGGTCCGAATCAAGAGCTTTATGCAAAGGCAGCATCGGCGTATTGGGCTGAAGCGATGCATAATCCTGCGCGGCTAATGGAGAAGCAGATCGAGTTCTGGGGCCAGTCTGTTCTGAACTTTGCCGAGGCGCAGCAGGCGCTAGTAGGCGGTGAGGCGGAAGAGCCCGCATCAGGCCCCCGGGACAAGCGGTTTTCCAACCCCTTGTGGGAGACCAATCCGTATTTCAAATTCATCCGTCAGCAATATCAGACCAATGCCGATGCCATCGCGCAGGCGGTGGCTTCGGTCGATGACCTGGATGTGCAGGACAAGCAGCGGCTGGCGTTCTTCTCGCAGCAGATCATCGACATGATGTCGCCGACGAACTTTCTGGCGACCAATCCGGATGCGCTTGAAAAGGCGGTCGAGACGGAAGGCCGGTCGTTGATCCAGGGTCTGGAAAATCTTGTGGCCGATCTCGAGGCCAATGACGGCGAGATGGTGGTCAAGCTTGCCGATGAGAGCGCCTTTGAGGTCGGCGGCAATATCGCGACGACGCCCGGGGATGTGGTCTATCGCAACCGGATGATGGAGTTGATCCAGTACAAGCCTGCGACCGAGACGGTGCATGAAACGCCGCTGGTGCTGTTCCCGCCCTGGATCAACAAGTTCTACATCCTGGACCTCAAGGCGCAAAACAGCCTGATCAAATGGGTGACCGAGCAGGGCTATACCTTGTTTGTGGTCAGCTGGGTGAACGCCGATGAATCCCACGCCGATATAGGCATGGAGGATTATATCCAGGACGGTTTCCTGACCGCGATCGAAGAGGTCAAATCGATCTGCAAGGTCAAGCAGGTCAACGCGGTCGGCTATTGCATCGCGGGCACCACGCTGAGCCTGACACTGTCGCTGCTCAAGCAGCGCGGCGACAAATCGATCAAATCGGCCACGTTCTTCACGGCCCTGACGGACTTTGGCGACCAGGGAGAGTTCACGCCCTTCCTGCAGAACGACTTTGTGGACGGGATCGAGGATCAGATCTCGGAGGACGGGGTTCTGAAAGCATGGATCATCGGGCGCACGATGTCGTTTCTGCGATCAAAGGACCTGATCTACGGGCCTGCGATCCGCAGTTATATGATGGGTGAGACACCGCCCGCGTTTGATCTGCTGTTTTGGAACGGGGACGGGGCCAATCTGCCTGGTCGTATGGCGGTCCAATACCTGCGCGGCCTGTGTCAGCGCAATGACTTCGTCACCGATGGGTTCGAATTGCTAGGGCATAAGTTGCATGTGCACGACGTGGACGTGCCCCTGATGGCGATCACCTGCGAGACGGATCACATCGCGGCGTGGAAGGCGTGTTATCGCGGTGTGCAGCAGATGGGGTCGCGGTCGAAAAGCTTCATCGTCTCGGAATCAGGGCATATTGCCGGCATTGTGAACCCGCCCAGCAAGAAGAAATACGGCCATTACACCAATACTGATCTGAAGGCAGATCCCGAGACCTGGCTGAAAGAGGCCACGTATCACGAAGGGTCCTGGTGGCCCCGGTGGGAGGCCTGGCTGAAGAAGCGGTCGGGTAAGCAGGTGCCCACGCGCGCGCCCGGCGATTCGGGGCATCCCGCCCTGGCGCCTGCGCCGGGAACCTATGTACGGGTTAAGGCAAGCGGTTGATTCCTAACCCTTCTGCGAAGAATTTCTGCAGTGCAGCAAGAAAAATCTTGCAATGCTGCACTGCGGCATCCATATTGTCCCCAAGCTGATGAAAACCGGGGTGGGCCCGGTTCGGCAAAAGGATTTTAGACATGGCAAAGACGCAAGACTTCACCGCGACCCTGAAAGACGTTATGGGCGCGTTCCCCGTTGACACCACCGCTCTGGAAGGCGCTTTCAAATCGACCGCGACGCTGAACGAAAAGCTGTCGGGTGTTGCGCTGGAAGCGGCTGAAAAGTCGGCTGAGATCTCGAGCAAATGGACCAAGGACACCCTGGCCAAGCTGACCGAGATGTCGAAAGCCAAGGCAGAACCTGCAGACTACGCCAAAGCGGCCACAGACTTCGCCAGCGCGTCGGCTGAAGTTGCTGCTGAAAACATGGCGGCTTTCGCAGAGATCGCGAAAAAAGTTCAGTCCGAAACCGTTGAGCTGCTGATGGCGGCTGGCAAAGACGTAGCCGAAGACACAACCGCGGCTGTCAAAAAAGCCACCAACGACGTGACCGCAGCTGCCAAGAAAGCAACTGCTGCCAAGTAAGCAAACGCCGCGAG
>NZ_QOCF01000038.1 GCF_003318255.1 Ruegeria sp. A3M17
AGTAAGCAAACGCCGCGAGACGCACCTACTCCTCCCAATCGGTGCTATCGCGCAGGGCAGGTCGAAAGACCTGCCCTTTCTTTTTGTGCTGCGCTCGCATAGTCTTTGCTGCAATGCATCATCCTTGGGGAGGGTAAACGGTGTCGGAACAAGAAAAACCACTGTTGATCAAACGTTACGCCAGCCGTCGGCTGTATAACACCGAGACCAGTGACTACGTCACGCTTGAAGACATCGCGTCGTTTATTCGGGACGGGCGCGAAGTACAGATCATAGACCTGAAGTCAGGTGATGATCTGACGCGGCAATATCTGCTGCAAATCATTGCTGAACACGAAAGCCGCGGCGAAAATGTGCTGCCGGTCAATGTGCTGAACGATCTTGTGCGCAGCTACATGCTGCCGGGTGGCGGTGTGATGCCGCAATTCCTGCAAAGCTCATTCGAGATGCTGCGGGAAAACCAGAGCAAGATGATGGAAAACATGAGCGCGATGAATCCGATGTCTCAGATGCCGGGGTTCGATGCAATGCAGGCGCAGCAGCAAGCATTCCTGAAAGCCATGACTGGTGGTCTGTCCGGCGGATGGTCCGGCCCGGACAAAGACGATGACGCCAAATCCGAGCCCAAGGAAGATTTGGACGACATCAAAAAACAGTTGGCGGAACTGCAGCAAAAGCTGTCCAAACTTAACTGACGCGGCCAAAAATGCGCTGGTTGATCCTGAGTATCACGCTACTTTGGATGCAACCCGCGTTGTCGCAAGGTGTATTCTCGGACCAGTGGACCCAAGTTTGTACATTGGGGACACGGGCCGCAGCCGGATGTGACGCGATTCGTGCGCGTGAGATTCTCGCGGCCGATCAGCCCTCGTGGCGCGCGATTGGACGTGTTAATTTTGCCAGTCGGGATCAGAAGTCTCACTGCACCGGTGTTCTTGTTTCGGACAATCTTGTCCTGACCGCGGCGCATTGCCTGTACAACACACCGCGTCAGCGGTGGATTCCACCTTCAAGCATCCGTTTTGCCGCCGGTTATCAGCGCGGAGAAGCCGCTGCGGTTTCAGCCGTGAAAAGGTATCGAGTCCATCCCGAACAGGGTGTTGAGGGCCGGTTTGATGACAGAGCGGACCTGGATTGGGCGGTTCTGGAACTCAGCGCGCCGATCGGGCTGCAGGTCGGTTATCTACCCCTGGCGGATGATAGCGCGACCGCAACATTTGTTGCGGGGTATCCCGGTATCCGGCCCCATGTGCTGAGCAAAACAAAACCCTGCCAACCGCACCGCCATTCAAGCGGAGTTTTGTTGGCGACATGTCCGGTCATGATGGGGGATTCTGGTGCACCTTTGTTGGTTAGGACGGAAACCGGTTTGCAGGTTTTCGGAATTCTATCCCGCGTGGCTGCAACCCCCAAAGGGATCACAGCGCTGTTTTTGCCGGTCGATCTGTTTGACCTTGGACCTTAGTCGTCGTCAGGTTCCATACACTGGAACCGGGCCGGTAACCTCGCCCACAGACGCCAGCAGGATATCTGAAATCACGTCCAGCTCTTCGCGCGTCAGGCGCACAGGCAGACGGACGTCGCAGGCTTTCATAAGCATTGCGCGGGTTTGCGGTAGCTCGAACTTTTCCGGCAGGAATTGCCAGTTCCAGAACGCGCGCGCATTGTCCTGGCTCAGGCCAAAGACCTGAACTTTGACGCCACGCGCCTCAGTCGCCGCAGCAAAGGCGCGGATATCGTTGTCGTCCATGTCCACTAGGTTGAACTGTATAGAATCCGGCGCCCGACGTTCAGGCGCCAGAGGGGCGGGGACGTCGATATGGGGCGATGTATTCAATCGGTCGGCAACATAGTCGTGGTTGGACAGGCCATCACGCACACGGCGCGCAAGTTCCGGGATTTGTGGCCGGATCACCGCAGCGCTGAGATTGCTCATCCGCAAGTTATAGAGCGGTAATTGGTTCTGCCAGCGGGCGAACGCCTGCTCCAACTCGGGCGAGTTGTCGCCTTGCGGTCCTTTGTGCTTCTTCCAGTTATGTTCATACGCGCCCGACATGATCACGGCTTGCACCACCAGATCGGCATCATCGGTGATCAGAATACCGCCTTCGCCTGCGTTAATCATCTTGTAGGACTGGAACGAGAAACAGCCGATCTTGCCGATCGTGCCGATATTGCGCCCGTGCCAAGTTGTGCCCAGCGAGTGCGCCGCGTCCTCGATCACAGGGATGTCGCGTGCGTCACACAGCGCCATGATGGCATCCATGTCCGAAGTGTGGCCGCGCATATGGCTGATGATCACGGCCTGAACTTCGTCCAGCTTGGCTTCGAAATCCGCCATGTCGATGCGATAATTCTCACCCACTTCGCACAGGACCGGGATGCAGTCCGCATGAAGGACCGAGGACGGAACGGCGGCAAAAGTGAAGCCAGGGATCAAAACCCGCGCATCCCGCGGCAGACCGAGCGCCTTGAGCGACAGGAACAGGGCAGCCGAGCAGGACGAAACAGCCAGCGCGTATTTACTGCCGAGCAACTGGGCAAACTCGGCCTCAAGCAAGGCAACCGGTGCGTCTTGCGGTGCGGTATAGCGAAACAGATCGCCTGACTGCATTAAGGCGTCGATGGCTTCTTTTGCTGCTGGGGGGATTGGTTCGGCGGCATGTACGTTTGGCGGAAGCGTCATATTTGATTTTCCCAAATTCTATCTTTGGGAAAGATAAAGCTAAACAAAATGCAATCCAAGCCTTCATTCGCCCCTAAGGCGAAATTTCACCGATCTGTCAAAATTCCCAAATGTTAGAAGCCCAACCGGTCCCGTAGCGCGAACCATGTCATCGCAAGCACCAGCAGCGGGCTGCGCAGGGCAGGTCCTCCGGGAAAGGGAAGGGCGGGGACGCGGGCCATCGTGTCGAACCCTTCGGCTTGCCCCTGGATGGCCAGTGCCATCAGTTGGCCCGCATGCGTGGCCGTGCCGACCCCATGCCCGGAATAACCCGACGCGGACAGGATATTGGGCGCGATCCGCGCCAGATACGGCATTCGGCGCATTGTGATGGCCAGAGTGCCGCCCCAAGCGTAGTCGATCTTTACATCCCTTAAGTGCGGAAAGATCTCGGCCATGGGTTTGCGCACTGTTGCCGCAATGTCACTGGGAAAACGGTAGCCGTAGCTTTCGCCGCCGCCGAACAGCAGGCGACCATCGGCGCTAAGGCGGAAGTAATTCACCACGAACTTGGTGTCGGCGACAGCCACGTCTTTTGTCAGGACGTGGGCGGTATCAGCGCCCAAAGGCTCGGTCGCGGCGATGAAGTTGTTGATAGGCATGACCTTTGTGGCCACCTTGCGGTTCAGATCGCCGAGATATCCGTTGCAGGCAAGAATGACGTGGTCTGCTGTCACATTGCCCTGCGCGGATTTCACAACGACTGGTGTGGTTTCTCCGACGCCAAGAACCTCGGTCCTTTCACAGATGCGTACGCCTGCTTTTGCCGCTGCCTGGGCCAGCCCCAACGCAAAATTCAACGGGTGCAGATGCGCCGCGCCCATATCCAGGTAACCCCCGCGATAGGCAGGTGAGGGACACAGCGCGTGGCCGGCGCCTTCGTCCAGAACCTTGATCTGGTCATAGCCATAGCGGTCGGACAGATGCGCTGCGTGGTCATGAAGCTCCTGCTGTTCACCATTGCTGAGGCCCAAAACGGCCACGCCGGGTTTCAAGTCACAGTCGATCTGGTGTTTCGCAATCAGCGATTTGACCAGATCTTTTGCGTCCTCGGCCAGATCCCACAGCTTGGCGGCGTCATCATCGCCGACCAGTCGCTCGAGGTCTTCCTGATCCATCCGCTGTGCACTGCCCAGCTGACCGCCATTGCGGCCAGATGCCCCAAAGCCAACGCGGTGTGCCTCGAGCAGGATGACGTCGAACCCTGCTTCGGCCAGATGCAACGCGGCGGATAGGCCGGTATACCCGCCGCCCACGATGCAAACATCAGCCTTCACATCGCCGGACAGCGTGGGGAAGCGGTCCACCGGATTGGCCGTCGCAGCGTACCAGCTGGCCGGGTATTCGGCCTTGCGGTCATTTGAATAAAGCAGGTTCATTGGGTGCCTCAGACATTCATCAGCAGGTGTTCGCGCTCCCACGGAGAGATGACCTGCAGGAATTCCTCGTACTCGGCCCGTTTGACGATGCCATAGACGCGGGCGAACTCAGGGCCCAGAACTTCGTGCAAGGCAGTGGCCTCATCAAACAGGTCCAAAGCGTTGCCCATAACCTGCGGGATATCACCTTCGCCCTCATATGCGTCACCATAGAATTGGCGGCGCGGGCGTTCTTGCCGGGTCAGGCCCAGGTAACCACAGGCCAGGGACAGCGCGATGCCCAGATAGGGGTTGCAATCCATCCCTGCGATCCGGTTTTCCACGCGGCGTGCCTCGGGGCCGGACAGGGGCACGCGAATGCCCGTGGTGCGATTGTCACGCGCCCATTCCAGATTGATCGGCGCGGCGTGGTCTTTCACATAACGGCGGTAGGAATTCACGTATGGGGCCATCACGGCCAGACCTGCAGGCAAGTGGTTCTGCAAGCCGGCGATGAAGTTGTAGAACGCGTCCGTTTCACCGCCCTGAGGACCGGAAAAGATGTTCTGGCCTGTTTCCATGTCGATAATCGAGTGGTGGATGTGCATGGCCGAGCCTGGCTCATCCTCGATCGGTTTTGCCATGAACGTGGCAAAGCAGTTGTGGCGCAGCGCGGCCTCGCGGATCAGACGTTTGAAGTAGAACACTTCGTCGGCCAGTTTGACCGGGTCGCCATGGCGTAGGTTGATTTCCAGCTGACCCGCGCCGCCTTCCTGCGTGATGCCGTCAATTTCGAACCCTTGATGCTCGGCGAAATCATAGATGTCGTCGATCACAGGTCCGAACTCGTCCACCGCGGTCATCGAATAGGCCTGCCGCGCGGCTGCCGGACGACCCGAACGGCCCATCATCGGTTTGATGCCCTGTGCCGGGTCGACATTGGGTGCGACCAGAAAGAACTCCATTTCCGGTGCTACGACCGGTTTCCATCCCTTGTCGTGATACAGTTGCACGACGCGTTTCAGAACATTTCGCGGGCTGAAAGGGATCGGCTTGTCGTCCCGATCATAGGCGTCGTGAATAACCTGCAATGTCCAGTCACCTGTCCACGGCGCGGCAGATACGGTCGAGAAATCAGGTTTCAGGATCATATCCCGTTCGATGAACCCGTCCTCACCCGCTGCTTCGCCCCAATCGCCGGTGATGGTTTGATAAAAGATGCTGTCGGGCAGGTGGAAATAAGTCTGCCGCGCGAATTTGCTGGCAGGTACGGCCTTGCCACGCGCGATGCCCGGCAGGTCCGAGATGATGCATTCAACCTCATCCAACCGGTGGCCGGAGATATAGGTTTTTGCTGCTTCTGGCAGCTGGTCTGTCCAGTCGGCCATCAGGCCCTCTCTTTCTTCAGAAATTCTGCCATGTGCCGTCCGATGGTCGCGTTGTCGTCGGGGCCGGGCAGCCGGTTGGCGGCCGCTTCCATCAACGGGTCGGGAACGACACCCTTGCCGCGCGTTTCCATCAAGCCCTGGATAAAGGTATCGCCGTATTCCGGGTGGGCCTGCACGGTCCAGATGTTGTCGCCGTAACTGACCATCGCATTGCGGCAAAAGTCGTTGCTGCCTGTCACGCGTGCGCCTTCGGGCAGCTCAACCACCTGATCCTGATGCCAGGCATTCAGGGTGACGGATTGGCCTTCCAAGTCATATTCGGTGCGCCCGACGGCCCAGCCACCGGTAAATTTTTCGACTTTGCCGCCAAGCGCCTGCGCGATGATCTGGTGGCCAAAGCACACACCGATCAGCGGACGACCGCTGTGTTGAATGGCGCGGATCAGATCTTCGAGCGGTGGTATCCACGCATGATCCTCATACGCGCCATGGCGCGAGCCGGTGATGATCCAGCCATCAGCCTGAAACGCGTCCTTGGGGAACTGGCCGTCTACAACGGCGAAGGTTTGGTAGGTAAAACCGTTGCCGTCCAGCAGCGCGGCAAACATCGCGTCATATTCGCTGAATTGGTCGTGCAGTTCATCAGGTGGATGGCCGGTCAGTAGGATGCCGATTTTCATGGGTCACCAAATTTGATCAAATTTATTCTAGCCCAGTAGATACGGGCGGGCAAGAGGGCTCATACGGCTTCGACATAGCTCAGCCAATGGTTTTCGGATGGACGCTCGGCAAACCGCCTGATTTCCTGTCGCTTGGTCATGGCGAAATAGCGGATCAGATCGGCGGGAAAGATGCGCGCGACATTGGGGTCTGTTTCGAATGCTGCAATGGCTTGGGTCCAGTCGGCAGCCAATTGCGGCAGCCCGTCGACCTCATAGGCATTGCCCGAAATCGGGGCAGGCGGTTCCGACTGATCTTCGATGCCGTTCATGGCGCCCCCCAGAACAGCGGCCAACATCAGATAGGGGTTGATGTCCCCACCGGCGACGCGGTGTTCGATCCGTCGTGCGACCGGCGCGCCACCGGGAATACGCACAGCCGCAGTGCGGTTCTCATAGGCCCAACACGCACCGGTTGGGGCGTGCGCGCCCGGGATCAGGCGCGTGAATGAGTTCCCGTGCGGTGCGAAGACAAGCGTACATCCGGGCATCGCGGCCAGGCATCCCGCCACGGCCCAACGAAGCAGATCGGTGCCTTCGGGGCCGCCATTATCGAAAACGTTGCGGCCCTGTTGGTCCACGACCGAGAAATGGACATGCATCCCGTTGCCAGCGTCATCGGCGTAGGGTTTCGCCATGAAGGTTGCGGTGAACCCGTGTTTACGGGCAAGGCCACGCGCCAAGGCCTTGAAAAGCCATGTATCATCGGCACAGCGCATGGCGTTTTGGTGATTCAGGTTGATTTCGAACTGGCCAATACCGCTTTCCGAGATGGCGGTTTGCGCGGGAATTCCCATCGCAGCGCACCCGTCATAAAGGTCGGTGAAGAACGCATCGAAGGCATCCATTTCTGCCATCGACAGGACTGCTTCATCCTCCAACCGTCGCCGGGTCACAGGATTGACCGGCGGCTGCGGATGCGCACCCGAGGCGTCGAGCAAGGTGAACTCCAGCTCTGTCGCCGCAATGACCGACCAGCCGCGCTGTGCATAGCGATCAAGAACAGACGCAAGTGCATGCCTGGGGTCGCCAGCAAACGGGGTGCCTTCGTCGTCATGCAGGCACATGGGGACAAGGGCGGTTTCCGTTTCCAGCCAAGGCACTGGCACCGGGCCGCGCTCGGTCGGAAGCAAGACACCATCCGCGTCACCGGATTCGAATACCAACGGGCTGCCGTCGATATCCGCGCCCCACAGGTCGACATTCAACGCTGAAAACGGCATGCGCAGCGTGCCTTTGTCCAGCTTGTCGGCGTAAGAGGGCGGCACACGCTTGCCTCGCATCTGACCATTCAGATCACATGCGGCAACGCGAAAACTGTGCAGGGCACTCAGATCCATCACTGACTCCATTACTCTGGCTACCTGAGGTGTAATAGAGGCGCGACCCGTTGTCACGAAATTTGATCAAATTTTGACTCGCCGAAAAATAACCCGCGCCAAACCGGTGGAATTGGCGCGGGGTGAGATGCTTAGGCGAAGCTGACGCCGTTTTCAGCCATGGGCAGCTCGGCGACCAGATCGCCGGACATGGCGTTAATCGCGTTTGCGAGCGCCGGTGCCGAGGGCGGCGTGCCTGGCTCACCAACGCCCGTTGGGGCCTCGGCTGATGGCACGATGTGCACGTCAATCGCGGCAATGTCGCCGATCCGCAAAGGCTCGTAATCGGGGAAGTTGAATTGATCCACGGTGCCGCCTGTCAGGGTGATCTGATCACGCATCACATGACCGATGCCGTAACCAATCCCGCCTTCCATCTGGGCGCGGACAATGTCCGGGTTGACGGCAATCCCGCAATCCACGGCGCAAGTGACCTTTTCGATCTTGATGCCGGTTTCGGGATCGCCCGAAACCTCGACCACTTCGGCCGCATAAGACCCAAAGGACTTGTGAACCGCAATCCCCTGTGACCGACCGACAGGCGCATTGCCCCAACCCGCCTTTTCAGCAGCCAGTTTCAGGACATTCGCCTTGCGCTTCTGATCAGGATCGCTGGCGTCTGCCAGATGTGCCAGACGAAATTCGACTGGGTCGCGGCCAGCGGCGTTGGCAGCCAAATCCATCATCGTTTCCATGACATAGGCCGTGTGGGTGTGCCCCACGGATCGCCACCACAAAACGGAGGTTGCCTTTGGAGTATCTGTCAGCCCAAGCGACATGCCGGGGATTTGGTAGGGGCTGTCGGCAATTCCTTCGATCGAGCTGTGATCGACGCCGTCGTGAACGGCGAAGGATTCGAACGCTGTCCCCTTCATGATCGATTGGCCAGCCACCTGATGCCGCCAGCCGACGATTTCGCCATTTCCATCCAATCCGACACGCACTTTGTGACCAAAGGCAGGGCGGTAATAACCGCTGCGAATGTCATCTTCGCGGGTCCAGACAAGCTTGACCGGGCGCGTTCGGTCGGTGACCACAAAGGCCAGAGCCGCCTCAACCTGATAATCCGCATCTGGCGTCGCCCGCCGTCCAAAGGATCCGCCGGCCAGCATTGTTTTGATGTGAATCTTTTCTGGCGGCAGTTGGAAGATCTGCTGAAAGGCCATATGCGGACCAGTCGGCGATTGCGCACCGTCGTGCAGGACAATGTCGCCCTCGGCGGTTTGCTCGATGGTGCAGTTCAGAGGTTCCATCGGCGCGTGGGCCAGCAGGGGAAAGTAGAAGGTCTTTTCAACGACCTTGTCTGCGCCATCGATGGCCGCCGACACCGCTGCGACGTCCGCCTTGTTCACGTTATACGCAGCTTCGGCGTCCAGAGCGGCCATGATTTCAGCCTTGATCTGGTCCGAGTCGCGGGTCTCAGATCCGGACGTGTCCCACTCGACCTCAAGCGCGTCGCGCGCCTGAATGGCGGCCCAGGTGTTTTCGGCATAGACAGCGACACCCGCCTGATTGGGCAGGATGGCGGCACTGATATAGCCTTTGACCTCTTTTGACGCGCTGTCGTCAAAGCCGTTGGCGATGCCACCCTTCGATTCGGGCCGTTTGATCATGGCGACCATCTGGTTCGGCAGATGGACGTCCATCGCGTACATCGCCTGACCATTGCCTTTGATTGCCGAATCCTTGCGGCGCACCGTCTCGTTGCCGATCAGACGAAACTCTGACGGGTCTTTCAGGCGTGGCTCGACTGGGGCCTCCAGTTGAGAGGCCGCGGCCACGAATTCAGCGATTGGGGCCGATTTGTCGCCGGCCTTGACGATACCTTCCTCAATGGTGATGCCGGATGCGTCCACGCCCCAGCTTTGCGCAGCGGCATTGATCAGCATCTCACGCGCCGCCGCACCTGCCTGGCGATACTGCATCCACGAGTTCGCCATTGCGGTCGATCCGCCGGTGCCTTGAAACGGGCCAAACAACAGGTTGTTGTAGACCTGCGGGTTGGACGGCGCGAATTCGTACTCGATCTGGTCCATTGTCAGGCCGATTTCCTCGGCGATCAGCGTCGGCAGACCGGTCGCAGGACCTTGGCCCTTTTCAAAATGCTTGACGATGGCCGTTACGGTTCCATCGGCGTCGATTTTGACGAATGGGTTGAATTGAGTGGTGTCAGAAGGGGCAGCCGCCAGCGCCCCATCAGGGCGCGCGCCAACCAGAAGAACGGCACCGGTAGCAGCAGCACCTTTCAGAAATTCGCGGCGAGAGGTGTTGAGGGTCATGGATCAGGCCTCCAGGATTTCTGATGCGCGCTGGATACCGGCGCGGATGCGTTGATAGGTGGCGCAACGGCAGGCGTTGCCGTGCATGTACTCGTCGATTTCTTCGACGCTGGGCTTGGAGTTCTCTGAAAGTAGACCGACCGCCGACATGACCTGCCCCGACTGGCAATAGCCGCATTGGACCACGTCCAGCTCGACCCAGGCTTGCTGAACAGCCGCCCCGATCTTGTCGTCGCCAACGGCCTCAATCGTGGTGATCTCAGCGTCTTCGACGTCCTCGATATAGGTTTGGCACGAGCGCACGGGCTCACCATTCAGATGCACTGTGCACGCGCCGCAGGATGCGACGCCGCAACCGAATTTGGTTCCGGTCAGCTTAAGTTCGTCCCGGATCACCCACAGCAGGGGCGTGCCGGGTTCGGCGTCGACCGTGTGGGTCTCGCCGTTCAGTTTCAAAGTCAATGCCATGAGGGGGCTCTCCGTGTTGGCTGGTACCTAAAGTGGTAAACTGGCGCGTTTACACTAGGTGAGAAATCCAGACATGTAAACTCGAGAGTTTACGTAGAATTTGACCTCGATCTGTCAATAGGTCTATAGCTTTTAGACATGAACGAATGCACAGCGCCGAATGCGTCCAAACAAGCCCAAATCATCGAAGCGGCCGTGGCTGAATTCCAGGAAAAGGGGTTCGCCGCAGCCAGCATGGACCGCATTTCAGCGCAGGCCGAGGTGTCCAAGCGCACGCTGTACAAGTACTACGAAAGCAAGGAAAACCTGTTTCGATCCATCGTGTTAGAACTGTCCAACCGGTTCGCAGCCGTGCGGGATATCCGCTATGAAAAAGGGCGTGACATTCGTGAGCAGCTAACCAATCTGGCCTGGGCCGAAGGGCGCATTCTGATGCTGCCCGAAGTGATGGCGATGGCGCGGATGGTGATCAGCGAAACCTTGCGCAACCCCGATCTGGCTGCGGCTGCACAGGGCAAACTCGACAAGACCGCGATCTTTATTGAGATGCTGAAGGATGCAGCCGATGACGGGCAGTTGCGGATCGAGAACCCCGAACTGGCAGGGCAGGAATTCATCGGCCTGATCAAGTCCAGAGCTTTCTGGCCGATGGTTTTCTCTGGCAACGTTCTGACCGAAACCGAAATGACCGCGACTATAGACAGCAGCGTCGAGATGATACTGAGCCGTTACGGCGTCTAGTTTTGGTGCGTGATTAGGGCAGGCGGAGTTACTGCTCGCCCCAAGTGGGCCCTTTACGCCGTTAAGTCTGTCGCATGGCCTGCGGCAGGATGAACGGAACCTGAGCTTTAGGCAGGGTGCTGATCGGCAGGTCGATGCCATAAACCTGCAGCATCGTCTGGTCGTTCAGGATCGCAGTTGGTGTGCCTGAGCCCCAAACAGATCCTTCCGACATGACATACACATAGTCGGCAAACAGCGCCGTCAGGTTCAGGTCGTGCATCACCACAACAACGCCGCCGCCTTGTGTGGCGAATTTTCTTGCGACGCCCAGCACAGTGAACTGATGCGCGATGTCCAGGCTTGCAACGGGTTCGTCCAGCAACAGCCATCTGGGCTGATCGTGGTATGTCGCGTCCCAGACTTGGGTCAGAACGCGGGCAAGCTGAACGCGTTGCTGCTCACCCCCCGAAAGGTTCTGGTAAGACCGGTGCTCAAACCCGGCGAGATCGACATGGGCCAGAGCCTTCGCTGGCAGACTGTCATCCGCCGCGGCCAGCCCGTTCGCAAGGCCCAGACGGACGATCTCGAGCACAGTGAAGGGAAAGGCAACGGTTGACGATTGCGGTAGAACCCCGCGCATTGCAGCCAGTTGCCAGGGCTTCAGCTCGGAAATGCTGTGCCCGTTCAGAGAAATCGCTCCATAAGATTCAAGTTCGCCTGATAAGGCTTTGAGTAACGTAGATTTTCCCGAGCCATTCGGGCCGATGATGGCTGTAACTTTTCCGGGTTCTGCGTCAAAGTCCACGCCGTGGAGAATCTCCTTACGGCCGAGTTTGACGTGTATGTTTTCGCCCTTCATCACTTACATTCCCATTGTTCCGTGACGCCGCAGCAGAATCCACAGGAAGACCGGTGCGCCTAAGATTGCAGTTACGATGCCAATCGGCAGTTCGGCCGGTGCCACGATCAGGCGACTGATCATGTCGGCACACAGCAGTAAGCTAGCCCCTAACAGGGCCGAGTTCATCAACAGGCGGTGGTGGTCCGGTCCGGTCGCCAACCGCAGCAGATGCGGCACAACGATACCGATGAAGCCAATGCCTCCGGATACGGCAACGGCGGCTCCGGTTGCGCCGGCCACGGCCAGAATGGCGATGTTCTTGCTGCGCTGAACCGGGATGCCCATGTGCTGTGCCACAGCTTCGCCCATCGCCATGCCGTTCAGCGCACGGGCAAGGAACTGGGCCGTGAACACGGAAATCAAGATGATCGGAGCGGCCGTGGCTGCTTTGGTCCATGTTGCGCCGGCCAGCGAGCCCATGCCCCAGAACGTCAGGTCGCGCAGCTGTTGGTCATCGGCCATGTAGACCAGAACCCCGGACACAGCGCCCGACAGCGCACCCAATGCGATCCCTGCCAACAGCATGGTTGCAACCGATGTCTGCCCGCCTCGTGTTGAAACGCGATAGAGCAGCAAAACGGACGTCCACCCGCCCAGAAATGCCGCCACGGCGACCAAGCTATTACCGACCCAGGCCAGAATGGAGGCGGGCAGGTACGCACCGAGGATGATCGCGGAAATCGCGCCCAGACCGGCACCTGCGCTGACGCCCACAATTCCGGGGTCAGCCAAAGGGTTGCGAAACAGGCCCTGCATCACCACGCCGGAGACGGCCAGGGCAGCGCCGACCAAAATCCCCATGGCCAGCCGGGGCAGTCGAATATCCCACAGGACGATCCGGTCGAGGTCCGAAATGTCCCGCCCTGCAATCAGGTCTGCGAATGCTGCGCGAACGGATGCGTCCGACGCGCCGACCGAGATGCTGCAGATGCTGGTGAAGACCAACAGCGCCAAAAGGGCCAGAGTGACCCGGCGCGCCGTCACGCGGCGGTCGAGGGCAGCCACGTTGAGCCCATCGTGATCCATTGCAAGGGTCATGAGCCGCTTTTTCTCTGCAATTCCGCCGACAGATCAGCAATCGCCTCGGCCGTTCGGGGACCAAAGCCCAGCAGATAAGCCCCCTGCATGCGGATCAGACGTTTTTTCTGTCCAGCGGGCGTCAGCTTGATGGCTGGCATGGCAAACAGGTCTTCATTGGCGGTGATGTGGTTGCCTTGCCGATCCATCATCAGGATCACGTCTGGCGCGGTTGTGGCGATCGCTTCGGGTGTCATGGGTTTGAAACCCGATACGTTGCCAGCTGCGTTCACGCCGCCAGCCAGACGAATGATACTGTCTGCCTGCGTGTCCGCGCCGCCAACCATAATGCGATTATCCTGAGCTGACAGGACAAACAGAACCCGGGGTGTGCCGCCCACCGAAACATCAACTGCATTCGAATGGGCCCCGTCAATCTTGGCACCGGTCTGAGCGGCAAGCTCTTCCGCGGCTTCGTCAACACCCAGCGCGGCCCCGACAGCCCGGATTTTTTCCACCACGCCGTCGCGTGAATAGTCTTCACTGATCGAGACGAAGGGCACACCGGCCTCTCTGAGAACCTCGACAGCCTCAGGTGGCCCGGACCCTTCTAAAGCCACGATCAGGTCGGGTTTGACCGACAAGACCCCTTCGGGGGACAGTGCGCGAATATAGCCGACATCGGGCAGGTCCAGCACATCAACCGGGTAGGTTGAGGTCCGATCCCGCCCAACAAGGCGGTCCTGCTGACCCAGGGCATACACGATCTCGGTCACGGAACTGCCGATGGCGATGATGCGGTTGGGTTCTGGTTCATCTGCTGCGATGGCTGATGTTCCGATCACCGCGCTGGCTAGCGCGACGACCGATGAAAACCTGCAAAGGGGGCTCATCACGCCACCTCGGTTTCTTTTTTGGATTGAAGGCCTGCCACCAGTTGTTTCCAGACCGGGCGGTGATCGTTCTCACCTGAACGACGACCAAATATCTGCAGAATAAGACTACCTTCGGCATCGAAGGCCTCAACTGAAACGGCGGGACCGCGTTGGGTGGGTTTGGTCACGGCCCAAACCTCGGCAATATGGTCTGATCGCAGGTGCAGATTGAAACGCGGATCAAGCACGTTGAACCACGGACCCATCTGTTTAAGCGTCTCAACCGACCCACCGTGAATTTCGATGCACCCCCGGTTGCCGACAAAGACCATGACCTCAAGCCCCTGGTCCCGGACCTGTTCGAACATTTGGGAAACCGTTGCCGGTTCAAGCGCGCGAACCAGCGGTTCACCGGCGACGCGGTAAGCGCCCAATCGGTTCATCTTTAGCTTTGAGGTCAGGCGCAGGAACTGGTGTGTATCCGTCATCTTGGCCCACTCGGATCGCAGAAGTTCGACCTTGTCGGTGTTCACCTTGGCGGCCTCGGTTGGCTTTCGCGGCTCAACAACCAGCGTCTGGGATTGGTCATCTACCTTCAATTTGCTAACAAGTTCGTCCCAGTGGTTCAGGTCAGAGCCATCGCGCAGAAAGATCTTGTGCACCGCATCCCCGGCTGCATCAAAGACTTGAATGGATCGCTTTGTCCCTTTGTCCGTTTCACGTTCGATGGCAAAGGCGTGGACCCAATGGCCGGGGAACATGCGCAGGTCAATCTCTTCGGTCAGAACCATCGAAGCATGCGCACCTGAATGGTAGTTGTTGTATTGGCCGACCTTTTCAATGACGCAGGAGGGGTTGCGCGTCAGCGCCATGACCTCACCCAGCCCGTTGAGCATCGGGAAGATGTCATCAAGGCTTGCCGAAAGCCGCGTTACGTCGATACCCGCAAACGCCGCAACGAGTTGACCTTCGGTTATTCCGAGTGATTCCGCCAAGTCGCGGTCACGTTTTCCGGTGTTTTCAACATAGGCTGCACGAATTTGATCCGGGGCCAGAAGCACCTGTTCCGTCATGGGTTTTTCCATCTTCGATTGTCATGGGTGTTGGGCTGGCACGGTCACCGGTGAACGCGATGAACTGCTGGCGACGGTCGTAAGGACGACCAGGAATTTATGTTGACTGTTTTAGTCAACTTTATTAACGAGCACAAGTCGCCAAAAAAGGCGATTCCAAAAATCATAAAAGACTGACCAAGCCAGCGCGGAGCAAGCATTTCCGGTCCTCTTAAAATTTCGAAGGGACAGAAATGCGTTCGCGTATTCAAAAGATGGGGTTGCTTGGTACGGTGTCGTGCCTGAGCATGGTAGCGGCTGGTGCTTCGGCGCAGGAGCAGGATGAAGGCTTCCTGGGCACGCTGGAACTGGGCGAAAGCAAGCGGGAAATCCAGACGGATACTGCCGTGCCGGTCACCAATATTGATCAGGAAGAGATCAACGACCGTCAGGCCAACACCGTCGCAGAACTGATTGACACGGTGCCCGGTGTGACGCTGGTCAACGGCTCAACACCGCAAGGGTCGGGGATCAATATCCGTGGGTTCGGTGCCAACGGCACCTTTGGGACCGACCAGAAAGTGCTGATCCTTGTCGATGGGGCGACAACCGGCGCGGAAGAGCTGTATCGGATCGGCAACCAGTTGTTCACGGATCCGCAGCTATACAAAAGCGTCTCAGTCATTCGCGGCACAGTAGGCTCGTTCGAGTACGGCTCGGGCGTTGTGGGCGGCGTGGTTCAGTTGGAAACCAAGGACGCGTCGGACTTCACTGGTGGTGAGCCGGGCTTCCGGCTCCGACAAACGTTCGAGGGGTATTCCAACGGGAACGGCTTTGCGTCGTCCACGATCCTGGCCTGGCAGCCAAACCGCCAGACCGAGTTCCTGTTCAACTATACCTATCGTGATCAGGACGATCAGAAGGATGGTAACGGGGACACGATTGGCAACAGCGCGTTCACGCTGCCGTCGCTGTTGGCCAAGGGAAAGTACAGCTTTGGCGACAATCTCGAGCATTCAATCACCGCGTCCTATAATCAGTCGACGTCAGAAGAACGCGATGTTCCGTATGACTCGTTCGGCACGACCTCGGATTCGTTCGGCAACGTAGACCGCGACATCGAAACAAAAATCGGCATTCTGCGGTATCAATACCGTCCGGCGGGCAACGACCTAATCGATCTGGACGTGAACCTCAGCTACTCGGAGCAGGAGATTGACAGCTCTTACGTGCCCGGGTCCTCAAGCCTGGAAGGAACGCCATTCTTCCCAAGCATTCGTGGGCTGGCTGACGCGACGCACAACTATGAAACCACGAAGCTGACGATCAAGAATACGTCGTACTTCCAAACCGGCGTCGCCGCGCACGACCTGCGCGCCGGGATCGAATTCATCAATCGCGAGCGTCTAGACGCGCCCTCGGCCCCCGGTGGCACCGACCGACGTGTCGCACTGTTTGCCGTGGACGATATTCAGATCGGCGATCAGCTGACCATCACTCCGGCGATCCGGTACGAGACGCAGGACATCAAAGGCGACGGTGATGCACCGGCTCCGCGCAATGAAAGCTATGACAACAACGCGCTGATGGGCGGTTTGTCTGCACGGTACGAGTTTGCCAGCGGTTTTGCCGTGTTCGGCAGTGGGGCATACACGGAAAACCTGCCGATTATCGACGATCTGGGCACGCCAGCATACATGACCCAACCTGAAAAATCGCGCACATGGGAAGCAGGGTTCTCGTACAACCGTGGCGATGTACTTGCTGCAGGCGATGTGGTCCGGGCCAAGGTCAATTTCTACAAGACAGATCTGTGGGACATTACGTCTTACGTATCTGGCCGGCCTTCGCGCCCGCTGCAGGAAGTTGAAACCAAGGGCGTTGAAATCGAGGCATCCTATGCCAGTGCGGCTGGGTATTATGTCGACTTCAACGCAAACATCGTCAAAGGGACTGAAACCAGCTCGCTTGGCGTGGACTCACCATGGCGGAACGAGCCGACAGACTCGGCGCGGGTAACAGTCGGCAAACGCTTTGGCGAAACTCTGGACGTCAGCTGGGAGCTGTTCGGCGCCAAATCCGGCACCGATTCCAGCGGAGATCCGGTTGCTGGCTATGGCGTGAACACCATGCGCGCGACCTATCTGCCGCAGGAAGGCGCGTTTCAGGGTTTCGAAGTTCGCGCAGGCGTCGAGAACATCTTTGACAAGAACTATCTGCCGAACCTTTCGACCCGCAACTCACCGGGCCGGAACTTCAAGCTGACTCTGGCCAAAACCTTCTGATCCATACGAAAGGACCAGTCATGCAGACAACAATCAAAAGAAATGCTCGGGTGGTCCTGCTGACCCTGCTCCCATTTTTGGGGGCAGGGATTGCCGGCGCAGAGGAAACGCAAAAGCCCGGCGGCGTATCAATCGAGCTCAGCAGCGCCGAGGCAAAGGGTGAAAGCTGTTTGCTAAGCTTTGTCGCTGAAAACGCCTATGACATCGATATTGAAGGCGCGGTCTATGAGACCGTCCTTTTCGGCGCAGAAGGTCAGGTGGCCCTGCTGACACTGTTGGACTTTGCCGAGCTGCCTTCGGGCAAGCCCCGTGTACGGCAGTTCCAGTTCAACGACATGGCCTGCGATCAGATCAGCCGAATACTGATCAACGGCGTGCAGGATTGCGTGACACAATCTGACATGACCGATGCCTGCATGTCCGGGCTTACGCTCACAAGCCGTCTTGAAACGGAAGTGATCGGGTGAGGTTATGGACGCAGTCATAAGAAAAGTAATGGAAATTCTGGAATTGGGCGGTCCGGTTGTTGCCATCCTGATCCTGACCTCAATCGCAACGCTTTCGTTGGTTCTGTACAAGCTTTGGCAGTTTCGCGCCGCAGGTGTCGGTCGTCATATTGAGCTTTCGCGGGCTATTCAGGCCTGGGATCGCAGGGACTTTGCCGAGACAAGGGCGCATCTGGGCAAAAGTCGCAGCTACCTTGCCCCGGTAATCGCGATGGCCTTGTCTGGTGAGGATCGCACCCTGTCCGAGCGTACCGACGCCGAGGCCGAAGCGCGGTTTGCCCAACTTGAGCAAGGGTTCAACGTCTTGGATATGGTCGCCCAACTTGCACCGCTTCTGGGGCTTTTCGGGACCGTATTGGGCATGATCGAGGCGTTCCAAACCCTACAGGGCGCGGGCAATTCCGTTGATCCATCGCTGCTTGCCGGTGGTATTTGGGTGGCCCTGTTGACGACCGCCGCCGGCCTTGCGGTCGCCATGCCGACCTCGATGGTTCTGACTTGGTTTGAGGCCCGCATGAACCGAGAGCGTACCTTTGCCAACCGCGCTTTGAGAACTGTGTTTGCACCGGGCTATGCTGAAGACGCGCCAGTGGCTGATCAAACCCCGCAGCCGGTTTTCGCCCATGGCACTTAACGTCCGCAGAAGACGGCGCAGGCGCTTGTCGATGACATCCTTGATTGACGTCATCTTTCTGCTGTTGCTGTTCTTTATGCTGACGTCGACGTTCTCCAAGTATGGCGAAATCGAATTTGCCACTGCCGCAGCCGGAGGTGCGAAAACTGACCGGGTGATCCGCTTTGTCAAACTCGAGGCTGACCGGATTCTGGTTGATGGCGCGCTTGCCGCGTTCGAAGACATGGCCACGGTGATGGCGACCGATAAGCCTCAGACCGCGTTGATCAGTCTTGGACAGAACGCAACTTCGCAACAGCTGATTGATCTGCTTTCGGTGCTGAAAGGCATCGACCATTTGCGCCCGCAGGTGATCGGATGATTCAACTCAAACGCAAGGCAAAACAGGGTCGAGAGCCAACGATCGCGCTGATCAATGTCGTCTTTCTGATGCTCATCTTTTTCATGATCGCAGGCACGCTTGCACCGCCGCTGAGCAAATCGGTGAAGCTTGTGGAAACCAGCGATCTGGACGGTCGTGAGCCACCCGACGCGTTGGTCATTCGAAGCGATGGGACGCTGGAGTACCGGGGCGCCGAACTGACCGGTGTTGATGCATATGTGGAACGCGCGTCGATCAACCTGCCATTGGATGATGTTCGCGTTGTGCCGGACCGGGCTTTGCCTGCTGTTCGGCTGAAAGAGGTCAGTGATACCTTGCGCGCGCTGGGTGCAAAAAGGGTGTACGTGGTCACAGAAAGGGGTTTGCAATGATACCCAGATCTCGTGGCGTAGCTGTTGCGGCCTTGGCGCTGGCCGCAGCCACCCATGTTCTTGCCCTGCATGACTTTTCCGCAGGTGAACCGGTGCTTGTCGAAGGTGGCGGGTCGGGCGAGGTTGCTGCGCTGGGGGATGCTTTCAAGGACTATGTGACCGGGGCCACCGCCTCGGCGCCCGCTACTGCACATCAACCGACCGTCGCACCGACACAGCAACAAAATGCGGTCAGCCCAACCTCTCAAGCCCGGGCGTCAGTTCCCAGGGCGATCAAGCATACTGTCGCCGACAGCAAAGCGGCCGTCGCGGTGACCCATCGACAAGCATCCACCGAAGCGCAAGAAGCAGTGCCGTCAGAGACCGAAGCCGTCGCGAAAACCCCAGCCGTGAAACCGGCGGACCCGACCAAACAAAAGGTCGATCAGGTTGCGTCGCAGGCAGGGAATTCTGAAAAGAGCGCCAGAAAAGGCAATGTATCGGGAAAAACCAGCAAAGGTGCTGAGACGGCCAAAAAGACAAGTTCCATAGCGGCTGGGCAGGGTAACGCTGAGGTCAGCAATTACAGAGGGCACGTGATGCGCAAAATCACCCGTGCCCGACGTAAGACCGTCAATATTCGTGGTGCGGTGCTGGTGAGTTTTCGTATTGGTGACAATGGGACGCTGGTAAGTGTCACCGTCAAGCGCAGCTCGGGGTCGAAACGACTGGATCAGGTGGCACTTGCGCAGGTACGCGCGGCAGCGCCGTTTCAGTCACCACCTGCCGCAGCCCGTCGTGATTACATGATTGAGATCGTTGGGAAGTAAAAACAACTTGCGCTGCCCGATCAGAGTTTTGAATCAGACAGAAGGCGGCGCTTTTCGGCCATTGCCTCACGGCGGCGTCTTTCAATGCCAAGCTTGAAGGACTCTTCAACAAAGTCGATGTGGTCATACGCAGCCTTTTCCGCACGTGCTTCGTCGCCTGCGATGACCGCCATTCCCAGTTCGCGATGCTGCTCCATCAACAGCTTGCCTGTGCCGTCGATGGTTTTAAGGAAGTCACGATTATAAAACACGCCTTGGCGCGTGAGCTCGTAGATCGAAGCCATCATGTGGATGAGCGTCGCGTTTTGGCTGGCGTCCACAATCGCGGCGTGCAGCGCAAAGTCAGCCTCGCGCGATGCAAGTGCATCCTTCTCGCGCCAGGCGCGTTCATCCTCGGCCAGGATATCCGTGATCCGTTCCTTATCCGCTTTGGTCGCCCGTCGCGCGGCGAGCTTAGCGGCAAAGCCTTCCTGTTCGCGCCTGTATTCGAGATAATCGAAAAAAGCGGGCTCATGGCGTTCGTAAAGCGCCAACAGGGCAGGGAGCATGGCGCTGCCGGTCAACGCAGCTACGAAAGTGCCTTCACCATGCTGTGTCGTCACCAAACCCCGTTCTTCAAGAACCGCCAGCGCCTCACGCAGTTTGGGGCGGGAGACACGAAGGGTTTCTGCCAGATCGCGTTCCGATGGCAGTTTGCGACCCTGCTTGAGAATGCCCGAAGCAATCAGGTCTTCAATCTGAGCCACCACTGCATCCGAGAGTGATTCGTGCCCGATCGGTTCGAAAATCGCTGTCGTATTCATCGTGGTATGCCTTTTTGAAGAAGATTCAAAACCCCTTTGGTAAAGAAAAATAACCTTTGAGTGTATGTTTTTCAATAGCTGACTTAGCGGGTCAATTTTTCGGATATTCTGGTTCGCAACTGTTTAACAGTAAACAAGAAATGCCGAAACACTTGCCTGAGTACCTTCAGCAGAGATCTTCTTAAGTTTAGGCGATCTGGGTCATCTCTAGGCAAATAGTGATCGAACCAATGGTAAATAAAGTTGTTGACTGAAATGTTTGGTCAACTTTATTTACCAGTGTGGGCGTAGGAAGATCTCGCGTCACAAATTCATCGGACGCCATGTCTGACCGACCCTGGAGGAGATTTCATGAAAAAGACCCTGACGAGCCTTGCCGTGGCTGCCAGCCTGATGGCGGCACCTGCGGTTGCTGCTGACAAACTGCTGCTGAAAACCCCGATTGCTTTCTCGACCGAGCTTCCAGGGTTGGGTTCCCCGATCCCTCGTGTTGCCGAGCAGCTTGACCTGATGTCTGGCGGCACACTGAAGATGAAGGTCTACGAGCCGGGCAAACTGGTCCCGCCGTTCGAAATTCTGGATGCCGTGTCGACTGGCAAGATTAATTCGGGCTACACCACCGCTGGTTACTGGGCAGGTAAAATCCCGGCTGCGCCGCTGTTCTCGGCGGTTCCGTTTGGCCCTGAGGCGGGCGAATACATGGCGTGGCTGTATTACGGCAACGGAATGTCGCTGTACCAAGAGATGTATGACCAAGCGGGCTATAACGTCCACGTCATCCCCTGCGCGGTTATCGCCCCTGAAACGTCGGGCTGGTTCGCGACCGAGATCAACACCCCTGAAGATCTGAGTGGCCTCAAGATGCGCTTCTTCGGTCTGGGTGGAAAAGTCATGCAGAAACTGGGCGTGGCGACTTCGCTGCTGCCGGGTGGTGAAATCTTCCCTGCGCTGGAAAAAGGCGCCATCGACGCGACTGAATTCTCGATGCCTGCCATCGACGCGCGTCTGGGCTTTCACAAACTGGTCAAGTTCAACTATTTCCCTGGCTGGCACCAGCAGGCGACCGTGTTCGAGCTGATGATCAACAAGGATGTCTGGAACGAGACCAGCGAGCAGCACAAGGCGATCATTGAAAACGCCTGTAAGGCATCAATGGCCGACAGCTTTGCCGAAGGCGAAGCCATCCAACATGCGGCCCTGATCGACAACGTTGAAAACAATGGCGTCACCATCAAGCAATGGTCGCCCGAGATGCTGGATACATTCCGCGCAACCTGGGAAGACGTTGCTGCCGAAGAGGCCGCCAACGACGCCTTCTTCGCCAAGGTTCTGGCCGACATGAACGAATTCCGCGATGGCTATGACCTGTGGAAAACAAACGCGTTCCTCCCCCGTCAGTAATCTGACTTACTGACGCGTCCGGGGCGGCGGGCTCCCCCGCCTCGGACATTATCAGGATTTTAGACCTGCATTCCCTTGACCGCGCTCGCGCCGGTCAGCTGAGCGAGGATTACCCATGGCCACGCAAAAGAACTTAAGTGACCCAGTCGAAGCCTATGAAGGCATCCTGGAACATCCTGATTCCGACCGTCAGAAAATAGCAGTCGCCATTGATACAGGCGTGAAAACCGTCGGGCATGTGGTGATGTGGGCCAATGTCCTCTTGATGGCCGCGATCTTCAGTCAGGTCTCGCTGCGCTACCTGTTCAGCCAGAATTATCCCAAACTGGACGAGATTCAGTGGCATTTCTACGGCATCGTCACGATGATCGGCATATCCTATGCCTTGATCACAGACAGCCATGTACGCGTCGATGTCCTGCACATGCAACTGTCCCGCCGGGCGCAGCGTGTGATCGAAGTGATCGGCATCCTGACTCTGTTGACCCCATTCATCTATCTGATGATCGACCAGGGGTATGATTATTTCTACGAAAGCTTCCGCGTCAGCGAGCGTTCGGACAGCCCCACCGGCCTGGCTGCGCGCTGGGCTTTCAAGGCGGTCATTCCGATCAGTTTTGTTCTGTTGGGCTTGGCCGCGCTGGCGCGATTGATCCATGACGGGCATGCGCTGATGTACGGGCCCGCCTCAGAGCGCGAGGGCGCACCCCTGCGCCGGATCCTTCTGGTGCTGGCCGTATTTGCCGCGGTCTGTATTGGCCTGACCTTCCTGGTTAAAACGACCGAGGAAAAGCTGGTCATCGCGATGTTCCTGACGTTCATTGCGCTGCTTTTCACCGGGTATCCGGTGGCTTGGGTTCTGGCGGGTGTGGGCGTTGCCTATTGTGGTCTGGCTTATCTGTTCGACAACGATTTGATGCTGTGGACCGGGCTTGAGAGCACCTTTACGGGGCTCGATTATCTGACCTTAGGTGCGGTGGTGAACCGGGTCTATGCGACCATGTCCAACGCGGTTTTGGTTGCGCTGCCGATGTTTATTTTCATGGGCCTGATGCTGGACGAAAGCGGTGTGGCTGAACGCCTGATGTCCTCGATGCAGCGCTTGTTTGGTACGGTGCGTGGCGGCTTGGCGATCACGGTCACGCTGATCGGGATCATTCTGGCGGCCTCAACCGGTATCATCGGTGCATCCGTGGTGCTGTTGGGCGTTCTGTCACTGCCGTCGATGATGCAGCAGAAATACCAACCGACCTTGGCTGCTGGTGTGGTCTCGGCCTCGGGTACGCTTGGCATCCTGATCCCGCCGTCGATCATGCTGGTGATCATGGCCGACCAGATGGCTTTGTCGGTAGGTGATCTGTTCATGGCCGCGGTCTTTCCGGGTGTCATCATCGGTGGCCTCTACCTGACTTACATCTTTATCCTCGCCTTGGTCAAACGCGATGCGGCCCCTGCGCCCGAGGGCGCAAAAGCCCCCGACTGGGCTGCCGTCAAGGACGTGCTGTTTGCCGTTATCCCAACCTTGTTGTTGATCCTTGCGGTACTGGGTTCGATCTTTGCCGGGTTGACGACGCCAACCGAGGCTTCGGGCATCGGTGCACTGGGTGCCGCGCTGCTCGCGCTGGGCTATCGCAAGCTGACATTCGCCAAGCTGTGGAATGTGCTGGTCTCGACCTTCAACACCACTGCTTACATCTTCGCGATCTTCCTTGGCGCAACAGTATTCTCTTATGTCCTGCGCGAGTTGGGCGGAGATGAGTTGATCGAACACGTGGTGCAGTCCACCGGCTTTGGGGCGAACGGCACGATCCTCTTCATCCTGTTCATCGTCTTCCTGCTGGGTTTTGTTCTGGACTGGATCGAGATCACGCTGATCGTGCTGCCGCTGATGCGCCCCATCGTGAACGGTCTGGGCATCGATGTTCCCGGCTTTGGAGTACTGGATGAACCGGCACTGGTTTGGTTCGTGATCCTGGTGGCAGTTACGCTTCAAACCAGCTTCCTGACCCCACCCGTTGGCTTTGCCTTGTTCTATCTCAAGGGCGTTTGCCCGCCAGAGATAAAGCTGACGCATATCTATAAGGGCATCATCCCATTTGTCCTGCTGCAATTGACCGGACTGGCTCTTGTCTTCCTGTGGCCCACACTCGCCACCTGGCTGCCATCCGTCGCCTATTAAGGAGGAAGAGTCATGCGTCTGAAGGATTGTCATAACTTTCAGGACTTCCGCAGATTGGCCAAGCGCCGCCTGCCGGGGCCGATCTTTAACTACATTGATGGCGGCGCGGATGATGAGGTGACTTACCGCGAAAACACACGGGCGTTTGATCGGTGCGACCTGCTGCCATCGGTCCTGCGTGGGGTGACGGACGTGGACATGTCGGTCACCGTGATGGGGCAAAAACTGGATATGCCGATTTATTGCTCGCCGACGGCTTTGCAGCGCCTGTTCCACCATCAGGGCGAACGCGCCGTGGCCGCGGCCGCCGAGAAGTATGGCACCATGTTCGGGGTTTCGTCGCTGGGCACTGTTTCGTTGGAAGAATTGCGCCAGAAGCACAAGAACCCGCAGGTCTATCAATTCTACTTCCACAAGGATCGCGGCCTGAACTCTGCCATGATGCAGCGCGCTAAAGAGGCGGGTGTCGAGGTCATGATGCTGACCGTCGACAGTATCACCGGCGGCAATCGCGAACGTGACCTGCGCACAGGCTTCTCGATCCCGTTTCGCCTGACTTTGGGCGGTATGATCCAGTTTGCGATCAAGCCGATGTGGGGCATCAACTATGTCACGCATGAGAGGTTCCGCCTGCCGCAATTGGACGAACATGTGGATATGGGCGGCGGCGCCAGTTCGATCGGTGGCTACTTCACTGACATGTTGGACCCGTCGATGGACTGGGATGATGTGGCCGAGATGGTGCGTGAGTGGGATGGCCAGTTCTGCCTCAAAGGCATCATGACCGTCGAAGACGCGCGGCGCGCGGCTGAGATCGGGTGTACCGGCATCATCCTGTCGAACCACGGCGGTCGTCAGTTGGACGGCTCGCGCACGCCGTTCGATCAGTTGGCCGAGATTGTGGATGCCGTCGGCGACAAGCTGGACGTGATGATGGACAGCGGAATTCAGCGCGGAACCCATGTGCTCAAGGCGTTATCGCTTGGGGCCAGGGCGGTCGGGGTAGGGCGGCACTATCTGTATCCATTGGCTGCCGCTGGTCAGCTGGGCGTCGAACGGGCACTGGGATTGATGCGGGCCGAAATCGAGCGCGACATGAAGCTGATGGGCGTTACGCGGATCGATCAGCTGACGCGCGCCAACCTGCGCTCCCGTGATCCAGCGAGCAGTCCGGGCAATGCACATCGGAACGCGGCATGACCAACGAAGCCCTCATGACCAAATTTCGCGCCATCGTCGGCGCCCGCAATGTGCTAAAAGGCGAACGCGCGACCGAGCGGTTCCGCCGGGGGTTCAGATCGGGTGAGGGCAAGGCACTCTGCGTCGTTCGACCCGGCGCTTTGCTGGAACTGTGGCACGTCCTGCAGGCCTGCGTCGCCGCCGACAAGATCGTCATCATGCAGGCGTCCAATACTGGCCTGACCGAAGGGTCTACACCCAAAGGCGGTTACGACCGTGACGCTGTGCTGATTAATGTCAGTCGGATGAAAGCCCTGCACCTTTTGCGAGACGGTCAGCAGGTTCTTAGCTTACCGGGCGCGTCTCTGTTTGAGTTGGAGAAGCAGCTAAGGCCACTGGGGCGTGCGCCCCATTCGGTAATCGGGTCCTCCAGCATTGGTGCCTCGATCGTGGGTGGGGTTTGCAACAATTCCGGCGGTTCCCTGTGCGAGCGTGGACCCAGCTATAGTGAGCTTGCCCTTTTTGCCCAGATCGCCGCGGATGGGACGCTGAAACTGGTGAACCATCTGGGACTGGATTTGGGCGACACCCCAGAGGAAATCCTAACCCGGGTTGAAGCCGGGGATTTCGACAGGAACGCCCCAGCGCCCGAAGGCCGCAATGCGTCCGATCCGGGTTACACTGAGATTTTGCGCGATGTGGATGCGGAAACACCCTCGCGTTACAACAATGACGAACGGCTGTTGTACGAAGTGTCCGGCTGTGCGGGCAAACTGGCGGTATTCGCAGTGCGGCTTGATACCTTCCCGACCTATGAGCGTGAGCAGGTCTTTTACATCGGTACAAACGACCCTGCTGACCTTACCGACTTGCGTCGCCATATCCTGACGCATTTCAAAACACTGCCAGTCTCAGCCGAATACATGCATCGCGAGTGTTTCGACATCGCTGCGAAATACGGCAAAGACACTTTGGTGATGATCGACAAACTGGGGACCGACCGGCTACCGATGTTTTTTGCCATGAAGGGTGCGGTGGACTCGCGTCTGAACAAGTTTTTCCTGACGCGGGGCTTCACCGACAAGTTCATGCAGGTTGCTTCAAACCTCTGGGCCGAGCATTTGCCGAAATTCTTGTATGAGTATCGTGACAAGTATGAACACCACCTCATTCTGAAGATGCATGACAGCGGTATCGAAGAGGCGGCGGCGTTTCTTCCCGAATTCTTTGGTTCCCGCAGCGCCGAGTTTGTCACCTGCACTCCGCGTGAGGCCAAGATCGCCGGGTTGCATCGATTTGCTGCTGCGGGTGCCGCCGTGCGGTATGGCCATGTCCATTCAGACGAAGTCGAAGAGATACTGGCGCTGGATATCGCGCTGCGTCGCAATGATCGTGATTGGTTCGAAACGCTGCCGTCTGAGATCACCGATCAGTTGGTTGGCAAAGTCTATTACGGCCACTTGATGTGCCACGTGATGCACCAGGATTACATCATCAAAAAGGGATGCGATCCCAAGGCGATCAAGACTGCGATGCTTCGGATACTTGATGAGCGCGGGGCCGAATATCCGGCCGAGCACAATGTCGGTCACCTCTACAAGGCCAAGCCGGATCTGGCAGCGCATTACAGGCGCTGCGATCCAACTAATTCCTTTAACCCCGGGATCGGTAAAATGTCGAGGTTCCGGGATTATGCTGGCGACAAGCCCCGGTGACCGTGGCCGTAATCGCGTGCCATCCTTTGCGTGTTGACCGAAATGGTTGCGTAAACACTCCGGAAACTCTTTGTAAAGGAAGTATTTTAAAGGTAAAATTTCAGGTAGTTTAATATTAAACCTTTCCTGAAACGCATAGCTGCTATTCCGTTCAGGCCTATCCGGTGGTAAAAAATTACGCTACGTAACACTGCAAGTTAGGTCAAAGTCACTGACTAATTGGAGGGATTAGAGATGACACGAACTGCACTTGTAACCGGCGGTAGCCGGGGTATCGGCGAAGCGATTTCCAGAAAGTTGAAAGCTGAAGGATATACTGTTGCCGCGACCTATGCCGGCAATGACGAAAAGGCGGCTGCCTTCACTGCCGAGACCGGCATCAAAACCTACAAATGGAATGTCGCAGATTACGAAGCCTCAGCCGCCGGGATCGCGCAAGTCGAGACCGAGATTGGATCGATCGATATTGTGGTCGCCAACGCCGGGATTACCTGCGACGCGCCGTTCCACAAGATGACGCCCCAGCAGTGGAAAGATGTCATAGACACAAACCTGACCGGGGTGTTCAACACCATCCACCCAATCTGGCCCGGTATGCGCGAGCGTAAGTTCGGCCGTGTCATTGTCATCAGTTCTATCAACGGCCAGAAAGGCCAGTTTGCGCAAGCCAACTATGCCGCCACCAAGGCGGGTGATCTGGGAATCGTCAAATCTCTGGCACAGGAAGGCGCGCGCGCAGGCATTACCGCAAACGCCATCTGCCCCGGCTATATCGCCACTGAGATGGTCATGGCCGTGCCTGAAAAGGTCCGCGAGGCCATTATCGGCCAAATCCCGGCGGGACGGCTGGGTGAACCCGATGAAATCGCACGCTGTGTAGCCTTCCTGGCCTCGGATGACGCCGGGTTTGTCAACGGCTCAACAATTTCCGTCAACGGCGCACAATTCTTCGTCTGACACCCCACGGGACACAGTTTGAGAAAGGAACCTGCCCAATGAAAGACCTCGAACCCGATATCGACCCGGTAGAAAGTCAGGAATGGCAGGACGCCATCGAAGACGTAATTGAACGCGATGGTGCGAACCGTGCGCATTTCCTGTTGGACAAAGCCGTGCAAAAAGCCCGCGCCGCCGGGGCGACGCTGCCGTTTTCGGCGACGACGCCCTATCAGAACACCATCCCGGTTGATGATCAGTACGCCTTTCCCGGCGATCCTGAGATGGAGTGGCGCATCCGTACGATCAACCGCTGGAACGCCATGGCCACTGTTGTGCGACGCAACAAAGTCAGCAGTGAGTATGGCGGCCACATTGCCTCCTTTGCATCATCTGCCGTTATGTATGACGTGGGCCTCAACCATTTCTGGCGTTCGAAATCGGCGATCCACGGCGGCGATCTGGTGTTCTTTCAGGGCCATGTGATCCCCGGCATCTATGCCCGGTCCTTCATGGAAGGGCGCATCACTGAAGAGCAGCTAGAAAATTTCCGCTCCGAGGTCGATGGCGGCGGGCTGTCCAGCTATCCGCACCCGTGGTTGATGCCGGATTACTGGCAGTTCCCGACGGTCTCGATGGGCTTGGGCCCACTTATGGCGATCTATCAGGCGCGGTTCATGAAATACATGCACAACCGGGGTCATATCGACATGGCCGACCGTAAGGTGTGGTGCTTCTTGGGCGACGGCGAGATGGACGAACCCGAAAGCCGGGGTGCGATTGACCTGGCCGTGCGAGAAGGCCTGGATAACCTGATCTTCGTGATCAACTGCAACCTGCAGCGTCTTGACGGTCCGGTGCGGGGCAACGGCAAGATCGTGCAAGAGCTTGAGGGCGATTTCCGCGGTGCGGGCTGGAACGTGATCAAACTGCTTTGGGGTAAGGGCTGGGATCAGCTGCTGGAAAAAGACACCAGCGGGCGGTTGCGTCAGTTGATGGATGAAACCGTCGATGGTGACTACCAGACCTTCAAGTCGAAAGACGGCGCTTACATCCGCGAACATTTCTTTGGAAAATACCCGGAAACCGCTGCTCTGGTCGAAGACTGGACCGACGATCAGATCTGGGCATTGCGCCGGGGCGGGCACGACCCCGAAAAGGTCTATACCGCATTCAAACGCGCGACCGAGAACGAGGGCACGCCAACCTGCCTGCTGGTGAAAACCGTCAAAGGCTACGGCATGGGCTCGGCTGGTGAGGGACAGAATACCACCCATCAGCAAAAGAAACTGGCCGAAGATCAGTTGCGCGCGTTCCGTGATCGCTTCCAGATCCCGGTCAGCGACGAAGACCTGCCCAACGCGCCGTTTGTGTCGTTGAACAACGCGCAAAAGGCTTATCTTGCCGACCGGCGCAAGGCTTTGGGCGGTGAGTTTCCCAAACGCGACAGTAATGCACCAGCGCTGGAAATCCCCGAGCTTTCCAAGTTCGAAGCTCAACTGAAGGGCACCGGTGATCGCGAGATTTCGACCACAATGGCCTTTGTCCGCATCCTGACTACGCTGCTGCGTGACAAGGGAATGGGCAAGAACGTGGTGCCGATCGTGCCGGACGAAAGCCGGACATTCGGAATGGAGGGGTTGTTCCGCTCGGTCGGGATCTACAACCCGTCGGGTCAGAACTATACCCCTGAAGATGCTGATCAAATGATGTTCTACAAAGAAACAACCAACGGTCAGGTCCTGCAGGAAGGCATCAACGAGGCCGGGGCCATGGCCGACTGGATCGCAGCGGCGACTGCGTATTCCAATCACGGCGTACCGATGATCCCGTTCTTCATCTACTACTCGATGTTTGGCTTCCAGCGCATCGGTGATCTGGCCTGGGCGGCTGGTGATAGTCGTGCGCGGGGCTTCATGCTGGGCGGTACAGCTGGTCGGACGACGCTGAACGGTGAAGGTCTTCAACACGAGGATGGCCACAGCCACATTCTTGCGGGCACCATTCCGAACTGCATCACCTACGATCCGACCTTCAGCTATGAGGTCGCGGTGATCATCCAGAACGGTCTGCAGCGCATGTATGGTGATCAGGAAGATATCTATTTCTACCTGACCCTGATGAACGAAAACTATACGCACCCCGATATGCCGATGGGCGCGGAAGAGGGGATCATCAAGGGGCTGTACCGGTTCCAGGAAACCAAGAAGCCGGGCAAGAAGCACGTCAACCTGATGGGCTCGGGCACCATTCTGGTGCAGGCGATGAAAGCGGCGGAATTGCTGAAGAAGGATTTCGGCGTGACGTCGGATATCTGGTCGGCGACCTCGTTCAACGAACTGGCCCGCGACGGGCAGGATGCGGCACGCGCCAACCGTCTGGACCCGCTGGCCGAGGAACGTGTGCCTTACGTGACCCAGCAGCTTTCAAAGGCCAAAGGTCCGGTCATCGTGGCCACCGACTACATGAAGAACTACGCCGAGCAGATCCGCGCCTTTGTGCCGGGCCGCTACACGGTGCTGGGCACGGATGGCTATGGCCGTTCGGACAGCCGGGTGAACTTGCGCCGGTTCTTCGAGGTCGATGCCAATCATATCGCGGCGGCGGCAATGGTCGATCTGTATCGCGAAGGTGCGGTGACCAAGGCCGAGCTCGAGAAGGCGCTCAAGACATATGAAATCGACGGCGACAAGCCGAACCCCCGGTTGGTTTAAGGCCACGGGGCACGAGGAGACATAGACATGGCAATCGAAGTAACAGTCCCGGATATCGGGGATTTCGCGGACGTCCCGGTGATCGGCATCCTGGTCTCGGTCGGTGATACCGTCGCTGCCGAGGACCCGCTGATCGAATTGGAAAGCGACAAGGCCACGTTGGAGGTTCCGTCCCCCGCCGCGGGTGTCGTCAAGGAAATCAAAGTGTCCGAGGGCGACAACGTATCTGAAGGCGCGCTGATCCTGCTGCTGGAAGGCGAGGGGGCACCTACCGCCCCGGCCGAGGCCGCGCCCACCGCCGCACCTGCACCTGCTGCTGCCCCCGCGCCAGCCACACCGGCGGCGCCGGTGATGGACCAAGGGTTCGGCAAGGCCCATGCCTCGCCATCGGTGCGCGCCTTTGCCCGTCAGCTGGACATTGACCTGTCCAAGGTCAACGGCTCGGGCCGCAAGGGTCGTATCCTGCGCGAGGACGTCACCAAGGTCCTCAAATCCACGACTGCGCCCGCTCCGGCTGCTGCAGGTGCATCGGGTGGCATGGGCATCCCGCCGATCCCGGTTGTTGATTTCTCAAAGTTCGGCCCGGTCGAAGACGTGGAAATGCCTCGGATCAAAAAACTGTCTGGTCCCGCGTTGCACCGGTCATGGCTGAACGTCCCGCATGTCACCCATAACGATGAGGCCGATATCACCGAGCTGGACAAGTACCGTAAGGAAATGGACACGATGGCCAAGGAAGAAGGTTACCGCGTCACATTGCTGAGCTTTGTGGTCAAGGCCTCGGTCAATGCGCTGAAACAGCATTGGGAGTTTAACTCGTCGATCCACCCGGATGGCGACAAGCTGATCCGCAAATCCTACTACAATATCGGCTTTGCGGCGGATACGCCGAACGGTCTGGTTGTTCCGGTAATCAAGGATGCGGATCGCAAGGGCATTGTCGAGATCTCCAAGGATCTGATGGAGCTGTCGGGCAAGGCGCGTGCAGGTGAGCTGAAATCGAACGACATGCAGGGTGCGACGTTCACGATCTCGTCGCTGGGCGGTATCGGTGGCACCCATTTCACCCCGATCGTCAACGCGCCCGAGGTGGCCATTCTGGGCCTGACCCGCTCGAAAATGGAACCGGTCTGGAATGGCGAGGAATTCGTGCCGCGCCTGATGCAGCCCATGTCGCTCAGCTATGACCACCGGGCCGTTGATGGCGCCTTGGCGGCACGCTTTTGTGTGACGCTCAAGACGCTGTTGGGCGATATGCGCAAGTTGATGTGGTGAGGAGAGATCAGATGGACGTCAAAGTACCCGATATCGGTGATTTCTCCGATGTGCCCGTGCTCAGCATTCTGGTCTCGGTTGGTGATACCGTCGCCGCCGAAGACCCGCTGATCGAACTGGAATCCGAAAAGGCCACGATGGAGGTTCCGTCCCCCGCCGATGGCAAGGTCGTCTCGATTGCCGTTGCCGAAGGTGACAATGTTTCGGAAGGCGCGCTGATCCTGACTTTGGAAGCCGCCGAAGGCGCAACACCCGAGGCCGCCCCGGCCGAGGCACCTGCCGCCCCTCAGGCTGTGGCCGCCACCGGCGCTTCAGTCGGGCAGGGCGATGTGCATGCCGAAGTGGTTGTGCTGGGCTCGGGCCCCGGTGGTTACACCGCAGCCTTCCGCGCCGCCGATCTGGGCAAAAAGGTTGTCATGATCGAGCGCAACCCGACGCTGGGCGGTGTCTGCCTGAACGTGGGCTGTATCCCTTCGAAGGCGTTGTTGCACGTGGCCAAGGTTATCACCGAGGCCGAAGAGATGGGCGCATATGGTGTCAGCTTTGGCAAGCCCAAGATTGACCTGGACGAATTGCGCGCCTTCAAAGACAGCGTTGTCGGCAAACTGACCGGCGGTTTGGACGGTTTGTCCAAGGGCCGCAAGGTCCAGATCGTGCGTGGCTATGGTCGCTTCTCGGGTCCGAACATGATTGAGGTCCTGGGCGATGACGGGATGACAACGGTTTCCTTTGACCAATGCATCATTGCGGCGGGATCTGAACCGGTTGAGCTGCCCTTCATCCCCCATGATGACGACCGCGTGATTGACTCGACAGGTGCGCTGGAACTGGCGGATGTTCCAAAGCGGATGCTGGTTCTGGGCGGCGGCATCATCGGTCTGGAGATGGCTTGCGTTTATGACGCGCTGGGCTCGGACATCACCGTGGTCGAGCTGATGGATCAGATTATCCCTGGTGCGGACAAGGATATCGTTAAACCTCTGATGACCCGCATCAAGGGCCGGTACGAAAACATCTTCCTCAAGACCAAGGTCACAGCGATTGAACCGCTAAAGAAGGGCCTCAAGGTCACGTTCGAGGATGACAAGGGCGAAAGCTTCACCGACACGTTCGACAAGGTTCTGGTGGCCGTGGGACGCAAACCCAACGGCAAACTGATCGACGCCGAAAAAGCCGGGGTCGCGGTGGATGAGCGTGGCTTTATCGCCGTGGACAACCAATTGCGCACCGGCGTGCCGCATATCTTCGCCATCGGCGATTTGGTCGGCCAGCCGATGCTGGCGCACAAGGCCGTGCACGAAGGCAAGGTTGCAGCCGAGGTTGCCGCCGGTCACAAGCGGTTCTTCGACGCGAAACTGATCCCTTCGGTCGCCTATACCGACCCGGAAGTGGCTTGGTGTGGCCTGACTGAGACCGACGCCAAGGCCAAGGGGATCAAGGTCGAAAAAGGCGTGTTCCCGTGGGCCGCGTCGGGCAAATCTCTGTCCAATGGCCGATCCGAAGGCATCACTAAGCTGCTGTTCGATCCACAGGATCAGCGCATCGTGGGTGCCTGCATCGTCGGCACCAACGCCGGTGATCTGATCTCCGAGACTGCTCTGGCCATCGAAATGGGGGCGGACGCGGTCGATCTTGGTCACACGATCCACCCCCACCCGACGCTGAGCGAGACAGTGAACTTCGCGGCCGAGATGTTCGAGGGCACGATCACCGATCTCATCCCGCCCAAGAAACGCAGCTAGGATCATGGCGATGAAGATAGGCACACCGAG
>NZ_QOCF01000008.1 GCF_003318255.1 Ruegeria sp. A3M17
TTGGTGCTGACGTCAGACACCCTAGCCCCAGACCAAGCACGAAGCCATTTGCTCCTCGGTTTTGTCCGACTTGTGTGAACGTGCCAAATATCGGGCTCGTTACAGTGATTTCGTGCTCACTATCCTTGTAGGCAAAGAAGTCATACTCGTAACGAGCAAAGGCAATTGGGGTTAGCACACCATTCTCTGTCAAGAAGTCCCGTTGGTAGTCAACTCCAATGGAAGCGACCAGAGACTCGGCATCCGCTTTTTCAATTGAGTAGTTGAAGTCACCACCGCCAGTCTCTGTGCCTGAACCTTGTTGAATACGCCCGTAGTTCAATCCAAAAACCGTAGAAACCCTTGCACCGCTGTCCTGGTTAAACAACTTCCGTGCCTGGATACCGGCGTGGATTCCCTCTTGGTCCAAATCCGATTTAGCCTCACCTCCCGTAAAGCCATCAACAGAAGGGTTATTTCGCTTGGCCTCGTCACACGTGGTAGAGAAGCCCAGTTCCGGCCCTGTGCCTTGGACACAAGACCTTTGGAGGCCGTTGCAAGCTGGACCGACCAATACCGCTTCATCTGGGAGGCCCGCTTCGACGCCATGGACAGAATTCTGAATGGAATGAAGGGAACGTCCGATGAATGAGGAATATAAATGGGTGAAGATCGAGCGCGAATTTGATGCCCCGATTGAGACCATATGGGACATGTGGACTGACCCGGCTCTGTTTCGGGCGTGGTACGGACCCCGCGGTATGTCCGTTCCGGTCGCAGAAATGGATGTGGTTGTTGGCGGTAGGCGTAAGGTTTGTATGGAAATGACCGCAGCCGAACGGCCTATGAAAATGTGGTTCACCGGCGTGTACAAGGAAGTCACCCGGCCAAACCGCCTCGTTTATACCGAGAGTATGTGTGACGAGGATGGCACCCTAATCACACCTCAAGCGATGGGTATGCCCGAAGACTTTCCCGACATCACGGAAATCATCGTCGAACTCTCGGAAGTGAACGGGAAGACTGTGATGACAATGGTCCATATCGGCGTCGAAGAGGGCACAGCCGGCGCCGGTGGCTGGAACCAGGCCTTTGACAAGCTTGGCGAGTATCTTGCTTCCATGAGCGGCGAGTGACGGCCAGACCACATGCGACAGCTCGCCGTTCTGACATTCGTGACGCTCGACGGAGTAATGCAATCCCCAAGCATGCCAGAAGAAGACCCATCCGGCGGATTTGCACATGGTGGTTGGGCCGCGCCATATTGGGAAGGCGTGATGGACCAAGTCGAGCGTCACGCAATGTCCGAACCCTATGATATGGTCTTTGGCCGAAAGACATACGACATCTTTGCTGGCCACTGGCCAAACGCGCCGAAGTCCGCACTTTCAGACCGTATCAATAAGGCTCGAAAATACGTTGTGACCTCACAACCTGACAGTTTGAATTGGCAAAACTCGCAGCCGATAAGTGGTGATGTGGCTGGCGCAGTATCGACTTTAAAGGCGCAGGATGGGCCCCTGTTGCAGGTGCATGGCAGCTCCCGCCTTATACAAACGCTTCTCACGCACAACGTTATCGACGAGTTCCGCTTATGGGTCTTTCCGGTGGTTGTCGGCGACGGTAAGCGTCTTTTCGAGAAAGACAGCCCACTACGCCAGCTGAATCTGACCAGATTTGAGCACTGCGGAAATGGTGTAACGATGCAATTCTATCGGCCGAAAAGTGGTGCCTCACAGCCGGCACCGCAGCCGTGATTGTGGATACTCTACCACAGTACTATGCATTGAGCGCAATTGGCTGTTCTTCTCGTAAGGTGTTCGTCAATTGGCTTATGTCTCAGTCGCAAGTCGTATCGAGACACAACTCTGGAAGCTGAGACGTATCTTTTTTCCCCGCTCTGTTTGCTCAAGACCGTTGGTTTCGCCGTTTTTTAAGGCTGCTTTGTGGAGGAACCAGCTGCGATCAGAGCCGCCATCCCTCCATCGATGAACTGCACGTTTTGAAAACCCATCGCAGTCAATACATTTGCCGCTGCCGCGCCTCGGTAGCTCGGAGCACCTCCACAAGTGGTGAAAATTCGTCTTCCACGATCCTGTAACTCTTGAGATCTGTATTCACTTTCAAGGTCTGCCATCCAAGCGACGGCGCGACCAGGAGCCAGAATGGCTCTGGGGCTGATACCTGTGGCCGCCATTTCAGCGCTATCCCTCACGTCCACCACAAGTGCGTTGGGGTCTTCGATCAGTACTGCCAGCGCGTCAGTTGCTGAAATCGGATTTGCTTTGGATATTTCCTGAGCTTCCATTTGTGCGAATGTTAAGACCATATTGCCCCCGACTGCGTATCCTACGCGATGCTACCATGCGGCTGATTTACCGCAAAACGGCATCCAAGCGATGCTCGGCAGTCTTGTGGTCGCCCAGACGGTTGCCATCAACGAAGTTAAACCAGTCCCGGTCAACGGCAGAAGCGGGCCACGCAAATGCCCCAGCCATTGCTGTTGATCAGTGATTACTCGGCGGCCAAAGCCTTCTGCCTGCAATAACACGACGCCTTTATCGGCACCTCGGCGCGGGCAGCGGCCTTGTCTAGTTGTAGCTTAATGTGAGCGGCTTCGACCGTTTCACCGCGCCGGGTGAGACATTCGTGCAAACCATGCAGGCTCCAGACGTTGCCCGGATGCTGACAGGACCGGCTAAGCGTTGCATCCAGGCCAAGGTCTGCACGGTAAACAGCTTCGGCTTCCTCCATCTGGCCCTGTTCAAGAAGAAGAGCACCCAGCGCATGACGGGTGGGTTGCATCCAGCCCCAGGGCTCGTCGTATGGCAAGTTGTCGTCGATCTCGACTGACTTTCGCAGGTGGTCAAAGGCCGTTTCGTGCTCCCCTGTGTGATAGGCCAACTCACCCAGCATCATTTGCTCAGCGACCTTCAGAATGTCCCAGCATGTGTTGTTGAACAGCATTCGAGTCTCAGGAACTCTGGCCAGAGCATCATAGAATTTGGCTTTTTCACTCTCGGCTTCGGCGACCCTGTGTAGGTTGGCCCAGGCAACCGTCCTTGCATACCGCATCATGGCAATGGTCACGCTGTAAAGCTCTTCATCCTCTGGCAGGTCCTGATCGAGAATATCCTGCCAGCGACCAAACCTGATCAGCACATGTTGCTTCATTGGAATGAAGCCTTCAAACCAGTCCGCCATCGGCCGAAGAGTGTCTGACGGCAAGGTGTCGATCAGCTCATCGGCGGCTTCGATTGCTGCCGATGGTTGCCCTAAGAACATCGCACCGTATATTTTAAAGTGATAGTTGTGGCACCGATAGACGGAATAGAAATTGTCAGGGCCTTCGCGCTTCAGAAACTTGCGATCTGCCAATATGGCTTTGTGATTGCGCAGTACCACGTTCATGTAGTCTCCGCACAACACGTCGATATGGGTCGGCATGTGCAACAAATGCCCGGCCTCGGGCACCAGCGTGCTGAGCACATCGCCGTGACGCAGTGCCCGTTCGGGGTGGGGCGACATTTCCATCAGGTGAATGTACATGTGCAATAGTCCTGCGTGCTCCCATGCTCCGGAAAGTGTATCGAACGCATTTTCGAGCACGGATATTGCCTCGAGCGTATCGGCTCCATCCGCTGGTTTCCCAGTCGGCAAGTCCCAAAGCTGCCAAGGGGTCCGATTCATGAGTGCCTCGGCCAGGAGGGCGCAAACGTCGAGATCCTGTTTGAATTCAGCATGCACCTTTCGCATCGCACCAGCGAATGCATCAGTCCATGGGCTAAAATCCTCAATATCCGATGAGGATGGATAACGAGCCGGAATGGCTTCGATGAGCGCGCGTTCAACAGGCGTCAGTTTGTCCTTTAACGACGCAGCAGTCTCGATTGACGCTTTTGCCAAGGCGATACAGTCAGGCTTCTCGTCTTCCTCGAACGTTTCCCAAGGCTTGTTGTAGTTCGGCCCAATGCAATACGCGATGCCCCAGTGCGCCATTGCGCAATTTGGATCCGCAGCCACGGCATTCTGAAAGCATACAATCGCTTCTTCGTGGTTGTACGCGTAAGTCCAAGCCAAACCACGATCAAACCAAAGCTGGGCTTCGTCCGACGAGGTTGTGATCTTTCGGCTGTAGCTACCGAGATCATAGTATTCCATCACAATAACCCCCTAATTAAAGTTAGGAGGTTACCACAATGGGCTGTTTCTCGATACTGGCGACATCAAAGCCGATTCAAGGCATAGACCCGTCTTATATGAGCGCCATTTGATCGAAGCACTCTTCTTGGCGACTGATCAACTTGTCGGCCGCATGAGTGACGCGCCGTCCAATCCCTCCACAGTAGCCCACCGACAAGACCACAAACACCGCTTGCACACACCAAAGACGGGCTTTTGAGAAAGCTGATGTCAGCAGTCAGATTGGTCTTTTCCGCCAACCAACACTTTTGGGGCCTAGTAGCGTCGTGCGACAGCTTCCGTTTTAAGTGGCACTGAAAACGTGTAATTTGCGCTCAATGCGGGCGTCAAAAATACAGGCGCCCTATCCTTCTAGCGTGGCAACTGCATGGTCGTGAGAGGTATGCGGTCGATGCATGTTGAGGATACGTCGAGCTTCATTCGATTGTCCCGATATTGCCAGCGCATGCGCCAATGAAAACTCAACAATGTCGCGTTGCGCCCGGCTACCACCAAGGCGTTCGTGCTCAGACATGACACTTACGAATTTCTCAATCGCTTCATCCGCATTTCCATCCGCCAACGCACGGAATGCGCCTGCGACTGAAGCAACGGTGGGGCCTGCGGGTCCCTTTGCGCCGTCAATGGTTGCTTCCAGACGCTCTCTGTTTCCAGCCATCGCATGCGCGAGAGCAGCGTGAATATCCGCAAAAGCCAAGCCAGGTGTCGGAAAGAACTGAACAGCATAGTCGCTGAGTTGTTGCCAACGCTCCTGGGGAATTTGCTCGCCAGCCAAAAAGGCGCGGTGAACAATTGCCACACTATCAGTCAGAACGTTCAGTGGTGGCGCAGGAGGTCGTTCGGGGGAAACATAATCATCGAACAGCTTCCACATACCCGCCACATCGCCGCTCTCAAGCGCCCACAGAGCGACGTGCCAACTGAGATGGCAGTGCAGATACGCTGTGAAGGGATAGTCTTGCCAGAATTCGCGCAGATAAGCGTAGCCAGCGTCCGTCTCCCCGTTCTCATAGTAGAGATGGGCCCTGACATGTGCACTGTGTGCGCTGTCTGGCTTCAACTCAAGCGCGCGCTCGATGTTTTCCGCGGCCGGGCCAATCTGTCCGGCCTCCATCTGGGCAAATGCATGCTGGCAGAGAAACCACCAGTCGTCGCCATAGTGTGGCTTCAACATGGTAGTGTACGCAAGCTGCTCTGCCTCGCGTCCAGCCTGACCTGAAAACCCAATTAAGCCAAATACGCTGGTACAGGTCTGAGCAAGCAAAATATCTCGCGGATGGTCTGCGACGTGATCTCGGATGCGCCTGTAGGCCTGCGGTGCACGCCCCTCAATGAGATCGCTGATAATGTCGATCTGGGCGGCTTCGCGCGGGCTGACGCCATGCGACAGTTCCTTTGCCAAGGCTATTTGACGCTTTGCATCTTGTCCACGCCCGACGGTAACAAGGTAGCGCGCAAGCCCAACATGGGGCATGGCAAAGCTATCATCTGTCTGCATTGCAGAACGGTAAGCTTCTTCAACATCATCAAAAGCACCCAGAAATCGGTCGATGCCTTCCACATAGGCGTCTCGCGCAGTTTGTGATGTGGTCGTTAGCGGGCTTCCGTACCGATCTTCAAGCATCCAAACCTTCCACTATCTGTACCAAACCTGTCCGTCAGTGAGCTATATGAGCATGCCTACCCATAAACGAGTCAAAGGAAATCGACGTTACGAGGCGCCATGATTTCAGCATCCGTTTCTTTCAGAAGTCTCATGAAATCATCAAAATGCCCCTTAAACCATATTTGCTTTATCAAATCCCGATTTTCCAAAATTGGACTCCGAAGGCAATTTTGGGGATTATTCCATACGGCTCGACCCGCGTCTGGTTAGAGGAGAACGTAGGTATGACAACCCAAACTCGCCCGCTCATTGATACGGCTTGGTTGGCAGATAACCTGACTAACCCGAAACTACGCATCATTGATGTTCGCTGGAAGTTTAGGGAGGAAAACGGCAAGGGCGTAGCCTATGACGATAGGAGCGAGTTCCAGGCCGAGCACATTCCTGGCGCAGTGTATGTTGGCATGTCGACGGAGCTTGTAGACAGCACTCAGAACACTCCCGACATGATGCTCGGCCCAGAGGATTTCGGGGAAAGGATGCGCGAGTTGGGTGTTTCCAACGACAGTCATGTCGTGGTCTACGATGACTCCGGGCTTCCATTGGCGTCTGCGCGTGTTTGGTGGGCACTTTCGCACTATGGCCATAAAAACGTGCAGGTCTTGGACGGCGGCTTGCAGCAATGGAAACTCGAAGGTCGGCCCACTGAAACTGGCGATCTAACCGTTGAGCATGGTGACTTTGAACCAACAGTGCAGAGCAATTGGATTGCCCGCAAAGCTAATGTCTTGGACGCGATGGGTAAGCCCGGAGTCAGAATTGTGGACTTTCTACCAAACGACCTCTTCCGAGGCGACGGAGTTCACACATGGGGAGGTCGCTCGGGACATATCCCCAGTGCCGTCAACATACCGGCGATATCGAACATCGATCCGGATTTGGCACACATACCCATTGCCGAACGTGCAGCTAAACTAAAGGAACGTGGTTCATTCAAGTTGGCGGATCATTCCAAGCTTCTCAAGCACTATCAGGACAAGGGAATTCAAACTGACGATGAGGTCATCGCCTATTGTGGCCGTGGCATAGCTGCTTCTTGTGGGCTCCTTGCGCTGCGCCAAATGGGGTTCGAAAAGTCCCGCCTGTATGATGGTTCATGGGCTGAGTGGAGCGCCGATGAGAGCCTTCCAGTTGAAACCTCGTGAGACTACGATTTTGGGTCACTTTGGGTGGTCCAATTATTGACGCGTTGCTAGGAGGATGTTTTGATGACGGACAATTTCCGGCTGACCAAAGAAGCTGCGCAGAAGTACAACAGCCATAGTGTGCCTGCGATGTTCGGCCCATTGGCTGAAGCAACAATGCAGAAGGTTCAGCTTCGAAGCGGCACTTGTGTTATCGACATTGCATGCGGCACCGGGGCTTTGACGCGAGAGATTGCAAGGAAACTGACGGGCGAAGGCCGGGTTGTTGGCGTAGATCTCAACGAAACCATGATTGAGGTCGCGCAGTCCAATCAGCCGGATTGTCGTCATGTGCTCGAGTGGTATGCAGCAGATGTAACCGAGTTACCTTTCGAAGATGCTACGTTTGACTATGCCTTCATACAACAGGGGCTTCAGTTCTTCCCCGACAAGTCCGCCGCGTTGCAGGAAGTTCATAGGATCTTGCGCAATGACGGTCAGCTATTTTTGACATGTTGGCGCGCTGTGTCGCCCTTCAATGGAGCGCTTGCAAAAGCTCTCGAACGACATGTTGGAACAGATGCCGCAGTCAAGGCCGGAGCGCCTTTTTCGTTTCGAGATGGGGACCTAATATCGGAATTTTTGGTCGATGCAGGCTTCAAGATAGCTCGTCACGAGCCATTGGTACTTGAGCGAAGATTTATTGATCTTCGTGCGCAAATCATGGCGCTGCCAATCGAAACTGATCTTAGGGATGCAGGTGCTGACGTCACCAACAAGGTCGTGGAAGAGGTTGCAGACGCTTTGTCTAGATATGACAAAGAAGGCGTATTGCACGTACCGCAAGAAGCGCACCTTTTTGTCGCCGCGGCATAGGTCAACGACCACTGGCTCAGTTCTCCAATACGATCTTTACCATGGTCGAATGACAACGCGGCATTAGCTGCCAAGCGTGGCTCCGCGTTGACGGTTGAGTGTACATCAAACTATACTTTTGCCATGGCCAGCGGAAAATACATCGACGATTTGTCGGTTGGCGAAACCTTTGAAACCGGAGGCGTTACGCTGACCGAGGGAGCGATTATTGACTTCGCACTGGTTCATGACCCGCAGCCCTTCCACGTTAACAAAGTGGCTGCCGCAGAGTCGATTTTCGGCGGTCTCATAGCCAGTGGATTTCAAACAATAGCGCTTACTTTCAGGTTGTTCCGCGACACTGGTGTACTTACCGGCACCAATCTGGGTGGACATGGTATGGACGAGGTACGGTGGCTGGCTCCGGTGTATTCCGGTGACACGATCAGCGTGCGCGTCACGGTTGAGGCAATTGCACCATCACGTTCGAAGCCAGACCGGGGAACAGTCAAATTCCGATACCAGACATTTAACCAGAACGATGTTGAAGTTCTTAACCTGGTCATGCACCACGTGATAGCATGTCGGAGTTAAGGCGGTTTGCAGCGACTTGGGCGCGGCGATCAATTCGACCTCCCTTTGTCATCTTCAAGAGTATCCTTGGGCTCGCCACATAAGGCTTCTATTCGCAATTGCGGTCGTGGCGTACATGCAAACTAGCTTGTTCGCGTGTTCTCAATCCTTTTTTGCCCAAATAACTACTTGTAGATTGCCGCATAGCGAGGTGCGAAGAACTTAACGAAGGCTCTAACCTCTGGCCGGCGATAAGCTTCCGGCGAAATGAGCATTAGGTGCGGCACCGCAAGTTCCGGGATTTCGTCGAAACATCGGATAAAAGACATGTCTGTTTCCACCAGCTTGACATTGCTGATCCCAAGGCCTTGCCCTGACCTGATCGCCGCATGCATTAGCTCCAGTTCAGTGAAAGACATGACGATCTGGTCCGGCTCCACGTGATTGGTCAACCATTCGTGGAATACATTTGGCACATCGTCCCGCTGAAAGGTAACAAACTGATGCCCGGCCAGATCATTCGTTGACCTCGGTAAGCCAAACTTGTCCGCGTAATTTCTACTGCCGAACAAAGACCAGCGAGCCGTGCTGATTTTCCGGCAGATCAGGTCGGGATCAGGATCGGTTCTTGCAAGGCGCAAAGCAATGTCGGCCTCTCCGGCCGTCAGGTCCAGCGCTCGAACGCTGGATAAAAACTCGAATGCGACATCCTGATTGTTGGCGGAAAACTCGTTTACGATTTCGATCATGCGTGCGGAGAAATTTGCCGAATAAGCGGTGATACGGATGGGTTGTGTCGACGTCAAATCTTTCGCGCAATCGGCAAATTCAAGGACTGAAGCCTCGATTGCTTCGGCGAGAGGAACAAGGCGAAGGGCTTCTGGGGTTGGTTTGAACCCGTGCGTACCGCGCTCAAAAAGCGTTAAGCCTGTTTCTCTTTCGAGAACATCAATGCGTCGGGCAACCGTTGGTTGGGAGACCTTTAGCTTTCTAGAGGCCGCAAGCGTAGACCCTTCTCTGAAGACAGAGAGGAACACACGAATATCCGACCAATTTCGGAACCCGTTCTTCATTTTTGTAGAACAGCACAATTTTGTGCCGGATACCAGAAAAACAGGTGAACAGTTACTGTTGTTGCGACAGCGCAAGTAACTCGGAAAGGACCATGAGATGGCTTCCCATACAATGTCACCCAGCATCTGGACCGTATTTGGTGGACTGTTCGGCTGGACCAAAAGAGCCTGCCCCGAAACCCGTAAGCCGCAGCCTACAGCCAACGATCTTCACGCGGAACGCGACTATATTAATGACGTGATCTGGAGTAATCCCGCTGCGTTTTCGAGTGAACTGGACGTGCAGAACATGATGAGTCTGTATTCAGGAAGGTTCTGACGACACTCGGTGACAATCTGCCGAATAAGGCGATTAGATCACGCCAAATGCAGCTGCAAGCTGGAAGTGGCAGCCACGCACCTGTGTTGTAGCCATTGAGTAAGTACCAATACGAGACCTTCTGTCATCACGCCTATCGCTGCGGTCGTTCGAACGTCTGATCAATGCCTGCACGTCTGGCACTTCCTTGGGGCTTCACCGACGACAATTAAGTATGGACAAAAGACTTGCAGCACCTGTTGGGGCGCCTGTGACACCAATGGGGGTCTCTTGAACCGCGACTTTCATGAAGCCCGCGAAAGAACCTAGGCCGATTTACTTAGCTCAATCACCCCTTTTTGCGCACCACGACGACAAATTGGGTCATCGAAAAGAAGAAGCGTCCAGTCCTTGCAAGGCTGAGCTGCTCATCAAACCACGATTGCGCAACTGCGGGATCAAAATGGTCATTTGCGACAGTGTATTGCTTCATGAGGTGCATCATCATGATTGCGAGGCCATCAGGCTTTAGCTGGTGATCTGTCATTGTGAACGACAAGACATCTTCCACATGGTCGCCGCGAGCCTTTATTAGTGCAGGCAGTCTTTCCGGGACGGAGCCACTCACAAAGTGCTGGTTCCAGGACGTCAGCATCTTTTGCATTCTGTCGGGCTCATCGCTGAACCAAATCAAGCTCCCAAAGTGTAGATCGCTGATGACGAGACGTCCGCCGGGTTTGACGCACCGCAGCGTGTCGGACAGTGCACCGTCTACGTCTTCGATGTACTCAAAGACCTGTACCGAGACGGCCTTGTCAGCACTCTCATCCTCAATGGGCAAACTATTTGCAGCACCAGCACGAAACTCCACGTTCGCATAGTCGCTGCATCGTTCTCTTGCGGCTGCTGTCATATCCTCGCTTGGGTCGATCCCGATGACATAGCCATCCGAGCCAACTGCACGGGCCAACTCCGCTGTTAACATCCCGTTGCCACAACCGACATCCAAAATAGTCTCACCAGGAGCCGGGCGCAGCGCATCAAATGAAGCCTGTCTTCGCCGTGTCAATTCTGCTCCCTGATAGGCGATTTCAAGCAATCTCGTTGTTTCAGCGTCAAATTTAAGCAACTCGCTCCCCTTACAAAGACCACATGTCCCCAAAACCTTATCAGAAAATGGGATTTCTACGAAAAGCAGGACGGATCGTTTTGGTTTGAACATAGGTCCACCAACAATAGATGAAGGTGCCGACTGGTATCGACGAATTGGTTAACCTCGGGAGGTAAGGACGCTTCTGCCGCTTTATCGAACCAGCTTTTTGTCGTCGCTCGAAAGTTCGAACAACATCAATTCAAGGGATGTCGAGGCCGTTCTCCCGTCCGAAATCGGTGTAAAAGCTGTCACTGCGGCATCGGTTCAAAGTGGCTTCGTCCGCTTCTCTTGGATCGGTGCCAGGGCTTTGAACACCTGTTCCTTCTATGAAGCGGTTCACGAGATTGAAGACACCACAGACTTGGATAGCATCGAACAGCGCGCTCTCTGACCAGCCTGCCGCGTAGACTGCATTTGCGTCGGCTTCCGTCATTCGGGATGGAGAGATGGTGAGCTTTTCAATGTATGCTAGTAACGGTTTGAGATGATCCTCGACGGGTGCCGTATCGCGGTCTTCCATCAGTGCCTCGATTGTCTCGACCTCAATGCCATAGGCTTTGGCGAAAACGATGTGTGCGCCATGGCAATACGCACAAGCATTCAAGCCCGAGACATAGGCTGCAATCAATTCACGTTCAGCAACCGAGAGATCGCTCTCGCCCCTCATCACAAGGCTTTCGTACGCACAAAGCGGAGAAAGCTTGTCTGGAAAGGCTTGATAGACACTTCCCAGTGTTGCGTTCTCGGGCAGAGATGGAAACAGGCGTTTCATTCAATTCTCTTTCAATCTTGCTTTGGATCACTTCGTCTCAAAATGAGGAAGCAACGATGTGTACGCAACCTTAACGCAAATCCGGGTTCCGCACAGAATTTCCGTTGGAACACTACGAACGGCAGGATTGCCTAACGAGACCCCAGCAAGTTCGTCGTTTGGTTAAAGGCAATTTCATTTGAGCCGTTCTCGTAAGTCTTCAAAGTATGGATTGAGCTCAAACCCGGAGCTTCACATCCAAGCGTGGTGACTTCCGCCTTGCGGACAAAACTGACCTTGGAGTCTACACCTTCGCTGACGCAGGATCCACCGCACTGGCAGCAACAGTTTTTCCCTTCAACAGGGAAAATCGCCAAAGCGGCCGTTCCACAGAGGGCTTGGGAGCTCCTTGATCGCTCTTTGACCAGATGGCGCTCCGGCATGGAAACTAAGGGGCTTGGCCCAGCCCATAACCAGAGCTGGCAAATAGACTTCAGGATCATAAAATTGGGCTTCTTCGCGCAAGGAAAGCGAACACAGGCAACATTGTTACGATCCAGACCACGCTATAAATTGCGGATGGGATGGCATATTCGCTTAACCCATTGGTGTTTGGCAACAGCAAGGTGGCAATTGCGATCCCCAAAGCTCCGTTTTGAACGCCGGTCTCAATTGAAATCGTCTTCGCCTCGATGTCTGTGCATCCGAGCATCCCTGAACTCATGATGCCAATAAACGTGAGTGACGCACCTACAACCAAAAGTGCGGGTCCAAGCCTAAGGAAGTTATCCGCGACCACCACCCAGTTTGAAATGATCGCGCCTCCGATGACCAGCGCAAAAAGTAGCATAGAGACCTTGCTAAAGACTGGTTCGACAGCGGCTACAATCCGCGGCGCCAATGACCGCGCGGTCACCCCGACTAGGATTGGAGAAGCTGTTAAAAAAAACATTGCTAAAGCCGTCGAAGAGATGTCGATAGCGGGCGCAGTTGCCCCCATGAACATCTGCATCGAAAACCCCAGGATAAGCGGTACGGTAACGACACAAGTCAGACTGAAGACTGCTGTAAGAGTAACGGACAAAGCAACATCCCAATTCGAAAGCTTGGTTACGATGTTACTGATCGCCCCGCCCGGACAGGCCGCTAAAATCATAATGCCAACGGCTGTCTCGGCGGAAATCCCAAAAGTAAAGATCACCATCAAAGCGATGCAAGGCAGCAAAATGATCTGGTTGAGAGCCCCGACGCAAAAGGCACGTGGACGTCGTCCGATGCGTTGAAAGTCAGCCGCTGTGAGTCCGAGGCCAAGGCAGAACATGATGACAACAACTGCGAGCGGCAGCAGCACAGATGTAAAAATTTCGCCCATCTACCATGACCTCTATGACTGCATGCTTCCGCACGCTTTCGGACGATACCGTTCAGAAAACCTGATGACGAGTTTTATCAGTTTGGCGCATTTATCCTCAAGCGCCCGAAGATCGAGGCTGTCTTTATTTATTATACCTATCACAGGGTTGGACGATCTGGTGTGAAAGAGCTTTCCAGTGCTAATCTCACTGTATGGCAAGTGTAACTTACGCATTCGCCCGCGCGATGGCCAACGCCGCCGGGATGACGCTGAACGACGATGGCGCCCTGATTTCGAATGGCGCTGTCGTGCTGCGTTTACCAGGAGCTCAACACGGCCAATTGGCGGATGATGCGTATTTCGATTTGATAGATTGGATTCGTGCGCAACAAGCGGACGAGGCCGCGTTAGTTGAGGCCTATGCAAACGCGATTGCGACCGATGATCTCGGCGTACTTGGCCTGGCCGTTAAGACAGCTCCGACCTTGCGGCAATCATTGCAACGGATCGAGCGCTATTTTCGTCTCGTCACGGACACCGCAGTTTACAGACTTGATGAAACCGGCGACCCGGTTCTTTGGATTTTTGAAGGACAAACACCACATCGCGCCGCCTTGGAGCTGCGCAACGAATGCGCGCTTGCGGCCTTTGCGAGGAACATGCATCGGTTTGTGGGTGATGGGTTGTCGCTCGCATATGTCACGTTTCAGCATGCATGCAGACAAGAGCCAGAACATTACGCCGAATATTTCGGGTGCCCAGTTCGATTTGGGAGCGCCCACAACGCCATTGCTATGCGCCCTGCTATGCTGGAAAGCGAAAATCGTCTTGGCGATCCGGGCTTGTCAGATTTCATGACGAAGCACCTGGATGAGGAGTTCAACTCTCGCGATGACGACACCTCACTGAGCCAAGAAATTGTCCACCGGCTTACGCCAGCCCTTAGTAACGGCGCACCGCAGGCAGCGCATGTCGCCCAAGAGATGGGAATGAGCGAGCGCACTCTTTACCGCAGGTTGGCCGAAGAAGGGCTGACCTATCGCGACGTTCTTGGTCAGGCACAAGTTGCACTCGCTCGTGACCTGCTCCGTGACGGTAAGGCTTCCATAGCCGAGATCGCATTTATGACCGGGTTTTCGGAACAGAGCACGTTCAGCCGCGCCTTCAAGCGCTGGGTTGGCCAGGCTCCGGCACGATTCAGGCAGCAGGCGACCTCCGACTAAGCACACACCTCAAGACCACATGGCAGGTTCGGCCAAAACCTTGGCAGGGCGGGCCGATACCTCAATCGATGTGGCGCCTAACTTCTTCTTTGTCAGATCCACCTGGGGCGCTCCCGAGTAAAGCAAACCCATTTGCCCCTCTCAGACAAAGGAAATTTGCAATGAGCAATCATGACCACAAACATGGAGCAAGCTGCGCTTGCGACGTCACGCCCGAACGCGTTGATATGGCGCGCCGGCGACTCTTGCAACAAGCCGCCGGTGCGGCCGCGGCAGGTACAACAATAGTGGCTGGCGGGCAGGCCCTTGCCGCGACCGACGAAGCACGCGCCTACTATGCTGACCCGGAAAATCCAGGCCTTCCCCAAATCGACATGACCATCGAGCCGGGGCGTACTGCGCTTGTGGTGACCGACCCCCAGATTGATTTTTTGTCAGAGGACGGTGTGACGTGGGGTGTGGTTGGCGAAAGCGTGACCGAACAGGGCACGGTCGACAATATCGAACGGCTTTTCATTGCCGCCAAGGCTGCGGGGATGCCGGTCTTCATCTCGCCCCACTATTACTACCCGCATGACCACAAGTGGGAGTTCGAGGGCACTCTGGAAGCAACGATGCACAGCATCGGCATGTTTGACCGCCTGGGACCGCTCAATTTGGACAACTTCGAGGGCTCAGGTGCCGACTGGATGCCGCAATACAAGAAGTACATCGAAGATGGCGAAACCATCATTTGCTCGCCACACAAGGTTTACAGCCCTGCTCAGAATGACCTGAACCTGCAATTGCGTAAACGCAAGATCGACAAGGTGATCCTCGCGGGGATGTCGGCGAACCTGTGTACGCAGGCGCATCTCTACGAGCTGCTTGAGCTGGGCTACGAAGTCGCTGTCGTTCGCGATGCCACAGCCGGGGCCAAGGTGCCTGAAGGTGACGGGTATCTCGCCGCCATCATCAACTTCCGAATGGTCGCCAACGGCGTCTGGTGGACCGACGACGCGGTTGAGCGCATTGGCCAATCGGCCTGACGCAAATCGATCTTCAAATTTGATCCTGACATCCTGAAAGGACATATCATGACACGCATCTTTACATTTCCCGCACTTACAACAGCGTTGACTCTCGCCCTGGCGGCGGCGGCATTGGCTGACGATGAATACAACGTTTCGAACAGTCTTACCTTGACCGGGCAGCCCCTCGGCATGCATGGCGTCGATCCTGTATCGATGTTTGAAGCCGAAAAACCCGAAATGGGCAACGCCACTTTTACATCGGCCCATGATGGAGTGGACTACTATTTTGCGTCGCAGGCAGCGCAAGCCACATTCGAGGCGGATCCGACGGCACATCTGCCTCAATTCGGCGGGTTCTGCGCCTTTGGCGTCTATGTAGGCAAGAAGCTTGATGGCGATGTTCGGTATGCCGATATCGTGGACAACAAGCTCTATCTCTTTGTGAATGAGGACATCTTCAAGAAGTACCTTGAGGACAAAGAGACCGTGATCCAAGGCGCCCATGCCAAGTGGGCAGACATCCACCACACGCCTGTCGGCAGCCTTTGATCGAGGAATTTGGTGGCTCTTGCCGGTCGGAGCCACCGCTGCCTCTCCCCTCCCCAAAAGGCCGGCATTTCTCCAAGACGCCCTGTCCGCAATGACAATTCGCGTGCGTCGAAAACTCTTCCCAAAGGAAACCAGACATGACTGATTTTGAGACCTATACAATCGCCTCAGCCCCTGATGCCGCGAAACCAATTCTGGAAGCATCGCTGAAAGGATATGGTTTTGTGCCCAACCTTTATGCGGCCATGGCCGAAGCGCCCGCAATTTTGGAAGGCTATACGACACTTTCCAACATCTTTGGAAAGACCGGCCTGTCAGAGACTGAGCGCCAGATCATCCTTATGACTAACAACCGGTTGAACGGGTGCAAGTACTGCATGGCCGCCCATACCACTCTTTCACAGATGGCCGGTGTCCCCGAAGACGTGATCGCAGCGTTACGCGATGGCAGCCCTATCGCCGACCCCAAATTGGAAGCACTGCGCAAATTCGTCATCGTGATCAACGAAAGCCGAGGCTGGCCCAGCGACGCACAGGTCGAGGCGTTTCTGACGGCTGGCTATACCCGCCAGACCATGCTGGAAGTCATCCTTGGCACAGCGTTGAAAATCCTGTCGAACTATACGAACCATGTGGCGGAAACGGCTTTGGATGATGCGTTTGTCCCAAATGCATGGACCGCCTCATCCGCGGCGGCGGCTGAATAGCGCGATTTTGCCTAATTGTTGGTCTTGCGCTTAGGCCTGAGTTTGGTTCTGGCCAATAAGGAAATCCGATTTGAGACGTTCGACCGCAAAATCAACAAAAGCGCGCACCTTCGCAGACACGGTTCGACCCTCTTGATGCACAAGATGGATGGGAACCTCGGGTAGCTTTCGCGACGTCTTCGGCGGTCGGCTTGTGCAATGTTACAATGAGAGCAACGATCCAACCTGTGGCGCAATCAATGGCAGCACATACATGCGGGCGACCAATCGGATTTCCACGTTCATCCGCGAGGATTATGTCTGCTTCGGTACAGTCGAGTTCTATTCGCTCGTAGGGGCGTTCAACCGTTTGATATTTTTGGGCTACACGCAGATGACGCTTGGCCTCCTTGCTACCCAATCGCCATTTTAAAACATCAGAATGTGGAAGAGTATTGACTATCGCTTCCACAGCTTTGCGCCCACAATTTCCGGGGCTTATGACCGCACATTTCACTCGACGAGTTTCGTCATCAATCTCGACTTGCAGCCCATCAAAGCCTTTGTCAGCATGCTGCATGTGAGGAGCCGCCAATTTTGCCGTGGGATTTGCGCGAATGGCAGCAATCCATGACATTGCCTGAAACATCCAGCCATCTCGGTGCGAAGAATCTTCTCCACTAACAGTTAGTAGTTCTATTGCAGAAGCCACTCCGTCAGCAGGATAATCAGCGTCAACGACGCCAGTCCCTTGAAGTATTTTGAGCACGTGATGAGAGTAACCGAGCGCTATGACACCGATTTGGCGTGCCAGCTCATCTTCATCTGTAACTTGCCAAGAATTTCCAAAATAACAGTCTTCTTCAGAGAATCGCGAAAGTGTGATCGGCATTTGTATTACTGCTGTAACTTTTTTTAGTTAGGCGTTTTAAAATTTTCAAAGGTAGCGTTCTCTAGTTTTTGTCCCGTCGAACGTCGGCGAAACTCTCCCACACGCCTTGATTGAACACAATACTCGAAAATCTGCTTTAGAGTAGCCGCGCAATAGTGCCATTCATTTGAGAAGACCACTGTGGGCTTATTCACTGAACTTTGCAAAGCCTGCTTTTGTTGCGCATGGCCGAAACTTGGGTTGGCTGTGGTATGACGGGTCTGGTCCTCCAGCTCGTGAATGAGCACCTTCGATAGCCTGGTTTCTGCGGTTTATGCCGGGAACGACTGCCTCCAACCCAACTACCTATTTTAGACCAAATAAATCAGTTCCAGAAAAGACCGTAGGCTTCCGAGTTATATTGACCGACTCCGCGAAAACTGCATGACCCATAGTCAGACTACCTTTTGACGGCTGTTCTTAAAATTGGGTTCGACTTATGGTTGGGTTTTGCGCAAAACTTTGGGCAAGTAATGCAAAGTTATGCGCAAAATTCAATATTATGGGCACACCTACATAAGCCTAGAAATCCAGGTTTTCCACATTCAGGGCATTTTTCTGGATGAATTCGCGGCGAGGTTCCACCACGTCGCCCATAAGCTTGGTGAACAGATCATCCGCTTCGACCATGTCGTCCACCCGCACCTGCAAAAGCGTACGTGCGTCCGGGTCCAGCGTCGTTTCCCAGAGCTGATCCGGGTTCATCTCACCCAGACCTTTGTAGCGTTGCAGCGACAATCCCTTTTCACCTTCTTCCAGAATGGCACGCAGCAGATCCAGCGGGCCGTGAATTGCCTGTGACCGATCGCGACGGACCAGCGTTGCCGGGGTGTTGTAGATCTCTTGCAGACTTTGCGTGAAGCTGCCGGTCTTACGGGCCTCACCCGAACGCAGCATCGGGCCGTCCAGAGTACGCACCTCTTCGACACCGCGCAAAATACGGGCAAGACGGATGCCGTGATCCTGTGTGATCCGGCCCTGCCAGCCGCGTTCGTATTCCAGCGCAATCAGGTCCAGACGGGCGGCAACCTTGTCTGCAACGCCCTGCAAATCCGCATCGACCGCGCCCGGCACAAAGGCACCTGCAACGGCGGCCTGTTCCAAGATGTGACGTGGGTAATGGGTTGGGAAGGCGTCCAAAACGCGCTTCAACTGACGCGCTTCGTCGACAATACGAGTCAGATCTTGACCCAGGATCTCTTCGCCAGAACCGAGCTTCAGCACCGCCCCTTCGACACCCTGATTGACCAGGTATTCATCCATCGCCGCCTGATCCTTCAGGTACACTTCGGATTTGCCGCGCGCCACTTTGTAAAGCGGTGGTTGGGCGATGTAGAGGTAACCGCCCTCAATCAGCTTAGGCATCTGCCGGTAGAAGAACGTCAACAACAATGTCCGGATATGCGCACCGTCGACGTCCGCATCGGTCATAATGACGATTTTATGATAGCGCAGTTTCTCGATATTGAACTCGTCTCGCCCGATCCCGGTGCCCAGCGCCATGACGAGGTTACCGATTTCCTGAGATGATAACATCCGGTCAAACCGTGCCCGCTCGACGTTCAGGATTTTACCCTTGAGAGGCAAGATCGCCTGAGTTTGCCGATCGCGGCCCGTTTGCGCTGATCCGCCTGCGGAATCACCCTCAACCAGGAAGACTTCGGTTTTGGTCGGGTCCTTTTCCGAACAATCCTTGAGCTTGCCGGCCAGAAAATTCACATCCATTGCTGTTTTGCGCCGGGTCAGCTCGCGCGCCTTGCGAGCGGCTTCACGGGCCAGAGCGGCCTCGATAATCTTACCGACGATAATCTTGGCCACGTTCGGATTTTCTTCGAACCATTCAGCCAGCTTTTCGTTCATCAGACCTTCGACCGCAGGGCGCACTTCGGACGACACCAGCTTGTCCTTGGTCTGGGACGAGAACTTCGGATCGGGCACTTTGACCGACAGCACACAGGTCAGACCCTCGCGCGCATCGTCGCCGGTAAAGTTGATCTTTTCCCTTTTTGCAATCCCGCTGGTCTGGGCGTAATTGTTGATGGTCCGGGTCAGCGCACCGCGGAAACCGGCAATATGGGTTCCGCCATCGCGCTGTGGGATGTTGTTGGTGAAGGGCAGAACTGTCTCGTGATAGCTGTCATTCCACCACATGGCGATTTCGACACCGATATCGTCGCGCTCACCCTTGATATAGATCGGTTCGGGCATCGCAGACGTCTTGGAGCGGTCGAGGTATTTGACAAATTCCTTGACGCCGCCTTCGTAAAACAACTCGGTCTCTAACCGTTCTGCCGGGCGTTCATCAATCAGAATGATCCGCACGCCCGAGTTCAGGAAGGCCAGTTCGCGCAGACGCTTTTCCAGCGTCTCGAATGAATATTCCAGGTTTGAGAACGTGTCTAACGACGCCAGAAACCGCACCTCGGTTCCGGTCCGGTCGCCGCATTCAGCGACAACTTTCAGATGCTCGACCGTCTCACCACCTTCAAACCGTGCAACGTGTTCCTTACCTTTGCGCCAGACGCGTAACTCAAGCCAGTTGGACAATGCGTTCACTACTGAAACGCCCACCCCGTGCAGACCGCCGGACACCTTGTAGGAATTGCTGTCGAACTTGCCGCCGGCATGCAGCTGGGTCATGATCACTTCGGCGGCGGACACACCTTCTTCGGGGTGAATATCGACAGGAATTCCGCGACCGTTGTCGCTGACCGAGACGCTGGAATCCGCGTGGATTTTGACGGTTACATGGTCGGCGTGACCGGCCAGCGCTTCGTCAATCCCATTGTCAACGACCTCATACACCATATGGTGCAGACCCGAGCCATCGTCCGTATCCCCGATATACATGCCGGGGCGCTTTCGAACTGCCTCTAACCCTTTGAGAACTTTGATGGAATCTGCACCGTATTCCTGGGGTGCCTGTGCGTCTTCGGACATGCCGTCAGTACCTATATTATTTTGGTAACTTATACGTTTTCTGGGGGGGATTGTCACGCGCTACCCCAACATTTTGTGTCGGCCTTGCGTGATTTAGTTTCTTTCGGCAGCTGACTGCCGAATCCCTACAAACGGTCGATATCGGCCGCTATATCCGCTGCGATTTCATTGGCGTCGACATCACTTCGCTCGGCTGACAAACGCAGCCCCAAAAGGTCAGATTGATAACGCGTCGCCAGCCGGTTCGGATCGTAGTTTGGGGCAATATCCCCAGCGTCTTGCGCCTGACGGAACAGATCTGCAAAGCAAGCCTTCATCTCGGACATAAGAACACCCGCCCGACCGGCGAGCTCGTGATCCTTAGCCTGCAGTTCTGCGTAGGTCTTGGCCAACATACAGGCCTTCGCGGGCGCTCCGCTTGCCTCGATAACCAAACGCGGCTGCGCCTTTAAAGTTTCGAGCGGACCCAGCCGATCAGCCAATGCCCTCAGCCGTGCGACACCCTCTTGCGCGTAGCGGTTCAACGCCAGCCCGTAAAGCGCGTCCTTGGACCCGAATGCCGCGTAGAAACTGCCGGGTTTCAACTTCAATTCGCGCTCAAGGTCTTTCAGGGATGTACCAGCCCAACCCTGACGCCAGAAGATATCCCTGGCCCGGGCAATCAGGTCATCACGGTCATATTCGGGTTTGCGAGGCATCGACTTCACCAATTCTTGAACGATTGCTCAAATATATACTTGAGTGATCACTCAAGAAAGACTATTTCTGCCTGAACGCGCCAGAAAAGGAGTTCCGACATGGCCAACTTCCCGTCACATGATCTCGAATCCGCCCCCGAAGGGTCCAAACCGCTGCTGGAAAAATCGCAGGCCGCTTTTGGCCGCCTGCCCGGCCTGCACAAGGTCATGGCCGAAAGCCCCCAGCACCTGGAAGGCTATCAGGTTCTGCACGGCCTGTTCATGCAGACCGAGTTCGACAATGACGAAAAAACTGTCGTCTGGCAGACCATCAACGTGGAAAACGAATGTCACTATTGCGTGCCCGCACATACCGGCATCGCCAAGATGATGAAGGTTTCGGACGATATCACCGAAGCCCTGCGTAATGAAACCCCGCTGCCTTCGGCCAAGCTTGAAGCACTGCGCACCTTCACCCTGCAAATGATGGAAACCCGAGGCAACCCGGCCGACGCACAGCTGCAGGCGTTCTTTGATGCGGGCTACTCGCACCGCGCAGTTTTGGATGTGGTTCTCGGCCTGGCGCAAAAAACCATGTCGAACTACGTGAACCACATGGCAAAAACCCCGGTCGACGAAGTCATGCGCGGCTTCCTGTGGGAACGTAAGGTCGGCGAGCCGGCCTAAGCGGACACGACCGAGCCCTCAGAGCCATCACTCACGATCAATGATTGGGCCCGGTCGCCCAGTTCCGCAAACAGCTCAGGCCCGGTGCCCGTCATCCAGGCCTGAGCACCCAGCGCACAAATCTCATCATACAGCGCCGCGCGCCGATCCGCGTCCAAATGCGCCGCCACCTCGTCCAACAATACGATCGGGGGCGCGCCGATCATACTCGCCAAGGCCCGTGCGTTCGACAGGATCAATGAGACCAACAAGGCCTTCTGCTCACCGGTAGAACAATCCTTGGCTGGAACGCCCTTGGCAGCGAACACCCCGTACACGTCCGACCGATGCGGCCCCACCAGCGTCCGCCCGGCCGCCAGATCCCGGAACCGGCTTTCACTTAGCGCTTCGCGCAGATCCGCTTCCGTTTCCGGCATCGCACCTTCGGTCTGTACCAGCTCCAATTCCGCCGATGGAAACGCGGTTTCCGCCTGATCCTGCGCCGCGCGCAGATGGTCCAGCGCCAAAAGCCGCGCCGCATGGATACGATACCCCGTCTCCGCCATCTGCGCCTCAAGTGCGGCATACCAATGCGCATCCCGCACCTGCTCTTTCAGCAAGCGATTCCTTTCGCGCATGGATTTTTCGTAAATTAAAGACGCCTCAGCATGGGCCGGGTCGAAACTCAGCGCGATCCGGTCCAGAAAACGCCGACGTCCTTCGGCCCCCTCGATCCAAATCCGGTCCATCGACGGGATCAGCCAGACAATCCGCGCCAGCTTGCCCAGATCAATCTGGCTGGACGCCTTGCCATCAATGCGGACCTGCCGCGCGACACCGCCCTCGGACCAGGTTTCAATCTCGTAGTGCCGCCCCTGCGCCTGCAGCAACCCGGACAGTTTCCAACCCAGCGCCTCGGGGCGTCGGGTCATCTCGGCCGCGCTGGCCCGCCGCATTCCGCGGCCGGGGGAAAACAAGGACACCGCTTCCAGGATGTTGGTCTTGCCCGCCCCGTTCGGTCCGTGAATCGCAACAGGCCGACCATCCAAAGATAGTCGCGCCAGCTTGTGGGACCGAAAATGCGAGACGGTAAGCTCGGTCAGGGCCAAACCCATGACCCCTCCCTTCATCTTTTCAAAAATACTCCCGCCGGAGGCATCGCACGTCCGTGCGATCAGACGCGCATCGGCATGACGACGTATACCGCGCTCAGATCATTGCCTTCGCGCATCAGGGTCGGATCAGCCGCTGAATTGAACAGGAACACAGCGTTCTCACGATCCACCTGAGAGGCGATTTCCAGCAGGTACTTGGCGTTGAATCCGATCTCCAGCCGCTCGTCGCCATAGGCCACGGCCAGTTCTTCCTCGGCCGCGCCGCTATCCGGGGCGTTGACGGAAAGTACCAGTTTGTCGGTATCCAGCTGCAGCTTTACCGCACGAGACCGTTCAGAGGACACGGTTGCAACCCTGTCAACGGCCTTTGCGAACTCGGCCGCATCAACTTCCAGCTGGCGCGTGTTGCCCTGCGGAATCACACGTGTGTAATCCGGAAACGTCCCGTCGATCACTTTTGAAGTCAGCGTGATGTCCGGTGTTGCAAAGCGCACCTTCGTTTCACTGACTGACACGGCGATATCCATCTCATCGTCGTCCAGCAGCTTGCGCATTTCGCCTACGGTTTTGCGCGGCACAATCACGCCGGGCATGTCTGCAGCGCCATCCGGCAGATCCGCGTCGATGCGTGCCAGTCGGTGGCCATCGGTAGCCACACAACGCAGCACCTTGCCGCCTTCGGACCCGTCGGCCACATGCATATAGACGCCGTTCAGATAGTAACGCGTCTCTTCGGTCGAGATGGCAAATTTCGACTTATCGAACAACCGGCGCAGCAAGGCTGCCGAGGCCGTAAAGTTCGATTGGTATTCCGAAGACGCCATCACAGGGAAGTCTTCCTTCGGCAGCGTCGCCAATGAGAAATTCGACCGGCCTGCTTCAACCGTCAGACGACCTGCGGCGCTGTCAGCGGTCAGTGTCACTAACGCTCCATCCGGAAGCTTGCGCACGATCTCATGCAACGTCGTTGCGGCGACCGTTGTAGCCCCGGCTTTTTCGACCTGCGCAGGCGCCTTGTCGACAACTTCGATATCCAGATCGGTCGCCCGGAACATCGCCTGATCGCCCTCGGCTTCGATCAAAACGTTGGCAAGTATGGGAATGGTGTTGCGACGTTCGACAACAGATTGGGCCTGGGAAACGGCCTTGAGAAGGGTGCCGCGTTCGATGCTGATCTTCATACCCTTAATTCCTCTGACTTGCGTGCCGAAATGGGCGGGACTGGCACGTTAGCGGTTCCGCCCTGAGGCACAAGGATTTTTTATGGATTTCTCGGTCGGATTGCCCAAAGCGTCAAGGGGCGCGTGGCCCAGCAAGCACAGTTCATTTCCAACCGTGGAAAATAGCGCACAAGAAAACGCCCCGGGCGTGAGAGTCCGGGGCGTTTCTCAAGTGATATGAGTAGGAGCTCAGGCTTCCAGCGCGCGCCGCAGCATTTCCACATCTTCGGCGATCTGGCCATCCGTGGTTTTCAGCTCTTCGATGCGTTTTACGCCGTGCATGACCGTCGTGTGGTCACGTCCTCCGAACCGGCGGCCGATTTCCGGCAAGGACCGGCTGGTCAGTCGCTTGCACAGATACATCGCCACCTGACGCGGGCGGGCATAAGACCGCAGGCGTTTGGGTCCAATGATGTCGGACAGACGGATGTTGTAATAGTCCGAAACCTTGCGCTGAATCTCTTCGACGGTGATCTTGCGCTCGGATGCGCGCAGCACATCGGCCAGACAGTCCTGCGTCAGCTCCATGTCGATCTCACGACCCACCAACGAGGCAAAAGCGAACAGACGGGTCAGGGCACCTTCCAGCACGCGAACATTGGTCGAGATCCGGTGCGCCAGGAATTCCAGGACGCCATCGGCAATTGTCAGGTCGGGATATGTGCTGCTGTACTGCTGCACCTTGTTTTGCAAGATGCCCAGACGCAGTTCATAGTCGGTTGGGTGCAGATCGACCACCAGACCACATTGCAGACGGGACTTCACCCGATCCTCAAGGTCCTTGATTTCACCCGGGGCGCGGTCGGCCGAGATGATGATCTGCTTGTTCTGGTCCACCAGTGCATTGAATGTGTGGAAGAACTCTTCCTGTGTCGAATCTTTGCCGGCGATGAACTGCACATCGTCCACCATCAACACATCAACCGACCGGAACAGATGTTTGAAGTCCATCATCCGACGTTCACGCAGGGCCTGCACAAAACGGTACATGAACTGTTCCGCCGACAAATAGAGCACGTTCAACTCGGGGTGCTTTGTTTTCAGCTCCCATGCAATGGCGTGCATCAAGTGCGTTTTACCCAGACCAACGCCACCGTAAAGAACCAGCGGGTTGAAGGTCACAGGACCACCTTCTGACACACGACGCGCCGCGGCATGGGCCAGTTCATTGGGTTTGCCAACGACAAAACTGTCGAAGGTAAAGCGGGAATCCAGCGGCGCGGCCTGCAAGGATTCAAACGCGCCATTCGCGGATTCCATCTTCGTCACAACAGGTGCATCCCGCACAACTTTCGGCTCGGATTCGGCCTCTGCCTTAGGGCGCGCCGATGAGTTGGCAGCGACGCGAAAGGCCAGTCGTTGAACTTTTTCCCCTGCGGTGTTCATCTCATACAGAATGAGATCCGCAAAGTTCTGACTGACATAGTTGCCCATGAAATTTGTCGGCACGGAAAACACCGCTACACCGTCCTGCAACTCTTGGAATTCAAGAGGTTCGATCCAGGTCGTGTAGTTGTTTTTCCCGATGGCCTTGAGCAACTTGTTACGTAGTAGTCCCCATTTCTCTTGTGTCATTAAACGCCTCACGCATCCCATTCTTTATTGGCCTGTCGGCCTTATTGCTATTTTCCGGTTACCCGGATTAAACAATCACACGCGCACGGATACCCTTCGCCAAACCGCAGAAGTTTGACGAGAGTGTATTAGAAAGTCCGCACATCCTTATTTGCCAGCGCTCCATACCCGGAACGCCCTGAAAACAGGGTTGCGCAACGCAATCTCATATTCGACAGGGCTTGGTTCCCTGGTGACCCAAGGACCGCAGCAGATTAGCAAACCAGTTGCCAACATTCGTTCCTGACCGTACTGATGCCCGTCAGTTTGGTCGATGGAACAGCCTGTCCCCCCAAGCGAGTGAATCGCTGTAACAGTGGTAGCAAGAGGCCAAGGCATCCGGCAACGAAACTCTGATATTGACTCGTATCTTTCGCCGAAAGAATCTCTCGGGTTTGTGAAGGCGCGGCTTTCCGGCAACAGCAAAAAAAAAGCGCCGCAGGACGCGGCGCTTTTTTTTCATTTCACCTTGTTTGATTGACCTCAGGTCAACCCAGGCCTTAGCCCAGTGCTTTTACACGAGCCGACAGACGCGACATTTTACGCGACACGGTGTTCTTGTGGAAAACGCCTTTTGTGACGCCGCGCATCAATTCAGGCTGAGCTGCGCGCAGAGCTGCGGTTGCAGCGTCCTTGTCGCCGGATGTGATCGCTTCTTCTACTTTACGCAGGTAGGTGCGGATGCGCGAACGACGTGCTTTGTTGATTGCGAAACGGCTCTCGTTCTGACGAGCGCGTTTTTTTGCTTGGGGCGAATTAGCCATGTGTATCTCCGACCTTTGGTTCGGTACGTTATCTAGGGTTGCGCGTCGCGGAATATCCGCACCGGATCAGAAATCACGAGTGTGAGTCGGGCCAAGCGGGCCGCACGCGCATGTATAGCAGCGGGTACTACCCAAGTTGGCCAGGTTTGCCAAGCCGATTCTTTTGATGCGCATTGCAGGTATGAAAAAGGCGGGCAAAGGCCCGCCGGTTTCGATTTGATCAGCGCACCACTTACTTGTCGCGGAATTGCGCAGCGCGTTTTTCCAGGAACGCGGCCATGCCTTCTTTCTGATCTTCGGTCGCGAACATCGAATGGAACACACGGCGTTCAAATAGCATGCCTTCGCTCAGCGGCAGCTCATAGCTGCGATTCACCGATTCCTTGGCCGCCATAGCGGTCAGCTGCGATTTTTCGGCGATCTTCTGGGCTGCGCCCATCGCCTCATCCATCAGTTTCTTGGCGGGGACAACGCGGCTGACAAGGCCGGCGCGTTCAGCTTCATCTGCATCCATGAAACGGCCGGTCAGGTTCATGTCCATGGATTTGGACTTGCCAACAAACCGCGTCAGACGCTGGCTGCCCCCAAGCCCGGCAATGACGCCAAGATTGATCTCGGGCTGGCCAAACTTGGCAGTGTCCGCTGCGATGATGAAATCGCACAACATCGCAAGTTCGCACCCGCCGCCCAACGCATAGCCCGCAACGGCTGCTATGATTGGCTTGCGGATCGCGCACACGCGGTCGTTCAGAGCGCCAAACAGGTTCGAGCTGTAGACATCCACAAAGCTCATCTCGGACATTTCCTTGATGTCCGCGCCTGCCGCGAACGCCTTGTCCGACCCGGTGATGACGATGCAGCGCACTTTGTCGTTGCTATCCGCATCTTCCAATGCCGAGCACAATTCCTGCGCCAGCTGTGAGTTCAGCGCATTCAGCGCATCGGGCCTGTCGAGCTTGATAAGGGCGACGTGGTCTTCGATTTCGACGATGATCGTCTCAAAAGCCATGAGGTGAGAGCTTCCGGTTGTTCCGTTCAGGTACGATTCCTTACCACGCGAATTCGCTGGATCAAGCTATCTTTGGCATTGCGCACAGTAGAAGGATGAGCGACCGGACTGGGTGATTCTTTTGATCGGGGTACCACAACCTTCGGTCCGGCAGGGTTCGCCCTCTCGCCCATAGACGTCAAAGCTGTGCTGAAAATATCCAAGTTCTCCATCGGCTTGACGGAAATCACGTAGGGAAGATCCACCTGCTTCGATGGCGTCTTGCAATACCTTCCGGATGATCGGAACAAGTGCTGCGACTCGGGTCGCAGAAATTTGACCGGCTTTGCGACGTGGCGACACACGACCGCGATAAAGCGCCTCGCAGACGTAGATATTACCCAGTCCGGCAACGATTCCCTGATCCAAAAGTGCAGATTTGATCGGGGTGTTCTTTCCCCGAAGCGCATCGATCAGATGTTGTTCGTGAAAATCATTGCCCAAAGGTTCCGGCCCGAGGACAGACAGCAGCTTGTGATCGTGCGCAGTTGCTGTCTGCAACAGGTCCATCGCACCAAACCGGCGCGGGTCGTTGAACGTGACACGCGCGCCATTGGCCATGTTAAAGACCACGTGGTCATGTTTCGCGGGCATCGGATGATCGTGCACGAATTGCCCCAGCGGGTCACCAGATACAGTCATCCGACCCGACATACCCAGATGAATTAGTAAAGTCTCGCTGCTGCTGAGATCGGCAAGAATGTATTTCGACCGTCGGCGCAATTGTTGAACCGTCTGCCCGGTCAACCGCTCGGCCATCCGTTCAGGGAAAGGCCAGCGCAGATCGGGGCGATTCACATCTGCCCGGTCGATCACCACGCCTTCCATCGCTGGGCTCAGGCCGCGTCTTACTGTCTCGACCTCGGGCAATTCCGGCATTACACGGCTCCTTTTCCAAAGGGCCGCATTGTGCCCCGGTTCCAGAGCCCTATAACAGAGGCGAAATTCGAAAAACGGCAAGGCTAATGTCCGACAACAGCGACAAGACCACTCATTTTGGGTTCGAAACCGTACGTGAGGCTGAAAAGGCCGGGCGTGTGCAGGGCGTGTTCAACTCCGTCGCCTCAAAATATGACGTGATGAACGATGTCATGTCGATGGGCATTCACCGGGTCTGGAAAGACGCGATGATGGACTGGCTTGCGCCGCGCCCAGGCCAGAGCCTGCTGGATGTCGCAGGTGGCACCGGAGATATCTCGTTCCGTTTTTTGAAACGCGCGGGCTATGGCCATGCCACTGTTCTGGATCTGACCGAACCGATGCTGGTCGAAGGCCGACAGCGGGCCGAGGCCGACCAGATGGCCGACAGCCTGAACTGGGTGGTCGGCGACGCGATGGCTCTGCCCTTCGACGACAACACATTCGACGTCTACACCATCTCGTTTGGCATCCGGAACGTGACCCGCCCGCAAGAGGCCCTGAACGAAGCATTCCGTGTGTTGAAACCCGGCGGCCGCCTGATGGTGCTGGAATTCAGTCAGTTGCCAAACGACGGGCTGCAAAAGCTCTATGACCTCTATAGCTTTAACGTCATCCCACGCATGGGGAAACTCATCGCCAATGACTACGACAGCTATCAATACTTGGTCGAATCGATCCGGAATTTTCCGGATCAGGAAACGTTTCTGGGCATGGTCCGCGCGGCCGGATTTGAAAACGCCAAGTACCGCAACCTGAGCATGGGCATCGCCGCGCTGCATTCCGGCTGGAAAATCTGATGCGCGGACCACACAACATCATTCGCCTGATCCGCACAGGCGCCACTCTTGAGCGCACAGGCGCCATGAACGTTGTGCTGGACGCGTTCGAGGCTCCGCGCGCACTGCGGTTTCTGGCGCATGCCTTGGGCAAGCCATTCCAATGGCTGGGTTACAAAGGCGATCCTGACATGCCCCCCGCCACAAGGGCGCTGACGGCGCTTGGACCGGCATACATCAAGTTTGGTCAGGTACTATCGACCCGTCCCGATGTGGTCGGGGATGAGTTGGCCGAACAATTGCGCGTGCTGCAGGACAAGCTTCCCCCATTCTCCAAAGCCGAGGCCATGGCCGAGGTTGAAAAGGAACTGGGCCAGCCGGTTTCCGAAATGTTCAGCGAGTTCAGTGAACCCATCGCCGCGGCCTCGATTGCTCAGGTCCACAAGGCTAAACTGGTTAGCACCGGCGAAGACGTGGCGGTCAAAGTTCTGCGCCCAAACATTGAACGCGCTTTCCGCAAAGACGTTGACGCGTTTTATTTCGCCGCCCGCATCGTACAGCTATTCGCTCCCGGCGCGCGCCGCTTGCGCCCTATGGAGGTGATCGAACATTTCGACGGCGTGGTACGCGGTGAACTCGACCTGCGGCTGGAAAGCGCTGCCGCGTCGGAATATGCGGCCAACACCAAGAACGACACAGGCTTTTGGCTGCCGCCGGTCGTCTGGTCCCTGTCCGCCCGCCGCGTGATGACGCTCAGCTGGGCCGACGGCGTTCCGCTGGGCGACAACGCCGCGCTGGATGCTGCGGGGCACGACCGCGGCGATCTGGCGGAACGCGTGCTGCGCCTGTTCCTGCTGCACGCATTGCGTGACGGTTTTTTCCACGCTGACATGCATCAGGGCAACCTGAAGGTCGCGGCCAATGGGGACATCATTGCCTACGACTATGGCATCATGGGTCATATCGACGAATATACCCGCCGGGTCTATGCCGAGATCCTTTTTGGCTTTATCCGCCGCGACTACAAGCGCGTGGCCGAAGTGCATTTCGAAGCTGGCTATGTCCCTGCGGACAGGGACGTCGACGAGTTTGCCCGCGCCCTGCGCGCGGTCGGAGAGCCGATCTTTGGCATGGATGCCACTCATATTTCGATGGGACGCCTACTGAATTACCTGTTCGAGGTGACTGAACGGTTCGGCATGGAAACCCGCACGGAACTGATCCTGCTGCAACGGACAATGGTGGTTGTCGAAGGTGTGGCGCGGTCACTGGACTCACGCATCAACATCTGGGAAGTCGCCCGCCCGGTTGTCGAAGATTACATCAAGCAATCCATCGGCCCCCGCGCAGCACTACGGGATTTTGGCAAAACCGCCATGGTGCTGGCCCGCTTCGGCCCGCGCCTGCCCGCTTTGGTGGAAAATGCGCTGATCGCGCAGACGCAAAAGGACGACACTCAGAACAAAGGCCTATCGGCGGCCATTCTTCCAGCAACCATCGGCGCCGCTGCCGGCGCCGTAATTGTCCTGATCCTGACAGCCTTCACCTAAGGCAAATCCGCCAGCTTCATCTGGCCAAAAATATCCTCGGGGGGAATCGCGCAAGCGCGATGGGGGGCAGACAGCCCCCCTCTGCCCGATCCGGATCAGATCCGCTCGAAGGCAATGGCGATGCCCTGTCCGCCGCCAATGCACATGGTGACCAGGCCCTTGGATCCGCCGATGCGCTCCAGTTCATACAACGCCTTAAGGGTGATGATCGCGCCTGTAGCGCCCACCGGGTGCCCCAAAGCAATTGCCCCCCCGTTTGGATTCACCTTGGCGGCATCCAGCCCCAGTTCTTTGTTTACGGCCAAGGCTTGCGACGCGAAGGCTTCGTTGCTTTCGATCACGTCAAAATCCTCGATCGATAGGCCCGTGCGCGCCAACAGGTTCAGCACGGCCGGAACCGGTCCGATCCCCATGACCTCGGGGCGAACACCAGCGTGACCATATCCCAGAATGCGCGCCTTGGGTTTCAGACCCGCTTTCTCAGCAGCTTCTGCCGTAGCCAGAACCATCGCGACGGCACCGTCATTGATGCCGGACGCGTTCCCAGCCGTCACCCGGCCGTCCTTCTTGAACGCCGGACGCAGTCCTGCCAGCGCTTCGGCCGAGGTCTGCTTGGGGTGTTCGTCGACCGTGAAATCGACCATATCGCGTTTGACTTTAACCTGAACAGGCGCGATCTGGCTTTCAAAATAGCCAGCCCCAATCGCGGCAGCAGCCCGCGCCTGGCTGGTCAGCGCAAATTCGTCCATTTGCTCACGGGTGACTTGATGCTCATCCGCTACATTTTCGGCCGTCACACCCATATGCCCGGTTCCAAAAGGACAGTTGAGTGCGCCCAACATCATGTCCAGAGATTTCACATCCCCCATCTTCGCACCCCAGCGCGCCTGCGGGACGATAAACGGGCTGCGCGACATGCTTTCGGCTCCTCCGGCCACAGCAAACTCTGCATCACCCAACATCAGTGATTGTACCGCCGACACAATCGCCTGCGCCCCCGACCCGCACAGGCGGTTCACATTCATCGCAGGTGTTTCGTTCGGAATGCCCGCTTGTTTTGCAGCTGCCCGCGACAGGTACATATCGCGTGGCTCGGTGTTGATCACATGGCCAAAAACAACGCTGCCGATCTGGGTCGGCTCGACCCCTGAACGTTCCATTGCCGCTTCCGTCACCACGGTCGCAAGATCAATCGGCGCGGTTGAGGCCAATGCCCCGCCAAAGGTGCCGATCGCCGTGCGGGCACCATCAAGAATCACGATGTCTTTCATGTCTCTACTCCTCCGGAATTTGACGGAACTATGCATCTGCGGCATCAGGCTGTCCTATGGAACGTACCGTCACAAGCAGAATTGACATATGACGGACAAACGCGCATGAGATTCCGTCATGACGGAAAACCCAGATGATATCCTGACACGCCTGCCTGCCCGCCTGAAAGAGGCCCGCCGCGCCAAGGGCCTGTCGCTTGAAGCAGTGGCAAACCTCAGCGGTGTATCCCGATCCATGGTCAGCCAGATCGAGAGGGGCGAAAGCAGCCCGACGATCTCGACCTTGTGGAACCTGACCCGCGCGTTACAGGTGGATTTCGCGGGTCTTCTGGAGGAAGCGAACAGCGCGGACCAGATCGAAGTCCTTAGGAAATCCGAAGTGCCCAGCATCGACAACATGGGCCATAACTGCCGGATTCGCATTCTGTCACCGCCCGAGGAAGCAGGTGGTCACGAAGTCTACGACATTCAGTTCGACAAAGACGGCGCACTGAACAGCCGGCCCCATGCCCGTGGAGCGAGAGAACAATTGACTGTGCTGGAAGGCGCGGTTCGTGTGACTTCGGGATCTGCCATCAGCGACCTGAAACAGGGAGATACGGCGCGCTATTCGGCGGACATCGCCCATTCAATCGTAGCCAATGGGCCAGCGCGCGTTTTCCTGATCGTCAAAAACGCCTAATCTCAGCGAAATTCCGCCTTCACGGATTTTTTTCCGTAATTTTGTCATTCCTCTATTCGGGAAACGCATCCGTTATGATAGATACGCGACTCAGAGCAAGGAGATCGCCATGGCAGATGCATTCCTGTCCCACATCACGGACACCCTCGCGCAGATCGAATCTGAGGGTCTGTATAAACGCGAACGAATGATCACCTCGCCTCAGGGCGGTGAGATTACGGTTGGCGACCGGAAGGTCATCAACCTGTGCGCCAACAATTATCTAGGTCTGGCCGATCATCCTGCTTTGATCGAGGCCGCCAAAGGCGCGATGGAACCCAAGGGGTTCGGCATGGCTTCGGTCCGCTTCATCTGCGGTACGCAGGACATTCACCGTGAGTTGGAACAACGCTTGGCCAAGTTCCTGAACAAGGACGATTCGATCCTGTTTGCCGCCTGTTTCGATGCCAATGGCGGCCTGTTTGAGCCTTTGTTAGGGTCTGAAGACGCCATCATCTCGGACAGTTTGAACCACGCCTCGATCATCGACGGTGTGCGGTTGTGCAAAGCCAAGCGCTATCGGTACATGAACAATGACATGAACGATCTTGAGGCTTGGTTGAAACAGGCGCGCGAGGATGGTGCGCGGCACATCATGATTGCGACCGATGGCGTGTTCTCAATGGATGGCTATCTGGCCAACCTGCCGAAAATTCGCGAGCTGGCGGACAAATACGATGCCATCGTCATGGTGGATGACTGCCACGCCACCGGCTTCATGGGGCCAAACGGGGCGGGCACGCCGGATCACTTCGGCGTCGACGTGGACATTCTGACTGGAACCTTGGGCAAGGCACTTGGGGGGGCTATCGGCGGTTACATCGCCGGGCCGCAACCAGTGATCGACCTGCTGCGGCAGCGGGCGCGGCCCTATCTGTTCTCAAACTCGCTGCCACCCTCCATCGTCGCCGCCGGATTGGAAGCAATCCGCTTGGTCGAAGAGGGCGACATGCTGCGCGCCCAACTGTTCGGCAACGCGAAATACTGGCGCGCGGGGCTTCAGAAGCTGGGCTTTGATCTTCTGCCCGGTGAGCATCCAATTATCCCGGTGATGCTGGGCGAGGCGCAATTGGCGCAAGATATGGCGTCGTGCCTGTTCGACGAAGGCGTCTATGTCTCGGGCTTTTTCTTCCCTGTGGTCCCACGTGGTCAGGCACGGATCAGAACACAGATGAATGCGGCTCTAACAAGGGATGAATTGGACCGTGCACTGACAGCCTTTGGCAAGGTCGGCAAAGAATTGGGAGTGATCTGATGCGCCCCAACACAATGAAAGCTTTAGAAAAATCCAAGCCCGAAGAAGGCCTGTGGATGGTTCAGGCCCCGGTGCCTGAAATCGACGCGGACGAGGTTCTGATCCGCATCAAAAAGACCGGCATTTGCGGGACAGATATCCATATCTGGAACTGGGATGACTGGGCTGCGGCCACTGTGCCGATCCCGATGATCACGGGCCACGAATTCGCGGGTGAGATCGTCGAAATCGGGCGTAATGTCACCGGTCTGGAGATCGGCCAGCGCTGTTCCGGCGAAGGTCATCTGATCACAACCGACAGCCGCCAGAGCCGTGCGGGCAAGTTCCATCTGGACCCCGGCACGCGAGGTATTGGTGTGAATGAACAGGGGGCCTTTGCCCAATACCTTAAACTTCCTGCCTTCAACGTGGTGCCCTTGCCCGAGGATGTTCCGGATGAGATCGGTGCCATCCTCGACCCGCTTGGCAACGCTGTTCATACCGCGCTCAGCTTCGACCTGTTGGGCGAAGACGTTCTGATCACGGGCGCAGGCCCTATCGGCATCATGGCCGCGGCTGTAGCCCGGCATGCAGGCGCGCGGCATGTGGTGATCACAGATATTAACCCGGATCGTCTAAAGCTGGCTGAACACGTCGTGCCCACCGTGCGGTCCGTGGATGTCAGCAAGGAAGACCTGCAAGACGTCATAACCGAGCTTGGTATGCAGCAGGGGTTTGACGTTGGCTTGGAGATGTCCGGTTCGCAAGCCGCACTGGACCAGATGGTCGAGGCGCTGGTGATGGGCGGCAAAATCGCGCTGCTGGGTATTCCGCCCGGAAAATCCCCGGTGGATTGGAGCCGCATCGTCTTCAAGGCCATCACCATCAAAGGAGTTTATGGGCGTGAAATGTTCGAAACCTGGTACAAGATGATCGCCATGTTGCAGAACGGTCTGGACGTCAGCCGGGTCATCACGCACCAGATGAAGGTCGACGATTTCGCCGCAGGTTTTGACGCGATGAAATCCGGCCAATCCGGCAAAGTTGTTCTGGACTGGACTTAACGCTCTGGAATTGCGCGGGATCAGACCCTAAACAGGGGTGAACTCGGGCGTTTGGAGGAGCACATGAGCGACAAGGACCGGTATCTGAAACGCGGGATCGAGGAAACTCTGGTCACCGATTTCGCGGAAACCCATCGCAAAAGTTATGGCGACTTCCTGCAGCTCAAGACCTTGTTGGACCTGCAAAAAACGTTTCAGGACCCTGCGCAGCCGGATGAAATGCTGTTCATCATCATCCATCAGGTCAGCGAGTTGTGGCTGAAACTGATGCACCACCAACTGGTAGAGGTGCGCCGGTTCTTGCAAAAGGATGAATTCGGGCCTGCGATGAAGAACCTCGACCGGGTCAAGGCGATTCAGCGGCAACTGATCTCGGCTTGGGAGACGTTGCTGACCATGACGCCGGCCGACTATATGACCTTCCGCGAGGCGCTTGGTAGTTCTTCGGGTTTCCAAAGCTACGGCTATCGTCAGATCGAATTTATTCTGGGCAACAAAGATGCCTCGACCCTGAAAGTGCACAAACATGACGCCGAGGTCATGGGCTTACTGAATGCCGCGCTGACAAAACCGTCGCTGTATGACGAGGTGCTGCACATGTTGTCCCGTCAAGGTTTCGATGTGCCCGATGATTTACTGAACCGGGACTATGCGCAGCCTTATTCCGGCGACAACCGCGTGGTGAAGATATGGGGGCAGGTGTTCCGCGACACGGACCGGTATTGGGACCTTTATGCGCTAGCCGAAAAGCTGATGGACGTCGAATCCCTGTTCCAACGCTGGCGTTTTGACCATGTCACGGCTGTGGAACGTGTCATCGGCAACCAACCCGGCACGGGTGGATCCAGCGGCGTGTCCTTTCTGCGCAAGGCCCTGGATTTACGCTTCTTTCACGACCTCTACGATGTGCGCACCGAATTGATGTATGCGGGGCAGGAGTAGGCGATGCTGTATCGAGGGTTCCCTAAGGATGAGCTGGAGCGTGAATACTCTCCCAGCTCGATGATCGGTGGCGATCTTACGCCTTATCTGGACAGCTATACCGCACTCAGCGCGCAGCACCGGGCAAGGATGGAGGTACGGGAAAACCTTGCCTATGGCGAATCGCCGACACAAGTGCTGGATTTCTTTCCCGCGAAAGGATCAGGTGCGCCGCTGCACGTCTTTGTTCACGGCGGATATTGGCAAGCGCTCAGCCAGCGCGAATCAGCGATGATGGCCCCCACACTGATCGAGGCCGAGCAGTCCTTTGCCACGTTGAATTACACGTTGGCCCCGGATGCGCGGCTGGATCAGATGGTCAACGAATGCCGCGATGCCTTGCTTTGGCTGACAGAAAACGCGTTCAATTTGGGCTTTGATCCGTCGCGGATCACCCTATCGGGACACAGTGCTGGTGCGCATCTGGTGGCCATGGTCATGGCGACCTCGGCTGATGCGCTGGCCCGTGCTGGGCTACGCGTGCGCGATGTGATCCTGATCAGCGGGGTCTATGATCTGGAACCGATCAGCCTGACGACGGTAAACGATCCCCTGCAGCTGACCCCGGTTGAGATACATGATCAGTCCCCCATCCTGCACCTGCCCGCCCCCGGCCCGCGGTACCACGTGACCGTGGCCGAACGGGACACGCCAGAGTTCATTCGTCAGAGCCGCGATTACGCCGAACTGCTGCGCAAGGGTGGGCATTCGGTAATTTTTGAACTGCAGGAGGGCATGCAGCATTTCGACATCATCATGCATCCGGGGACGTTTTTGGTAAAACCATAGGCTGCCACTACGTGCGAACCCACAAATCCCTTGTCTCGAGATCAAAAATTAGAGAGCCCTTCAGGACCTCATAAGGTCCATTAAAGAATGGCTTTCCCAAAAAGTTGATCGAACGGTCTGTTTCTCGATACCAGTCGCCATACCCTCTGTAATGGTAACGAAGGCCGGGTCTGTCCGTACGAAGAACCAGTTCGCCTTTATCGTATTCGAGAGGCACCCAATCATCATAAAAGGGAATTCTCTCTTTCTGGGTTTGCGCGCGTTCCCAGGAACGTTGGCTCAGATACATTCCCCAACGCGGCTCATTTCGCTGAGGAATACCATGGTAACCAATAGAATTTGCTCTTCCCCATCTGCCGGTGATTAGATCATTGATCGAAAAACTAATAGCTTCGTTGTTTTCCCCGTTGATATCATCTCCGAGGAACATGAGCCCTTCTCCATGAGGTAACGAATCCAATAGATTTCTCAACCCGCTCGGATCAGCGGGACGGTCTGGGTTTCGTAAATACTCAGGCGGTTGTGACCATTCCTCGCGCGGAATTCGAATGTAGGATGGAAGCGATCTGACACCCAAGTCTCGTCGCGTTGTATGACGCTCGGCCCCCAACCAAAGATCACGAACAATAGCTTGTTCCTCGGCTTCACCGATCAAAGCATCCGTTTGTTCCGGAACCAGCACCTTAAAGCCTTTGATGACTTTCAACCGTCCATTTGGATTTTTGAGGGCCGTTTCACTCCAGTAGCGCTCACCAATGGTCGCCTTATTTGGATCGCGGTTGTCAAACCAACCAATGATAGGGATCCACGCTTCAGGCACTACATACCCTTTGTCGATCCCTGCCCACACCTCGGAATAAGCGCTGCACAGTTTGGGAGGGATGTCGATTTTGATCAGGCCGCCATCTTTCGTTCCGTATGCCAATTCCGCCCTAGAGATGTTAAACGGCAACTGAACTGCTCTTGATGCAGGACCAGAATAGTCAGATCGACAATCAATTAGATCATCCACCTCAATACGTTCGCCATCAAATTCAAGCACGGCCGTAATGCGCATGACATGCTCATAAGGCCCCCGCCCCGGATCCTGCTCAGTTGTGTTTGCAGGCCGGCCGATCAACCCGAAAACGGCCAATACGGCGCAGGCAATGATGACAAAAGAAAACACCATTTTTGACACTTCGCGATCCTCACAAGATTGACGCGATCCAATGGCAGTAGGCTGAAACAATCTGAGCGAGAATGTAAATGCTGGATTTCATGCTTTTTCATGACCAACAACACTGCCTTTTGCCGCATTCGCGCTGTAGAAAAGCGCCCGCTACAATGAAAAACGGCGACCCATGGGGCCGCCGCTATTTGTTTTTCTGCAAAACCGGATCAATCCAGCGTGCGGGTGACCTCTTCGCGCTCGAAGATTTCGATCACGTCGCCTGCACGGATATCGTCGTAGTTCTCGAACGCCATACCACATTCCTGACCCGACTGAACCTCGGCCACTTCGTCCTTGAAGCGCTTGAGCGTCTTCAGCGTGCCTTCGTGGATCACCACGTTGTCGCGCAGCAGGCGGACGCCTGCGGAACGACGCGCCACGCCTTCGGTGACCAGACAGCCAGCAACCTTGCCGACACCAGTAACCTTGAAGACTTCGCGGATCTCGGCGTAGCCGATGAACTTTTCGCGGATCTCGGCGCTCAGCAGGCCCGATGCGGCAGCTTTCACGTCATCGACCAGGTCGTAGATCACTGAATAGTAGCGGATTTCCACGCCCTTCTGGTTCGCGGTGTTCCGCGCCGACGCATTGGCACGCACGTTGAAGCCCAGGATCGGCGCACCGGATGCTTCGGCAAGGCCGACATCGGTTTCGGTAATCGCACCTACGCCCGAGTGCAGCACGCGCACGCGCACCTCGTCGTTGCCGATCTTTTCCATCGCCTGAACGATGGCCTCAGCCGAGCCCTGAACGTCTGCTTTCATCAGAATTGGCAGTTCGTTGACGTTCTCGTCTTCCTTGGCCTTCTGCATCAGCTGCTCAAGGGTCGTTGCGGCGCCAGCGGCGGCACGTTTGTCCTTGGCGGCCTGTTCGCGGTATTCCGCGATCTCGCGAGCCTGTGCTTCGGTCTCGGTCACGTTCAGAACGTCGCCCGCTTCAGGCGTGCCGTTCAGGCCCAAAACTTCGACAGGAACCGAGGGGCCAGCTTCCTTGACGCGTTCACCCTTGTCGTTGATCAGCGCACGAACCTTACCGTACTGCTCACCCACAACGAAGATATCACCCTGACGCAGCGTGCCGTTCTGAACCAGAACAGTGGCGACGGGACCGCGACCCACGTCCAGCTGCGCCTCGATCACGGCACCCTGGGCGGCGCGATTCGGGTTGGCTTTCAGCTCCAGAATCTCGGATTGCAGCGCGATGGCTTCCAACAGCTCGCCCAGACCCTGACCGGTGATGGCAGAAACTTCGACGTCCTGAACCTCACCCGACATTTTCTCGACGATGACTTCGTGCTGCAGCAGATCGGTGCGCACCTTGTCCGGGTTCGCGCCCGGCTTGTCGACCTTGTTGATCGCCACGATCATCGGCACTCCGGCCGCTTTCGCGTGGTTGATCGCTTCGACCGTCTGCGGCATCACCGCGTCATCGGCGGCAACAACCAGAACCACAATATCCGTGACCTGAGCACCGCGCGAGCGCATCGAGGTAAAGGCCGCGTGACCCGGCGTATCCAGGAATGACAGCGTGGTGCCGCTATCGGTTGTCACCTGATAGGCACCGATGTGCTGAGTGATGCCACCCGCCTCGCCTGCCACAACCCGCGCATCGCGGATCGCATCCAGCAGCGAGGTTTTGCCGTGGTCAACGTGACCCATGATGGTGATGACCGGCGGGCGCGATTTCAGATCTTTGTCGTCGTCTTCGACCTCTTTGATGACGTCCTCGACATCCGAATCAGAGACACGGGTCACTTTGTGACCGAATTCTTCGATGATCAGCTCGGCGGTATCGGCATCAATGGTCTGGTTCTGCGTGACCATCATACCCATGTTCATGAGCGATTTGACCACATCTGCCACACGCTCGGCCATACGGTTTGCCAGCTCGGATACCGTGATCGCCTCGGGCAGCTGTACGTCGCGGATTACCTTTTCGCGCTCGACCGTGCCGCCCATTGCTTTCTGACGCGCCCGCTCCTGCTTGCGCTTCATCGCCGCCATAGAACGGTGACGATTACCTTCGCCGCCCGTGGCCTGACCCAGTGTCAGCTTGCCGGACCGGCGGTTGTCATCACGGCCTTTGCCACGATTGCCGCGCTGTTCACGCTCGCGATCGTTTTTCCGCGGCGTTGCAGCCGGTGCAGGCTTGTTGGCCGGGCTGCGCGGAGCAGCCGCCTTGGGCTCTGCCGGTGCAGCCGGAGCAGCAGCGCGTTGGGCCGCAATTTCAGCCTCTTTGCGCTTGCGATCTTCTTCTTCGGCCTTGGCACGTGCACGTTCTTCGGCCTCACGCTGTTCGCGTTCCTTAGCCTCTTGCTCCGCACGACGACGGGCGCGTTCTTCTTCACGCGCTTTTTCAGCTGCCTCGCGGGCCGCGGCCTCTTCGACCTCGCGGGCTTTGGCGGCCTGCAGCGCCTTCATCCGGCGGGCCATCTCCGCATCGGAAATCCCGGCAGGGCGGCGCGACGGATCACCCGAGGGCGTTGCTCCGCCACCCGGCTTGCCGGCACCCGGCTTGGGAACCACCACGCGCTTGCGTTTGGTCTCCACCACGACATTCTTGGTACGTCCGTGGCTGAAACTTTGTTTCACATTTCCGGGGCGTGCCCCGCCACGAAGACCCAATGTCTTTTTGCCGTCATTATCGCTCATAAAGCTTCTTACCCTTCCGCGCGGCCCCTGCCGCCGTCATCCGTTTCGCGCAAGCCACGCAGGCGCTGCGCTTCCTCTACAACACGTTTGGCGAGTCCGCCAGAGGCGAGCGCCGCATGAATCACGGTTTGGCGCCCAAATGCCTGTCCCAGCTCGTCCGCCGTCAACCAGCCGATGTATGTTCCGAAGTGCGGCGTGCTCAGTTTCGACTTGCCGCGCCCCGATCCATCAGAGGCTTGTATCAGTACCTGGGCCTCTTCCCGGTCCAGCCACGTCTTGACCTTTTCGTAACCGGCGATCGCGTCACCGGATTTGCGCGCAAGGCTCATCAACTCGATCACACGGCGCGCAATCTGACGCTCAACTTCATCCGCAAGATCGTTAGGCACGCTGACTTGCGCCTTGAAACCGCGTGCAAACAGCTTTTTGCCCACGGCCTTGTCCAACGCACCGCGATCCGCCGCAACATAGACACCGCGCCCCGGCAGTTTCGCCGCGACATCCGGAAAAACCTGACCATCCGGCCCCGTCACAAAGCGGATCAACCCATATTTAGGTTGAACCTCGCCCGTGGCGATGCACTTGCGATCAGGTCCGTCAGACCGATCCTTATGGACGCCACCGCGACTCATTTGCGCCACCCGAAGCCTGAGATCAGGCCTCGGCCTCCTCATCTACTGATTCGCCATCTTCTTCGGCTTGTTCCAGCTCGGCGGGATCAACCCAACCCAGCATGATGCGCGCGGTCATGACCAGATCTTGCGCCTCTTCCAGCGACAGGCCAAAAGGCTCAAGCACACCGTCATCTTTGATGCGCTCGCCATCGACCGTGGTCCAGCCGCCCGCCAGTTCCCAGTCGGCGCAGGTGGCAAAATCCTCAAGCGTTTTCACGCCGTCCTTTGCCAGAGCCTCTACCATCTGGGGTGTCAGGCCTTCGAATTCAATAAGGCTGTCCTCAACACCCAGGCTGCGCGCACTGTCCAGCGCCGCCTTGGCCTGAGCTTCCAGGTGTTCACGAGCACGGGTCTGCAGCTCTTGCGCGGTGCCCTCATCAACACCGTCGATCACCAGCAGTTCGTCAATCTCGACATAGGCCACCTCTTCGAGGTTGGTGAAGCCTTCGGACACCAGCAACTGGGCAAAGAACTCGTCCAGATCCAGGCTGTCCATGAACAGGCCGGTGCGGGCTTCGAATTCTTTCTGACGGCGCGCCGATTCTTCGGCCTCTGTCATGATGTCGATGTCCAGATTGGTCAGCTGGCTGGCCAGACGCACGTTCTGACCGCGGCGACCAATGGCCAGCGACAGTTGTTCTTCGGGAACCACAACCTCGATCTTGCCGGCCTCTTCGTCCAGAACCACCTTGGAAACCTCGGCGGGCTGCAGCGCGTTCACCAGGAAGGTTGGCTGATCTTCGTTCCACGGAATGATGTCGATCTTTTCACCCTGCAGCTCGTTCACAACGGCCTGCACGCGGCTGCCGCGCATACCAACGCAAGCACCAACGGGATCGATCGAACCATCATAGGAAATCACGGCGATCTTGGCGCGCGATCCGGGGTCACGGGCCACGGCCTTAACTTCGATAATGTTGTCGTAGATTTCCGGCACTTCCATCTTGAACAGCTCGGCCATGAATTCCGGCGCGGTACGCGACAGGAAGATCTGGTGGCCACGAACTTCCCGTCGCACTTCCTTTATATAGGCACGCACACGGTCATTCGGACGATAGCTTTCGCGACCGATCTTGTCGTTGCGGCGCAGAACGGCCTCGGCACCGCCCAGATCGACGATGACATTGCCAAACTCTTCGCGCTTGACCGCGCCATTGATGATGGTGCCAGCACGATCCTTGAAATCTTCGTACTGACGGTCACGCTCGGCTTCGCGAACCTTCTGCAGGATCACCTGCTTTGCGGATTGTGCCGCGATACGGCCCATTTCAACTGGCGGCACTTCTTCAACGAAGACGTCGCCAACCGAAGGCGTTTCCATATACTGTTTGGCTTGCTCGACGGTCATCTCGGCCTGATAGTTTTCCAGCTCTTCATCCTCGACCACGGTACGAACGCGGGTGAATGTCGCTTTGCCGGTCTTGCGATCGATGCTGACGCGGATGTCCATCTCGGCGCCGTAACGGCTCTTGGCAGCACGGGCGAGCGATTCTTCCATCGCTTCGACAACCAGACCGGGGTCGATCATCTTTTCGCGGGCCACGGCCTCGGCGGTCTGCAGCAGCTCCAGCTGGTTGGCTGAGGTGATTGCCATCAGTTCGTCTCCTCTTCGGACCCTTCGGTCTCAATCTCGTCGAAAGCGTTTTCGTTCAGGGCACCGGCGTCTTTGCGCTGGCGCAGCATTTCCTTGATCAGGTCATCGGTCAGGACCAGTTTGGCGTCGCTCAGCCAGTCGAATTGCAGTCCGATGGTGATCGTCTCGTCCCCCTCGGCGAGGTTGATCAGAACCTCGTCGCCTTCGATTCCGGCCAGCTCACCCTTGAAACGGCGGCGTCCGTCGATCAGTTCGGCGGTTTCGATCTTGGCCTCATACCCTTCGAACGCCTCAAAATCCTTGAGACGAGTCAGGGGGCGGTCGATGCCGGGGCTGGACACTTCCAGCGCATAGGCGTCAAGGATCGGATCCTCGACATCCAACGTGGCGCTGACCGCGTTCGAAATCTCGGCGCAATCATCCACTTCAATACCGCCATCAGGCTTGTCAGCCATGATCTGCAGCGTGGTTTGTTTGCCGCTCATCAGGCGAATACGCACAAGTTCATACCCCAGATCCTCGATCACGGGGGTGATGATCTCGGCCAGTCGCCGGTCGATGGCTGCTTTGGCTATCAGGTCATTTGTCATTTGGTACTCTACCCTGTCAGTCGGGCACAAAAAAACGGGCGCGCGGCCCGTCGATCTTTTCCGGTGGTGCCCCGGACCGAAGCCCGACACGCCGCTGTTAACGGCCATATAGCCAAGCGACTGCAAGATTGCAAGCCCAAGCGGCAGGATGGTCAATCACAATATCAGTCTGAGAGAATCCACTCACCATTTTCACAAAGGTAGGGGCCAACGCGATCCCCGTCTTCGTAGACCTCGCCGTCAAACAGGCATTGACGTCCCTGAGCATGTGCTACGCCTGACAGAGCGACGGTCACAAGTGCAATAGTGGCAGCCAGAACAGCAAGTTTTTTCATGGAAAGCTCCTATTCCGCCGAAGATGCAAAAAGCGCAGGCTGCGTGTTGCGCGGGTAGATAATCACCGAAAGAGTGCCCCTGCCCTGAAACTGCTCGGCATTCGCCGTCCGCGGTGGGAAGAGTTGATCAAAGGCCACCCGGTTCAGCCCCAGCTTCATCTCCGAACCCGACAAAAACTCGAACGGTGTCCGCGCGGCGCAGGCGTGAAAAACAGGATCTTGCCGCACCGTGAACTGACGCATGATATTGGATGACCCGCCGGTCGGTTTGATCAGGACGGTGATCCCCGGTTTCAAAAAACTGTCGGGGCAGGTGTACACCATCGGTTTTTCGTCGCCATTTGCGTCATGCAACAACACGCCCTCGGCCGTTACCTCGTGCTTGAAGGGGCTGAACACGGTCTCTTGCTGAATGAAATTGGTGTAAAGCGTCGCAAATAGCTGACTGTCACCACGCGGTTCGGACTTTATGCCCTCGTACAGATCAGCGATCGCCTGCCACATCCGTGAATCCGCCCCACGCAGTGTTCCGGGCAGCGAAAACGGACCTTCCAGATCATACAGAACGTCGCGCAGCCCGGCCGACAGCGGATCCTCCTTTTCCAGCCCTCTAATCTCGTGAACCAGTTCCGAATCGTTCAGCGCATAATAGCCGTGCGATTTCAGCGTGCGGGTCAGAGCCCGCATATCGGACAGTTTCCGCGCCGTCGTCTCTCTATCATCTTCAGGGGTCGCCTTTACGGCCTCAAAACCCTTATCCAGCAACTGAGTCAGCGACTGCCCTTCGCGGGCATCCAACTCTATCGTCCCGTTTTTGCTGACTTTTACGGTAACGTCTTTACCTGATTTCAGGGCAAACACCGCAACAACCGCCAATGCTACGGACAAAATGGATATTGATATATTCTTTAAACCTTCAACCCTCATGGGAATTCTCCCATTTTCGAAACAATTAAGCTAATACAGCGCACACAGTACCAAATTTTTGCACAAAGTAGAAGTCAGACGAGTTTTTGGGGTTTAAATCAACCACCAACGCTCGGAAATTCGGCCATCATCCAGGGGACGATCCGTTCCGATCTGACGGGGCATGCCGACATGCCCGGCAACGGCCAGCGCCATATCGGATTCGCTCGGGAAAAAGCGCAATCCGCGTTGCGGGCTCAACCCTTCGCCCTGCGGCAGCGCTGCGATATCCACAAAGCCCTCCCGCAGCGCTTCGGTACGCACACGTGCATCGGGGATGACGATAACCTCCAGGGTTTCGGCCCAGCCGGCCGATCCATCCTTGTAATGGCCGGAAACACGGCGCCCAAGGAAGTGGCGATCATCTTCCGCCCGTTCAACACGATAGCATCCGGTGCCATTCGCGGCCTGCAAAGGCGTGACACCTTGCCCGTTGCGCGTAATAACGAACCTGCTGTCGGCCAAAAGGAAGGGTAGACCCGGGTTGGCCTGAGCCAATTCCAGACGCACGCGGTTATCTGACAAGGCTTCGATCTGCCCGACATCGCCCAGAACAGCCATCACATCCTTTACATCAAGGACTGCGCTATCGTGAAAACGAGCGTTCTCGCGCAGATCAAAGCTCCAGATGCGGGCTTGGGAATCAGTTTGCCAACCGGTCGCAAGCTCTCCGCGAAGGGTGCCGTCGGGTGCAATCTCGGTCAGGGTGTCGAACACAGCCCCGCGGGCGACCTGCTCCAAACTGTCATCGCGCGGCACGGCCAGGCGCAGCGTACCACCCACTTTGGGCGTATCCGCCAGCGAAGCGCCCGTCGCCGCCAACAAGGCGGCAGCAGCACCAGACGCAAACAGAGCACGACGGTCGATACGGGTCATAATGCGCCCTCCGCCACTCGGTCCATGATGCGAACCAATTCAGCGCTAATTCCGGGTTCGGACAGCGCATGCCCGGCCTGACGCACCATCTTCAGCTCGGCATTGGGCCATAGCTGGGCAAGGTTCCACGCGGCCTGAGGCGGGCAGATCATGTCATACCGCCCCTGCACGATATGACCGGGGATATGCGCGATTCTGTCCATCTGGTCCAGAATCTGCCCGTCCCGCTCAAGGAACGCGCGGTTGATGAAATAGTGATTCTCAAGCCGCGCAAAGGCGCGCGCGTATTCGCCGGGGCTTTCCCCGGTTGCGCCATGGGAATGGATTGAGGCCAGCGCATTTTCCCAACTGGACCAGGCCCGGGCATACAGGATCTCGGTCGCGCGATCACCCGAGAACAGGCGCTTGTTAAATGCGCCTATGGTGTCACTCAGCTCATTGTCGGACAGAAGAGCGGTGAACTTCGCCCATTGCTCCGGCCAGAACTTGCCCGCGCCGCCGCCGTAAAACCAATCCAACTCGGCCTGCGTCGCAAGGAACACACCGCGCAGCACCAGGCGATTGACCCGATCCGGGTGGGACTGCGCATAGACCAGCGCAAGCGTTGCCCCCCAGCTGCCGCCAAAGACAATCCAGTCGTCGATATCCAGCAGGGTTCGCAGACGTTCGATATCGTCCACCAGATGCCAAGTGGTGTTGTCCGTGACCGACGCGTGGGGCCGCGACCGACCACAGCCACGCTGATCGAACAGAATCACCCGGTAGACGTCCGGGTCAAAATAGCGCCGCATCGCGGGGCTGCAGCCGCCGCCCGGCCCGCCGTGCAGAATCACCACCGGAATGCCGTTGGGATTGCCGCATTGTTCCATATAGATACGGTGCCCGTCGCCCACATCGACCATACGCTGATCGAAAGGATCGATCGGCGGGTACAGATATTGAACTGCGCGCTTTTGGTCCGGGTACTTGTCCATTATGGCCCTATATAGTCCTTAAGCGTAAAAGAGCATACGGAGACAGGAATGCAAGCGCATCCGAACACGGTTGACCCTTCTGAGATCGCAAAATTCGAAGCGATGGCTGCGGAATGGTGGGACCCGCATGGAAAATTCAAACCACTGCACATGCTCAACCCCTGTCGGCTGGATTATATCACACAGCAGATCGCGGGCGAATTCGATCGCGATTTGAAGTCGCCAAAGCCGTTCGAGGGCCTGCGTTTGCTGGATATCGGCTGCGGCGGCGGCTTGCTCAGCGAACCGATGGCGCGGCTGGGGGCCGAGGTCGTGGGTGCCGATGCCGCCGAAGGCAACCTGCCCGTCGCACGTATTCATGCTGAACAATCGGGGTTGGAGATCGATTATCGCCACACCACTGCCGAAGACATGGCCGCTGCAGGTGAACAATTCGACGTGGTGCTGAACATGGAGGTGGTCGAGCACGTGGCCGACCCCCTTGGCTTTCTGACCGCATCGCAAGACTTGCTGAAACCGGGCGGATTGCTGATCTGTTCCACCATCAACCGTAACCCGAAATCCTACGCGATGGCCATTTTCGGGGCCGAGGTCGTCATGCGCTGGCTGCCCCGCGGCACGCATGAGTGGAACAAGTTCATCACACCCGATGAGCTGTTCGACCTGCTGCGTCAGGCCGGGCTGGAGCCGGTGGATCGCAAGGGGTTTGTATTCAACCCAATCCTGTGGAGTTGGTCGATCTCGGACCGGGATTTGAGCGTCAATTATGTGACGGCGAGTGTGAAACCGGGGTGAGCACATAAACTGGGCTTAGGGTGGAGATTTAACCCATCCTAACCAAAGCTCAGAGGAATTGCCTTTTCGAGTCAAAAGCAATCAAAATTGACAAACATCAATTTATACGCTCTGCATCGTGTTGATATTTCGCGATGATTCTTAGTAGGGCAACCAATGAACTTTCTCCATCTAATCGCCACGTTGTCAGTGGTGACCATTGTAGGCGCATGCGCTTCTTCAACGACAACTCGACTCGCTCAAAACATCGTACGAATTGATGTTAGCGCCGCTCCAGCCTGCGGCTCGACTGGCGCAAGAAAACTGGTTTCAAGAATGGCTGCGGTCGAAACCATTCGCTTGGGTTACGACAAGTATCTTATCGCGGCGATGGACTCTGAGAATAATGTTCGCATTGTCGGGGCCAACTACAACACGACCGGAACTCTAAACACGTATGGAAACACCGGAACCTATTCCGGGCACACTACTGCGACACCAATCATCGGCGGTACGCAAGATGCAGCCGTTGTTGCCGTTATGTTCAAGAAAAACGATCTAGAAGCTGCAAACGCAATTGATGCAAGAACCACTTTAGGCACCAATTGGGCCGAAGTTGTAGCCAAGGGCAAACCGAATAATTGTTTAAAGTGATGAACGGCGAAATTTAATAGGGACGTCGTTAAGCACCGACCCCTATTCCCCCTCCAACTGCAACCTCAAATCCCGTAGCACCGGCAGCGTGCTGCGGACGCGCTCCAGCCCCAGCTCTCCGACCACGCGGTTGATCAGCGGGGCAATCGAGGAAATCGCCTGATCCCGCGCCCTGCGACCGGCGGGGCTGATGGCGACCATCTTGCGGCGGGCGTCGTCCCAGTCGGGGCGGATGTGGATGTACCCGGCCCATTCCAGTTTAGCCAATGTGTTGGTCATCGCGCCACGCGTGACGTGGAACGTATCGGCCAATTGTGCCGGGCTACGCTCGTTCCCCACAAAGACCAGATGGTTAAGCACCGAGAAATGCGAAATCTCCATACCCTTGGGCAGCACCCGGCTAAGCCGATTACGCAACAGCTGGTCGGCGGTCAGGATTTCGCTGAACAGCGTGACCGCAAGGGCATTGTGTTCGTCAGTCATGGTCCGGTTCTGGATCAGGGTCCATCAAAGCGACGGACGTGAGTCAACGAGGGCACGCGACGGCGCGCCTCAGACACAGAACTATCATGCATATCGAAAATGTGAATGCCCGGATCGGTCCCTGCGTCGATGACGACCTCGCCCCAAGGGGCGACAACCGTGCTGTGGCCATAGGTATAGCGCGTCTTGCCGCGGGTCTTAGGGTGTTCGCCAGTTTGTGCGGGGGCCAGAACCCAACAGCCGGTCTCAATCGCCCGGGCGCGCAGCAACGATTCCCAATGCGCGGCACCCGTGACCGGCGAAAACGCCGCCGGAACCGTCAGGATACGTGCGCCCGCCTGTGCCAATGCTGCGTAAAGCGCTGGAAACCGGACGTCATAGCAGACGGTCATGCCAACCTTGCCAAAATCGGTTTCGGCAATCACAGCCTTGTCGCCGGGTCGGTAATTTTTGGATTCGCGAAAGGTTTCGGTCTCGGTGACCTGCACGTCGAACATATGGATCTTGTCATACCGCGCCACGACCTGCCCTTGCGGGTCGATCATGAAGGACCGGTTGGCAAACCGACCGTCCGCATCATGGGTTTTGATTGCCAAAGACCCGATCAGCAGCCAGACACCCAGCGCGGCGGCCTGATCCCGCAGGCCGGCCAGCGATTGGTCCTCTTCTTCGTGCTGCAGGACTTCGCGCTGCCGCGTGGTGCTGGTGGACACGCAGTTCGTCACCTCGGGCGTCAGGATGAACCGCGCGCCTAGCGCCGCCGCCTCGGCCATCATGGCGCGCACCCTGTCCAGATTTTCGGCCGGATCGTCCGACGAGGTGATTTGCAGCAGCGCGGTCTTCATCAGGCTGCGAGCAGGCGATCCAGCTTGCCCTGACGCTCCAGCTCATACAGTTCGTCACAGCCGCCCACGTGCTGCGCACCAATAAAGATCTGTGGCACGGTTCTTTTGCCACCAGCGCGCTGGATCATCTCGGGCTTGCGCTTGGGGTGCATCAGCACGTCGACTTCCTTGAATTCGACGCCTTTCTGTTTCAGCAAGCGTTTGGCCGCGTGACAAAAGCCGCAGAGCGGCGAGGTGTAGATTTCTACCGGTTTCATATTCCGTACCTTCGCGTTTCGCATAATCTTGGGCGAATTAGGCATCCTTGGCAACGCGCGCTAGGGTCAACACGGAAATATGATTTGCTCCGGATGCAAGGCAGACACGCGCGCAAGCCGCCAGTGTTGCGCCGGACGTCATCACATCATCCACCAGCAAGATATCGCGGCCCTGCAATTGGTCTTGCCGCTTTGGATGGGCGATGATCGCATGTTCAAGGATTTCAGCCCTCTCGGCGGCTGTTTTGCCGTCCAGAACCGGTGTCTTTCGGTGGCGCAGCAAAAGGTCCGGGCACACCTCAAGCCCAGCCTCTTTCCCAAGGTGCTGCGCCAGTAGAGCGGACTGGTTGTACCGCCGTTTCAACAATCGGGACCAGTGCAAAGGCACCGGTGCAAGCAGCATGCCTCCCCGGAACAGCTCTTGCCCGGCCCGCGCCAGCCAGCGTGCGGCGGGGCGGGTCAGTTCGGGCCTGTCACCGTGTTTCAAGGCCAGTATCAGCGACCGCGCTTTGCCATCGTACAACAGGGCCGAACGCCCATCCCGCCACGGGCGCGGCGCCGCCAAGCAATCGTCGCACTCAATCCGGTGACCGCCTGAAACCCCCGGCAACGGCACCCCGCAGCTTTCGCAAACAACTCCACCGATAAAGGGCGTCTCGCGCCAGCAGGGCCCACACAGCCCGAAATCCGATTCGGTCAGGTCCCCGCATCCCAGACAGCGCGGCGGATAGATCAGCGCGACGGCGGTTTGAATCCGGTGCCACATGCGATAGTTGCGCCCTATGAAACTGCCTGAGTCCAATACACCCTCTTTGTTTGATCGCCAGGTCCTTGCCCTGCATCGCGTCCGCGCGAAGAATGAGGCCCTGTTCCTGCATCGTGCCGCTGTGGACGAAGTGCAGGATCGGCTCTCCATGGTTAACAAAACCTTTACGGCCCCTGCGATCGTGACGCCATTTGCACATATCTGGCAGAACACGTTGCCCGAGGCGCAGATCGTTGCGGATGAAGAGGTTCTGGCCCTGACTCCCGGCGCGCATGATTTGGTCATCCACGCCATGGCGCTGCATTGGGCCAATGATCCTGTCGGGCAATTGATCCAATGTCGCCGTGCTCTGCGCCCCGACGGGTTGCTGTTGGTCGTGTGTCTGGGCGGAGAAACCCTGCACGAATTGCGCGCCGCATTGGGACAGGCCGAAATCGAGGTAACCGGAGGCCTCAGCCCCCGCATCGTTCCGATGGCCGAGCTACGCGATCTTGGCGGGTTGCTGCAACGGGCGGGGTTTGCGCTGCCAGTCGCCGACACTGCGCGCCTGACGGCTGAATACCGCGACATGCACCACCTGATGCATGACCTGCGCGCCATGGGTGAGACCAACAGCCTGTCCGGGCGCATGAAACAACCCACCAAGCGACAGGTCTTTACTCGCGCACAGCAGGTCTATGCCGACAACTTCTCAACGCCCGGGGAGCGGTTGGCCGCCACCTATGAATTGATCTGCCTGACCGGCTGGTCGCCCGATGACAGCCAGCAAAAACCATTACGCCCCGGATCAGCCAAAGCGCGGCTTGCGGATGCGCTGGGTACAAAAGAAGGCAAACTGTCCAATTGACGACCGGGCTTTTCCGGTTATCTCAGGCCAGTACAGAGAAATCTTAGGAAGCATCAGATGTTTGACGCCACTCGCCCCGATCATGCCCCCGCAGACCACCCCAAGGTCAAAATGGGCCGCGTCGGCATCCTGCTGGCCAATCTTGGTACCCCGGATGACTACAGCTATTGGCCGATGCGCCGGTATCTGAACGAGTTTTTGTCAGACCAGCGCGTAATCGACTATCCCAAGTGGAAATGGCAGCCGATTCTTCAGGGAATCATCCTGACCAAACGCCCGTTCAGTTCCGGTGAGGCCTACAAGTCGATCTGGAACCACGACAAGGGCGAAAGCCCACTGATGACGATCACCAAGGACCAGACAGCCAAGCTGCGCGACGCGATGCAGGAACGGTATGGCGATCAGGTGATGGTCGATTTCTGCATGCGTTACGGCAACCCTTCGACCAAATCCAAAGTCCGTGAGATGGTTGCCGCAGGCTGCGACCGCATCCTGTTCTTCCCGCTTTACCCGCAATATGCTGGCGCGACGACTGCAACAGCCAATGATCAGTTCTTCCGCGCGCTGATGGACGAAACCTGGCAACCTGCGTCTCGCACCGTTCCGGCCTATTTCGACGAGCCTGCATATATCGACGTTTTGGCCGGGTCAGTGGAAAAAGCCTATGCCGCGCTGGAGACCAAACCGGATGTCCTTGTCTGTTCTTATCACGGCATGCCAGAGCGCTATTTGCACCAGGGCGACCCCTATCATTGCCAATGCGCGAAAACGAGCCGATTGCTGAAAGAACGGCTGGGCTGGTCGGACGATCAGCTGGTCTCAACCTTCCAATCGCGATTCGGTCCCGAGGAATGGCTTAAACCCTATACCGTGGATCATGTGGCTGATCTGGCGCGGCAGGGAAAGAAGAACATCGCCGTGATAGCGCCCGCGTTTTCCGCCGATTGCATCGAGACGCTGGAAGAGATCAACGAAGAGATCAAGGAAAGCTTTGAAGAGGCCGGCGGTCAGACCTTTACCTATATCCCCTGCCTCAATGACGATGATTCGCACATTGGCGCGCTGGGCAAGGTAATCGAAGACAATCTGAAGGGCTGGCTCGACTGACCGTTTCCAATCATACAGACATGAAAAAAGGCGGTGGATCGCTCCACCGCCTTTTCTCTAGATTTAGCTCGTCAAATTAGCTTGCTGCAACAGCTGCGGCAACTACGACCAGCAGGATCAGCGGCAGGATGATACCCTGCGACGAACCCTGAGTTTCCTCTACAACAACCGGTGCTTCAACAACCGGCTCTTCCAGGTTACCGGCATAAGCGGTCGAAGCAGCAGCAGTCAATGCAGCGGCGAGAACGAGTTTTTTCATATTAACCTCCAGAGTTTGCACGGCTCCATCAATCGGAACCGCACACCTAAGACTTACCTCGTGGTTTTTTTCTAATCAGCTATATGGCTGGAATGCAATTGCAACTTGAGCCACAAGCGGGTTCGTGCGCGAAAATGTCGTCAAATTAGCAACACTTGCGTGCCGACCTTCGCCATCGAGAACAGCTCAGCGATATCTTCGTTGAACAGGCCAATGCATCCGTTCGACGACCGGCGACCAATTTTGCGCGTGTCATGCGTTCCGTGAATCCGGTAGTATTTCCAACTCAGGTATAAAGCATGCGTTCCCAATGGGTTATCGGGGCCCGGCGGAATATGGTCCGGCCATTCGGGATTTCGCTTCTTCATAGAAGGTGTCGGCGACCAGCTGGGACCTTCAACTTTGCGGATGACGCTGGTGCGGCCCCGGCGGGTCAATTCTTCGGTCAGCGGAACGGATGAGGGATAGAGTTTGTATACAGATTGATCATCTGACCAATAATGCAGCGCTCGGGAAACCGTATCGACCAGAATAGCCCCATTATTCGTGTTCGAGAAATAGGGCTGCCAATCCAGGGCGCGGAACCCCGAGACATTGCGACGCACGTCTGGCTCGGCCTCGGGTGCTGGGCGCAGTGGGTCACCTGGAGTGTACTGGGCGAGCGCTGGCGATGCCAGCAGGGCCGAAGCACCGGCCAGAAATCCTCGGCGGCTTGATGAGTGAATGGGTTTCTTGACCATAGTGACCGGTCCTTTGCGAAAGATGTCCTGAAATTTTCACGTATTTTATTGCCAGAATGCGTCAATCGCAAATCAAACCGGCAGAAACATGCAAGAATCAGCCATTGCAGGTTTGCCGAAGGCTGCATGGCGCGCTATGCCGTATGTCGACACAATAATCAGGTCGATCATGACGCGTATTATCACATTACTGTTTCTTTGCTTTGTTGCGCTGGCTGCATGTACCCCAAGCGGCACCCCAACTTACGGATCAGATGGCCGTCCACTGCCGTCGGTCTATAAGATTCGCGGCAACCCCGAAAAGCTCCAGTTCCGCATGCTGGATTCGGTAAATGCCTTGCGCCAGGCTCAGGGTTTGCAGGCGGTGCAGCTGAACTCGCAGCTGAATGCCGCGGCCGCGACCCACTCCAAGGATATGGCGCGCCAGAACCGCCCATGGCACTTCGGTTCGGACGGGTCGTCGCCCATAGATCGCGCGCAACGCGTCGGTTTCTACGGGACTTTCCTGGGTGAGGCGATTTCAGAAACCTATGAGACCGAAACCGAAACCCTGGCCGCCTGGATGCAGGAACCCGGCCCCCGAGCCGTGATCATGGATCCCAAAGCGTCACAAATGGGCTTTTCCTGGCATCAGGAAGGTGGCGGGAAAATCTGGTGGACGCTGGAAATGGGAGCAGGCGGGTAACCAAAAGCCGCCTCGAGGAAAAAGCCCCCAGCTTTCGGGGGCTTTTTTATTTCAGCAGGTCAGGCGGCCTGCATGGACTGCGCTTCGGTCAGAATCGCATAAAGCTTGACCGGATCAGGGTTAGCCCGCAGCTTTGTACAAACAGACGTGTCGCGCAGTGTTCGGGACACCAGCGCAAGCGCTTTAAGGTGATCGACACCTGCCTCCTCCGGTGCGAAAAGCGCAAATGCTATATCAACGGGCTGCCGGTCGACCGATCCAAAATCAATCGGTTTTTCGAGCATAACAAATACACCCGAGACAGAGTCCAGATCTCCCAGCCGAGCGTGTGGCAACGCGACACCGTGTCCAACCCCGGTCGGACCCAGGCTTTCGCGCTCCAGCAAGCAATCGACGACAGTCTGCGCATCCAGATGCAAAGTCCCGGCGGCAACATCGCCAATTTCCTGAAACAACCGCTTCTTACTAGAAGCGGCGGACAACACACGTACTGCTTCGGGCCTTAATATGCTCGAAAGCTCCATCATCACGCTCCATGGCGGGGCCCCTGCAATTGCAGGGGCGTGCCTTGCTAGTCTTGCCTGTTACGGATCAATCCAGCCGATGTTACCGTCCTCGCGACGGTACACGACATTCAATCCGTCCTTGTTTTCGTTTCGGAACACAAGCACCGGCGCACCGGCAAGTTCCATCTGCATGACCGCCTCTCCAACACTCAGCGATGGGATCTTGGTTTCCATCTCAGCCACGATCATGGGCTGCAGAGTATCGGGCTCGTCAGCCATCTCCGATTCGTCAGAGGCGAGGATATAAGACGACGCTCCGAAGAGTTCAACAGGCTCGGACCGATCCTTGTGGTGGTCTTTCAGCCGGCGCTTATAACGGCGCAGTTGCGTTTCCATCTTGTCGCAGCATCCCTCAAACGCCGCGTAAATCTCGGTTGCGTGTGCCTTGGCCTGAGCGGTCAGACCAGTGGAAAGATGCACTGTGGTTTCGCATACATATTCATGCGCTGAACGGGAAAAGACGACGTTGGCATCTGTCGGACGTTGGGCATATTTGCCCACGACCTCGCCCAGTTCGGTCTGCACATGAGTTTGCAGGGCCGCACCGATGTCGATCTGTTTTCCGCTGATTTGGTAACGCATGTGATCTCCTTCACAATTCACACCCATTTCTGACGTCACGTAATGCGACGCGCTTGTTTTTATCGGGTGGGGGACATCGGCAAATCCTGCGGTAACCGCACCGGCCCCCCTTCCAAGAAGGGGCGTCGTGATCCAGTCGGGAACCGAAGAAATGCCATAGTCCAATTGAGGCAAGAGACGGCGGGAGAGTCAATCAAAACAGGCGTGTATATACGTGATTTCCGCCATGCGCCCGGCGAATATCTGCGCAAGCTCATGAAATACGGAAGTTTTCGCCCAGGTAAACCCGGCGCACGTTTTCGTTTTCAACCACTTCGTCGGGTGTGCCGGACATCAGGACCTGACCATCATGCAGGATGTACGCTCGATCTACAATCTCTAGTGTTTCGCGCACGTTGTGATCGGTGATCAACACGCCGATCCCACGCTTTTTCAGATCCGCCACCAGATGGCGGATATCCCCGACGCTGATCGGGTCGACGCCCGCAAAGGGTTCATCCAACAACAGATATTTCGGATCTGCTGCCAAACAGCGCGCGATCTCGACCCTGCGACGCTCACCGCCGGACAGGGCCAGCGCGGGTGCGCGGCGCAGGTGTTCAATCGAGAAATCGGACAACAGCTCTTCCAGCCGCTCTTTTCGGCGGTGGGCATGATTGACGGTGATATCCAGAACGGCGGCGATATTGTCCTCGACACTCATGCCACGGAAAATCGACATCTCTTGCGGCAGATATCCGATCCCAAGACGCGCGCGGCGATACATGGGCAGCGTTGTGACAACCTGGCCGTCAATCGTAACAGTGCCGGCCTCAGGAAACACAAGGCCCGCGACCGAGTAGAATGTGGTGGTCTTGCCTGACCCGTTCGGACCCAGCAGCGCCACGACCTCGGATCGGCCCAAGGTCATGGAAACGTCGCGGATCACTGTCTTTTTTCGGTAAGACTTGCGAAGTTTTTCGATTTTCAGGCCAGAGGCGCCTTCGGCTACCGTCAGGTTTGGCTGAGCCATCAGTTGGCCCCCTGCTGCAGAATGGTCTTCACGTTGCCTGTCACCGTCGCTTTGCCAGTGGTCAGGTTGGCGTTCATCTGGTCGCCGCTGATCGTGCTTGGTCCCTGCAACAGCAGAACGTTGCCCTTCATGACGATCTCGCCTGAATCGATGGTGTATTCCGCCCAGTCGCCTTCGGCCGCATCCGGTGGGCTGACCAGAATCACATCCTCGGTCGCTTCCATACGTTCGATGCCAGAACGGTCTTCGTTATAGATGACAAGCACGCGTTCCGCCGTCAGGCGCATTTCGCCCTGAATGACAATGACGTTGCCCAGAAACTCGGCCGAACCGTCTTCCTGATTTACGTTCAGCTTTTCCGAGGTCACCTCGACCGGCAGGCTTGGGTCGGCATTAGCCGAACCGAAAGCAACCTGAGTTTCCTGCGCTGTCGCAGAAATCGCACCAGTTACCAGAGCACAGCTTACAAGGGCTAATCGAAAATAGAACACAGGTTATCTTTCTGCTTTTTGAGGCTCATACACCAACTTCACGCCATCTGTAAAAATAATATGGACCGGTCCATCTTTTTTTTCAGTCCCAAATGTCATTCTTCCGGCGGTAAAATCACCGATAATACCGGTTCCGTTGACCTGACCGGGCGTATCGCCCTGAATTTCGTCCAGCGCGGTGTTCAACAGATCGGTCGTGACGACGATGCCGTCCGTCGTTGTTATTACCACATCCCCGACAAAGGTAGCCGTATTCTTGTCCGGACGGATCATGCCAGAGATGGAGTCCAAAGTGATCACGCCGCCATTCAACAGCCCCAAACGGCCCCGAAACTCGGCCGCTGTTGGCACTTCGCCCTCAGTACCCTGCGTTGCCCGACTTGCCTCGATCTGAACGTCTTCGCCTTTGCGGGTGGTCCCCTGATAGTTGGGCTGCGTTACAACCTGATCCGCCAAACGTTCATCGATATCCTGCTGGTTGAAGGGCACAGACACATTGGTTTCGATGCTGCGCGACAGCAGGAACACAGTCGACAGCATAGCAATGGCCACCAGTGGCAGCACCACCTTGAAGAACTGTACCCTGCGTGAGTGTCCGTCCACCGCGCTACCCTCCGCTTAGCCCAATCCGACGCGCAGGCAGTCGTGGATATGCAATAGCCCCTCGGCCGGGCCTTGTGTCCCGGGGTCGACCACGAACAGCGAAGTGATCTTGCGGTCGTTCATGATCGCCACCGCCTCTTCCGCCATTGCGTTCGGGGAAATGGTCAGCGGATTGGTGGTCATGACCTCTTTGGTGGTCTTGTCCAGAAGGCCGTCCATGTTCCGGCGCAAGTCACCGTCAGTCACGATGCCAATCAGGCGGCCCGTCTCATCCGTCACACCGACAACGCCAAAGCTTTTCTGGCTCATGACCAGCAGCGCCTCGCTCATGGGGGTGCCCTCAGACACAACTGGCAGATCGACGTGCATCAAATCCCGCACGGTTGAAAGCTGCGCCCCAAGCTTGCCGCCGGGGTGGAAGGCGCGGAAGTCCTCGGGCTTGAAATCACGGTATTTCATCAACGCAATGGCCAGCGCGTCGCCCATCGCCAACGTCAACGTGGTTGAAATCGAGGGTACCATGCCAAAACCGCAAGCTTCGCCCAGCGACGGGATCAGCAGATGCACATCCGCCTGCGTCATTAGCGTGCTTTCCGGCTTGCTGGACAAGCCGATCAAGGGAATGCCAAAGCGGCGGGTAAAGGCCAGCAGATTGACCAGTTCCGGCGCTTCGCCCGAATTGGAAATCGCCAGAACCACATCTCCCTTCGACACCATGCCCAAGTCACCGTGGCTAGCCTCGGCAGGGTGTACGAAATAGGCCGGCGTGCCGGTGCTGGCCAGCGTGGCGGCAATCTTGTGGCCGATATGACCCGATTTGCCGATACCGCTGATGATGATGCGGCCCGGTGCCTGCAGGATCATCTGCACGGCATCAGCAAAATCTTCATTCAGGCTTTCGGCCAGCACGTCCAACGCGCGGGCCTCGTCGGTGATGACCTGACGTGCGGTTCTCAGGAATGCTTCGGTATCGGTCATGAGTGCGCAAAAATATCCGTTTCGGGCCAACCGGCGAGGTCCAGTTTCGCACGCATCGGCAGGAAGTCAAAACAGGCCTGCGCCATTTCGGTGCGGCGTTCGCGGGCCAAGCGTCCGTCCAACGCCTCGCGCAGCTGATGCAGGTACAAAACGTCCGAAGCCGCATAATCCAGCTGCGCGTTGGTTAGGGTCTCAGCCCCCCAGTCGCTCATTTGCTGCTGTTTTGAGATATCGACGCCGATCAGCTCCTGACACAGGTTCTTCAGCCCGTGTCGATCCGTATAGGTGCGCACCAACCGACTGGCGATCTTGGTGCAATAAACCGGTGCGGCCAGCGCGCCAAACGCGTGGTACATCGCAGCGATGTCGAAACGTCCAAAGTGGAATAGCTTTAGCACGTCGGGGTTTTCCAGCATCGCACACAGGTTCGGGGCCTCGGTCTGTCCCTTCTCCACCTGAACGATGTGGCTGTTTCCGTCGCCGCCTGACATCTGGATCACGCACAAGCGGTCCCGATGCGGGTTCAGCCCCATAGTCTCGCAGTCAATGGCCACAACAGGGCCCATATCCAACCCGTCCGGCAGGTCGTTTTTATAAAGATGATTTGCCACGGGGCTTGTCCTTTGTCCGGTATCGTCCCCGAGATAGGAGGTTTGGTCCCTAAACTCAACGCCATCCATGACGGTGCGGCAGGGACCCGCAGGTTGCGTTGGCCATATCCCTATGGGGAGGATAGGGTTATCTCATGAAACAGCACAAACACGAGTCGCACCCGCAGATCCACGCGCGTCTGAAACGGGCACACGGGCATCTGGCCCGGGTAATATCCATGCTCGAAGATCAAGAGCCCTGCACCGACATCTCACAGCAGCTTTTTGCGGTGGAAAAGGCGATTACCAACGCCAAACGGGCCTTGATCCACGATCATATTGATCACTGCCTATCACCAAAGACCGCATCCAAAGACCCGGACGTGGAAGGTTTCAAAACCATCACAAAGTACCTCTGACCGATGCTGAGCGTCCTGAAGAACCGCGTCTATCGGCATTTACTGGCGGCTCAGGTGGTCGCGTTGATGGGAACCGGACTGGCGACGGTTGCCTTGGGGTTGCTCGCCTTTGATTTGGCCGGTGACGCGGCGGGTATGGTTCTGGGCACCGCCCTGACCATCAAGATGGTGGCCTACGTGGTTGTCGCCCCGCTCGCCGCTGCGTTTGCAGAACGGCTGGACCGGCGCAAAATGTTGGTGGTGCTAGATCTTGTGCGTGCCGCCGTTGCGCTTTGTCTGCCGTTCGTGACAGAGATCTGGCAGATCTATGTGTTGATCTTCCTGCTGCAATCGGCCTCTGCCGGTTTCACCCCTGCCTTTCAGGCAACGATCCCAGATGTTCTAACAGATGAGCAGGACTATACCAAAGCCCTGTCGCTGTCCCGGCTGGCCTATGACCTCGAAAGTCTGCTCAGTCCCGCTCTGGCTGCAGCGCTGTTGTTGATCATTAGCTTTGACAGCCTGTTCTGGGGCACAAGCTTTGGGTTCGTTGCCTCGGCAATCCTTGTCGTGTCGGTCGCCCTGCCTTCGCCCAAACCGACGAAACGGAGGGGGATTTACGACCGGACAACCCGGGGCATTCGCCTATACCTTGGTACGACACGGTTGCGCGGTTTGCTGGCGCTGACGTGGACGGCCGCGTCAATCAGCGCGATGGTCATCGTCAACACTGTCGTAATCGTGCGCGCCGATCTTGAACTGTCGGAAAGTGCTGTGGCCGTTGCATTGGCCGGATATGGGGGTGGGTCGATGCTAGCCGCCTTTGTCCTGCCGTCTCTTCTAAACAACTACGAGGATCGCAGCGTTATGCTGGCTGGTGCAGCATTCGGGACGCTTACGATGGCCATTGCAGCGGGGTTGTTCGACTCGACCCAGATGACTTTGTGGGGGCTCGCGGTGTTATGGGCGGGTGCTGGCTTTGGCTATTCAGCCACTCTGACACCGTCCGGCCGCCTGCTGACACGCACGGCCCGCCCGGAAGACCGACCAGCAGTTTTCGCCGCGCAGTTCACCCTGTCCCATGCGTGCTGGCTGGTACTGTACCCGCTGGCCGGGTGGCTGATGACCACCAAAGGAACCGAACAGACATTGATCTGGATGACTATGACGGCCCTCGCGGGGCTTGGTATTACGCTTCTGATCTGGCCACCTTCAAAACAGGCATCCACGCCGGGCGAACACACTGACAAACCTTGAGTATCCCAAGGGCTTTGCACTACACCTTGGCCCTATGGATCAGCTTGACCGCCGCATCATCTCTGCCCTGCAGCACAACGCCCGCGAATCTACGACTAAGATCGCGGCGAAACTGGGTTTGGCCCGGACCACCGTGCATGAACGCATTCAGCGGATGCAAGAACGCGGCGTGATTGCCGGGTATTCCGTGGTTCTGAGCGCCCCTGAAGACGCCCCGCGCGTTCAGGTCGTTGTCTTGCTTGAGGTTCAGCAAAAAGAGACCAAACGTATTATCAAGCGGCTGGAAACTTATCCCGAGGTCAAACTCTGCCTGTCGATCAATGGGGAATTCGACCTGCTGCTGTCCGCCGAAGCCCCCAGGATCGAGGATCTGGACATTCTGGTCGACGAATTGGCAAAGATCCCTGGAGTTTTGCGAACCAACACCAGTGTCGTGTTCGGCCGCCGGATCGATCGAAACTGAGCGGCCGATAACCCTCTGTAAACCCTGACACAGCTAGCTTGACCCGGACTGATCAGAATCCCGGACCGGCAGAATGCCATATCGAACGATCTTTGCACTGACCTTGGTGACGCTGTTGGCTGCGCCGCAGGGTTTTGCCATGCCCAACACCCGAACTGCCCGCATCTGCGACCACGCCGCCCAGCGCGCCGCCCGGTCCGAAGGTGTGCCACTGGATGTCATGCGCGCCATTGCCCGCGTTGAAACCGGCCGCACAGCTGACGGGGCACTGCAACCCTGGCCCTGGACGATCAATGTTGAAGGAAAAGGCATTTGGTTCACCTCAGAGTTCGAGGCAAAATTATATGTGTTCGACATCTTCAAAGCAGGCAAACGCAGCTTTGATATCGGGTGCTTCCAGATCAACTACCGCTGGCACGGCAAAGCGTTCCGCTCGATCGACGCCATGTTCGATCCCGATGAAAACGCCACATATGCCGCGCGGTTTCTGAAAGAGCTGTATGCCGAACTCGGTTCGTGGAACGCCGCCGCTGGGGCCTATCACTCGCGCACACCCGCTTTGGCAAACGCCTATGTGGCGCGTTTTCAAACCGTTCTGGCTCAGCTGGATCAGCAAACTCCAAACGCATTTGCGACGCGCGTTCCGTTTACCGGGGCTGCCGATCCATTAATTCCACCTCGAGCAGAACCTACCAACACTGGCGCTATGGGATCGCTGGTGCCGGTGGCCAGCGCCGCGACCGCTTTCATCCAATTTAACTAGGAGCTCTGTGTGCCCAAGATCGACGCCCGTTCGCTTTTCTCTCCGACCGTGCTGCTGGCGCTGGCGTTGATGACTGTCATCGTGATGATGATCCTGCCCATGCCCGCATGGGTGCTGGACGTCGGCCTGTCCGCCTCATTTGCTCTGGCGATCCTGATCTTCACCCTGACGCTGTTCATCGAACGCCCGCTGGATTTCTCGTCCTTTCCAACGATCCTGCTTGCCTCGTTGATGCTGCGACTTTCGCTAAACGTGTCTTCGACCAAACTGATCATCGGTCAGGGCCATACCGGCCCCAGTGCTGCCGGAGACGTGATCGAAGGCTTTGCGAATTTTGTCATGGGCGGCAGCATCTTTCTGGGCCTTGTTGTCTTTGGTGTGCTGCTGATCGTGAACTTTATGGTCATCACCAAGGGCGCGGCCCGCATGGCCGAAGTCGGCGCGCGATTTGCTCTGGACGGAATGCCTGGCAAACAGCTGGCCATCGACAGTGACATGTCCGCCGGAGCCATTGATCATCAACAAGCGAAAGAGCGCCGCGAGCGTGAACAACAGGAAACCACGTTCTTCGGTTCGCTCGACGGGGCCTCGAAATTCGTCAAGGGGGATGCGGTTGCGGGGCTGTTGATCACGCTTCTGAACCTTGTGATGGGCCTGATTATGGGCGTGATCGTGCAGGGAATGCCCATCTCTGCCGCGTTTGAGACCTATGCCATCCTAACTGTCGGCGACGGGCTGGTTTCGCAAATTCCCGCTGTGATCATCTCGATCGCCTCGGCACTATTGCTGGCGCGGGGAGGCACTCAAGGCGCAACCGACAGCGCTATTTTTTCGCAACTGGGTCGGCACCCAGCCGCTTTGGGCACGGTGGCCGCGCTGATGGTCTTGTTTGCGCTGGTGCCCGGCCTGCCCTTTCTGCCCTTCATCCTTGGCGCGGGCGTTCTGGGGTATTCCGCCTATTCGGTACACCGCAAACAGAAGGCCAAAGCAAACGCGGAACAGACGCCGACATCAGAGGATGAAACCCCGGTTTCCCAGGCCATCGGGGACATTCTGGATCTGGATGATGTTCATCTGGAGTTCGCTCCTGATCTTGTAAGCATGGTTCTTAACCCCGGCACTGGACTGGATGCCCGGATTGCCAATATGCGCACATATGTCGCCTCAGGCTTTGGACTGATCCTGCCTGACATCCGCCTGACAGACCGGGCGGAACTGCCACTGGGAACCTATGTGATCAAGGTACAGGGGGTCGAGCAGGCACGCGGTGTTCTCAACCCCGATCTGGTATTGGCGCTGGTGCAGGACGGCCATGACATGCTGCCTGAAGGCAATGATGTGACCGAACCTGTTTATGGCGCCCCGGCGCGCTGGATACTGCCAAAGGATCAAGAAGCCGCAGCGCTGAGCGGCGCGACCATCGTTTCGCCCCCTGAGATTTTGGCGACCCATCTGCTTGAGATTATCAAACAGAACTTCGCGCGGCTGCTGACTTTGAAATCCCTGCGCCGCCTGCTGTCCGAGATGACACGGCTTAGCGATCCGGTTCGGGCCGAAGCGAACCGCAAGCTGCTAGACGAGCTGATCCCGGACAAGGTGCCGATCGACACGCTGCATTCCGTGTTGCGCCTGTTGCTGGAGGAAAAAGTCTCGATCCGTAACATGGCCCTGATCCTTGAAACAGTGGCTGAGGCGCGCCTGACCACGACCCAACCCGAAGGGATTTGCGAGCTGGTCCGACAAAGATTGGGATTCCAGTTGGTTGCCGACATGAAGCGAGGGGACGGATCCATTCCACTGATCCAGCTTGCGCCTGAATGGGAAGACACGTTTGCCTCGTACCAGATCGACGCGCCCAACGCCGGATTGGATGTCGCCCTGCCGCCGAACCTGTTCAACAAACTGGCAGATGGAGTCGTCGAAACTGTCTCGCAATCCGCCGATCACGGGGTGTTCCCGGCGGTCGTGACCTCGACCCGCCGACGTCGATTGCTGCGCACGATCATGCAGGCGCGAGGGGTGTGGAATCCGGTCCTGTCCTTTGAGGAAATCGGGCTCGAGGCCAGACCCGCATTGGTCGGAACGATACCCGCATGATCGCCGTGCCTCCAGCGTTGCTGCCGGAACTGGCAGATGGTCTGTGGCACCTCTTTGCCGTCTTCCTGCGCGTGTCGGCGATGGTATCGCTATTACCCGCCTTCGGGGAACGCAGCATTCCAACCCGCGTCAAGCTGGGGATCGCCGCGGCATTTACACTGATCGTTACGCCCGCTGTTCCTGCACCCGACCTGGGCCAAGGGTTGTTGCCTTTGGTGCGGATGATTGGCACCGAAACACTTGTCGGATTGGCAATGGGCATTGGTTTGCGTTTGTTCGTGCTGGCCTTGCAAACTGCGGGGTCCATCGCGGCGCAATCGACATCGCTGTCGCAGATTCTAGGCGGGGCCGCTGTCGATCCTGTTCCGGCGATGGGCTATCTGTTGACACTCGCAGGTCTGACATTGGCGGTTCTGCTGGGCCTGCACATCCGCGTCGCGCAGTTCTTGATCCACAGTTACACGCTGTTTCCGATGGGCGTTGTTCCGCTGGCACCGGATCTGTCGCAGTGGGGCGTGAAACACATCGCGCGCAGTTTTGGTCTGGCGTTCAGCCTGGCTATGCCCTTTGTCATCGCGTCGCTGATCTATAACCTTGCGCTAGGGGTCATAAACCGGGCGATGCCTCAGTTGATGGTGGCCTTTGTCGGCGCCCCTGCGATCACCTTCGCGGGTTTGTTTCTGCTGTTTGCGGGCACCCCTTTGATCTTGTCGGTGTGGTCCGATGCCCTGTTCGCCTTCATTGTGAACCCGCTTGAGGCCACCAGATGAGCGGTCAGGACGACGACAGTGACAAGTCCTTTGAGGCGACACCGCAAAAGCTGCAGAAGGCGCGCAAAAAAGGGGAAATCGCCAAGTCCAACGATCTGAACGTCGTGGCGGCCTATGTCGGTTTGCTGATTGCCATGCTTGCAGCGGGGCAATTCGCTGTGGACCGTATGGGCACATTGTTCATCGTGTTGATTGATCAGGCAGATGATTTTGGCCAACTGCTGACAACAGGTTCGGCTTCCAGCCCCGTGGGGGGGATGCTGCAGACGGCTGCTTGGTCTGTTTCGATCCTGTTTGGCCTGCCTGCTGCCGCCGTCCTGCTCAGCCTGATTTCGCAACGTGCGCTTGTTTTTGCGCCCACCAAGCTGAAACCCAAGCTGTCGCGCATTTCGATACCGTCCAATGCGAAGAACAAATTCGGACGCAGCGGCTTGTTCGAATTTGCCAAGAGCTTTGCAAAACTGGTGATCTATTGCACATGCCTGGCTCTTTTTCTGCGCGCCAATCTCAGCGAGATTCTGTCCGCAAGCGCGACTCAAGCTCAGTCTTCAGTGATGTTTATGATGAATCTGCTGTTTCGGTTCATGTTCATCGTCATTGCGGTGGCTCTGGCCATCGGGGTGATCGATTACATCTGGCAATACGCCGAGCACATGCGCAAGAACCGGATGTCGCGCAAGGAAATCCAGGATGAGACCAAAGATGCCGAAGGCGACCCGCATGTAAAACAGCAGCGCCGCCAGCGCGCCCAGGACATCGCGACCAATCAGATGATGACCGAAGTACCAAAAGCTGATGTCGTGATCGTCAATCCGACCCATTTTGCCGTCGCGCTGAAATGGTCCCGGACCGCCGGATCAGCGCCCGTCTGCGTGGCCAAAGGCGTAGATTCAGTCGCTGCCGCCATCCGCGAGGCCGCCAGGCAGGCCGGCGTCCCAATCCACCCGGATCCACCAACGGCTCGTGCGTTGCATGTCACTGTTGAGATCGGGCAGCAGATCTCGGAAGAACATTACCGCCCCGTTGCCGCTGCGATCCGGTTTGCCGAGGCGATGCGCAAACGGGTGAAGGGGCAAATCTGATGAAACGCAAACAGCTGCAAGATCTGGCCAAAGTGACCGAAGCCTCGTTTCAGCGAGAGTACCAATCCCTGCGCCCGGTGCTGGAGGCCGAGGCACAGGTACAACAACAATTGGCCCGACTTGACGCCCAAGTCCAACAAACCCGGCAAAAGACAGCGTCTGCAGAAGGGTATCGTGTTACCGGAACGGATGTTCTCTGGAACGGGTGGGAATCGGCGACACGCAGGCAGCTCAACATGCAACTTGCGCGGTTACGAGCACAAAAGCTGACAGCCCTTGTTAATCTGCGCGTTGCGTTCGGGCGCAAGCAGGCGGTTTCCAATTTATACAAGAAACACCGGTAAGGACCCGCCCGTGATCCAACCAGGGCCCGCCGACCCGTCAACTATCCTGACGGTTCACACTCATGATCAGAACCTTTGAGACATCGTCACCCAAATCTTTGCGCGCCTCATCCAGCAGTGCCTCGCGCAAGACGGCCAAATTGTCCGACCGGGTGAAGTTCCCTTCAAAACCACCGGTATTGGCGTGGTCGAACAGCACCTGCAAAAAGCGATCACGCAGCTTGGGTTCCGAGGCATAGAACGGCTCGGCCATTCCAGGTGTTACCTCAAGGCTTAGCGACATGGTGACAAGTGCTGCAATCCGATCCGATTCCACGATCGGAACCACGAATTGCTTGGTCAGCTTCAGATACTCATAAGAACCCGAACTTTCCTTTTTATGCGATTTGCCGGATTTTTTTGCCGTGGCTTTCGGGTCTTTCTTCTTAGTCTTTTCTTGTTTTGACTCGGCGTTCATATCTTTGGCAACTTCTGCCTTATTGTCCGAAGGGGCCAGAAACATGCCTGCCGCGATGCCGCTACCCAAGCCCGCGAAAAGAAGGACGACCGGGATCAGTTTTTTCATCACTCTCTCCTCAGAATGGCAAAATTGAATCCAGGATTTGCTGCCCGTAACGGGGCTGCTGAACGTCAGTGATCTGACCACGACCACCGTAGGACACACGCGCAGACGCAATTTTGTCATAGGTAATCTCATTCTGACGTGAGATATCCTGTGGACGCACATATCCGGCGACCAAAAGCTCACGCAGTTCAAAGTTGACGCGCAATTCCTGCGACCCCGAGATCGAAAGCACCCCGTTTGGCAAAACATCAATCACGGTTGCGGCCACCCGCAGGGTCAGCTTTTCCTTGCGCTTTACTGATCCTTTGCCTTTGCTGGTCGACGAGGAATCGATCGAAACGGCTTCGTCCAGGGATGCGCCGTTTGGCAGGTGCTCGGCCGCGCGTTGCGGCAAACCAAACAGCCCCGGCACCTCAAGACTTTCCGAGCCGGTACGGGATCGGTTCGTGTCATTCGATATCTCGGCCTTTTCGTCCAGCTTGATCACGACCGTCATGATGTCCCCTTTCTTGATTGCGCGCTGATCTCCCAGCAGGGACTGCTGGCCACCGCTCCAAAGCGAGGATTTGTCAACGTTGCGCGCTGGCTGCGTATGTAAGGGCAAGCCCGGCCAAAGCATCGCCACATGTTCCGGCGACTCATCATTGGACGTAAAGCTTGGCGGTTTGCCAAGGTGATCCACGCGGCCACAGGCCGACACGGTGAGAACGGCAACCAACAGAGTTTTAGAAAGTGCAGACATCATTTTACCTCAATCTGGCCATTCGACCGGATACGTCCGGTGACGGTTGTGCGTGACGACAGGTTCATGACCCGGATTCGATCCCCGACCGCGCCGCGACCCAATGCGCGACCTTCGGCGGTGATGGACAGGGGGCGGCGGTCAAAAACAAGAACGACAAGATCGTTTCGATCCACAATTGCCGGCGGACCAAAATCACCCTCACGAATAGGACGCCCGGGGTACAGAGCAACGCGCGCCTCTTGCCCGACCAGAAAGTCCACATTACTCACCGCATTTGGAACCATCTGATCCTTGGTTTCCAGGTCAGTGGCTGAAATGATTTCCTTGGCCCGGATGGTGCGTTTCGACACCACGATTTCAGCCATTGCCGGGATCGGAGCCGTCAAGGCCAGAACAAAGCTCAGAACCCGCATCACCGCACCTGCGTCGTTGCGCCCATCATCTGATCGACGGCGGATATGACCTTGGCATTCATTTCATATCCCCGCTGAGCCTCGATCAGTTCGGTAACCTCGCGCACCGCATCGACCGAGCTGTCCTCAAGATAACCCTGCCGCAGCGTGCCCATCCCGTCCTCTCCGGGTGCGCCAACCACGGGCGCGCCCGAGGCTTCGGTTTCCTTGAACAGGTTGCTGCCGATCGCCTCGAGTCCCTTGGCGTTGGAAAAGCTGGCCAGAGTAAACTCTCCCAGCAATTGCCCCTCTGGCGCGTCGTCGAAATAGGCATAAACCTCGCCCGCGGGGTTGATCGAGATCGACCGTGCATCGTCAGGAATGGTGATTTCGGGTGCGACGGCAAACCCGTCCGAGGTTACGATCAACCCCTCTGCGGATCGTTTCAGGCTCCCATCGCGGGTATAGCCGGACTGGCCATTGGGCAGGGTCACTTCCAGGTAACCACGCCCTTCGATTGCAACATCCAGATCGCTTCCGGTGGCTGACAGCGCGCCCTGCGACAGCTGCGCGGTCACCGCCGCCGGGCGGACACCCAAGCCTAATTGGATACCAGTAGGAAGCACTGTTCCGTCATTCGCATTGACCGCACCCGCCCGCGCCATCTGCTGATAGTGCAGATCGGCGAACTCAGCCCGCCGCGCGTTGTACCCCGTGGTGTTCATGTTCGCGAGGTTGTTCGAGATCGTCTCGACCCGCATTTGCTGCGCCGTCATGCCTGTTGCCGCAATTTTCAATGCTCGCATGTCAAATTCTCCTTGTTCAAATCAGCGCATCAGCGCCTTGAGCGCGCCGCGCACCCGTTCGTCTTCAGCCTCCAGAAAGCTCTGACCCAATTCATAGGCGCGCTGAATTTCGACCATGCGCGAGACCTGCGCGATGGCATTCACATTCGATCCTTCGAGAAAACGGTGAATGACCAAGGGTTCTTCGACTGTTTCAATGTCACCCTCGGCCCGGAACTGCGTGCTGCCTTCACGCATCAGCGAGTTGGGATCGGAAACGCGGTAAACCCCGATCTGGCCCAGCAATTGCCCGTCGACACTCAGCGTGCCGTCGCTGCCGACATCAATGGATGCCGCGTCCGGCGGGATAAAAACGGGCGCGCCATTGCTGTCCAGCACGCGGTGCCCATCCATGGTCACCAGATCCCCGTCCGCACTGGACGAGAAAGCACCTGCCCGGGTCAGCCGATTGCCCGCCGGGGTTTCGACCATAAAGAACCCATCCCCTTCGATGGCAAAATCGAACTGCCCTCCGGTTTCGGTCAGCACGCCTTGCTGCAGCGAAGTATTGCGCACTTCAGCACGGCTCATGGACAGGGACGGGTTTCCGGGCATGTCGCGGACGAATTCCGAGAACACCAAACCTTGCGCGCGGTAGCCAGTGGTGTTGGCATTGGCGATGTTGTTCGCCACCAGCCGCATTTCGTTCATCAGACCCGATTGCCGGGACAGGGTGACATAGGCGGTATCCATCAGCGACCTCCTGCGATTAATGGGATAAGTGTCCCGGTGAAAAACGTGACCAGCGTCTGGGCCATGAATCCCATGGAAATCCAGAACACGATGACGATGGCGATCAGTTTGGGCACGAAGGTCAGCGTCATCTCCTGCACCGAGGTCAGCGCCTGGAACAGGCCAACGATCAGGCCCGAAACCAGCGCCACCGCCAGGATCGGAACCGAGGTGATGACCGCGACCCACAGCGCCTGACGCACGATGTCATAGAACAGGCCTTCGCTGAGCATTGCGTCAGACCGGCATCCGCAGGATTTCCTGATAGGCCTCGACCACCTTGTTGCGCACGATCACAGCTGTTTCCACAGCCAGTTCTGTCTGCGCCAGCGCCTGAACCAAGGCATGCGGATCGGCTTGTCCTGTCATCGCAGCCTGTGACATCTGCTCGGACTGTTTCAGCGTCGCGGCAAAGTCCTGAAACCCTGCCCGCAGCCCCTGGGCCATTCCGGCATGGTCTGGATCAGCTTGCGTCGCCGGGCGCGCGCCCGCGTAACTCTGGGCCGCATTTATTGCTCGGATATCCATTCTGGTGTCCTTTATTTTCTAAGAAGGTCCATCAGGCTCGACGACATCTGACGTGTCTGATCGAACATCTTGAGGTTGGCTTCGTAACTGCGTTGCGCCTCGCGGGCGTCGGCAATCTCGATCATCAAATCGACGTTCGAGCCGCGAAAATGGCCTGTGTCATCGGCCATCGGATGGCTTGGGTCATAGATGCGCGACAGCGCGCGGCGGTCCAGCTTGATCCGCCCTGCCTGCACCTTTTCGTTGCCGTCTTTGTTCACAGCCTCAAACGGGACTGTCTTGCGACGATAACCCGGTGTGTCCGCGTTCGAGATGTTTTCGGACACATGGCGCAAACGCGCGGCCTGCGCGCGCAAGGCGCTGGCAGAGGCGGTCAGAGAATGGGAAAAGTCACTCATCCTACGGCCCCCCTTATGCCCGGCCGACGCTGCTGCGCAGAATGTTCATTGAAGATTTGTAGATCGCCAGGGCGCGGTCATGCTGACGCTTGACCTCAACGCCCTTTAGCATCTCTTCCTCGACGGAAACGCCATTGCCGTTTGGGTCACCCGAAGGGGTGGCTTCAATCTCAGCCCAGGGTTTTGGGCCCCCAATACCATTGAGGTGACCCACCCGTGTAGCAGTCATGGCGACCTCACGACCCGAGCTTTCGAATGTTTTTTGAAAGGACTCGATATCGCGAGGCTGGTAGCCCGGCGTATCCGCGTTGGCTATGTTGCGCGCAATGACGGATTGCCGTTGCCCGGCATGGGTTGCCATTGCGTACGCAGTCTTAAAGACGTTCAGGTCAGAGAACATCGGGGCTTCTCCCTCGATCAATTTCAATCAAGGCTTAACCCCGATTCCTTTAAAAACCGTTTTCAGAAACCGTTGGAGAACCCACGATGTCCGATCTCGACCCAATGCTATTGAAATGTGAATTCGACCGCCTGACCGCCACACGCCATATGGGGCATGTGGCCAGCGTAGCGCGCGGGGTCATAGAGGTTGAAGGCCTCGCAGCGCATGCGCGGATCGGGGATCATGTGACCTTACGCCGACGCAATGGGCCGGATCTGGCAGGCGAGATATTGCATGTCGAATCGGATCTGCTTCACATGCTGCCCGCCGCCGCACCGGACGGGGTCTGCCTTGGTGACAGAGTGATTCTGAACCAAACACCAGCCTTTGCGCCGGGAATGCACTGGTTGGGACGGGTGGTCGACCCGTTTGGCAATCCATTGGACGGAAAACCGCTACTGTCTGGAGTTCAGGAGCAGGACATAATGCAAGCCCCGCCACCTGCGGTCGATCGCAAACCTTTGGGCCAACGGATGGAGACTGGTCTTGCGATGCTGAACACTATGCTGCCCATCGTTCAGGGTCAGCGCATTGGACTGTTCGCCGGCTCTGGCGTGGGAAAGTCCACGCTGCTTGCAACGCTGGCGCGGTCGATGCAGGCGGATGTGGTTGTCGTCGCGATGGTCGGTGAGCGTGGGCGCGAAGTGAACGAGTTTGTCGAACACGCGTTGGGTGCCGAAGGGATGAAGCGGTCGGTCGTGGTGGCCGCAACGTCTGATCAATCCGCCCTTGCGCGCCGCCGTTGTGCCTGGTCCGCGATGTCGGTGGCGGAATACCTGCGCGACCGGGGCCTGAATGTCCTGTTCCTGGCCGATTCCGTCACCCGTTTTGCCGAAGCGCATCGCGAGATTGCCGTTACTACAGGCGAACAACCGTCGCTGCGCGGGTTTCCACCTTCGGTGACCCCATTGATTGCAGGGCTTTGCGAGCGCGCGGGTCCAGGCACCGGCGAGCAGGGCGACATCACGGCCGTGTTCAGTGTTTTGGTCGCAGGATCGGACATGGATGAACCCATAACCGATATCCTGCGCGGTGTTCTGGACGGCCATATCGTCCTGAGCCGCGAGATTTCCGAGCGTGGCCGGTTTCCGGCGATCGACCTCAGCCGCTCTGTCTCACGCAGCCTTCCCGGTGCGGCCACTGAAGAAGAAAACCAGTTGATCTCGCAAGCCCGCCGACTGGTTGGCAGCTATGAACAGTCCGAGGTGATGATCAAAGCCGGGCTCTATTCCGAGGGCGCCGATCCGCTGTTGGATCAGGCCGTGCGCGTGCATGATGAACTGGACGCCTTTTTCGCCAAGCCCGAAGCAGATGGAATCAAAAACAGCTTTGACCGCCTGCAACTGATCCTGCGCCGCGCCGGAGCCGCCTTGGTGTAGCAGCGATATCGCGACAGTTTTAAACGTTAAGCCCGCCTTAAGACCTGCGCTGCTACCCCGGTAGCGGGTGATAAAAAGGTAGTGGAGATGGGTGCGCAATCCAATGCGGCGCCAATCATCATCAAGAAGAAACGTGTGTCCGGTGGCGAAGGTCACCACGGTGGCGCGTGGAAAGTTGCGTATGCCGACTTTGTCACGGCCATGATGGCGTTCTTCATGTTGATGTGGCTGCTGAATGCAACGACGGAAAAACAACGCAAAGGGCTGGCGGACTATTTCTCGCCAACGATTCCCGTGAATCCGGTGTCTGGCGGCGGTGACGGCGCCTTTGGCGGCAATAACATGTTCTCGGAAAAATCCATGGTGATGGATGGTTCGGGCGCCAGCCAGAAAAGCCCGACGGTCGCCCGGCAGGCACGCGGATCGGCTGGCGTGAACGCAGACGGCGGCAAAGAGACCACCGAGGATTTTTCGACACTCGAAGCCGAGCTTCTGGGACGCATGGGCGAAAGTCTGGTTTCGGACAAGGTCCGGAAGCATATCGTCACGCGCGTCACTGACGAAGGCCTGGTTGTCGAGCTGTTCGATACAGAGGATCAACCGCTGTTCGAATCGGGAACCGACAAGCCCACTGCCATGATGCGCGCGCTCGCCTTGCTGGTGGCGCGATCTTCGGACCTGGTGCAGAACTCCATTGCTGTCGAAGGACATGTGCGTGCCTCGCCGGTCGTTCTGGCGCAAAACCCGGCCTGGGATTTGTCGACGACTCGCGCTCAGACCGTGCGCCAGATGTTGCAGGGCAAGGGTCTGGCCGCCGAAAGGCTGGATCGGGTCACGGGCCACGCGGACCGCGAACTGACGACCAAAAACCCGATGGCAGTTCGCAACAACCGGATCGAGATCATTTTTCTGCGCACGCACTAGACCCCAAAGGATAGAACGCATTTTACCTGTTAGCGTGCTGTTAAGGGCCAGTACGTTAGCTGTTGCATCACGTTTTGACGCAACAGAAGGGCGTGCCAATGACAATTTCCTCTTCGCTGAATGCCGGTGTGGCCGCTTTGAAGGCCAACGCGAACCGTCTGGCGACCATCTCTGACAACATCGCCAATTCGTCCACCTTTGGCTACAAGCGGGTCGAGACCGACTTTCACTCGATGGTCACGTCCGGTCAGGGGGGAAGCTATTCGGCAGGCGGTGTCAGAACCACAAGTCAGCGCATGATCGACCAGCGCGGATCGCTGGTGACGACAAATAATTCAACCGATTTGGCGGTGCGCGGCCGTGGCCTGCTGCCCGTGCGGCCCAGCTCTCAGGTTGCATCCAACTCGAACGAGATGTTGCTAACCACAACCGGTTCGTTCCGCACCAATGAGCAGGGCCATTTAGTCACGCAATCCGGACTTGTTTTGTTGGGTTGGCCCGCCGATCCGGACGGATCGATCCCCAATGTGCCAAGGGATACGCCAGCTGCGCTGGAACCCGTCAAACTCAGCGTCAATCAATTGACCGGCTCGCCGACCACAAGCATGAACCTTCGAATGAACCTTCCGGCCACGGCGACAGATGCGGGCGCGCCGGGTGATGCACAGCCTTTGTCGGTCGAGTATTTTGATAATCTCGGAAAATCAGAGTCCGTAAACATTGAACTGGTCCCGACCGTGCCCGGAACAGGTTCCAGCAATGAATGGACCATGACGTTGCGCGATACCGCATCGGGCGGTGCGGTGATCGGTGAGTACCGCCTGACCTTTACCGACAGCCGAACCGCGGGCGGGACACTAGCCAGCGTCACGGCCATTTCGGGCGGCGCTTACGATCCGGCAAATGGCAGTTTTGTGGTGAACGTGGATGGCGGACCGATGGAGATCAATATCGGTCAGATCGGCGACAAAAATGGGATTACGCAGCTGTCTGATACGTTTGCCCCGGTGTCGATCACACGCGACGGTGCCCCGGTTGCAACGATGACCGGTGTAAAGGTGGATGAAAACGGATATGTCTACGCGCAATACGACAGCGGTGTCAGCCGGCGCGTGTACCAGATACCGCTTGTCGATGTTCCCAATCCTAATGGGTTAACGGCGCTGGACAACCAAACTTACGCCCCGTCCCGCGATAGTGGAACGTTCTTCCTGTGGAACGCGGGCGATGGGCCGACCGGCGATCTGGTATCCTTTGCGCGTGAGGAATCCACGACCGATGTCGCAACTGAACTGACCTCGATGATCCAGACGCAACGGGCTTTTTCTTCTAGCGCCAAGGTTATCCAGACAGTCGACGAGATGCTTCAGGAAACGACAAACATCAAACGTTGATGCAGGGCTTTGAGCTAGAGAAAGGACCTGTCCGATGAACATGACGACAGCATTGAACAATGCGTTGGGCGGTCTGACCGCCGCAAGCCGCGGGGCCGCGGTTGTCTCGGGCAATATCGCCAATGCCCTGACACCGGGTTATGCACGTCGCTCGCTGGAATTGGCAACAAGTCCGATCTCAGGCAATGGCGTGCGCACCGTCGGTGTGACGCGCCATCAGGACCCGGCCCTGATCGCCAACCGGCGCGATTCCGACGCAAATCTTGCCGGTACAAGCGCAATCTCAGAGTTCTACACGCGTTTTGAAAAGGCCGTGGGTTCGGTTGATGACCCCAAATCCTTCGCGTCTCGGTTGACTGATTTTGAGAACAGCATGACAACGGCCGCCAGCCTGCCCGATTCCAAAGTGCGGCTGGATCAGGCGGCCCGCGCTGCCCGGGATTTGGCGGACAGCCTTAACGCGGCATCCGAGGGTTTGCGTCGGGCGCGGTCGGACGCAGACCGGACCATCGGCATGCAGGTTAACCGCCTGAACCAGTCCTTGCAGGATATCGAAAACCTGAACAACAAGATCCCCAGCATCAAGAATTCTGGCGGCGATATCAACGCTCTGCTGGATCAGCGCCAGGTATTGATTGATCAAGTGAACGAGCTGATGTCGGTCAATGTCGTAGCGCGGGATAACAACCGTGTGTCGTTATATTCAGACGGCGGCCTGATCCTTTTAGAGGGGCAGGCAGCAGAATTCAGTTTTACGACTACCGGCGAAACCAAGCCGCACATGACAATTGCCAACAGCCTGCTGTCCGGGCTTGAAATGAACGGGCAGCCTGTGCGCACCGGCGGCAATAGTGCGCAGCTTAGGGGCGGGGCGCTGGCGGCTCAGTTCGAAATTCGTGATGAACTGGCGGTTGAGGCTCAAGTACACTTGGACACCGCCGCCCAAGACCTGATCGAACGGTTCGAGACCGCCGGTCTTGATCCGACCGTCGCGGCAACTGATCCCGGCGTGTTCACCGATGATGGCAATCGCTACGACGCGACTGCGGCAATCGGATTGGCTTCGCGCATACGCTTGAACGTGGCGGTGGACCCCGATGCTGGTGGTGACAGCTGGAAGTTGCGGACGGGCCTCGGCGCCGCCATTCCGGGAAATCCGGGCGATGCAACGCAGCTGAGAGCCTTTGGCGCGATCCTGAACGATGCCCGCCCCGTTGCCGGGGGCCTCTATGGCACCGGCAACATGCGTGCCGCGGAGATTACCGAAGCGCTGCTGTCTAAAGCCGGAGCAAATGCCCATGCCGCCGAGGGACGCATGACATTCGCCAAGCACTCGCAGCTGGAAATGGCCAAGATCGAAGCCGAACGCGGCGTGGATACTGACGCCGAACTGCAAAATCTGATGCAGATCGAAAAGACATATGCCGCGAATGCGCGGCTCATCTCGACCGTGGATGAGATGATGGACACTCTGCTGAGGTTATGACGATGAATTTGACATCCATAGGTGATTTGGCGCGCGGATTGACGCTGAGAACCAGGTCGACCGAAATCAAAAACCAGATTGAAACACTGTCCTACGAATTGTCATCCGGACGGGTTCAGGACCTGTCCGGCCATCTGGACGGCGATTATTCTCACCTGCTGGATCTGGATCGCAGCCTGTCCAGACTGGAGGCGTTCAAAGTATCGACCGCCGAAGCCGGGTTGTTCACGGATGCGATGCAGCTGAGCCTGAACACAGTTGCCGGCGCTGTTGAGGGGATTACCGCCTCACTTCTGTCCTTTGGCACCTCAAATCAGGCGGTGACCCATGAAAACGCATCCGCTCAGGCCAAAAACGAACTGGACGCGATCGTATCCGCTTTGAACACGCGTGCCGGGGGGCGCAGCCTTTACTCGGGCACCGCAACGGATGTCTCTCCGCTTCCGTCCGCTGACACGCTGATCACCGCGCTAGAGGTCGAGTTGACGGGAGCAGCCACTGTCGCGGACATCCGGCAGAGGGCAGAGGATTGGTTCAACGATCCTACCGGGTTCGATGCGGTAATTTATCAGGGATCCGGCACAAAACTGGCCCCCATGCAGATATCCGAGAATGAAAGCGTTTCAATTCCTGTGACAGCGACCGACCCAGCCATCAAAGCCGCACTTCGCGACGTCGCAGTCGCAGCCGTGGTCGCGGACAGCGGTCTGAATGTCCCGATGCAACAAAGAACGGCCTTGTTCAAACAATTGGGCGTCGATCTGGTCAACGCCAAGGATCAATTGGTGGGGCTGCGCGCCGATGTCGGCGCGACCGAAGCCCGAATCGAACAGGCGCAAACGCGAAATAATGCGGCGCGGACTAGCCTGCAAAGCAGTCGAAGCACGTTGATCGCCGCGGATCCTTATGAAACCGCCACTCAGTTGCAAACCGTACAGTTCCAACTGGAAAGCCTGTATTCGGTCACCGTTCGCAATGCGAACCTGTCGCTGGTGCATTTCCTGAGATGAGAGTTCTTGTTTTTCTTCTGATGTTGCTTCCTGGCCTGACCTCTGCCGGCGCAATCCGACTGAAAGATCTGGTGGATTTCGACGGGGTTCGCGGAAACGATCTGGTCGGCTATGGTCTGGTTGTGGGGCTGAATGGAACCGGTGACGGGCTCAGGAATTCGCCCTTTACCGAAGAGATCATGTCCAACATTCTCGAAAGGTTGGGCGTCAACGTCAACGGCGAGGATTTCCGCCCCAAAAACGTGGCCGCCGTTCTGGTGACATCAAGCCTACCGCCCTTTTCGCGCGTTGGAGGGCAGATCGACGTGACGGTCTCTGCCATCGGGGATTCCAAAAGTCTGCTGGGCGGTACGCTGATCATGACGCCATTGAACGCCGCCGACGGGCAAATATACGCAGTTGCGCAAGGCACCGTTTTGGCAGGCGGCGTGTCGGCTGAGGGAGAGGCCGCCTCGGTGGTGCAGGGCGTTCCTACATCTGGTGTGATCCCGTCCGGGGCAAGGGTGGAGAGAGAGATAGACTTTGAACTTTCGGCGCTTACCCAGATGCGCCTTGCTTTGCGAGAGCCTGACTTTACTACGGCAGGCAGGATCGAGCTTGCCATTAATACCGAGTTCAACAGCGCAGTGGCCATCATGCGCGATTCCGGGACGGTGGAGCTGAACATAGCGGCAACGCAGGCAATTTCGACCGCCCACGCGCTTGGGCGGATCGAGAACATTCTGGTCCAACCCGAAACCAAGGCCCGCGTCGTGGTCGATCAGCGTTCGGGCACGATTGTGATGGGGCAGGAAGTGCGGATATCCCGCGTGGCGGTCTCGCAGGGCAATCTTACGCTGACGGTCGAAGAGGCGCCGATTGCGGTTCAACCCAACCCGTTCGCACGCGGCGAGACCGTTGTGGTGCCCAGAACAATCGCGGGAATAGAAGAAGAGGAAGGCACCGGGCTGGCTGAAATACCCGAAGCGGCAACCCTGTCCGAAGTCGTCGCAGGTCTGAACGCGCTTGGGGTGTCGCCCCGGGACATGATCGACATTCTGAAGACGATCAAAGCCGCCGGAGCGTTGCACGCCGAATTTATTGTACGCTGAGGAACTCCGATCAGCAGGTCACTGCCAAGACTGGCCGAGGTGCCAAACGGCCCCTCCAAAACTTATTTGGATTTCCAACTGTTCAGCCACTTTCGGAACCTGCTGCCCTGCTCTTCTATGGCGTCGCCGGCGGCATAAATGCCATCTTCCATATTCTCGATCACGGGATCGACCCGCGCCTCACGAAACCGGCGCCAGCGGACCCAAAGGGCCCAAACAATCGCGAAGAAAACGGTCAGGAAAATGATATTGAACCAGGGAATAATTCGAACGTCAGGACTGTCGACTGCCCAGATCTTCACTGCATTCGGGAAAATCGACAGGAACTCACTGCGCCAGCCGTAATGGCGTACGACAACCCAACGGGGCGCCTCGGTCGTCGATTTCTGGTCCGCCGCTTCGGCTTGCAGGTTCGACGAATTCAGCTTGAAATAGGGCGGCCAGCCCCAGCCCGTGTCTTCGTTCCGATACACCATGACCTTGCCGTTGGTCTTGCGGGTCTGAATGAAAAACACATCGCGGTTTGGCGTTGTCGCATCACTGCCAACGTCATGAACAGACCAGAAGATGCTGTTCTCACCAGGGTCGATCCGTTTCTCATAGGTATCCGAAATCCGAACCACATCGTGCTGCGGAAGGGTGTAATTCAACACCGCCGCAATTGTGCCCCAAAACAGGATGATGATAGCCCATTTGACGTAACGCATCAGCGAAACCCTCACATGAAGTTCGTAACATAAATCAGGATTGCGATCAGGCCCAGCGGCACCACGTAAATCCCAAGGATCAGTTTGCGTCGAAATGATCCGTCGTATTTTTTTAGCCCGCGCTGGACAAATGCATCGCGGTCGCCGGTCATTCCCTTTTTCTCCCAATGGGCGATCAGTTTGCCACGTCGCACCCGGCGAGAATAGATTGATACGCCCACATAAATGACCGTCAGAACGACCAGCAACGGGATCAAAAAACGCAGTGCGACGAACATTTAACTTCTCCCTACTGCGCCCCAAGGGCCGACGCGTGCGATGATGTCTTCGCTGACCCGGTCATTGCCGCTCATATCCGGTTCGTGGCCGAATAGTGCGGCCCGGGCGCCAGCCTTATCCACCTGATACTCGCGCGCAAGGAAGTCGGCAACATAGGCTTTTTTGGCCTCGGGCCAAGTCGCATAGGTGCGGTAGAACAGTTCCTTATGGCAAATGAACACCTGACGCGGGTCCAACGGGGCCAGTTCCGCCAATAACATGTTCACCAGATCGCGGTTCGGTGTGTTGGTCGCCCGCAGCGTATAGAAATAGGCCGGGTGATCCGAGGTGATACGCGGCCACGGTCCGCCATCCTTCGCCCAGCGCAACAGCTGCGCCAAACCGTTATAAGCCTCGGGCAGACGATCCGCGTGGTTTCGCGCCAACCGTCGCATGTCACCGCGATCCAACCCTGTCAGGTCAACGCCTGCATCGGCAGCGGCATCCACGGTCAGAAAGTCCATTTTTTGCTGCAAGATCGCGGCGGAATTCACGCCGCGCGCCTCGATGATCGTTTCGACCAAGCCGTTTAGCCCCAGGAACTTGGCAATCTGGTTCCGCTGCGACGGTTCAAAAACGTATTTGATCGGCATATCGTCGGGCTTTTCGCCCATGCAGATCGCCGCCGGATGATCCAGATCGGGGAACAGGTAGAGCCCGCCGAAATGCGCCGTCCAGAAATTGCGCTGCTCGAACGCAGTATGACGTAGGCGGACGGGGTTGCGGGTGACGTCGCCGGTTTCCTTGGCCGTTTCGATCATCTTGGCGATCAGCACATCATCGAACCAGGCGTCTTCTTCGGTTTTGAAGCGCTCGACCATGCCCGCCAGTTGCTGTGCCTTGCGCAGGGTGCCGCCTGCGGTGTCGGCCTCAATCTCGATCTTGCGCAGGTTCAGCAGATCGCGCGGTGTGGTGAGTTTGATGACCGAGTTCACCAGCTCTCCGGCCACTGCATCGGTCGCTGTCAGAGCGAACAGCTGCGCCTCGTTCATCTCGATGAATTCGCGCAGGATATCGCGCGAGGTCGAGAATTTGACGTTCAGCAAAGGCGCGCGTTTCTGTTCGGTCGTCAGCAGGATGAACTGCCGGTTGACCCCGTTGGGGTTGAGGTAAAGCTCATCCTCCAGCTCAATCCCCACCTCCGGCGAATAGCCCGAGATATCGACATGGAAATCCGTCAGCGCCGTGGTCTTGCCTGCCAGATGCTGCAGCGCGCGGTTATAGCGCTCGACCAGAGCCGGGCTGGAGATGTGGACGAGATTGCCAAACATCAGGCCTTTTTCGATGAGGCGGATCATTGGCATCCTTTCTGTCCGGCGCTCTTTTCCTCAACGTTCCAGAGAAACTCTTCCTGTTGGGCCAGTCGGACAAATTGACCTTTAGAAAGCAATTCACCGCTACCAGAACTACGGCGACTGATTGAAAGCGTTGCCAGACAAAACAAGACACTCAAGACCAATATTGCCCAGAGACCAACAATTCCGGACATCACACCAACAAGAACAATGAATATGGAAAGTGCCCCCATGCTTAGAAAGTAGTCTAAGCTTTCTACACCTCCGGTCAAAACGATTGATATCGCTACTGGGACGAGGGGGACGACTGTGAAAAACAACGCCACAGTATTCAATACTGCGCGAAGCCTAAGTCGGTTTAGTTTTTCTGAACCTGTTTTTCCTGTACGCCAGCCAACAAGGCAGGACACCGCCATGCTGGAAATGGCGAACACAAAAAATCCCAGACCGTCGATCACCCCTTCCCCTCCAAATACCGTCGCTTGGCTTCTTCCATCCGGCCCATCTCGCGGACGGCGTTCTCGATGGCGACCTCGTCGCTCTTGTCGGCATAGCGGAACTCGCTGTCGGCGTAGCGGTTGATCTCCTGGATCACCATCTCGACCGTGATCGGCTGGCGCAGGTCCTCGATCATGGCTTTCTTGGTGTCGTAGTCGCGGAACAGGAACAGGTCGGGGTTCTCCATCCACTCGTCGGGCAGTTCGAAATCCATCGCGCGGACCTTGACGGCGTCGGTGATGTTCTTGATCGCGCGGCCGGTGAACCGCTCATCCGCCTGTTGGATCGCCTTGAGGTAGGTGCCCATCTTGGCAATCGTATCCATCTGGCCGATATCGCCGGACACCCGGTCATAGACCTGCAGCAGAGCGTCCTCATGCGGGCGCGAGTGGCTTTCGAAACTGGCGGCGACAGCCTTTTTGATCTCCTGCGCGGCATAGGCTTCGTGTTCGCCCAGCGGGACGTCGTGGTTGCGGCCCATCAGCAGGTGCAGGATGTCGATGTAATCCTCGCGCGTTTGCGGCCCGTCGACCAGGAACCGAGCGCCCGCCCGCTGGCGCAGGGCGTCGTCCACATTCTCTGGGTAGTTCGAGAACATGCCAAAGGTGCAGTTGCCACGCACGACGGTGTTGGCACCCGCAAAGCTCTCCATCAGCACGGCGGTGATTTCTAGCTGACCGGCTGACGACTGCCGATCGCCGCGTTTACCCGCCAGCTGGTCGATATCGTCGATGGTACCAAAGCCGATAACCGAGGGGTCAAGGATCGTATCAATAAACGCCTTAGCATTCTGGCCAGATTTGCCCTGATAGCTGTCGATGTTGTCGGTGCTCAGGTTCTGATAACGGAACGGATAACCCGCGTTCTTGCAGTAATCGTTGATCAGCCCGGCCATCATCTGGATCAGGGTGGTTTTACCAGTGCCCGGTTTGCCGTCGCCCATGAAGGTAAAGATGAACCCGCCGAGTTCCGCAAACGGGTTCAGGCGGCGGTCGAAGTCATAGGCCATCACCATCTTGGCCAGCTTCATCGCCTGGTACTTGGCGATATGGTTGCCGACCACCTCATTCGGTTTCTTGAACGTCATGGTGAGGGTGGTGGATTTGGCTTTGGAGGCGGGCTCAAAACCCCGGATCGTCAGATCATCAGCCTCGATGTGCCATGCGGCGTTCTGGAACGGGGCCAGATGGCCTGCGGATTGCGCGCGCAGCGCGGCCTTTTCCATCAGTTGCTCGGCATAGGCGCTGGTGGCGGCAATCAGGTGGGCATCGTCGGGGGCATGTTTGGCCAGCGTCTGGTCCAGTTCCCACAGCGCGCCGTGCAGGGCGAGCTGGCCGTTATCGGTCAGAACCTCTTCGATCTCACCAATATCAACGGTGGTTTCACCCAGATGCGAGGACATCAGATAAGCCAGCGCATTTCCGAAGGTGTGCGAGGTGATCAGAGCCTCCGCCGTCAGAAGTTCCGAGAATTCGGTCTTGCGCGCGGCGGGCAAGTCCCCGGCCAAGTTCGCGCGTTTCAGATCAGCCAGCGAGGTCTGTTCCGCATAGGTCTCAGCCACAGCCAAGGCGATGGCAATGGCACGGCGGATGGCCTGCTGCGTGGTCGCCTGAGGCGGCGAGACCAACACATCGCCATCATCCGAGGCCTCGATCCGTTCGATCAGATGCACTCCGGCTGCGCGCGCGGTTCGGCGTGTCACCAGCCCCGGCGTCGTCGACCGAAACCGCCGTCCAGTGGAAACGCCCGGGGACCGCTCGGTCGCCACCTCAACCGCTTTGGCTATCCGCGGCGCGTGTTCAAACCCGTTCAGCAAGGCGGTCGCCGCTGGATAGTGTTTGCGAATGTCGTCTTCGCGCAATTCCATCTGATCTGACGTCAAACTCATTTCAAAACCGCCCTTGCTTCATCTTTTCAAAAACACTCCCGCCGGAGGCCAAACTAATAGAGCAACACCTGCCCGGCTTTGCTGACCACGAATTTGCGCACATCCCCAAATCCCGGCGGGTTACGCTCAGCCAGCACCTGAAACGGGCGCTGGGGCAGAATGATCGACCTCTGAGTACGGGTGGCCCCGGTTTCGGCCCCCTGCCCGCCGAACGGGTCGAGCGCGAAGACCTCGCGCTCGACTGTGGAAAACCACCCGGCACGCTCTTCGATCACCTCTTCGCTTTCCAACTCTTCTGTGGTCCAAGCCAGTGCCCAGTCCTGACCTTGCGGTGCCTGTGCGTCCTCAAGAACCTGCCGCAACGGGCCGGTTTGCTCGGTGTAGGCCGAGGAATACATCGGACCTACGTGGATGCGGCGCAGGTGTTTGGGGTGCAGGTCGTCGAAGTCCTGATCGAACCCTTTGGCGATGGTCACCAGTTTCAGCCCGCCTAAGCTTTGCGCCATCAGATGCGCCTGCACTTCTGGCCAGCGGCGTTGGTCTTTGGGCAGAGCGGTTTTGCCGCTGTCCTCCAACTGCATCAAATAGATGACCGGCAGGTTGATCTGACTGTCATAAACCGCCCAGTGGACCATGAACTTGCGCCGCTCGCCTTCATTTCCGATCCAGTGACATTCCGGATCATTGCGGGCCCAGAACAGCTGACCTTTCAGCAATTCCTCGTAATAGAGCCTTTGGGATAGCGCGAATTGCAGCTTGGTGGGAATTTCCTGATCGCCGATGATGGTGCGGACCATGTCGGTTTTCAGGTCATCTTCAGAGGGCATATTCGCCAGATGCACCTGCGCCTGTTGCGCGTCATTGGCCATGGTCAGCAACTCGGCCGCCACCGGAAACCCGCTGTCGCGCTTGTCCATGGCGAGACTGCCAAAGAACCGCCCCGTATCGCGCCCGACCAGCAAGTATTTCATGCTGAGCGCGCGGAAGGTGTAGAGCAGCCCTGAAAGGTAGCGCGACACGATCCGCACCTCTTGTTTGCTGATCGCGCCCTCCGCCTCCATCGTCGCGGCCACGCGCAGGAGATGGACAGTGATCACCTCGAATTTGCGGAAGTACCGGCGAGAGGCGAAAGTGTCAGTCAGGCCGACGTGGTCTTGGGTGGGGTCACTCATAAACGGTTCCCAAACCTATCGAAAAGCCATGGACGATGTTTCTTTTCGATTTTCAGCATTTCTTCTTTGAGCATCCTCAGCGAATACAGAAGTAGCCAAAAACTACCGAGTACAACGGATATGCCCACTAGCTGGAAGAGGAAATCGTTTTCACTCAAAAACCTTTGAGTTACGAAAAATACGAAAAGCATCGCTCCAACTATGCACCCGAACATCGCTAGCAGCTTGAGGAGCAGAATGAATACGTCTTTCGTCACGTCAAATCTCGCCGATTAGCTCAACCCCCATACAAATTCTTATCGTGCTTCTCGACAATCGAGGCAAACCGGCGGGCAAAGCGTTCATCCGCCTTGGCCTTTTTCTCCAGCACGTCGCGGGCAAAGACCATGTGGTCCTCATGCGCCTCAAGCATGTCGGCCATCTTCTGGTTGGTCGCGGTGCCGATGGCGGCCATGGCGGTCTGCGCCTCCTGGTCCGTCTGCACGCCGATCTCGTTGATGCGGTGGGCCACGTCCTGCTGCTGCGCAGTTTTCAGCGATTTGGTCAGGGCGTCATACAGCACCACGCGCTGCTGCGTGTCTGTCTGCAGCTTGTTGATCAATACCATCTGCGTCGCCGCCTGGTTCTGCAGTGAATCAACCCAGGTCTTGCCCTTTTCGATATAGCGTTCGAGCGTTTGGCTTTTGGCCAGCTTGACCTGCTCTTCCTGAACCTTGGCATTGTATTGCTTGTTCAGCTCGGCCAGTTCGGTTTCCAATTGGGTCCGCGCGGCCGCGTCCTGTTCGACGCTGATTTTGTTCTCCAGAGTGATAATCGTCGGGTCCATGCCCTGAATTTCAGCCCGCAAAGCCTCCAGTTCGGCCACCGTCGCCTCGCGGTCGTCCAGCGTGCCGGTCAGGTTTTCCTCGACCTTCACGCGCTGTTCTTCCAACACGGATAGCTGCCCTTGCAGCAATTGAACGATAACGTCGGATTTGGCGATCAGGTCCTGCAGCTTGTCGTCGATATTGGCGGTGCGCATGCGTTCCTGCCGCATCGACTCGGATTTGCCCTTGGAGAAGATGCCGACAAACGTCTCCCACCCGGATTTCGAGCGCATCTCGTCGAAGTCCTTGGAAAAGGCGCTGGTGACGTCGTCCAGACCCATGATCAGCTCGGCGATATTGGCGTTCATCACCTCGGTATGGGCGTGAACATCCTCAAGCGTGGCGTTTTCGATGTCGATGTCGGCCTCGGCAGAGCCGATCTTAGAACGCGCGGCTTCGATCCGGGATGTCAGCCCTTCGATCTGAGACTGGCTTTCGCGCACTTTTTGCTGCGTTTCCTCAATCAACGCATCAAACTGCTGGTTCGACATCTGTCCTATTCCTTTTTTAATTATGCACCCAACAAGATAGGAGATGTTACGATCATTTACATCCCCTTGGGCATCCAATCCTGTGGAACTTTGGCAAACTCCGCGAAAAAAAGATAGGCGGGTTGACACTTTGACCTCAGATCGCATGAATGCGCCCCGGTAGGCAAAAAACGTCACGTTTACCATACGAAAACTGGATTGATCTGACCCCACGGGTGGCCATAGACAATCCGGGAGGCACATGTTTGAGTGCTAACAAATTTTTATTGCCGGAGGCTGACCCATGCTGGACGCGACAACCGACCTGAAATCAATCCTGAAAAACCCCGATCTGCTTGTAACCAAAGCCTATATCGGCGGTCAGTGGGTCGACGGGGACAATGGCACCTTTGCCGTGACCAACCCTGCGCGCGGCGACGTCGTAGCCGAAGTCGCAGACCTGAGCCGCGCGCAGGTCGCCGGCGCGATCGCACAAGCTGAGGCTGCGCAAAAGGAATGGGCCAAGCTGACCGGCAAGGAACGCGCCGTGATTCTGCGTCGCTGGTACGACCTGATGATGGAAAACGCCGAAGATCTGGGCAAGATCCTGACCGCCGAGCAAGGCAAGCCGCTGGCCGAGGCCGTTGGTGAGATCGGCTATGGCGCGTCGTTCATCGAGTTCTTCGGCGAAGAGGCCAAGCGCGTTTATGGCGAGACGATCCCGGGCCATCAGCGCGACAAGCGGATCATGGTGCTGAAACAGCCGATCGGTGTTGCGGCCTCGATCACGCCGTGGAACTTCCCCAATGCGATGATCACCCGCAAGGCCGCTCCGGCGCTGGCGGCGGGCTGCGCCTTTGTTGCGCGCCCGGCCAAGGAAACACCGCTGTCCGCATTGGTTATGGGCGTTCTGGCCGAACAGGCCGGTATCCCTGCGGGCGTGTTCAACGTATTGCCGTCCTCCAGCTCCAGCGAGATTGGCAAGGAATTCTGCGAAAACCCCGGCGTGCGCAAGCTGACCTTCACCGGCTCGACCGAAGTGGGTCGCATCCTGCTGAAACAAGCCGCTGATCAGGTCATGAAATGCTCGATGGAACTGGGAGGCAACGCGCCATTCATCGTGTTCGACGATGCAGATCTGGATGCGGCTGTCGAAGGCGCAATGATGTGCAAGTTCCGCAACAACGGCCAGACCTGTGTCTGCGCCAACCGCATCTATGTGCAGGCGGGCGTGTACGATGAATTCGCGGCCAAACTGAAAGCCGCTGTCGAGGCGCTGAAAATCGGTGATGGTCTGGCTGAGGGCACGACAACCGGCCCGCTGATCAACGCCGAAGCAGTGATCAAGGTCGAAGAGCACATCAAAGACGTCACCGACAAGGGCGGCGCGGTTCTGACCGGTGGTCAGCCACACGATCTGGGCGGCACCTTCTTCCAGCCAACCATTGTAACCGGCGTGACGCAGGACATGATGGTGGCGCAGGATGAGACCTTTGGCCCACTGGCGCCCCTGTTCAAGTTCGAAGACGAAGACGACGTGATCGCGATGGCCAACGACACGATCTTTGGTCTGGCGTCTTACTTCTACGCCAAGGACCTCAGCCGCGTGTACAAAGTGGCCGAGGCTCTGGAATACGGCATCGTCGGCGTCAACACAGGCATCATCTCGACCGAGCTGGGCCCGTTTGGCGGCGTTAAGCAGTCCGGCCTGGGCCGCGAAGGCAGCCACCACGGTTTGGAAGACTATCTTGAGATGAAATACGTCTGCCTGTCGGTCTGATCTGAAAAGGCCCCGGTGCTGCGTGCCGGGGCCATTACGTTTGTCACAAAACTGCAAACAAACCGTCACATCCCTGCAATGACCCGCGTTCATCCCCCTCTCATCCAAGTGAGAGAGGATACCACCCGATGTCATTGCACTGTGTCTGCCTGACATCTGCCCTTGCCCTGACCGCCGGTCAGGCTGTGGCAGAAATGAATTTCAACCGAATTGCGTCTTTCCCCGTCGTCAAAAACATGGCCGAGGGGGCGGATGCCACCCGCGAAACCTCGCCCGAGATCATCGCAACGACTGCTGATGGCATGACGCTGGTCTATACCGACAGCCCACTGGGTATGATTGGCATGGTCGACATCACCAACCCAGCGAACCCCGCGCCGCTGGGCACGATGGACGTGGGTGGTGAGCCGACATCCGTGGCGATTGTTGGTGCGACGGCTTTTGTGGGCGTGAACACATCGGAAAGCTATACTGCCCCTTCGGGCAGGCTGATCTCGGTCGATATTGCGGGCAAGGCCGAAACCGGTGCCTGTGATCTGGGTGGTCAGCCCGACAGTGTCGCGATTGCCCCGGATGGCAGCTTTGTTTCCGTAGCCATCGAGAATGAGCGTGACGAAGACATGAACGACGGGGTCCTCCCGCAGCTGCCCGCCGGGACACTGGCGCTGGTGCCGTTGAAAGACGGCGCACTGGATTGTGCGGGCATGAAGATGGCCTCGCTGACAGGGCTGGCCCACGTTGCCCCCACTGATCCCGAGCCAGAGTTTGTCGACATCAACACCCTGGGTGAAACCGTCATCACCTTGCAGGAAAACAACCACATCGCGGTTGTCGACAAGGATGGCAACGTGGTCAGCCATTTCTCGGCAGGCAGCGTGGATCTGGAAGGCATAGACGCCACGGATGAGCGCGGCGCGCTGATCTTCACCGAAAGTAAACTGGGCCGTCTGCGCGAACCAGACGCGGTGAAATGGATCGACGACACCCATTTCGCCACCGCCAACGAAGGCGACTATCAGGGCGGTTCGCGCGGCTGGACGATCTTCCACAAGGACGGCACCGTTGTTTACGAAAACGGTACCGAGTTTGAGAAGGCCATCATCCAGATCGGTCACTACCCCGACAAACGCTCGGACAGCAAAGGTGTTGAGCCTGAAAGTGTGACCGCAGCGACCTTTGGTGACACACCAATGATCTTTGTAGGGGCCGAGCGCGCCTCGGTCGTGGGTGTCTATGACGCCACCGACCCAACCAACCCGGTTCTGGAACAGCTGCTGCCTTCAGGCGTTGGTCCCGAAGGTTATGTTGCGATCCCGGAACGTAACCTGCTGATCTCGGCCAATGAAAAGGACCTGATCGAAGACGGTGGACCGCGCGCGCATGTGATGATCTACGAATATCAGGACGCCCCGGCCACCTATCCGCAATTGACGTCCGCGGGGGCGGATGAGCTGATCGGCTGGGGCGCGCTGTCCGGTCTGGTGGCAGATGAGGGCGGTATGATCTATGCGGTCAACGACAGTTTTTACGGCTTCCAACCCTCGATTTTCAAGATCGACCCCAGCCAGAAACCCGCCCGCATTGTGGATGTGATCCGCATCCACCGTCAGGACGGCAACCCAGCGCAAAAACTGGATCTGGAGGGCATCACGCTGGACGGTAAAGGCGGGTTCTACGTCGCCTCCGAAGGCCGCACCGACCGTGTTATCCCGCATGCGATTTACCACGTGTCCGCTGATGGCCTGATCAAGGACCGCAAAGGCGAGATCGGCCTGCCACCTGAGCTTATGGCCGTCGAAAAACGCTTTGGGTTTGAGGGCATCACCCGCGTTGGCAACACCCTGTGGATGGCCGTTCAGCGCGAATGGAAGGACGACCCTGAAAACCACGTGAAACTGGTGGCCTACAACCTTGAGACCAAGGAATGGGGCGCGGTGCACTATCCCAAAGCGGACCCGGAAAAGGGCTGGGTCGGTCTGTCGGAAATCGTGGCCTTTGGCGACCACGTCTATGTCATCGAGCGTGACAATCAGCACGACCACCGCGCCGTGACCAAAAAGGTCTACCGCATACCGTTGTCTGACATGACCCCGGCCCCGCTGGGCGACCTCCTGCCCGTGGTCAGCAAGCAAGAGGTCCGCGACCTGCTGCCCGGCCTGACCTCAACCGGCGGTTACGTTCTGGACAAGATCGAAGGCCTGGCCATCCTGCCCTCGGGCGAGGCGTTTGTGATGACCGACAATGACGGAGTCGACGACGCCTCCGGCGAGACTATGTTCTGGTCGATTGGGTCGGTGACTGCTGGGAATTGAGCAGCCCGCAATATGCAGGAAGGCCCCGTGCATAGGTGCGGGGCTTCATTACGCGAGAATTTCCCAGCCCAAGGTGGCCTCGCCACATCTACTGATCGACAGTTGATGGTGATGCCCCCTCTGATAGTGCATCCTCAAACATCTGTGCGATTTGCGCGTCGCTCGGCAAGGATTGATCATTGGTCGTTTCCGAGAACCAAAGGAATCTACCCGGTTTCTGTTCGGATTGATAAATGCGCAGAACAAGCTCGGCCTGCGAGATGTCAAAAGCGTGCGGGTCAGCCACCCGAAACAGGAAAACGCCGCTATAGGCCTGCTTGGGAAACTGCAGAAACGATTGCGCGTCATGATAAGCCAACCAGTGCGTCTCGTTGAACAGAACAAACTCCACGTCATCAGTGACCTGTTTCGTGACCAGCGGCCGCCCATTTGCATCCTGCACATATCCTGACAAACTGGTCAGGTCGAACGGTCCAGCTCGGTAAATCTCTTCTGCAGGGCCCTGTCCCACGCGAACTTCGGCGATCTTCGACACATGTCCGCCTTCAATCATCTCGGCGCATACCAATGCGCAGTCCGGAGATTGTGACCCGACGACCAGAACACTTGCATCCTGCATGGTGAGGGCCTCAGGCAATACCGCATCTGACAGAAACTCGTCCGTTTCTATGTCTAGCAGGAGGCTGTTCAGAACAGGGATTCCAAAGATGCCGAAAACCGCAAGAACAAGCATTCCGCCCCCCACGATCTTTGATCCACGTCCTTTCCGAAAAAGCAAAAATGCCCCAATCAGGCAAAAAAGACCCACAGCGATATACGGCGACAAAACGAGCAGGGCATATAGGATGCCAAGATCACCTTCACCCATGTGGCACTCCTCACTTCGGTCTGATTGCTTGCGGGTGACCTTCTCACTCAATGCCAGATGCAGCAAGCAGGTTCGGTGACTTGAAAATCACTTCGCAGACAAACAACGCCCCGCGTCTGGAGGAACGCGGGGCGTATGGTGCGATAATCCAGAGAGGAACGATTATCGCGGCGTATAGCGGTCGCCTTAGTTCACGGCTTTGGCGTCGACCACGTCCTTTTCGATGGCATTGGCCGAAGAAATCTCGATCCGGCGCGGTTTCAGTGCTTCGGGCACTTCGCGCTTCAGGTCGATGTTCAGCATCCCGTCTTCGTGATTGGCGCCGGTGACGCGCACGTGATCGGCCAGCGCAAAGCGGCGTTCGAACGCGCGGGTGGCGATGCCACGATGCAGATAGCTGCGCTCTTTGTCTTCGGCGGCTTTTTTGCCCGCGACGATAAGGGCGTTTTCTTTCATTTCGACCGACAGGTCATTTTCCGAAAAACCGGCGACAGCAACCGAGATCCGATAGGTGTCGGCATCGGTCTTTTCGATGTTGTAAGGCGGGTAGCTCGGCTGAGCCACATCATTGGTCAGCACGCGATCCATCATGTCGGCGATCTGGTCGAAACCAACGGTGGCACGGTGCAGGGGTGCAAAATCAAAACTACGCATGTGTCATATCCTCATATCAGAGCGATCTGTGTTCTGCCCTCCGTTCGGACGGGCATCTGGTTGATACGGGCCCCGTTCGTGGCGACCCGATACAGTTCACATGGGTAGCAGTTTGACCGAGTTCAACCCCCGCCCGAGCTGATGAATTTCGCGCCGGAATTCGACTTGTCGGACCCGACCTGCAACCGGCGGATCGTTGCCTGTGGACGCGGGGCATCGCGCCGCAAGTCCGCCTTGAGTTCGGCAACGATTCCAGACAGTTCCATCCCGTATCCGGCCACACGACCCCCGTAGGTTCCGATCGCTGAGACAACTGACAGGATCTGCCAGCGTGGGCCATTTCTGGCCAGCAATGCCGAACCGGACGAGCCAAAGGTGATGTCGCAGTTGAAGGTAATCAACCCTTGCTGGCGACCCAGGATACGGCAAGATCTTTCCCGCGTGATCGCCTGGGACCGGCCGCGCCCGTAGGAGGCCAGGCTGACCTCGGTTCCGGCAACGCGCCCCTTATGCAAGGCAAACGGATTGGCGATGGAATAGGGGATAGGCTGTTCCAAACGCATCAGCGCAACATCGGCGCGGACAGTATCCGGTGACAACCGGGCATTGCTGACATAATCGGGGTTCACGGCAATCTGCACGACCTTGCGATCTGCCAGCGCTTCACCATGACTCAAACCGGCGCGGAACGTCACCTTTCCCGGCTCGTAGGGTTTGCCGCTGGCCTTGTCCACCGCACAGTGCGCAGCAGTCAAAACCAGATCCTGCGCAATCAGGGTGCCGGTGCAAAACCCCTGATCGCCTATGTCCAGACGTCCAACAGCCTCCCATCCGTAAAGATCATCGCGATCCGTCAGCTTGCGCTTGGCGGTCTGGGCGTAAGTTGCAGTGGCGGAAATTGAAAGGAACAAAAGAAAATTCAGAACTAAACGACTCATGGTTTAATAAACCTTGCTCCAATATTGCGACGTGTCCCACCTTGGGAGGAAGACACGCCAAATCCGCGACCAGCTGACAACTCTGCCTGCAGCAGTTCCAATGAATCCTCGACCGCTGTGCCGATCGCCACGCGCTGCCCGTTGAATTCGGCCTTGGCCGCAACGACCGAAACGATGCGCGGCCGGTCCCCTTCAAAAGAAAAGACCGGCGCGCCTGACGACCCGAATTCGACGTCACAGGACAACACCAAAACGTTGGATGTGCGCGTCATGACCGAGCACACTTCTTGCAGCGAGGGGGCCTCGGCCCGGTCCTGCGCGTAAGACACGACCCCCACTTCGGCACCTCGGGACGGGCGGTCTCCGGTCTCGAACGGAATTACGCTCGTGCTGCGGATCGGTTGCCACAACTCAATCAGCGCGATGTCATTGTATAGCCGCGAGGCTGTTGCTTCGGTGCTGTATTCATAGGCCGGGTGAACAACAGCGCGACGTGCGGCCCGATAGGCCGATGCGCGCCCAAGACGCCAGGCGGCCAGAAACTCGACCTCTGCTAGGTCAATCCGCTGACCGGTCACCTTATCGAACAGACAATGAGCAGCCGTTAAAACCTGGGTCGGAGAAATCAGTGTCCCGGTGCAAAACCCGGCGCCGTCCCTGATGTCCAAGCGCCCGACCGCCATCCACGCGCGCCCCGCATCGGTGGTGTCCAGGCTTTTCAACCCGGTATCCTGAGCTGCGGCGGACAACGGCATCAAAGCCAGCGCCAATGCTGTGATCCAGTTTCGCAAACGGCACTCCGGCTTTGCTGTTGACGTATTTTCCTACGTCTCCGGTGCGGCAAAAATAGGGCGATGACGCCCGCGTCCGTTTAACGTGGCGAGTGGTGCGCAGTTGCATCAGCATGGTCTATCTAAGGATCGGAACCTCAGGTTTGGCTGGTTCACGCAATGCCCGCGGAACCGGGCCGCCGGTTGCCCAGTCCAAAAGCTCGACCGTGTGCAGCACGGGAATGTTTGTACCAGAGCCGATCTGCATCATACATCCGATATTGCCCGCCGCGATCACGTCCGGTTTTTTGGCTTCCAGCGTTTTGATCTTGCGGTGCTTCAGCTTGCCCGAAATCTCGGGTTGCATCAGGTTGTATGTTCCCGCGCTGCCGCAGCACAAATGACTGTCTGTAGGCTCTAACACGGCGAAACCAGCCTGTTTCAGCAGGTTTTTGGGATGCGATTTGATCTTTTGACCGTGCTGCAAAGAACAGGCTGCATGATATGCAACCGTCAGGCCCTTGTCTTCGCCTTGTGGCAGCTCCAGCTGGATCAGCAGTTCGCTGATATCCACTGCAATCGACGACACCCGCGCTGCGTCTTCGGCCATGGGATCATTGCGAAACATATGGCCATAATCCTTGACCGTCGTTCCGCAGCCAGAGGTGTTGATGACAATGGCGTCCAGCCCGTCGCCGTTCATTTCTGCGTTCCAGGCCCTGATATTGGCTTTTGCGGCCTCATGGCTTTCGCGGGTCTTGCCCATGTGATGGGTCAACGCGCCGCAGCACCCTGCCCCTTTGGCCACGACGACTTCGCATCCCATCCTGGTCAAAAGTCGAATAGTTGCGTCGTTAATGTCAGTATTCAAAGCTTTTTGCGCACAACCCGTCATCAGTGCAACACGCTTGCGCTGTGGTCCTTTTGCTGGAAATCTCTGCGGGTCGTCATTGCGACTGACGGGCGGGATATGTTTGGGTGCCATGTCCAGCATGGCACGCAACCGGGCGTCGGGCATCAGAAAGCGGAATGGCCGCCCCAGCTTCGCCCCGATCAAAGCCCAGCGGAACCGCATCGGATAAGGCAGAATCTGTGCCAGCACCCAACGCAATGCACGATCCGAGAAGGGGCGTTTATAGTTCTCTTCGATGTATTCGCGCGCGTGATCGACCAGATGCATGTAGTGCACGCCAGATGGACACGTGGTCATACAGGCCAGGCATGACAGGCAGCGGTCGATATGCTTGACCGTTTTCTCATCCGGCACACGCTCGTTTTCTAGCATGTCCTTGATCAGGTAGATGCGCCCCCGTGGACTATCCAACTCGTCTCCAAGCACCTGATAGGTCGGGCATGTGGCTGTACAAAACCCACAATGGACGCAGTTTCGCAGGATTTCATTTGATCTTTGTATCGCGGGATCTTGCAACTGCTTTTCGGTGAATGTCGTCTGCATCGGCTTACCCCATCAACCCCGGATTAAACAAACCGCGGGGGTCAAATCTTTGACGAATACTATTGGTTAGAGCCGCAATACCGGCTGCCTCCGGTTGAAAACGCCCCAGTTCGGCCAGTGTTTCGGACCCTGCCCGCACGATGTTTGCGTTACCGTCAAACGCGCCAAATTGCGCCCGCAGATCACTACCAACCGGCACCAAGGCCCAGATCAACCCGCCGCCCCAATCAAACAATGTCCGCTCTGCCCGGATGCGCGCAACGATGTCCGGCGCATCCGAGGGTTTGACCGAAATGCGCCAGACATCACCGCTTTGTTCGTGGAAACCGCCTGCATCACGCAGGTCGGCCCACACTGTGCCGGGTTGGTCAAGCTCGGCAACCTCGCCGAAACCAGACAGTAGTGATTTCAGTTGGTCCGACCGGTATGTCACCGAACCCGAAAATCCTTCGAGGCGCAGTAAGGCGCACCCGATGTCCGGGTCGTACGCCGCTCCGCTGACTTCAAAAGGGGACTTCATTGCGGCGGACAGCGCTGCAATTGCGGTGGTCACATCGGGTACCTGAACAATCAGCGTTGCCGAGACTTCGGGCTTGGGCAGTACCTTCAACGACACTTCGGTCAAAACACCCAGAGTGCCCCAAGATCCCGCCATCAGCTTGACCAGATCATAGCCGGTGACGTTCTTCATGACCCGGCCGCCATTCTTGACGACCTGCCCCATGCCATCGACATAGCGCACGCCCAACAGAAAATCGCGGCATGCCCCTGCCTGTACCCGCCGGGGCCCTGATATGTTGGCCGAAACAACGCCGCCTATGGTCGGTGTTCCACTGGTTCCCAGCAATCCCCGGTGATCCATAGGCTCGAACGCTAATTGCTGACCTTCTGCATCTAACGCGGCCTCGATCTCTGCCACGGGTGTTCCGGCCTTCGCTACCAAAGTCAGCGCGCCGGGTTCATAAAGTGTGACGCCGGTGAGCTCGCTGGTGTCGATCACCGCGTCTGGCCCCGCAATACCGCGCGTACCGCCTCCCTTGATACTGACCGGTTCGTTCAGCCCGGCCACCATCTCGGCCAGTTCGGCTTCTGTCTTTGGTTTCATGACAATTCTTCTTTGTTAGAGCCGATTATTCTGCGGCAATCCTCGCGTTGCGTCGGGACTTCGACGCCTGCAATGGGAACACCTTGGCGGGGTTCAGCAACCACTTTGGATCGAACACGTCCTTTACGGCCATTTGCGCCTCAAGGTCCGCAGGCGCGTATTGGTGGGACATCAAATCGCGCTTTTCGATCCCAACCCCGTGCTCACCTGTCAGGCAGCCACCCACATCAACGCAAAGCTTCAGGATATCGGCTCCGAACGCCTCGCATTTTTCAAGATCACCGGGTTTGTTGGCGTCGAACAGGATCAACGGGTGCATGTTGCCATCACCTGCATGAAACACGTTGCCGACCGGCAGGCCGTATTCTTCGCTCATTTCACCAATCCGGCGCAGCACTTCCGGCAAGGACGACACCGGGATCGTACCGTCCAGACACATGTAATCGTTCAACTGTCCCATCGCACCAAAGGCCGACTTGCGCCCCAGCCAGATTTTCGCGCTTTCCTCAGCGGATTGGCTTTCGCGCAGTTCGACCGGATTGTGACGCTTGGCGATTTCGATGATTTTTGACAATTGATAGTCCATCTCGGCCTCGGACCCTTCGACCTCGACAATCAGCAAGGCGGTGCAATCAGGGTAGCCTGCATGGGAGAAGTTTTCGCAGGCTTTGATGCACAGAGTATCCATGAATTCGATCGCAACCGGCATGATACCGGACTTGATAATGTCCGAGACGCATTGCCCGGCAACCTCATTGTCATCAAACCCCATCAGCACGGGCCGCGCGCCTTCGGGTTTGCGCAAAATCCGCAGCGTGGCTTCAGTCACCACGCCCAACTGCCCTTCAGACCCGCAGATGACTCCCAACAGGTCCAAGCCGCCAGAGTCCAGATGCGCGCCGCCAATCTCGACCACGCTGCCATCCATCAGCACCATCTTTACGCCCAGTAGGTTGTTGGTGGTCACGCCGTATTTCAGACAATGCGCCCCGCCTGAGTTCATGGCGATGTTCCCAGCAATGGCACAGGCGAGCTGTGAGGACGGATCTGGCGCATAGAAGAAGTCGTCTTCCTCGACCGCTCCGGTCACACTCAGGTTCGTGCGGCCTGATTGAACGCGAATGAAGCGGTTGTCATAGTCGACCTCAAGCACCTCATTCATCCGGGCGACGCCAAGGATGACGCAATCTGCGGTTGGCAACGCGCCACCGGCCAAGGAAGTACCCGACCCGCGCGGAACCACAGGGACACCTTCTTCATTGCAGATGCGTAAAACGTCCGAGACCTCTTGCGTGGTCGACGGTAGAACCGCCAGCATCGGAGGGCACCGATACGCCGTCAGCGCGTCACATTCATAAGCTCGAGTCTCGGACGGTTCGTGAATCACCGCGTCCTCGGGCAAAACTTGCAACAAACGTTGAAGAACTACGGCCTTGCGGCGCAGAACGTCAGGATTTGGCGTTGGCATTTCCATGGTCGATCCCCTATTTGGTAAAATAATATTACCAATTTCTTCATCTGGCAAGTTCTCATGTCTGGTCCTAAGGTCGCAGCATGACTTGGATTGATCGGGCACAATTGTTTTCACCGCTGGATTATGCGGCCATTGCCGTGTTGCTGATCACCTGGCTGTGGATCGGTTGGCGAATCGAAAATCCCTCACCCAATAAGCATTCCGTCACGGTGATGATGGATGACTATCGTCGAGAATGGATGCGGGAAATGGTCACCCGGCAACCCCGAATGTTTGACGCGCAGGTGGTCGCGGCGATGCGGCAGGGCAGCACGTTTTTTGCATCGACCACGATGATCGCCATCGGGGGCGGATTGGCCCTGCTGGGCAATACCGAAAGTCTTGCCGGCGTGGCCAATGATCTGGCCATCGGCAGCGCACCGGCGATGGTGTGGGAGATCAAGATTCTGATCATCATCCTTTTTCTGGCCAATGCATTCCTGAAATACGTCTGGGCACATCGGTTGTTTGGCTATTGCGCGGTTCTGATGGCCTCGGTGCCCAATGAACCGTCGGACCCACAAGCCTATCCGCGCGCAGCACAAGCGGCCGAGATCTGCGTCACCGCGGCGCGCAGCTTTAACCGCGGTTTGCGCGTGACCTATTTTGCTCTGGCTTCCGTTGCCTGGATACTTGGGCCTGTGGCGCTGTTACTGGGCACGGCGATCACGTTTGGTGTCCTATACCGGCGCGAGTTTGCGTCGCATTCCCGGCTGGTCCTGCTGTCCCAACCGAGCGACACGGATTCGTGATCGCGAAGCCGACGGACACAGCCTAGGATCGCCTGATGCGGTATCTGATTCTCAGCCTTCTTCTGACCAGCCCGGCGATTGCCGACCCTTCTGTGATTGAAAACGTGGCGGCCAGTCACAGCGGTGACACGTGGCGATTCGACGTGACAATCCGACATCCTGATTCCGGTTGGGATCACTATGCCGATGGCTGGCGTGTTCTGAACATGGACGGCAATGAACTGGGTATGCGTGTCCTGCATCATCCGCATGAGAATGAGCAGCCCTTTACTCGCTCGCTATCCGGCGTGACGATTCCAGATGGCGTGACGCAGGTTCAGATCCAGGCGCGGTGCAGTGTCGACGGCTGGGGTGATCAGACAACGCTGGTCACACTGAACTGACCCTCAGAACACACCCAGCGCCAGACCTGCGCCCAATGCCGCACCGATATCACGACATTGATCCAGTTGATCTTGCGGGATGGTCTTTTCGGCCAGAATAGCCTCGGGCGTTTGCGCATGGGTGCAGATGATCAGCGGAGGATGAACTTCTTTCAATCGCCAACCCGTGGCGATGCGCGCGGTTTGCCGGGCTGCGTTTTCGCCATCGGACCCGGCACAAATCATCTGTGCATAGGGTCGCCCTTCGATCTTGCCCAGCACAGGATAGTAGCAGCGGTCGAAGAACTCTTTCATCTGTCCGGAAATGGCCGCCAGATTCTCGGGCGCGCAAAAGATAAACCCATCCGCGCGCAGCAAATCCTCAGGGGTCGCCTGATCTGCAGTTTTCAGAACCGTGTCCGCCTCGTCCTGCGCTCCCGACTCGGCGGCTTGGGCCATTTGACGGGCTCCGCCGGTGCGCGAATGGTAGACGATCAGAAGCTGCGCCATGTCAGACCCGGTGATAGGGACCGCCCGACAGGATGGTCGCGGCCCGGTAAAGTTGCTCGGCCAGCATCACACGGACCAGCATATGGGGCCAGACCATCGACCCGAATGAGATGGAAAAATCGGCCTCGGCCCGCAGATCAGGGTCTATTCCGTCCGCACCGCCAATGATCAATGCCAGATCTTGCCGCCCAGCATCTCGCCAACCACCCAGTTTTTTTGCGAAATCAGGCGAGGACATCACCCGCCCACGTTCATCCAGCGTGCAGATCACCGCACCCTTGGGCAGTGCCTTGCGCAGTAACGCGGCCTCGGCACCCATCCCGGCATTTTTCTTGTCCTCAACTTCGATCACCCGTGCTGGACCAAGACCCAGCGCGCGGCCGGTTCGGTCAAATCGGGTCAGATAATCGTCAAGCAGGGACTTCTCCGGTCCGGCACGCAATCGCCCGACCGCACAAATGCTTATACGCATATTTCTCTCGCCTCCGGCCTGTTAATGCAGGCCGGGATAGCGCCTCAGTTGGCCGAGGCGCTGCCGCCCTGAGGCAGCCACATCTTTTCCAGCTGATAGAATTCACGCACTTCGGGGCGGAAGATATGGACGATAACATCGCCCGTATCGATCAGCACCCAGTCGCCGGCATCCTTGCCTTCGACCTTCGAGGTGAAACCGAATTCCTGCTTGATGCGATCCGTCAGCTTTTCCGCCATGGCCGAGACCTGACGTGTCGAACGCCCGGACGCAATAACCATGTGATCCGCGACAGACGACTTGCCTTGCAGGTCGATCTGCACGACATCTTCGGCCTTGTCATCGGAAAGTGAGGAAAGGATACGCTCAAGCAGCTTGTCGCTGATTGACTGAGAGTGGGCCATTACATTGGCCCCATCATCGGCGGGCAAACCCGCCTGTGTATGTAGAGACAGGACATAGTCCTCCTTTGTTGCGCGCCGCCAAACCCCGGCGCAGGGGTACTAATAAGGTAACAAGGGGAATGCAACATTTCAATGAAGCGGCGCTTTTGGGGCCGCACGGGCGCTCACTCTTTGGCGATCTGTTGCGAGTCTGCGCCGTCGGGCAGCAGCCGAACCTCGCGCTGGGGGAAGGGAATCGATATCCCCTCGTGCTTGAAAGCGTCCCAAAGGGCGAGGTAAACATTGCCCCGAATGTTGGTCAGCCCCTTGGTCGGATCACTGATCCAGAACCGCAGCACGTAATCCACGCTGCTGTCCCCGAACCCGGTGATATGGCAGACTGGCTCATGCGAACCCCCGCTGAGAACACGTTTCACTGTTTTGACCGACCGGATCGCCGTGGCGCGCACCTGATGCGGGTCGTCGTCGTAGCTGGTTCCAAAATCCAGATCCAGACGCACATAACGGTCCGAATGCGACCAGTTCACCACCTGATTGGTGATCAGATCCTCGTTCGGGATCAGGTATTCACGCCCATCCCGCGTCACGACCGATACATACCGCGCGCCCAGCGCGTTGATCCATCCGAAGGTGTCACCCAACGAGATCACGTCGCCCGGTTTGATCGAGCGGTCCATCAGGATGATGATCCCAGAGATCAGGTTCGACACCACCTTTTGCAGGCCAAACCCGATGCCCACGCCGATCGCGCCTGACAACAGCGCGATGCCAGTCAGATCAAACCCAAGCGTGCGGATGGCCGCCATAAAGACAGCTCCGTACAGCAGAACTTGAATGCCTTTGGCCAACAGAACCTGCATCGAAGGCGTGATGTCGTCATTCCTCTGCAATCCCCGCTCTGCCGTGCGGGTCCCGATACGGGCCAGCGTCAGCAGCACGCCGATCAGCAGTATGGCCTTTAGAATCCCCAGCGCCGAGATGTGCAGATCACCGATGGAAATTGCGACGCCGTCCAGAAACTCGGCCACATCATCCGTCAAATTCAGAGCAACCAGCGTTGCATAGACCCACATTGCCCATTTGAATATCCGCCGCAGCGTACGGTTGCGGACAAGTCGCGCCACCAGCGCGATCGCCAGCCAAGCGGCGGCCAATGTCGCGATCACGCCGATAATGTAACTGTGCGACGGCCAGGTCACATTCTGCATGATCAGGTACAGCGTCCAGGACAACAAAACGAAATAGACCAGTGTTAGGCGCTGCATCAGCTGGACCAGAGTGCGCAGCCGCCATTTGGGCCAGCCGGTGCGGGCACGTGCCCAGGTTTCCCACCGGTTTTGCGTAACCAGCTTGAGCACATATGCCAAAGCCCACAGGGCGAGGATGATGACCAACTGGTGCCGCCGCCAACCCGGCGTAACAATCAGATCGACAAGTTTGCCAAACTGCACGGAAAACCCCGCGACCATGTTTTCATAGAGTTCCGACAGCGAACTGGGGATCAGGTCTTGGTTCATACAGGTCTCCTGACCCGCAGCTTGGACAGCAACTCGGGGTGATGCAAGCCCGAGGCCGGATTGAACCTTGATTGACAGGCACACGCGATATATCTGAGGCGCATGAGAGTCTATTTGGCCCCCGCTCCGACACTGCAAGACCGCACGCGCCTGCGTGAACGGTTCTTTGGGGCCGCCCGCACGGTTCTGGCCCGCCTATAAGCGACGCCCAGCCACTCGCCAGCTATTTCTCATTACATACGGGAGAGGACCGATGTCCCCCAAAACACTCTATGACAAGATCTGGGATGCCCATGTCGCGCACGAAGCGGATGATGGCACCTGCCTGCTTTATATCGACCGCCATCTGGTGCACGAAGTCACCAGCCCGCAAGCCTTTGAAGGGCTTCGCATGTCGGGTCGTCCGGTGCGCGCGCCGGAAAAGACCATCGCTGTGCCGGATCACAACGTTCCGACCACTGCGGATCGCGTAAACGGCATCGAAAACCCCGAATCGCGTATTCAGGTCGAAGCGCTGGACAAGAACGCCAAGGATTTCGGCATTCACTATTACCCGGTGAATGACATTCGTCAGGGCATCGTGCACATCGTCGGCCCCGAACAGGGCTGGACCCTGCCCGGCATGACCGTTGTATGTGGCGACAGCCACACGGCCACCCACGGCGCGTTTGGTGCTTTGGCCCACGGCATCGGCACGTCCGAGGTCGAACATGTTCTGGCCACGCAGACTCTGATCCAGAAGAAATCCAAGAACATGAAGGTGGAAATCACTGGCAAATTGCAGCCGGGTGTGACCGCCAAGGATATTACTCTGGCTGTCATTGGTGAGACCGGCACAGCCGGCGGCACCGGCTATGTCATCGAATATTGCGGCGAAGCGATCCGTGATCTGTCGATGGAAGGCCGCATGACCGTCTGCAACATGGCCATCGAAGGCGGCGCCCGCGCGGGCTTGATCGCGCCGGACGAGACCACCTATGAATATGTCAAAGGCCGCCCCCACGCGCCGAAAGGCGCACAGTGGGAAGCCGCGCTTACATGGTGGAAAACGCTGTTTACCGACGATGACGCGCATTTTGACAAGGTCATCACCCTGCGCGGTGAAGACATCGCGCCTGTCGTGACCTGGGGCACCAGCCCCGAGGACGTTCTGCCGATCACCGCGACCGTTCCAAACCCCGAAGATTTCGAAGGTGGCAAGGTCGACGCGGCACGCCGCTCGATCGAGTACATGGGTCTGGAAGCCGGTCAAAAGCTGAGCGACGTCGAGATCGACACTGTGTTTATCGGATCCTGCACCAATGGCCGCATCGAAGACCTGCGCGCCGCTGCGGAAATCCTGAAGGGCAAGAAGGTCAAGGACGGTATCCGCGCAATGATCGTGCCCGGCTCGGGCCTTGTTCGTGCGCAGGCCGAAGAGGAAGGTCTGGCTGAGATCTTCAAGGCGGCCGGTTTCGAATGGCGTCTGGCTGGATGTTCTATGTGTCTGGCGATGAACCCGGACCAATTGGAGCCCGGTGAACGCTGTGCCGCGACCTCGAACCGCAACTTCGAAGGCCGTCAGGGCCGGGGCGGACGTACCCATTTGCTGAGCCCTGCAATGGCTGCCGCTGCGGCAATCACAGGACGGCTGACAGACGTGCGTGAATTGATGTAAGGTCCCATCACATCTAGATATTTGAGGGATTGAAAACATGAGTGACTGGGTCAAATGGCTCCTGCTGGGGCTGCTATCGATAGCATTTGGCGTCTTTGCGCTGGGTAATGCTATTGCCGCATCGGTTGCGGTGACGCTCGTGACCGGTGTGTTGCTGCTGATAGCGGGAGCATTTCAGGTCGTCGGCGGCTTCACCGTCGAAGGTACCGGCAACAAGATTCTGTCGCTCATTATGGGTGCGGTGATGCTATTTCTGGGCTGGAATTTCATGTCCGAGCCTCTTGAGGGCACCATCACATTGGCAATCGTTGTCATGATCCTATTTATGGCTGGCGGAATCGCCCGGATCATCCTGTCCTTTCAGATGCGTGGAACCCAGTTCTTCTGGCCGACGCTCATCTCGGGCATCTTGTCCGTCATACTAGCCGTCATTATCTGGAACTACGCGGCTCAGGAAAAAACAGTTCTCTTGGAATTGCTGGGGATTTTCCTGGGCATTGAGATGCTGTTCAACGGGTTTGGATTGGTCTTCATGGCGTTCTTCGTCAAGAACGCTCCCAACGACGCAACAACAGAAGCGAAACAAGCTTAAACGCGGGACACGGGCGCGGCCCTCTCTCGCAGGAGTGTAGACATGGAAAAGTTTGACAAAGTCCACGGGGTGGCCGCCCCAATGCCGCTGATCAATATCGACACCGATATGATCATCCCGAAAGTGCACCTGAAAACCATCAAACGGTCCGGCCTTGGTGTCGTGCTGTTTGATGAGATGCGCTATCATGAACATGGCGGCGAAAACGAAGATTTCGTGCTGAACAAACCCGCCTATCGTCAGACAGAGATTCTGGTTGCCGGCGACAATTTCGGCTGTGGCTCATCCCGAGAACACGCGCCATGGGCGATCAAGGATTTCGGCATCAAGGTTGTGATCTCGACCAGCTTTGCCGACATCTTCTTTAACAACTGCTTCAAGAACGGCATTCTGCCCATCGTGGTCGAAGAAGAACACCACGCGATCCTGATGGAAGATGCGCATAAAGGTGAAAACGCCCGCATGACCGTGCATCTGGAGGATCAGCAGATCACCACCTCGGATGGCGTTGTGATCGAGTTCAGTGTCGACCCACATCGCAAGCATTGCCTGCTGAATGGTTTGGACGATATCGGCCTGACAATGGAGAAAGATCACCACATCGACAAATTCGAGGATCACGCAAGCCAGGCCCGCCCCTGGGTGTGATTCCAAGAGCGAATCTGTGGATACTCAACCTATCGGGGTCGCCTGGGCGACCCCTTTCGCGTTCTTGGGGTCGATGTCTCGGCAACCACAACATGTGGTGCTCCCCTTCTGATACACGCCGAATTTGCGACGGAAATGATGCAAAGGCGCACCAGTTTTGCCATCTTTTTGCCTGAAATTCCGTGTTTTCTGCAGCTTGGCTTGAGCGGATTGCCGCTTATCGTCAGTGTTGGCGATAATAGAGGCACCCGTCGATAAATAATGATCGGGCACAAGTTGGGACGAAACCGTCAAAGAAGCGGTCAATCCGGTTTGAAAGGGTTTGGATAGTGATTGCGCGCACAACAGGGGCGGCGATTCGGGGATTATTGGTCGCACTAATGGTGCTGACACCCGCGTTGTACCTGCCTGTAACGTCTACGAATGGGACCGAGATTGTCGTCTTTCTCGCCATTCTTGCGTTTTTCCTGACATTCGCTGAATATAACTCTGCTTTTCCCAGCTTTATCGAATTCCGCGATGCGCCGCCTGTCAACCGTTTGCGCTTTGTCGGGCTGATGTCGATGATTACGTTCCTAACGTTGATCTGCAAAAACGCATATACGCCGACCAGCCTGACGACGATCTTCTATTCCTTCGGCGTGGGTGTCGCGAATGTGGTCGACTTTCCCTATTCGCCAGTACGGCTGATCATCCTGATGCTGCCGACTGATGCAAGCGCGCCCCTGATCGAACTTGTCCGTATTTCTGCCAGCGTCGCGTATGTCGCTGCTTTGGTGACGATCGCCAGCTTTGCCTACGCGGTGAAAGTGCGCGGCTGGCCGACCGGAAACGGCGCCTTCAATGTCTGGACAAATCTTCCGCTGTTCGACCCCACCAAAGGCGGTGACGTGGTCACGCGCCTGCAGCGCGACGGACGGCTGAACATTTGCATCGGTATTCTGTTGCCGTTCCTGATCCCTGCGCTGATCAAACTGTTGACCGACTATGCCGAACCGATCTCTCTGAGCAATCCTCAGACCCTGATCTGGACGCTCAGCGCCTGGGCCTTCCTTCCGGCCAGCATGATCATGCGTGGCATGGCGACTCTGCGCATTGCCAATCTGATCGTCGAAAAACGGCGCGCCTATTCCACAGCCGAGTCTACCCAAACCGCATGATCCGCATTCTGATCCTGCTGCTGTTGCCCGTTGTGGCGCAGGCAGAGACGATCCGTATAGCCACTTACAACACAGAACTCAGCCGCGATGGCCCGGGGTTGCTGTTGCGGGATATTCACCGCGGTGATGATCAGGTGATGGCGGTTGTTGCCGTTTTAGCAGAAGCTCGACCCGATATCATTGCGTTGCAGGGGATCGACTGGGATTTCGAGGGGCTGGCGCTGGCGGCGCTGGAAAATCGGTTGCGTGAGGCCGGATTGGACTATCCCTACACTTTCGCAGCCCAACCAAATTCCGGCCTGGAAACGGATCTTGATCTGAACGGAGATGGTCGAACCCACGGCCCTGGTGACGCGCAGGGTTGGGGTCGCTTCACCGGACAAGGTGGGCTGGCCGTGATGTCCCGTTATCCCATCGCTTCGGATCAAGTTCAGGACCTATCCAAACTGCTATGGCTGGAACTGCCCGGCGCTGAACTGCCCCAACATGACGCAGGTCCCTACCCGTCAGAACAGGCGCAGAACGTTCAGCGCCTCTCATCCGTGGCGCATTGGATTGTGCCCATCGAAACTCCGGCAGGGCAGCTGGATTTGATGACCTTCCACGCCTCGCCCCCGGTGTTTGACGGGCCAGAGGATCGCAATGGACTGCGAAACCGGGATGAAATTCGCCTTTGGTCCGCAGTCATGGACGGGGACGTCGGCCGCAAACCCGATCGTCTGTTTGTCATCGCGGGTGACGCCAATCTGGACCCAGTGCGGGGTGATGGACGCAAAGAGGCGATCCAAGAATTTTTGAACGACCCCCGCCTTCAGGATCCTTCACCCGAAGACCCCTCAGGCGATTTGACTACGGTGGTTTGGAAAACGGTTGGTCCAATGCGGGTCGATTACGTTCTGCCTTCGATCCATTGGCAGGTAGTGGATTCCGGGGTTCACTGGCCCCCCGCAGGCACCGAAGAACGCAAAACCGCCGAAAGCGCCAGCCGTCACCGGCTGATCTGGGTCGACCTGACACTGCCTCGCTGATACGGCCCTTTGCGCCATGATCCAGCCTGCAAAACAGGCCTGACGCAATTTTCAGACGCTAACGGAAACAAACCTCTATTTTCCTTGCCCTCAGGCGGGATCGTCTCATTGACCCGATGCCGTGCAGGCGCTAGGGCCTGTGCTGTAAAACGCAAGGAGATCCTTCATGTCCAACCCCTCGCTCCTCATCCTGCCCGGAGACGGAATTGGCCCCGAAGTCATGGCCGAAGTGCGCAGAGTCATCAACTGGTTCGGTGCAAAACGCGGCCTGGAATTCGACGTGAGCGAGGATCTGGTCGGTGGTACCGCGTATGACGCGCATGGCAAGCCCCTGTCGGACGAGACGATGGCCAAAGCGCAAGAAGTCGACGCCGTTCTTCTGGGTGCTGTTGGCGGCCCGAAATACGACGATCTGGATTTCAGCCTCAAGCCCGAGCGTGGCCTGCTGCGCCTGCGTAAGGAAATGGACCTGTATTCCAACCTGCGCCCGGCACAGTGCTTTGACGCGTTGGCTGATTTCTCGTCGCTGAAGAAAGACATCGTTGCCGGCCTCGATATCATGATCGTGCGCGAGTTGACCTCGGGCGTCTATTTCGGCGAGCCGCGCGGCATCTTCGAGGAAGGCAATGAGCGTGTGGGTATCAACACCCAGCGTTATACCGAATCTGAGATTGAACGCGCCGCGCGCTCAGCCTTTGAACTGGCAATGCGCCGGAACAAAAAGGTCTGCTCAATGGAGAAGGCCAACGTCATGGAATCGGGCATCCTGTGGCGCGAAGTTGTGAACCGTGTGGCTAAGGATTACCCCGAGGTCGAGCTGAGCCATATGTATGCGGACAATGGCGCGATGCAGCTGGTACGCGCGCCCAAGCAGTTCGACGTCATCCTGACCGATAACCTGTTTGGCGACATCCTGTCGGACTGTGCCGCGATGCTGACCGGCTCGCTGGGAATGCTGCCGTCGGCCTCGCTGGGTGCTCCGATGGCGAATGGCCGCCCCAAGGCGATGTACGAACCGGTCCACGGCTCGGCCCCGGATATCACCGGACAAGGCAAGGCCAACCCGATCGCCTGTATCCTCAGCTTTGCCATGGCGCTTCGCTATAGCTTTGATCAGCTTGAAGAAGCAGATCGTCTGGAAGCCGCGATCGAGAAGGTGCTGGCCGACGGTGTTCGCACCGGCGATCTGCTGGCCGACGAAGGTGTCACGCCGGTTTCGACCACGGAAATGGGCGACGCCATTTTGGGTGCTCTCGACGACAGCCTCTGATCAGACCCACATTCAATTGAAAAGGCGGTGCTCAGCGCACCGCCTTTTTTAGTTTCCACCGAAGATGTTGTTCAGCAGGTTGTTGATGGCCCGGTCCAACCCAGTTTCATTCTTACGGCGCTGCTGCTGCGGCTGAGCTGTTCTAACCGGTGGGTCCGGGGCCAGCATCGGCAACGGTGTCGGCGTCATACCTTCGGTCACGCGCAGCATGGTTTCTTTCCAGATTTCCGCAGGCAAACCGCCTCCGGTCACACCGGACAGCGGCGTGTTGTCGTCATAGCCCATCCAGATGCCCGTCACGTAATCGGCCGTGAACCCGATGAACCACGCATCCCGCGCAGCCTGCGTTGTGCCGGTTTTACCCGCCACCTGCCAACCGGGCAGTTGCGCCCGTGCGCCGGTGCCTTCGGACACCACCCGCTCCATCATCCACGTCAGTTGCTTGGCTGCTTTGTCGTTGATGACCCGCTCACCAATGCCTGTTGTCGTCACCATGACAGGGGTAACATCGCCTAACAACTTCAGTTCCGTCAGCCCATACGGTTCCACCGCCGAACCGCCATTCAGGATACCCGCATAGGCCCCTGTCATCTCGATCAGCGTGCTTTCCGACGCGCCCAGCGCCAAAGCGGGACCCTGCGCCAGATCGCTATCAATACCGAACTCGCTGGCCACCGTGCGGACATTGTCCAGCCCTGCGATCTCAGCCACTTTCACCGCCGGGATGTTCAGCGAGTTTTTCAACGCGTCCGCCAGCGTGACACGCCCGTAAAACTTGTTGGTGTAGTTCTTGGGACACCATTGCCCAGAGCCCGGAATGTTCACGCAGTACGGCTCATCCACCACCGTATCCAATGGCGAATATCCCAGCTCAAGCGCGGTGGCATACACGAAGGGTTTGAATGAGGACCCCGTTTGCCGCAGCGCCTGCGTGGCGCGGTTGAATGCACCGGACACGCGGGTCTTTCGCCCGCCAACCATGCCACGGACGGCCCCGTCCGCCGACATCACCACGATCGCGGCCTGCGCCTTTGATCCTTCGCGGACCTTTTCCTGAAAGATGAACTGCAGCGCCTCTTCGGCCGATTTCTGGATACGTTGATCCAGCGTGGTGCGGATCACCACGTCTTCGGTTGTGTTGCGTGTAAAGAACTCGGGCCCGCTGGCCATCACCCAATCGGCGAAATAGCCCCCCGCCCGCGCAGCAGCGGCTTCGGACAGTTGCCCGGGATTGCTGCGCGCATTGCTGGCTTGGGCCGAGGTCAGATACCCCTGTGCCTCCATCAGGCCAACTACCAGCCGCGCCCGGTCCTGCGAACGTTGAAGGTTATTCGTCGGTGCATAGCGCGTCGGTGCCACCAGTAGACCAGCCAACATCGCGGCCTGCGACGGGCTGACTTCTGCCGCCGAGATCCCGAAATAACGTTGGCTTGCGGCCTCGAACCCGCGCGCACCCGCGCCAAGGAAGGCCCGGTTCAGGTAGATGGTCAGGATCTCGTCCTTGGAATACTTGACCTCCATCGCCATCGCATAGACCGCCTCTTTGGCCTTGCGCCAAAGCGAGCCCTGGCGGCAATCGGATTCATATGCAGCCTCGGATTCCCATTCACTGGGCTCATAAGGCACACCTAGGCACAACAGCTTGGCCGTCTGCTGCGTGATGGTCGACCCACCATGCCCCGACAGCGGTCCGCGCCCTTCGCTCAGGTTGATGCGCACAGCGCTTGCGACACCGCGCGGGCTGACGCCGAAATGGCGATAGAACCGCTTGTCCTCGGTCGCGACGACGGCGTTTTTCAGATGCGGCGAGACGGTATCGGCGGTGATCACCCCACCAAATTGGTCTCCACGCCAGGCAAAGACCTTGCCGTCCCGATCCAACAGGGTCACCGACCCGCGCGCGCGACCGTCTAGCAAGGCATCGACGTCAGGCAGAGAGGAGTAGACAACCCCAACCGCCAAAGCCAACAGCATGGCAGCCACCGCGCCCACACGCCAGGTCACACCCCAAATCAACCGCCAAATCCAACGGAACATGCGTCGAAAGAAGCCGCCGCCGCCACCGGACATCTTGCGGGTTTTCTTTCGGGCGGTTTTGCGAGTCGACGTTTTACGCGCCGTCGCCTTTTTGCCAGCGGGCTTTGTCGTCCGCTTTGTCGCAGCGGTTTTACGCCCCTTTGAAGGGTATCTTTTGTCTGCAACAAGCGATGTCTTGCGACGCCTGGACTCAGTCATGCTCAAACTCTGCCCGGTTATCATTTTGAGGCACCATACCCTGCCGCTGGCGCGAAGTAGAGGTATGAAATTCCGCCAACCGGCCTCAATAGTTCGCCCGCTTTTTGGGCAAAAACGTTATTTTGTGCAAAAATTGTGCACCTCACCCCCCTTTTCCCCTGCGTTCACTCACCCCGACCGTTTCTTACTGCGGTCAGTCACGCTCTCTTTCTGCAAGTGCAAACAAACCGGTTCCGCCGGACAGGAAGAGGGGACAGACGTGAAACTGATCATTGCGACAATCAAGCCGTTCAAGCTGGAGGAGGTGCGCGAGGCGCTGACCGAGGCCGGCGTGCGCGGCATGATGGTGACCGAGATCAAGGGCTTCGGCTCGCAATCAGGCCACACCGAAATCTATCGTGGGGCCGAATATGCGGTGAATTTCGTGCCCAAGATCAAACTCGAAATCGTGGTGCCGGCCACGATGGCCGACCAGATCGTCGAAACCATCACCAAAACCGCCAAGACCGGCAAGATCGGTGATGGCAAGATTTTCGTCCTTGATGTCGAGCAGGCGCTGCGCGTGCGGACCGGGGAAACCAACGAAGAGGCGCTGTAAGCGCCGCCACTCCAAAGCATTCGAGGACTAACAATGAACCTGATGAAATCTCTCATCCCTGCCGCCGCGATCGTCGCGTTGCCGCAGATGGGCCTTGCGCAGGAGGCCACCCCTGGCGAAGCCGCGCAACATACCCAGTATATCTTTACCACCCTACTGTTCCTGATGGCCGGCTTCCTGGTGTTCTTCATGGCCGCAGGCTTTGCCATGCTCGAAGGCGGGCTGGTGCGTTCAAAAAACGTGGCTATGCAGATGATCAAGAACATCGCGCTGTTTTCGATTGCCGCGATCATGTACTGGCTGGTCGGCTTCAACACGATGTACCCGGGCGACTTCAATGGTTTCTTTGCCCTTGGCGGACCGACCGTGCTTGATGCCGTGGGAGTTGCGCCCGCAGACGCGGCGTTAGATTACGCGTCAATCGGTTCGGACTTCTTCTTCCAGCTGGTCTTTGTGGCGGCAACCGCGTCCATCGTGTCCGGTGCCGTGGCCGAGCGCATAAAGCTGTGGCCCTTCCTGGTCTTCGTCATCGTACTGACCGGTATCCTCTACCCGATCTCGGGGTCCTGGAAATGGGGCGGCGGCTGGCTGGATGCCATGGGCTTTTCCGACTTCGCCGGTTCTACGGTTGTTCATTCGGTCGGTGGATGGGCCGCTCTGGCGGGCTGCCTAATCCTTGGCCCCCGCATTGGCAAATACAAGGACGGCAAAGTCCACCCGATGCCCGGTTCCAATCTGGCGCTGGCAACTCTGGGAACGTTCATCCTGTGGCTGGGCTGGTTCGGCTTCAATGGCGGCTCGCAGCTGGCAATGGGCACCGTGGGTGACGTCTCAGACGTGTCGCGCATCTTTGCCAACACCAACATGGCGGCGGCCGCAGGCGCGGTTGCCGCGCTGATCATGACGCAGTTGCTGTACAAAAAACCCGACCTGACCATGGTTCTGAACGGAGCATTGGCCGGTCTGGTGTCGATCACGGCAGAACCGCTTGCACCGACTTTATTCGGAGCATTGTGGATCGGCGCTGTGGGCGGCATCATCGTGGTCTTCGCGGTCCCGATGCTGGACAAGTTCAAGATCGACGACGTCGTAGGCGCAATCCCCGTTCACCTGTTTGCCGGTATCTGGGGCACTATCGCAGTGATCTTCTACGGTGAGGCCAACCTGGGCACGCAGTTGCTGGGCATCGCGGCCTACGGTGTTTTCACCTTTGTCGGAGCCGCAATCCTTTGGACAATCCTGAAGGCCACGGTTGGCATCCGCGTCAGCGAAGAGGACGAGATCAACGGTCTGGATATGGCGGAACTGGGTATGGAAGCCTATCCGGAGTTTTCCAAGGGTTAAGGCCTAAGCCACAAAGATTGACAACCCCGGCGCAATGCCGGGGTTGTTTTGTTTGAGCGTCATCCTCGGTTACTCTGATCCCAGCCGCTCAAGGAGATACTGATATGGCCGAGGCACCCGAAACACTTGTTGGCACCAGCCTGAAATGGACCGGCGTTCATCACTCTGAACTTGGTGATTTCAAAAATCTGTCCACCCATACAGTCAGCTACGAAACAGAGACAACGTGCTATGTGACTTCCGGGGGCAAGCTAGTTGGTGAGGCCCAATACACATACAAACGACTCGATGAGCAGATGGGAATCTGCGTCTACCGGCCGCACGAGTATCAGGGCCGGTCAGACGTCGTTCTGAACGCGATTTTCGATTTCCGAGCAATGAAGGATCGAGCGGTGTTAACCGCTGGCGGAGAACCGTTTGCCGTCGCGGACGGAGACATGGAATTTGTCGAAACACCGCCGCGCCCGGACAGCCTGGGCGCAACCAGTTCTTAGTTTACACGCCGACGTCGACGATCGCTTTGGCCAATATCGGCACGGTTGTCGCGTTCAGTCCGGCGACATTCAGGCGGCTGTCTCCAACCATATAGATGCCATGATCCACCCGGAGTTTTTCGACCAGTTCCGGAGCCGCTCCAAGGCGCGAGAACATGCCGCGATGCTGAGCGACAAAGCCGAAGCGATCCGAACCGCTCAGGCGCTGCAATTCGTCGGCCAGCTGCTGGCGTAAGCCCAGCATGGACAGGCGGATCTCTTCCAGTTCTGCTTCCCAATCGGCGCGTAGGGCGTCGTCGTTCAGAATCGTTGTCACCACGCGCGCGCCGTGATCCGGCGGGAAAGAGTAGTTCTGGCGGTTCAGGAACGCCAGAGTGGACTGGTTCAGAGTCGTTTGCGACGGATCATCGCTGATCGCCATCAGCAGACCTGTGCGCTCGCGGTAGACACCGAAGTTCTTTGAACACGACGCCGCAATCAGGCATCGCTTGACGGACGAGGCTACCAGACGAACTGCCTGCGCGTCCTCCTCCAGACCGTCGCCAAAGCCCTGATAGGCGATGTCGATCATGGCAACGAGACCGCGCTCGTTGATTAGGTTCACGACCTCCTGCCACTGCACAATGTTCAGGTTGGCACCGGTCGGGTTGTGGCAGCAGCCATGCAGCAGAACCACATCACCTGCTTTCGCAGTCTTCAGGTCCTCGATCATACCGTCGAAATCGACGCCACGGGTTTCACCGTCGAAATACCGGTATTGGACTGTCTCCATCCCCAGGTAGTTCAGGATCGACAGGTGGTTCGGCCATGTCGGGTTCGACACGAACACGCGGGCCGACGGGTTGGCCATACGGATCATTTCAAACGCCTGACGGCAAGCACCGGTCCCGCCCGGTGTCGCAACGGCGGCGATGTTGCCGCGCGGCACGGATGTGCCAAGAATTAGGCCAATCATCGCATCCGCGTAAGCCGGATCACCCGCCAAACCGGTGTAGGCCTTGGATTCCTGCTCTTCGAGAATACGCTTTTCGGCCGCTTTCACCGCACGCATCACCGGGGTCACGCCCTCGGCATTTTTGTAAACACCAACTCCCAGGTCGATCTTTTGATCGCGCGGGTCTTCGCGATACGCCTGCATCAGCGCCAGAATCTTGTCGGCAGGCTGCGGTTTGAGGTTTTCGAACATCAGTTCTCTCCGGTTGCGACGGGCAGGGTCGGGAAGGCACCCCATTCAGCCCAGGAGCCGTCATAAAGCGAGTGGTCTTTCTTGCCCATACGTTCAAGCGCAAGGCTGAGGATCGCGGCGGTCACACCTGACCCGCAGGATGTGATGGCCGGTTTGGACAGGTCGACGCCAGCGGCCTCGAAGATGGCGCGGCATTCCTCAGGGGATTTCATCGTGCCGTTCTTGTTCAGCAACGTGCCAAAGGGCACATTGCGCGACCCTGGAATACGGCCTGGGCGCAGACCTTCGCGCGGTTCTGTCCCGGTTCCGGCAAAGCGGTCCGCAGAGCGCGCGTCGATGACCTCGTGATCGGCCAGCTTGGCGGCGGCAGACACCTGTGTGACATCACGGACCAGATGGTTCTGGACCCGAACGGTCATGTGGCGGTCGCGGATCACCGGCGGCAGGTCTTCGATCTCATGCCCTTCGGCCTGCCATTTCGGCAGACCACCATCCAGAACGGCGATGTTTTCCTGCCCCATCAACCGAAACAACCACCAGACACGGGCCGCGGACATCAGGCCAGCCCCATCATAGACAACGACCTGATGGCCATCCCCTACGCCCATCGCCCGCAGGCGGGACATGAACTTTTCGACCGGAGGTGCCATATGCGGCAGGTCCGAGCGGTGGTCCGAAATATCATCGATGTCAAAGAACCGTGCGCCGGGGATATGAGCGGCATCGTATTCGGTCTTTGCGTCGCGTCCTTGCTGTGGCAGATACCATGACCCATCCAGCACCCGCAGATCCGGGTCCTTGAGATGGGCAGCAAGCCATTCGGTAGAAACGAGGGTTTTCGGATCGTCCTGCATAAAAGCCTCCCCTAAACGCGTTTGGTTTTTCCCTATACGCGCGCGCATGCGGGTTCAAGACTGGATGGGATGATGACGCTAACGGACGCCTCTGAACCTGCGGTTCCGGGCGATTGGGGCCAATTTGAGCAAAACCAACAGGCCCAAGCGCACCCGTAACTCAGTTTAACTTCCGCACACGGTTTGCCCATATGCACATTTGGAGTTGTAACCACCAGAAATGGTCATGGGCGTAAGAGTGCCGTTATGCTTTGTGGACTTGCGCCTGCATGATTTTTTCACTCCGCCAAGGGTTGAACTCAAAAAAACGCACTTTCCGCCGTAAAATGGCCGGTTTTCCCTACGTCATTGTACCCCGGAGTATCTGTGAAAGCGCCCATGTTCAGGCCGTGAAACAGCCAATACAACATCGGTGCTGGAGCCAAGGGAAACGGGCAAATTGGAAGAATAATAAGTGCATTCCCCCGCGGTCTGAAAAATTTTAAACAGCGCGGAATAACTTTCATAACACATTGTAAATGAAAGAAAAAACCACAATCATCAGGGTAGCAGACCAAACAACCCGGACCCTGGTGCACGTTAAAGCACTCACTCGACAGGAGAACGAAATGAATACCCCTGGAACTAAGTTTGGCCTAGTGGCCCTGGGTTTGGCTGCCTTGATCTCACCGATAAGCGCTGCGGCGCAGGTCGCGTGCGAATCGTATACAGTAGAAGCAGGTGATACGCTGGCGACTATTTCCGAAACGGCATATGGATCTCGGGACTACCAAATCATCTTCAACGCGAACAGAAACGTCATTGCCGGAAATCCGAACAACCTGACGCCTGGTACTGTTCTGAATTTACCATGCGCCGACGGTCGCTTGACCGCCGCATCGCAGTTCAACGAAGTTGTCGAGCGAGAGGAAGAAAAGGCCGCGAAGATCAAAGCCAGAAACGTTTATGAACCACCGATTCGTCTTTTGGCCGGTAACGATTGGGCACCCTATACGGACGAAGGTCTTTCGGGTGGCGGCTTTTTGATGCGGTTGTCGACAACGGCCCTACATCGTGCTGGCAACAAGCGCGAATACAACCAGGGTTGGGTGAACGATTTCAACTCGCATCTTTACACACTTCTGCCCGCCGGAGCGTATGACATCGCCGTTGCCTGGGTTGTGCCAGATTGCGCAAAAAACCCCGATGCCATGGGCGAAGACAGCCTTTATCGCTGTAACGGGTTCTACGCGTCACAGCCATTGTATGAATCGGTTGTTGGGTATTTCACTCTGCCCGACAGCAAATATGCTGGCGCAGCCTCCATCGAAGAGCTGGAAGGGGCCGTATTTTGTCGTATGGACGGGTTCTTTACAAATGACCTGGAAGAGGCCGGTCTGGTCGAACCCAAAATCACGCTTGTTCGCCCTCGCACCCCGGAAGAGTGCATCGAGGCGGTCATGAACGGAACGGCGGACGCCACCGGGATGGCCATCCAGCAAGCCAACGGTGCAATTGCGGCTTTGGGTTTGGAGAACGAGGTGGTTCAGAATGAGAACTTCACCCATCTGTCCACCATTCGCCTGCTGGCCCATAAATCCAACCCGTACGGGCTGCAGTATATCTCGATGCTGAACAATGGCCTGAACGAAATGCGGCAGTCGGGCGAGTGGTACGATATCGTTTCCAGCTCGCTGTCCGAGTACAGCTCTAAGCTGCAGTCTGCGTCGAACTGATCGGTTCGTGCAAAAGAACCCGTACACAGCGCGCCCTGCGCTGTGTACCACCTCGCCAAAAAGTCATAGCTTTGTATTTGGGTCACATATTTGTTTCATGTCACCCACCCTTTCCAGCGAGCGCGTTGCCTCAGGTGACCTCGGCTGGTTGCGCATAGTGATGCATGTTCAAAAACGCCGCGCCATTCGTCCCGGCCCGGTAACCATGCGGCAGATCAGCTGCAAAGCGCAGGCCCTGCCCGGCCTGCAGCGGAACCCAATCACCGTCGCGCAGAATCTCAAGCGATCCGTTCAGCACAAACACCTCTTCGGTCACCCCTGCGGCATGGGCTGCGGATTCGTGGCTTTGGTTTGGGGCAAGGTCGACGTGAAACGTTTCGGCGCCCAGCGCGGGATCGAAGGGAAAGACGATCTTGACCTCGATGCTGCCGGGAAAGGTCACGGTGTGGAACACGTCTGGCATGGCGGTGTCCCGCAGGGCCGCCGTTCCAATCAATGCACTCAGCGGCAGCTGAAACCCTTTGGCGATTTTCCACAGAGTTGCGATGGTCGGGCTGGATTCGCCACGCTCAATCTGACCCAGCATGGCCTTGCTGACACCCGTCATCTCGGCCACCTTGGACAGGCTCAGCCCCGAGGCCGCCCGCACATCGCGTAGTTTCAGCGTAATTTCGTCCGGTGCCATCTTGATCGTCTCTCGAATCCTCTTGTGCGTTATAGCGCACATGTGGTACGTGCGCTATAACGTACGCAACCCGAATATCGCAACCGGGGCAAAAGGGAAACAGCATCATGCCATTGTACCGATCCAGAACCTCTACCCACGGCCGCAACATGGCCGGTGCCCGCGGCCTGTGGCGCGCCACCGGTATGGGTGACGACGATTTCGGCAAACCGATCATTGCCATCGTCAACTCGTTCACCCAATTCGTGCCGGGTCACGTGCACCTGAAGGATCTGGGCCAGATGGTCGCGCGCGAGGTTGAGGCCGCAGGCGGTGTTGCGAAAGAGTTCAACACAATCGCGGTCGATGACGGTATCGCCATGGGCCATGACGGGATGCTGTATTCCCTGCCTTCCCGCGAAGTGATCGCGGATTCGGTCGAATATATGGTCAACGCTCACTGCGCCGATGCGATGGTCTGCATCTCGAATTGCGACAAGATCACCCCCGGCATGCTGATGGCCGCGATGCGTCTGAATATCCCGGCGATCTTTGTCTCGGGCGGTCCGATGGAGGCCGGCAAGATCGACATCGCTGATCTGGATGCCAAGAAGATCGATCTGGTTGACGCAATGGTCGCCGCCGCCGACGACAGGTTCACCGACGAACAGGTCCAGCACATCGAAGAGAACGCCTGCCCAACCTGTGGCTCATGTTCCGGTATGTTCACCGCCAACTCGATGAACTGCCTGGCCGAGGCTCTGGGGCTGGCGCTGCCGGGCAATGGTTCGACCCTGGCCACACATGCGGACCGCAAAGAGCTGTTCCTTGAGGCCGGTCGCCGGATCGTCGAGATCACCAAGCGCCACTACGATCTGGACGAAAAAGGCTTCCTTCCGCGCGAAATCGCCACGTTTGACGCCTTTGAAAACGCGATGAGCCTGGATATCGCCATGGGCGGTTCGACCAACACGGTGTTGCACCTGCTGGCCATCGCCCATGAGGGCGAAGTGCATTTCACCATGACCGACATGGACCGCCTGAGCCGTCAGGTGCCGTGTCTGTGCAAGGTCGCGCCCAATACTGAGAATGTTCATATGGAGGACGTGCACCGCGCCGGTGGCATCTTCTCGATCCTTGGCGAACTTAGCCGCGCCGGGCTGCTGCACGAAGATTGCAGCACCGTGCATTCGGCAACCATGGGCGAAGCGATTGCCAATTGGGACATCAAGGTCGCCAACAACCCCGCAGCGCAGGACCTGTTCAAGGCCGCGCCCGGCGGCGTACGCACGACACAAGCGTTCAGCCAGTCGAACCGGTACAAGGAACTGGACACCGACCGCGAAGGCGGCGTGATCCGGTCCAAGGAACATGCGTTCAGTCAGGATGGCGGTCTGGCGGTCCTGTTCGGCAACATCGCGCGCGAAGGCTGTATCGTGAAAACGGCAGGCGTTGATCCCAACAGCCTGACGTTCACCGGCTCTGCCTATGTCTGCGAAAGCCAGGATCAGGCCGTGAACGACATCCTGACCGGCAAGGTCAAAGAAGGCGACGTAGTGGTGATCCGCTATGAAGGCCCGCGCGGCGGTCCGGGGATGCAGGAAATGCTGTATCCGACCTCGTACCTGAAGTCCAAGGGTCTGGGCAAAGCCTGCGCCTTGCTGACCGATGGGCGTTTCTCGGGTGGCACATCGGGCCTGTCGATCGGCCACGTTTCACCTGAGGCCGCCGAGGGTGGCGAAATCGGGCTGGTAAAGCAGGGCGACAAGATCGAGATCGACATCCCCAACCGGACAATTCATCTGGCCGTGTCAGACGAAGAACTGGCCGCCCGCCGCGAAGAGCAAGACGAAAAGGGATGGGTTCCCGCCGCACCGCGCAAGCGCAAGGTATCCACCGCGCTCAAAGCCTATGCCAAGCTGGCGACAAGTGCCGCGAAAGGTGCCGTGCGCCAAGTCTGACGAAGCGGTTTCCAAATTACCCAAACTGCAATAACTTCAAAGGTCCCGCTAGTTCGTCTAGCGAGGCCTTTTTCTTTTGTATTCAACGACATCCACAACACAATCGGTGAGAAGCATGACATTCTGGCGTCCGCATAACGGTATCCGTGTCAAAGCCATCGGCTTACATTGGCGGGGGGACCGCCTTCTTGCTGCTGAAGTCCCAAATGACGACGGTCGCATCAAGGGTGTTCGCCCGTTGGGCGGATCGGTCGAATTCGGCGAAACATGGAGTGACGCGCTGAAACGTGAGTTCCGGGAAGAACTCGATGTGACAGTTGAAGTCAGTGGGCAACCGCTGGTGATCGAAAATCTGTACCAGCATGAAGGGCATCAGGGGCATGAGATCATCTTTGTGGCCGAGATTCAGTGCCCCGAGCTTTTGAATTGGCCCGACGCGCCGATTTCATTCACCGAAGACAATGGCCTGAGATGGACGGCAGGATGGTTCAGTCTGGATGCGCTGGATATCGGCGGCCCAGAGCTATACCCGACCGGCCTGAAAGATTACCTGATCAATCGCTGAACCGTTCGCCTAATCGCCCAGCTTGGCGTGAACCTCGTCCAGATCAATCTCACCGATTGGCATCTTGTTGGCCGGGTTCTCAAAATCGTATTTGAACAGCTCGAAATCGTGTTTGTAGATTTCGTAGACCAGGTGCATCGACAGGTCGTCAAAGTAGTCCTCGACCGGATGCGCACGTTTTGGGCCGTGGCCTTCGGATTCGTTGAATCGCGGGATCTCGGTCAGATTCACCTTGTGCGGTGTCTCTAACCGATCAAGGACACCTTGCATCCCGTCGTTGAACTTTTCGGTCCAGAAAATCTGATCGTACTGGCCACCGTTCACGATGAAGGTCGAGACATGCCCTGACATGGCCGACCAGTGAATATCGGGGTCCATAGGACGGCGCCAACGAATCGAATCGCGTGCGAACAGCAGAAACCGGCGGAAGCTGGCGATCTGATCGAACTCACCCTTGCCGTCATCACCGCCAACCTCGATCCCGTAGTTGTAGATTAACGTCGGCACCAGATTGCCGCGATACCGCTTGCCGTTGCGCTGGATCCCGCAGATTTTGTCGAAGAAGGAACTGAGGATCCGGGTGTAGGGGTTCCGCACGCAGGTAAAGGCCAGAGATTTGTGATCTCGAACATTGCCCGTGATCTGCTCTTGGCTCGGACCGAAGGCCCATTTGTGCATCCCGCCCTTTGCGTCATGGATATCACCGTCAAAAAACTGCCCGTGATCCGAATAAAACATGATCTGACCAATGGTCGAACAGGCGCATTTCGGCACCACACGGTAAACCATGCTTTCGCTCTCGGTCATCCATGTACCGGGAAAACCCATCTGCTGTGCCTCCTTTGCCGATCTGGTCTCATAATTGACGCGTCAGCATTTGAAACCAAAAAACCAAAAATATTCTATTTATTCAATCGCTCATCCTCAGTATCACGGTTGGAAACGGGCAGAAACGGAAAACAATAGGCCAAAATGGCAAGAATTGCCTACATATTGCTATGTCACAAAGACCCTGACGCGATCATCGCGCAGGCCGAGCAACTGACCGCCGCCGGGGATTGCATAGCGATCCACTTTGACGCGCGGGCCAGTGCGGCCGCCTACGCACGCATTCGCGAGGCTTTGAAAGACAACCACAATGTCACCTTTGCCAGCAAGCGCATCAAATGCGGCTGGGGGTCGTGGTCGCTGGTTCAGGCCACGCTGAATGCCCTGCAGGCCGCTGTGGATGCGTTTCCCCGCGCCACTCATTTCTACATGGTGTCGGGTGACTGCATGCCGATCAAATCGGCGGAATACATCCACGACTTTCTGAATCAGCACGACGTGGATTTTGTCGAAAGCCATGATTTCCTGGAAAGCAACTGGATCAAGACCGGCATGGTTGAGGACCGGCTGATCTATCGGCATTATTTCAACGAACGCACACAGGCCAAGCTATTTTACGGGTCGTACAATCTGCAAAAACGGTTTGGTCTGACGCGCGAGATTCCGTCAGACGTTCAGATAATGATCGGCAGCCAATGGTGGTGCCTGCGTCGCAGGACCATCGAAATGATTCTGGATTTTCTGCAAAAGCGCCCGGATGTGAAACGGTTTTTCTCGACCACCTGGATTCCGGACGAGACCTTTTTTCAGACTCTGGTACGCCACCTGATCCCCAAGACCGAGATCGACAACCGCACTCCCACATTTCTGATGTTCTCGGATTATGGCATGCCGGTGACGTTCTACAACGATCACTATGACTTGCTGCTATCGCAAGATTACCTGTTCGCCCGCAAGATCAGCCCCGAAGCCCATGAGCTGAAGGACAGGCTGGGTCAGATGTACGCAACCGAAGGCATGACGTTTCACATCTCGGACGAGGGGCGCAACCTGTACAGCTTTTTAACCGGACGCGGCCGGGTGGGACGGCGCTATGCGCAGCGGTTCTGGGAGGCGGGCAATTCACTGGGTCCCGAGCGCGAAGTGTTTCTGATCGTGAGCAAGAAATGGCATGTCGCCAAGCGGTTGGTGGACCAGATCGTCTCGGAAACCGACATTCCCTGCGTCGAATACCTGTTCAACGAAGAAGACACTTCTTTACCTGATCTGGGTGGCATCGAATCGTCTCTGGCCAAGCGCACGCGGCACCGGCGCGCGGTGGCCCGCATGCTGTTTGAAAGCTTTGATTCCAACAAGTTGGTCTTGTGCGTGGATCCCGCAGATCTGGATATCATTCAGGATTTCTGCTCGGTTCAGGCCCGCAGCCATGTACTGGAAATTGAGTGCGAGTATTCCGACGACTATCTGATCGGCCACGCCCGCCGCGTTGGGTTGGCCGGGGAAAGCAGTCCTCGGGAAACTGTGGCCCGTCTGATCCCGGCGCTGCGCAGTTCACTGGTGCACGAATCCGAATTGATCCGCGAGGCAGAGTTCGACGGATACCTGCGTATCCGCGAGACCAACTCAAATATTGAGAATGAGACCGCGATCGCCGAGTTTCTGGGCGTGTCGCGGGACAAGGCTCAAGCGATCATAAGCCTTGATTATCTTTTTGCCGATTAATCTGGAACGTCCAGCGGCGCGCCGAGGCGCCGCCGGACAATTGGTTCAGATGTCGAATTTGACGCCCTGCGCCAAGGGCAACTCAGCCGAGTAGTTCACCGTATTTGTCTGACGACGCATGTAGGCTTTCCACGCGTCCGAGCCGCTTTCTCGCCCACCGCCGGTTTCCTTCTCACCACCGAAGGCTCCGCCGATCTCGGCACCGGATGGGCCGATATTCACGTTGGCGATGCCGCAATCTGAGCCGGCCGCAGTCAGGAACTGCTCGGCTTCGCGCATATTCAGAGTAAAGACGCAAGAAGACAGGCCTTGCGGTACGTCATTCTGCAGCTCAATCGCATCATCAAAATCGTTATAGCCCATGACGTACAGGATCGGCGCAAAGGTTTCAGTTTTCACAACCGCGGTCTGGCTTGGCATTTCGACAATGGCGGGCTCCATATAGACACCAGCAGGCACGCCCTCGGTTACGCGATGTCCACCGTGCACAGTGCCACCTTCCGCCTTGGCGGCCTCCAGTGCTGCTGTCATGGCCGTACCCGAGGCTTCGTCCACCAATGGACCAATCAACGTGCCTTCGACCAGCGGGTTGCCGATGGGCAAACCCGCATAGGCTTTTTTCAAACGCCCCACTAACTCCTCGCGGATCGAGTTATGTACGATCAAGCGACGAAGCGTGGTGCAGCGCTGACCGGCTGTACCTACGGCCGAGAACACAACCGCACGGACAGCCATTTCCAGATCGGCCGAGGGGCCAACGATCATCGCATTGTTACCGCCAAGCTCCAGAATGCACTTGCCAAAACGCTGTGCTACGATGGGTGCCACGGAGCGACCCATGCGGGTGGACCCTGTGGCCGAGATAACTGGAACGTCTTCGCTTGCGACCAAGGCCTCGCCCAGCGCCGCACCACCGATTAGGGTTTGCAGCAGGTTGTCCGGTGCATCGCCAAAACGGACCAGCGCGCGTTCAAAAATCTTCTGACAAGCCATCGCTGTAAGCGGGGATTTCTCGGACGGCTTCCAGATCACCGGGTCACCACAAACCAGCGCCAGCGCCGCATTCCACGACCACACCGCAACCGGGAAGTTGAAGGCCGAGATCACTCCGACCGGACCTGCCGGATGCCACGTCTCCATCATCCGGTGACCCGGACGTTCCGACGCAATGGTCAGACCATACAATTGGCGCGAAAGACCAACGGCAAAATCGCAGATATCGATCATCTCCTGCACTTCGCCCAAACCTTCGGACGTGATCTTGCCAGCCTCCCAACTGACCAGAGCACCCAGATCGTCCTTGGCGGCGCGCAGTTCCTCGCCCAACAGGCGGATCAGCTCACCCCGGCGCGGTGCCGGAACGGTCCGCCATTCTTTGAACGCCGTTTTAGAACGGGCAAATATGGCATCCATGTCGGCAACGGGTGTTTCATGCACGTCGGCCAACACGCTGCCATCAATCGGAGACGTTACTTTGAGCGTGCCGCCCGTCAGTTCCGCCTCGGTCAGATCCAGATTGGCGAGGGTTGTTTGGGCTGTCATCACGATGTCTTTCATATCTCAGGCCGCCTTATTCTGTTCGGTTACGTCACCGGCGCGATAGAGCCGGCCAAATTCGGTGTTCAGGAAATCGGACAGGTTCACCTGTTCCTGCCGGACAAAGCCCTTCGCAGGCAGCGCGCCGGTCCGCATCAGATCAACCACACCCAGAACGCCTGCGGCAGTAGTGACCTGAATAGCGCTCCAAATCTGTCCGTTGATCGTGCGGGCAAAGCTTTTGTTGATCAGGGATTTCTCGCGCAGCGCGCCGTCGATCATTCCCTTTGCTGTGCAATAGACCAAAACCACATCCTGATCGGTGCGCGGCAGCGCGGTCTCAAAAATGTCCTTCAACAGGTCGCGGCGATGTTCCAGGCCAAGGTCCTTCAGAAGCAATTTCAGGATATCGCAATGGCCCGGGTACCGGATTGAGCGGTAAGACACCGCCCGCGCCTTGCCGTCCAGTGTTTCGGGTAAAGTCCCCAACCCACCAGAGGTGTTGAAGCATTCGTACTCCACCCCGTCATGGCCAAGCAGCTCATAATCCTCCAGCGGAGCGGTCTTGACCCGTTCACCATTCACGATGGCATCGCAAGGATTGCAGTATTCGTTGATCAACCCGTCGGTGGACCAGGTCAGATTGTATTTTAGCGCGTTGGTCGGATAGAGCGGCAGCGCCCCGACCCGCATATGCAAGCTGTCGATTTCATCAAATTCCACAGCCAGAGATGCCCCTGCGATACCGACAAATCCCGGCGCCAGACCGCATTGCGGCATGAATGCCGTATCACTGCCTTGTGCCAAGTCACGCACCGCATTGGTCGCGGCAACGTCTTCGGTCAGGTCAAAATAGTGTGCACCAGCGGCCTTGGCCGCTTTGGCAATCTTCGGCGTCAGAAAGAACGGGGCCGCCGAGATTACGGCATCGAACCCACCCAGGCCTTCGGTCAGTTGCGCTTCGTCGCTCACATCGATCTGCCGGGTCGAAATGCCCTGCTTGTTCAATGCTGATAGCGCGGCCAAATCACGGTCGGCCACTGTGACCGAGTAATTGGCCGATGACTTCAGCAAGGTCGCGATCATCTGACCGATCTTGCCTGCTCCGATGACACAAATGTTCCAGCTCAAAACGCGCCTCCTCTTTCGTTTTTAAAAGTATGAGGCCGCTTCTGTCCGAAACGCAGGGGTAATCTTGACGAAATCGCGGTCATGTTTGTCATATTGACGAAAATTTTGTCAATTCGTCGTACCACCTGTGCGAGCTTCCGTACTCGGCGGTACGATGAACGACGTGATCACCCCATGGCAGCAAGGCAATTGACTCAATCAACAACGCCAGTGATTTTTATATTCAGATATTATACAGTGCGCTCAATTGGACCCTTTTGTTCGCGCATATCAATGTGTTCAATCGGTCCGCCCAGCGCGGGAAATTACGTCAGGCCGGTTTTTTTTTCCGTATGACCGATGGGTACCTGACCCAAAAACAAGCTTCTGCGTTGGGTCTTTGACAATTTTCACGGCGAAGTTCAGGGGGGACAAGACGTGCCTAAAGATCCAATTGAAAGCTCACAATCATTCAATCCATCCCAAGACGATCTGAAATTGATAGATGAGGTCCTGCCATCCAAGGATCCATCAGTCATTTATTCGAAATTCGAGTTCTACGAAGTATCCGAAGAGATGGTCCTGCCCTCTGAGGGTATGTTTGTCGTCCTTGGCGGCATGGTTCAGCTCCGGCAGGACAAAGCGGTTCTGGCGACCGCAGACACCGGGGACTATTTTTACGAAGAACATCTCGAAATCGAGGACATTCCCGTTAGTCTTCAGGCGCTGGCCACTCCGGGCACCCGATTGGCCTATCTGCCCAAACACCAATGGAAGGCAATCCCGAAAAAAATCAAAGATGCCTGTGAAGATACGCTATTTGGCGATCTGGTCAGTGTGCATCTGAAGAACTATCAACAGCCGATCAATTGCTGCAGCGTGACCGCGGCAGCCCTTAGCATGTCGGCGCTTGGATTCAGCTATGAAGTCAACGACATCTTTCGCGAATGCGGCTTGCCGACCTCGTTTGTCGTAAACGACGGAATATCGCTGGGCGAACTTTTCGATGTCGCCTGCACATTCATCCATACCCAGGACCTGCGCGATGTCATTCAGGTGCAGGCCTATTTCATGGATGAGGCCACGACATCCGTGGATCTGTTGCTTGAGGCAATAGACGAATCCAATCGACTGGGTGGAAAAAACGATATCCTTGTGGCGAACTTTCAAGTCGGTGTCGCACATGGCAAGGAAAACATGCCGGGCGGCCATTTCGCCATTATCGCAAAGTGTAACCCCAGCACCGGCCTTGTTCACATGATGGACGTTCACCCGGAAAAGTACGGCAAGCTTTGGGTGACAACCATTGATCGGCTGTGGGCCGGGATGACGGACCGCGACGGAACGTCGATGCGATCACGGGGGATGCTGCGGTTTTCGGCGCTAGACGCTGTCAAAACATACCTGCAAACTCTGAAGCAGGACTGCAATTATGTCGACAGTACAGAATACCTGGCCAAGGACCCCAAAATGCGGCGCAACCTGTTCAGGCGGGCCAGCCCGAACATGAACTCGATGGGCGTTCTTGCCGAAAGCCTGGCCATCCTTGGCGATGAACAGGTTGACGAGGATAAACTGCTGAGGGCAACGCAAACCGATCTGGCCGAAGCGCTTAGCCGTGTGTCAACAGCCCGGGAAATGCACGCGATGGCGCAACGGTACCTCAGTCAGGAATCGGACGTGCATCTGGGCAGCTCTTTCCGCAGCTATGCCAATCGTTCGGACAAAAGCCTCAAAGCACCCGAAGACTGGTTCCGCTACCAATTGCTAGGCCTGAACGAACACAAAGATCGACGTCATCTGATGATCAATATCGATTTCAATAAGGTACTGGGGTCAGAGGTCATTCGTCCCCCAAAGAATGCGTTCCGTGAAACGGCCCTGTTGGAGGAGTTCTGGTGCCTGTGTATCGCTTATAAGGAGGCCACCGATATGGTGACGGTTGTGGACATGAGCCCCGCGACCTCACAGGTATGGCAGGCACCGCGCGGGCATTTGTTCCGCGGCCTTCGGGACCTCAAGGACCCGGCCTTGCTCGTGATCGAAAAACAGGACCCACCCGAAGACCCCAGCGACGTAGACCAGATCGTCAAAAACAACCCGCTTGTTCTTTTTTATGCGGATGAAGATCCCTGGTCCTACATGCTGCGCAGTATCCTGGCCAATATCGGCATCACCGACATCAAGCTGATTGATGTCGAAGGGCACGGTGCAAATGTTATGAAAATGCGCCGGCAACTGATCGCCCGAACCGGCAAGGAAACCGTTCCGTATCTGTTTTTCAATGGCGTTTGCCTGGGCCGGCGAAACGACATCGTGGACAGTATCCTGAAAGGTGAATTTCAGAAGGACGTGGAAGAGGCCGGGTTGCCGGTTCTGCTGCGTCATGAATCCCCCAGCCTGGACAAGAACATCTTTGGGTATCCCAAGGGCGGGCTGACCGATGCCCCCAGCGAAAAGCGCAACGTGTTGCTGTGTGCTTGCGGATCATCGGCGGCGGACAAGGTGCCGCAACTGGTGAAGAAAATCACCGATGCCGGCCACAATGTGAAACTGATCCCTTCAGTGTCCGCTGAAAGGTTCTTTCGCGACATCGAGATTGAAGCGGATGTCGAGATTGAAAGGGGATATGAGCCCGAGAAGGTCGAGGATTATATCTCTCACAACGACTATTACCGCGACGACGACGAATGGAACTTCCGCTACACCAAGTTTGGCATGCCGCTGCGCGCCTCGCATCTTGCGTTGTGTGATTGGGCCGATTGCGTGATCGTGGCGCCCGTGACCTGCAATACAATGGGCAAGATCGCCAATGGGATTGCCGACAACCTTCTGACCTCGGTCTTTGTCGCCTGGCAATACCGGAACAAACCGGCGATCCTTTGCCCGGCGTGTAACACCAACATGTGGAACAACGTCACAACCCAAAGGAATGTCGAAAAGCTGCGCGATCTGGGTGTCGATCTGGTCGGTCCCCGCAAAGGGCGATTGTCGAACGGCATGATGGGGATCGGTATGATGGCCACCCCGGACCAGATCATGGAAGTTCTGGACGAGGCGTTCGAGGAATTAGCCGATCAGGAGCACAACATCTGCAAATGGGCGCAAGAGGCCGCAGCTTCGGATGAGTTCGCGCAATGGCACCGTGTTTTCGACGCGATTGAAAACGGGATGGCCGGGATCGACATCGTGGATGAGCACAATGGCGATACGCTGTTGCATTACGCGGCTGGCGGCGAAGGTGAGTTGCATGAAAACGGAAAAGGCTTGGGCAAACCTGACATTGAGGCCGCGCAAGAGCTGATACGGCGCGGCATCAACGTGAATGCAGCCAACGACCATGGGTTTACCAGCCTACACGTGGCGGTGATGAACAACTCGGTTGATATGGTCAAAACTCTGTTGGCTGCAGATGGCATTGACGCAAGTTCGTGCATTCACTTCCTGCAAAGCCCCAAAAACGCCGAGGACGTCAATGAAGCCAAAATCTCGAATGAAGTGCTGGCCATGCTGGATGGCTGGGCCAACAGCCACACGCTTGCAAAGATCGAGGAAGAGAGCGAAGACGATGTCGTAGATGACCGTGAGCGCACCTATCTCTACTTCACCTATGGCTCGTTGAAGAAAGGCTTCCCGAACCACGAAGCCCACGCCGATGTGCTGGACGATTTCGTTGGCAAGGCCGTGACCCGACAGCGAATGCCCCTGATCGTGCCGCATGAGCCGCATTGCGACAATCCGAACTGTGGTTACCTGCATCGGATGGCCACGCTGGTCGACCAGAAAGGCCGTGGCAATCCAATACGTGGAGAGGTGTATCGGGTGACTTCGTCCGGTATGAAACAGCTCGACAAGCTTGAAGGTTTTCACGGTCCCGGATCACCCGAGAACGTCTACGTCCGCAAGAGGATCAATGTGCTGATCGAGGGCGTAATGAAACCAGCATATGCCTATGTGATCGCGCAGCCCACCAAGTATCTGGATCAGTTGGAGACGGGCACAGCCGGGGTTGTCGGGGAATACACGTTGGACATGGCCACAGGCACATTAAAACCCGGGTGGCAGCCACCCGCCTAGTTTTGAACCAGTATCCCGACCTCATCCTTAGGGCTGTCCTTGAGGCTGAGGTTATAGGCCGTGATGGCCACCATGCACAAAAGGACAAAGGGCCAGAAGCAGGCCTTGGGAATAAGATTGTCTTTATAGTGGATGAACCACAAGGACGGCACGGCCTCGGCTGCAAAGAAATAAGTGTTTACCGACACTGCCAGCAGCAGGAAATACATCAGGAAAAAGAACGATTCCATGTAGATCACGGGCGACCCGGCAAACCCTTCGCGCAATTGTACATGCGCCAGCAGGATCACGAAAAACAGGACTGAGCAGGTGCCGATAACACTGGACGTGCTGAAATCGTGCCGTTCCACCAGATTGGGGCGTCGCGTGACCGTCATTACGGCCCCGAACAGCAGCATCGTCACAACAATCAGCGGGATCATGTGAACGATAAAGGCGTTCGCAAAGTTCCGTTTGATGACGAAGTTATAGTGCAGCTCCGGCAGGTTGGTCTGATATTCGTTCTTGCCGATGCCCAGGGTCGTATCCAGATCGGACAGGCGGTAGTCGAAATAGGTGTTTTCACGCTCCCACGTTCCCATGACAATCCGGTTGTCGATGCCAAAGATATCGCCCGGCCCTGTGGCGGGATATGCGGAAAAGTCAGGGATTAGAGCCACATTCACGTCAAACTCACCCGGCCAGAAACGGACCCAGACGGTTTTGTGGTCGAAAGGATAGCTGGTATAGTCAAAGGCCTGGCGCAAGGTCTGTTCAAAATACCAGCCGATCAACTCGGACCCGCCCTGATCTATCCTGTAGGCCTCTTCAATCAGGCCACTCGCTGCCTCGGCAGCTTCCGGCAGGATGAACCCCACTTCGCCTTCGGCTGGTTTGATGGCGTCATGCACACCGTCCTCATAATGCTGCCAAATATAGCCGCTGACATGCACATCACTGGCACCGGTAAAACTGAAGGATTTTATAAATATGCCAGTTTTGACCTGATAGCCTGGTAAATTGGGAAGGTCTTGTAAATAAGCGTCGACCGACGCCTGATCTGGCAGTTGCGTCGGATCCTCGTCGAAATGGTTCAGTTCAATCCAGAGTTTGAACAGAACTAGGGCCAGACCCAGCGTAACAAAACCCGAGATCAGCCAGACTTTCTTTTCTATGCTCATTCAGCCCCTCACCCGATTAGTCCAGCGGCCCGACCAGCGATTGTTTGATGCCCAGGTTCTGAAACCGCGCCTTCAAATCATCGAACCCTTCATGTGCCGTCAAAGGAATGCCCCAACCCCCACATTCAGCCAGTGTTCGAGCCTGCAGGATCGACAGATCAACCATCGGCAAAGGCTCATCCGCTGTGAAAGCGGCCAAGGCATCTGCGTACCGCGTGGCTTCGTCCCACTGCTTTCGCGCCAGCATGACGGCCGCGGCGTCCGTATAGAAATGCAAGTGGCTATGGCCAACACAGCCTTCGGCGATGATCTTCTCGCCAAGCTTGAGGTTATCATCCTGCGCAGTTGGGTCCTCTTCGGCCATGGCCAAAGCTGACAGCGCTTTTGGTCCGACAAAATTCCGACCGTGTTCAAGGGCAATGTCGACCGCGCGGCGACCGGTTTCGCGCGCCTGTTCCAGTTGCCCGGCATAGACCTGCGTGCGGGCAAGGTGTTCCAGCGCCTGCGCCTCAAGGCGTTTCGCGCCAACGCGGTTTGCGATCTCGGCAGACAAGGTAAAGACGTCCGACGCCTGATCTATTTCCCCTAAAAAGGTGTGCGCGACACCCAAACAGGTCTGTGCCACGCATTCCGGAACAAAGGCGAAATACTTCTGTGACACGTCGATGGCTTCCTGCGCATCCAGCTTTCCTTGCGCTACTTCGCCGGTATAACTGCGCGCGACGCTCAGATTGTGCAGGTTTGCGGCCAAATCACGGACCAAACCCTTTTCCCGCGCCCGTTCGACCGCCTGCGTGTAGAATCCCGTTGCGGTCTGCATCGTGGCATTCATGAAATTGGCGTCGCCAAATCCGCTGAGCGCGCCAACTTCAAGTCGTGCGGATTCAAGCTTTCTGGCCAGTGTTAGAGCCTTTTCATTACTCTCAAGCGCCTTTGTCACCTGCCCTAGCGGGAAGTATACATTTCCGCGCACATAGTTGATTTGGGCAATGTCGCGGTCAGACCCGCAGCGTTCCGCAGCCGCCTCGGCAATGTCCAAACTTTCCAGTGCTTCCTGATACAGGCTGGCCTGCCGCGCGGCCTGCGCCAAGCCGATTTGCGCCCGGCAGATTTGTTCATCCGTTTCGGCCAGTTCTGCGGCCTCTTTGAATTCGCGCAGGGCATCATTGGACAGACCCTGCAACCGGTGCGTCTCACCCCGGGCGCAGAACAGATCAAAGCGAACCCCTGCGGGTGCTGGCAGTTCCAGCGCCCGTTCGATCAACGGGCTGGCATCGTCGAACTGAAAGACCTGTATCAGCTTGTCTGCGGCTTCCAGATAAGCCTGGGCCGCATGGGTCGCGCCCGCACGATCCAGATGCTGCGCCCGCAATGTGGCGTCTCGGTCTTCGAACCAACTCGCGGCCTGACGATGCAGGCGCGCGCGTTCGGATTTCACCAAAGTTGCATAGGACCCGTCGCGGATCAGCGCGTGGGCGAACATCAGATCGGCCTCAGCCTCGCGGATCAGAGCCGAGCGGATAAGGGTCGAGGTATCCAGATGCCCTTCACCCAGAACAAAGTTCAAAACTTCGGGCGAGAACCTCTGCCCCAGCACGGATGCCGCCTGAATCGACGTCCGGCTAGTCCGGTCCAGCGAATCCAGACGGGACTGAACAATGCCCTGAATGCTGCCGGGAACAGACTCCTGTTTCAGCACATCGATATTGCGCAATAACTGCTCAAGAAACAGCGGATTACCCCCGGCGCGTTTTACGCAGGCATCTAACAGTTCCGGGTCGATCCCGGTGAACTCTTCGACCAGTTGTCGGGCCTGTTCGTCCCCCATCGGCGCCAGTTCCAGCTTGGAAATCAGGGCACCATCCGTCGCAAGTTGCCATTCGCGGTCAATCGGATCGCCTTCCACACGGCTGGTCATCAGCAGTACGCAGGGCAGATTTCGCGTCATCGCCGCGATATGGGCGCAAGCGGTCAGGATCTCGGGTGCAGCCCAGTGGATATCCTCGATATGGATCAACAAAGGCGTTTCCTGGCTGCGGGCCGAAATCAGGTCGTCGATGACCTGACGCCGCCCCCGCAGACGGGTTGCATTGTCCATCACCGCATAGACCTCGGCCAGACCGGGGTCTTGTTCAAGCTCTAGCAGGGCATTCAGGTGCGCGGCATTCGCCGCTGTCACCCAACCCTTGCTAATTGCGTCCTTCGCGACAGATGCACAGGTTTCCGTATCATCCGTCGGCTCCAGCCCCAGAATACTGCGTGTCACGGATTGGATGGCTGAATGCCCCTCACGCGCACCGAAATCCATGACCACGCCATTGTGGATGGAATAAGACAGGCTATCGGCCAGCTCCGCCACCTGTTCGGATAGGTGGGTTTTTCCGATACCGGGCTCGCCCAGTACGATATGGACCTCACCCTTGCCGTGCCGCTGACATCGATCGAACGTTGCCGAAAACAAGGACAGCTCTCGTTCGCGGCCCACAAAGCGATGCCGGCGCGACCGGATGTTGCGCGCCATCCGGTCCAGCCGCCACAGCTCAACCGGATCACCAAGGCCTTTGATCGCCTTTTCGCCCATAGACTCACCAACGAAAAGCGGCCCTAACGCACGTTGAATGTCATGAGAAACCAATGTTTCCCCCGGCGCCGCCATGTCGGTAATGCGCGAGGCCAGGTTCACACCATCGCCGGTGACGGTGTATTCCGTATGGGCCTGACTGCCTGTCGTACTGGCAATGACCTGCCCTGATGCAATCCCGATATGGCAGGTTAACGGAGGGTTCAGGCCGGGCAGAACCGTGTGAATTTCCAGCGCGGCCCGCGCCGCCCGTTCGGTATCGTTCGTATGCGAGATCGGCGCACCGAACACGGCCATGACCGCATCGCCAATATGCTTGTCGATCCGGCCACCGTATTTTTCGACGACCTTGTCCACTCTGGTGAAAAACGCATTGAGCAGCGCGTGCATGTCTTCGGCATCCAGTTCGCTGGTCAACCGGGTAAATCCGGTCAGATCCGCGAACATGACCGTCACCTGCCGCTTCGCAGGCTCCAGCGATTCCTCAGGTTGAAAAGGTTGGGTGGTTTCGAACGTCTCAAGCTCGGCTATCGCGCGCAAAAGTCGCCGACGATCGCCGACAGCAGTGACTCCGATTTCGATCAGGTCTTCGCCCGTCAGATCAGGCAAAATTCCAAAATCAATTTTGTTATCCAAAAAGGCTTGCGCGTAGTCAGATAGCCCAAGCGCGCTTAGCCAGTCCCTAAGGTCCTGAGACATTTCGCCCCTCTGAAGTCCCCAACTCCAAAGACAGGCGTACCACAACAAACCCGGATGAGTCTGCAAAGTTTGAATATTTTAATGTATATGCACACCCAATTGCCCGTGTGGCGGGCAATTGGGTCATTGGAATTAAGTCTCTGCCTCCAATCCGTCCGTCGACAGATCGTCCAGTTTGGGCATCAGCCGCAACAGCTCACCTGCATATTCGGTCTGCGGATTGGCGAAGAGTTCGTTGGTCTCTTGAAGTTCGACGACCTTGCCCTGCTTCATAACCGCCACCCGGTCGCACATCTGGCGCACCACCGGCAGGTCGTGGCTGATAAACAGCAGCGTCAGACCCAGATGTTCCTGCAGGTCTTTCAGGATATTCAGGATCTGCGCCTGAATCGACACGTCCAAAGCACTGGTCGGTTCATCACAGATCAAGAACCGCGGTTGCGTCGCCAGCGCACGGGCAATCGAGATCCGCTGCCTCTGACCGCCCGAGAATTCGTGCGGGTACTTCATCCCGGCCTCATGCCCCAGCCCCACCTGATCCAGCAATTCGTCCACGCGGCGTTTTACATCGGACCCTTCCATCAGCTTGTGATGGCGGATCGGCTCGGCCACGATGTCGTCTACCCGCATCCGGGGGTTCAGCGACGAATACGGGTCCTGAAAGATCATCTGGATGTTTTTGCGATAGGCATCCAGCGCGGCCCTGTTGGTCAGATCACTAACCACTTGGCCGTCAAAGGTGATCGTACCGCCATCAACCGGGTACAACCCCGCGATCATCCGCGCGATGGTGGATTTTCCTGAGCCAGACTCACCAACAACCCCGAACACCTCGCCCGCACGAATATCGAAACTCACGTCATCAACGGCGGTGAAATAGGTGCGGTCCCACGGCAGCAAGCCTTTGCGCTGCAGGAACTTCTTGGTCAGGTTGCGAATCTCGAACACCGGCTTGCTGGTGTCGTTGTCCACCTTGGGCCAATGGCGCGCCATGTCTTCGATCGCGAACCGGGTTTCACGCCCGCCATAGCTGATTTGCGGGAAGCGGTGCAGCTTCAACGTGGGGCGCGGAACAGCGGCAATAAGCGACTTGGTGTATTCGTGGCTGGGCTGACCCATGACCTGAGACGTCGGGCCGGTTTCCACCACCTTGCCCGCATACATGACCGTCACCTTGTCCGTGGTATCCGCGATCACGCCCATATCGTGGGTGATCAGGATAACACCAACCTGGCGTTCCAGCGCCAGCTCTTTGATCAGATCAAGAATCTGCGCCTGAACGGACACGTCCAGCGCCGTCGTCGGCTCATCCGCGATAATCACGTCCGGCTCGGTGCAAAGCGCCAGAGCGATGACCACACGCTGCCGCATCCCGCCCGAGAACTGGTGGGGATACTGGTCCAGCCGCGTGTCCGGATCAGGAATGCCCACCCGGTCGATCAAATCACGGGCGCGCTGGTTCACCTCGGCGTCGGTTCCGCCCAGATGGGCCTGGATCGTCTCGGTCAGTTGTTCGCGCACGGTAAACAACGGGTTGAGCGAGGTCAGAGGATCCTGGAAGATCATCGAAATCTTCTTGCCGCGCAGGCCGCGCATTGCGTCGGCATCCAGGCCGCTGATCTGGTCACCGCTCAGCTTGATGGTGCCGCTGGCAATCCGGCCGGGCCGGTCCAGCAGACCCATGATGGCCGCTCCGATTGTGGATTTGCCCGCACCGGATTCGCCCACCAGACCGTGGATCTCGCCGGGTTCAACGGACAGGTCCACGTGGTCCACGGCGGTAAACAGTTGGCGGCGCGTCGGGAATTCGACCGTCAGGTCGTTGATCGTCAGAAGGCTCATGTAATCACCGCAGCTTGGGGTTCAGCGCGTCGCGCAGCCAGTCGCCCAGCAGGTTCACAGACAAGGCCAGCGCCAGAAGGGTGCAGGCCGGGAAAAAAAGAATCCACCACTCACCCGAGAACAGGAAGCCCTGTCCAATACGGATCAGTGTTCCCAGCGACGGTTGGGTCGGCGGTGCACCGACACCCAGAAAGCTGAGCGTTGCCTCGGCGATAATTGCCAGCGCCAGCGAGATCGTGGCGATCACCAGAACCGGGCTGAGGACATTGGGCAGTATATGGCGGAACATGATCGGAATTGGCCCGCGCCCGATCAGACGGGCGGCCTGTACGTATTCCTTGTTCTTTTCCACCAGCGCAGCGCCGCGTACGACCCGCGCAAATTGCACCCAATCAGACAGGGCAATTGCGATGATCAGAACATAAATCGCCATTTCGTTGCGGTATTCGGGAGGCGTGACGCCCTTGGCGATACCAAAGATGAGCATCGCAACCAGAATGGCCGGGAAGGTCAGCTGCACATCGGCAATCCGCATGATGAGCGTCTCGACCCAACCGCCAAAATACGCTGCAACCAGCCCAAGGATGACACCTATGATCAGCGCCAGCATCACAGCTGACACGCCGACAAACAATGAGATGCGCATGCCATATAGAATGGTCGAGAATACGTCGCGTCCCTGATCGTCGGTCCCCAAAAAGAAGGTTTCCTGCGTAAAGGCATTGGGCGTGCCCGGCGGCGTAAAGCCGTTCATCAGGTTCAGCGATGCCGGATCGAACGGATTATAAGGTGCGATGACCGGGGCAAAAACGGCGGCCAGCAAAAGGATCAGCACCACCAGTGAGGCCATCAAGGCAACCGGAGAATGCCGGAAGGACCACGCAAAATCGCTGTCCCAGAACTTGGCAAATCGCGATTTGGTGGGGGCGGTCGGGGTTTCGATGGTATCGGTCATGTGGCCCTCGCGTCGACACGCAGGCGCGGGTCAATGGCATAATAAAGAAGATCGACGATCAGGTTGATCGAAACGAACATGACCGAAATCAGCATCAAATAAGCGGCCATGACAGGGATATCGACAAACTGGATCGCGTTGATGAACAGCAGGCCAACACCTGGCCACTGGAACACAGTCTCGGTGATGATGGCAAAGGCGATGATCGAGCCCAGCTGCAGACCGGTGATTGTGATCACGGGAACCATAGTGTTCTTCAGCGCGTGGCGGAAGTTGATCACCCGGTCCGACAAACCGCGAGCGCGTGCAAACCGGACATAATCGGCGCGCAACACCTCAAGCATTTCCGATCGGACCAGACGCATGATCAGGGTCATCTGATACAGGCCCAGCGTAATCGCGGGCAGGATCAACGCCTTGAGGCCAGAGGCCGTCAAGAAACCGGTGGACCAGTTGCCAATCATAACGGTCTCGCCCCTCCCAAAGCTGGGTAAGAGGTCTAATTCAACCGAGAAAATATAGATAAGTAAGATCCCGATCAGGAAGGTGGGTAGGGACACCCCTATCAGGGAAACGGTCATGATGAGATTCGCAGCAATTCCTTGTCGTCGGATGGCTGTGAACACGCCCAGCGCAATCCCCATGGTGATTGCCAGAAAGCCGGAAACAAAAGCCAGTTCCAGTGTAGCCGGCGCGCGCTCGGCTATGATGGTCGAGACAGGACGTCCCTGACGATAAGACACACCGAAATTGCCTTGAACGGCATTTTTAAGGAACTTATAGTACTGAACCGGAAACGGCTGATCCAGCCCCAGTTCAGCCCGCAGCCGGTCGATATCAGCTTGCGTACGCTCCTGACCCAGCATGTTGTCGATCGGATCGCCGACAAACCGGAACATAGAAAATGCGACCAGACCCACGACCAGCAGTACGATCACGGATTGGAGCATCCTTCGGACGATATATGCGAACATTCACTTTCCCCATTGATCCGCTTCTCTATGCACGGGTCGGCTAAATGGTCAAGGTATCGCTAACGGGATGGTATCTGAACGATCCTTATTTCCTGCGTCATCGGATTTAAGCAGGGTATGATGCGGATTGGCGGTGCCGAACCGACCCTCGCCAATCCAACGCTAAAACGTCCTCAGTTTACGGTCACCCAGCGCAGCAAAAAGAAGTTATCGGGGCGCTGCGTCAGCTCGACATTGCTGCGTGTTCCCCAGACCAGTGGCTGCACATACATGGGCACATAGACCTGTTCGTCCTGAATGATCTTAGCCACTTCGTCCAGCATGGCCTGACGCTTAGTCTCATCCAGCTCGGCTTGGATGGCAGGCAGCAACTCATCCACGCGTGCGTTCGAAAAGCCGCCGAAATTCCAGCTGCCCAGCTTTTTCTCTTCGTTCGGAGTCGCGACAAGGAACCGAACGGGATGCTCAGCGTCAAACGTGCCCGGGCTCCAACCCAGCAGGTACATGTCATAGTTATCTTCACGCAGCTCGGGCCAGTAATTGCGCACAGGCATCGCTTCCAGATCAGCCGTGATCCCGATCTGGGCCAGCATGCTGACCACGGCCTGACAGACAGCTTCGTCGTTCAAATAGCGGTCATTGGGGCATTTCAGTCCGAATGAGAACCCATCGGCGTAGCCTGCCTCGGCCAGCAGAGCCTTGGCACCCTCAACGTCAAATGCGGGACGTTCGGCATGGGCCGCAGAATAGCCGCTCATGGCCGGGCTCACCAATTGCGAGGCCGCTTCGGCATTGCCGCGCATGATGGTTGCCAGAATGGCATCGACATTCACCGCCTGCGCCACCGCCTTGCGGACGCGCGGGTCGCGGAACGGGTTCGGTTTACCTTCATCGTCGGTATATTTCAGCGTCTCAGCCTCGTGATCAAAGCCCAACATGATCACGCGGGCCTCGATCCCCTTGATGACCTCGACATCACTGTCTTCTTGCAGGCGCGCGACGTCCTGGATTGGCACCGGGTTGATCATATCCACATCGCCCGACAACAGTGCCGCAACGGCGGTTGCGGGGTTCTGGATCGGGTTAAACTCGGCGCGGGTGATGTTGTGTTCGACGTCACCCCACCAACCCTCGTGGGGTACCAGTACGGTTTTCAGGCCCGGCTCACGCTCGGTGACTTTGAAGGCCCCTGTGCCATTTGCATTGATCGTCGCATAATTTCCAGTTTCTTTGTCCGGCACGATGGCATCATTGGCTTCGGTCCAGCCCTGATCCATGATCATCCAGTTGGCAATCGAAGACGGGAACAATGGGTTCGGAGCGGTCGTCATGACATCGACAGTATAATCGTCGACCACGATCACCTCACTGACCGGCGCAAACCAACTGCGGGTATCCGCGGCCTCGCCCGAGGCGCGCTGATAGCTGAACAGAACGTCCTGCGCATCAAAGGTACTGCCGTCGTGGAAGGTCACGCCCTCGCGCAGCTTGAAGCGCCAGCCGTCGCCTTCGCCAATCGGCTCCCAGCTGACAGCCAGGGCAGGCTGAACGCTCATGTCCTTGTCGCGCCGGACTAGCCCTTCGTAGACGTTATTGAGAAATCCCAGAACCGGAGCCGAATTGACCGCGTGCGGGTCCATGGTTTGCGGGTCCGTGGTGGAGGCCCATTTGAAATCTGCAGCTTGAACACTGGTGGCAGCCAGCATTGCAATGCCAATGGCGCTGTTCCTGAGGATCATTGTTATGTCTCCCTGTTTCTGTGGTCGAGTTTTCTTGGTTTTTGCCGCATGCGCAAGGAAATCTCAGATCGCAACAAAAAACAGGGCGCGAAAATCGCGCCCTGTCTGATCGTCAAAGGTTTTGACTTATTTAATGGTGAAGTATTTGACCTTGGGCTGGTCTTCGGCATCCACTTCGATGCCGACACCGTCAGCCATACCCCAGTTCAGAACCTGGTGATGAATGGGGATGTAAAGTGCCTCATCCTGCACGACACGCCAGATGTCGGCGATGTCGGCATTCCGGGCGTCCAGGTCGGTGTTCGAAGCGAGCGACTTGATCTTCGTGTCCAGCGCGTCGTCCTGATAGCCGGTTCCGTTCCATGTTCCGATGTCGTCTTCGCGACCGTGGACAAGAAAGTTGAAGATGTATTCCGAGTCATATGTCGGAACACCCCAACCCAGCATGTAGAAATCTGTCTTGCCATCGGTGATCAGCGGGAAGTGCTGCGCCTTGGGCTTTGCGTCCAGATTCACGGTCACGCCGATCTGGCCCAGCATCCCAACGGCCGCCTGACAGATCCCTTCATCGTTGATGTATCGATCATTCGGGCAGTCCAACCGGAGCGAGAAGCCATCGGCATAACCTGCCTCTGCCATCAGTTCCTTGGCTTTTTCAAGATTAGTGGTGGATTCGCCGTCCATCGCTTCGGTCCAACCGTTCACGAAAGGCGGTGCGATCATGCCCGCAGGCTGCGACTGGCCGCGCATCACGACCTGCTTGATCGCATCACGGTTGATCGCCATCGACATCGCCTGACGCACCCGCACATCGGCCAAGGGGTTCTTGCCATCTACGTTGTCTGCTTCGAGATCATCCGCACCTTGGTTCATGCCAAAGAAGATCACACGGTTCTGTGGGGCTTGCTTGACCATCAGGCCATCGGCACCATTGACGCGGTCAATGTCTTGCACCGGCATATCCTGCAGGAAGTTCACCTCACCCGACAACATTGCCGCAACACGGGTCGCAGCATTCTGGATGGGGGTATAGACAATCTCGGTCACTTCCATTGGGAACTGGTCGATGCCCCAATAGTTGTCGTTGCGCACCATAACCGTCTTGACGTCGGGCTCGCGGCTTTGAAGAACATAAGGTCCCGTGCCGTTGGCATTGGTGGTGGCATAGGTGATCTCACCGCCTTCGAAATCCTGCACATTGACAGTGTTATTCGCCTCAGCCCAGCCCTTGTCCAGAATGAACAGGTTGGTCAGGTTCGACGGCAGGATCGGGTTCGGACCATCTGTGACGATCTCGACTGTGTAATCGTCAACCGCGCGCACTTCGGTGATCGAGCCGATCAGCTCTTTCATGTCCGAATTAGGTTGCTTGGCGCGTTCAAAGCTGAACACCACATCTTCGGCGTTGAAATCTGCGCCGTCATGGAACTTCACGCCTTCGCGCAGCTTGAATACCCAAACATTCGGGTCATCGGCCTTGGGACCCCACTCGGTCGCCAGCGCAGGCTCGAATGCTCCGGTCACGTCGCGAATGATCAGCGGCTCGTACATCTGGTGCCGTATTGTGTGTGACGGGCCTTCGTTTTGCGAGTGCGGATCCAGCGTCAGCGCATCACCCGCACGTGCCCATCGCAGCGTTTCAGCCGATGCGCCTGCGGCCATCAATGCGGTCGCACTAGCAGCGATCATCAGGTTCTTCAGGATCATTATAATCTCCCCGTTTTTTCGTTAGTACCGTTCCGTGGAACGGCAGACCGGTTTTGTCGGTCTTGGTAGTGCTGATCATCCAGATCATACTGAAGGTTGCAACACCAGATTGTGAACTATTTGGATTTCCGATCAAATTTGAAAAACCGACATATCGCGAACCCTTGATTCAGCGCAAAATGACCGAGCGCTGATGCGGATCATCCGGGAAAACGCGCCCAGATTGGACGCATTGAAATATATGCCGGAACACCAGACCAGCCTCACCACCCGGCGAAAACGGGCCAAAATACTTGTGGCCGGTGGGGGCGTCATAGGTCGTATTGATATCGTCACAGTCGACCTGAAATATGTTATGCGGCGTTCGATCGATATTCTCTGGCCCGTATGACCCAAACGGCGAGACGCCACTTTGTTCCTGAGGTTTGCTGCCTTGCTGGCCCGCAGCGCCAAATCGTCGGATGCGAAATAGACAACCACGTTCCGCGACGCATGGCTCACCAGCACACCGGGCTCATGTTCATGCACGGTTTCATTGACGACATCTGCGGCGACCATGAATGTGTTGCGGAACAACAGCGGCACGCCCGACGCCAGATCATACCGATCCCATTCCATCAACGTCTGGCGCAAAACCCGATTGCCCATCGAATGCGCCAGAAGGTTGATCCGTTTCAGGCAGGGGGCGGATTCGGGCTCGTTATCCTCACTGTTGCGCCATTCCAGGAAACGCTCCAACACCCGCGCAAAGGAAAAGCCGCTCTGGTCTGCGGATTTCTGGTCATCCCAGTATTTCTGAACGATCCCCTGCTTGGCGTCGCTGGGCCAGATCAGGGGCAATGCCATCACCTCTTCAGGTTTGGCCTGATCGCACAGACGCTGAAGCTCAGCCGTTGTTTCGAACACGTCGTCGGGCAGGTTATTGAACCCGTGAAGATACAGCAGGATCTGACGACAATTGTTGTCACGCACCCGCCGCAGCAGCTCTTTGCTGGTTATTTCGGTGTGATGTTCATCTTCACTCTTTTCACAATAAAACACCGAATTTGAAGGCGCATTGTTGTCCAGATCAAAGGTAAAACGGCGTCCTTTGCGGGTGCGAATACTCTGGGTCGGGAATCTGTTCGTGATAAAAAGCATAAAAACCCCCCTCTTGTTCAGGATGGAATCAGCCTAACAAGTCAACCGCTTTGGTGACACGGAAAACCCGGAACCCCGTAGGCTTCCCAAGTCGTGTTTATTCAAAAAAGAGTTCACATCGGCCGATTGGCAAAGCTCAAGGTGGTATCTAGGATTAGGCACACATGCGCATTTACAATCGGCAAGCAATAAAGCAGGTGAAGTACACACCGGTTTGCGAGTATGAGGGCAAAGAAATGAAGATTGCGGTTGTAGGTCTCGGATATGTGGGATTGTCCAATGCGGTGCTATTGGCACAAAATCACGATGTCACGGCAATCGACATTTCAAAAGAACGGGTTGAATTGGTCAATTCCGGCCAGTGCCCCATCCTTGATGCCGAGCTTGAAGACTTTCTTTCCAACCGAACGCTTTCGCTCAGGGCAACTACGGAACCGGCCTTCGAAGATGCCGAATTCGTCATCGTGGCAACCCCGACGAATTATGACGCCAAAACCAACTACTTCGACACCTCCAGTGTCGAAGCCGTCGCCAAGCAGGTGAATGCGATCAACCCCAGGGCCACCGTCATCATCAAATCGACGATTCCGGTGGGGTATATTCAGTCGCTGCGTTCCGATCTGGGCAGCGACAACTTCATATTCTCACCGGAGTTCCTGCGTGAAGGGCGCGCGCTTTACGACAACCTCCACCCATCCCGCGTGATCGTCGGCGAACGATCGGATCGGGCGCGCGTATTTGCCGAGCTTTTGCTTGAAGGTGCCGTGACCAAAGATGTGGACGTCCTTTTTACCGACCCGGATGAAGCCGAGGCGATCAAGCTGTTTTCCAACACCTACCTCGCCATGCGGGTGGCCTTTTTCAACGAGCTCGACAGCTATGCTATGGCCGGTGGCATGAACACCCGCCAGATCATCGAAGGCGTCTCACTGGATCCGCGCATTGGTAGCCACTACAACAATCCGTCCTTCGGGTATGGGGGCTATTGCCTGCCAAAAGACACCAAACAGCTTTTGGCCAATTACAGCCATGTTCCGCAAAACCTTATTCGTGCCATCGTGGACGCGAACCGGACGCGGAAGGACTTTTTGTCCGATCAAATCCTGATGAAAGGCCCACGCGTCGTTGGTATCCATCGGCTGGTCATGAAAGTCGGCAGCGACAATTTCCGTCAGTCTTCCATTCAAGGCATCATGAAGCGGCTGAAAGCCAAAGGCGTGGAGGTCATTGTTTATGAACCGACCTTGGAGGAAGACGAGTTTTTCCGATCTCGTGTCGTACCCGATCTCGAAACCTTTAAGTCCGAAGCCGACTTGATCGTTGCCAACCGGCACAGCCCCGAACTTGAAGATGTCGCGAGCAAGGTGTTCACCCGGGACTTATTTGGTGCGGACTAAACGGGTTTCACCTGCTCTACGCTTTAGGCCACGGCCTGATTGACCTGTGTTAGTTGCGACCAAGCCCAGCGGATCGAGCTGGTTGAGGATGCAATTCGGTAGTGGTGTAATCCCAACCACAACGGCGCTCAGCCAAAACATCGGGGGTAGCTTACATTGCTACTGAAAATGTTGGGCTTCGTTTAGGCCAATACCATCGCATGGATGCCGGATGCTGTCGTACCGGTTGCATGTACACGCGTTGTCCCCACCGGCAAGATCGAAAAGTCCGACACCTGAACTGTACGGGTTTCACCCTGTACTGTCGTTAGAACAACCCTACCACCGGTTTCGACGTAAAGACCGATAGCCACATCGGCCAGGTCGGAGTTGTCTGAAGCGACAACGGGAACAATATCGCGCGCAGGGCCGGACAGGCTGGAGGCTCGGTTGCTGAATGGATTGGTCGTCATTGTGCATTTCTCGCTGTCTGTGTCAGTCAGCGGAACGTTAGGTATTTCAGTTTAACGATCCGAAAGCCCGCCGCGCAATTATCAATCAACGTCACACTGAAACCTCAGGCCTGGTTCAGCCCTTGGCCCCCTGTCCGCGCGCGTATTTGTCTTCGTAGCGCACGATATCATCCTCTCCCAGATACGTGCCGGTTTGCACCTCGATCAGAACCATCGGGACCGTTCCCGGGTTTTCCATCCGGTGCATTGCCCCAAGAGGGATGTAGACAGATTGGTTCTCGGTCACCAATTGCTCACGATCATCGATTGTCACGCGGGCCGTTCCCTCGACAACAATCCAGTGTTCGGAACGGTGGAAATGGCTTTGCAGGCTTAGCGATGCGCCGGGGTGAACATAGATACGCTTCACCTGAAAACGCTCTCCGACCACCAGGCTTTCGAACCACCCCCATGGGCGGTGATCCTTTGGGAATTCCGTCGCCTGGGGCGCGTTTTTTTCCTTAAGCGCGCTCACCGCCTTTTTGACGTCTTGCGCCCGCGATGCGTCGGCAACCAAAACCGCATCATTCATCGCCACGGCGATTATATTGTCCAGCCCGATACCCACGATTTCCAACTGTTCGCTATCCGACCGCAAAAGGGTGTTATGGCAATCAATCGCCGTTGCCCCCCCATTGGTCACCACGCCTTGCGCGTCGGGGCCGCTTTCGCGCCACACGGCGTCCCAACCGCCCAAATCCGACCATGCGGCACCAAAGGGCACAACCGACAAGTTCGTTGCCTTTTCCATCACGGCATAGTCGACCGAAATGTCTTCGGCTTGCGCCCAGCTTTCAGGGTCGAGACGTAGAAAACCCAGATCCTGCTTTGCTTTTTCCACTGCCGCCTTGACCGGCTCGATCATATCAGGGGCATGCGCCTGGAATGCTGCGATGATGTCCGCCGCCCGGAACAGAAAAATCCCCGCGTTCCATTTGTAATTTCCGGCCTCCAGCATTTCGGTCGCACGGGCCAGATCCGGCTTTTCGACGAATTTCTTCAAGGGAACAGGCGCTCCGTCACCGTCTGAATCAGCGGCAAGTTCAAGATATCCGTACGCCGTTTCCGCATGTGTCGGGGTGATGCCAAACGTCACAAGTTTGCCTTGCGCAACCGCCTCCAGACCCCGGGCAACGGCGGCCTGAAATTCAGCCGCATCCGGAACCACATGATCGGAAGGAGCAACCAACAGTACAGCAGCCTCATCCTTGGAATAAGCATGCAGCGCCGCTGCCAAAACCGCTGGCGCTGTGTTGCGGCCCTCTGGCTCGATCATGATCGTGCCAGGATCAATTCCGACAGCCTGCAGCTGTTCCGCGACGATGAACCGAAAGTCCGAGTTGGTCAGAACCACCGGCGGTTCAAACTCCAATTCCGCGTTTGCCCCCGACAACCGGCGAGCAGATGCCTGAAACAGGGTCTCTTCACCGACCAATGGAACGAATTGCTTGGGGTAGCTCTTTCGGGACAAAGGCCAGAGGCGCGTACCAGAGCCTCCACAAAGAAGGACAGGACAGATCAACATAAAAATGCTCAATTAATTGACGCGGTTCCTAATTTTCCTATTGAAACCGTCAAGACCTGACAAGGCTTGGCTTGGCTTAGCCGAAAAAAAGGATGTCCTGTGCCACGAGCCTGGGTGAGGGTCCGAAGCTGTGTGCCATCGAAAATTTTGAGTGTTTTCGACCCTGTTTCAGCTGGAATGGCGCTAAGGGCGGGCACTGATGAATGTAGGCTCTCCACCGTCTAGGCAGACTGCACTCAGTACGCCGGTGGCAAAGGCGCCGGTATCGACGGCAATCCGTCCGCGCCGCGCTGCGGCTTGGTCGACAATTGTGTGACCATAAACAACCCAAACACCGTCTCGCCTGTCGGTAGTTCGAAATTCTGGATGGCCCCACATTAGGTTTTTTTCGGATTGCTGATCGGGGGACGTATTTGGATTTGCACCAGCATGCGCCACAAGGACATTGCCGGAATAGTCAAAGGCCCTTAGTTCTGTGATCCATCGGACCAGCTCAGGTCCCATTTCCACCAACAGATTGTCTCGGCAGGCGACCAGCTCAGCAGCGGTCATCTCGGCGCGCACGTTCCGCACACCAAATGAGGCCAATGTCTGCAGACCACCATAACGCAGCCACCGCGGACCATATTCCTCAGGGTCACGCAGGAAATTCAACATCATGTCTTCGTGGTTTCCCTTCAGGCAGATGAAATCCGGGCGGTTTTGGATCAGACGCAGAACGTCAGCACTGTTTTCGCCGCGATCGACATAGTCTCCGACAAGGATGACCCGATGATCCCTTGGAATCTTAGGTAACAGATTCTGCAACTGCCTTATGCAACCATGCACATCACCAATGACACAGGTCGGCGTGTCCGGCATCGGAGCAGGAAAGACCGCGCGTCGCCCGAAACGTTGAATCAGCGATGACAGCACGTTAAGGGGGCCTCCTGAGTGGCTACTGCGACCAGCTATCATTGAATTAAAGGGCCGGTGGTCAAGACCCAAGGCGTCTAACATTTGCACGCTGGTCTAAGCAAGCTTCATTCAGGCGGTCCGGCAGGCAGGAATTCCCATTCTGATGATCTCGGTGCCTTTTATCCTGAAAACGCCGTTGATGCGGCTACGCCCTTTTTCCATGAACCACGTCCTGAGCGGTTCTGGATAATACGCGGCCATGACCTGACTGAAATAGTCAAAGTCTTTTGGGGCAAGCCGCCGACCACCGCGCGAAGGTCCATGGAATCCAAATGTCGTGTCAGGGTTCACACAGGTTCCAGGAAGGCCCAGAAACATCGTGCAGGTCGAAAAGCAGACACGTCCCCGAATTTCGACCAGTATGCCGTTTTTCTGCAGGTTTTCGATCTCGATCAAACGGTCATGCAGATATCCACCTCGGTCGCTGCCAACGACCATCAACCCTTCGGCAAACATGGGTGAAGGGACAGAGGTCGCCGAGGTCAGCACTCCTGCAAACAGCGCCGCCATCATAGCTTTGATTCCGCGGTGCGTAGGTTTGCAATTTGCTCTGGCCAGCGCTCGCTGAGGGCGAAAGAGATTCCTTTTATCCAGCATTTCGAAGCCTCCGATTCCAGTTGCGGATCGGATCAGAGGTAAAACTGCGTGGTGCGTTCCCTGTGAGCGGGAAAAATCGAAATTATTTTTTAAATCAAAAGTTTAGTTATAGTTTTTTAAACTTTTCTGATTGTTGGTTGCTTTGTCACCAGAGTTGGTTCAGCTAGAAGCAGTTCAGACTGCAAGCCAATCCTAATGGCGTACAACGGTGGTTCAGCTCTGATTCACAAATGCAGTAGGGACTTCGTTCGTATCGGCAACGGCGGCGCAGCAACTCGAACCCACATTGCACTTGGAGGACATATTAGCAGAAATTTTCAATCGCGTCCAAAGGCCGGATGGGAAGAAATTGAATTGCACCGCCCAAGCGGTCATCAAGCGATCCTTCGGCAGCGTTCTTAAATCTCAAAAGTGGAGTAAAAGGGTCTGAGAAAGATGATCAGCTAAAAAGAGGTTTGTTGTTCACCTGGTGCCGTTCCACCAACTTACGCATATGCTTGCCCTTTTTGGGAATGTAGCGTGCAGAAAGCGCCTCGAACTGCGGATCGCAACATTCGGGAAACAAGTCTTTGATTTCTTGCCGGGCTTCTGGAGATACAGTCCTGAGTGCTTCTGGGCCGGTAAACAAGCTTTCCGTCAGCGCCCCGTTGGACCAAATGAGCTCATGCCGATCGAACAGAATGTGGAAATACTCGACGCTACCCGCGGTGTCGTGCAGAAAGTCGATGCCTTCCAAAGGCAGCAGCTTTTTCGCTGGAATCAAAACATCCTGACACTCAAACATGCGCATGGCGACAACTGACGACACCAAAATGCGGTGCTGCTGCGACACAATCAAATCCTGCATTGGATACCCATCACCCAACGCATTCGCTCGGATTAGGATAGGTCGAAGCCTTGGCTGAGCTTCAAGCTCAGCCCGGCTCAGATTACGCGATCCGACCCAACGAACCGGTTTGAATCCATGATCGTGGGTGAGAACCTGATCGCCGCCCCGCAGATCCTCTATCGGAACTGGCCCTTCCTGTGTCTCGATCAATGTTCCGGCCGCAAAGCACAAAACGTCCACAAACTCGCCGTCTGCGTTTGTGGGGCCGGTCACGGACTGGTCGATGGTAATGGTGTTCGATCCGGTATCGTTCCAAGCGTCTGCTATTGCAGCGGAATTTACTGTCATTCCGTTGAACAATTCCAGCGGCACTAGCGCGCCGTTATCTGCTTTCACGCCAAAGAGCTGGATTGTTCCGTCCGGCTCAACGACCAAACGAACAACCGGTTCACTGTTGGTGTTTCCAAGCTGCCAAACAGCTGGTGTATCGATTTCGTACCTGTCCCCGTCAGCAAAGCGAACAGTTTGACCAAAGGTTTCATTCGATTGGAATTGCAGCTCGTTCGGAGCACCGGCGGGTCCGCCGACAAACAAATCTACACCGTTGATCTGCAAGCTGAAGCTGTTGTCGAGTGAGTCGAAATCGATAACGAAACCACCACCGGGGGACGTGTCGGTGAATGAGGTGGACCCGCCGCCAGAGATGTTGAAGTTTGCCATGTTGCTTTCGCACCTATTCCGAAAAGTTAACGATTTTTAAACCGCTTACGCCGACTTATCAGATTAAGATATTGGCTTGTTTCTCATCATTGAGGAAGAGGTATTTTAGAATTTCTATTGCCCTGTCGCTTTCATGACCGTTTGCGACGGAGTTTGCAGTTTCGGTCGGATTTGATTCGAGGCTTGAAGCCTGGGTCATTCAGGCGCCCATCACTGGGTATTTTTTGCGTCCTTATGCCACTACAGTGCTTCCCGTTGTGGTGGCTGAACGCAAAGTACTTTGCATGGAGCGAAGTTAACTGCCTGATATGTCGTAATTATTACGGTTTTGTGATTTGTGTCTTTGGTGTTGCGGTTATGAGGCTGACGAGGTGTGGATGTTAAGCAATTGATCCGTGGGATCACTTGCAGTCTGACCGTGGTTTTTTGGATTATCTGACGCTGGTTGCGGGAGGGCGAAACCACCGTTGTCGAACACAGTTAAAGTGTTGGGTTTGAAGCTTCGGCAGCCAACATTCGCGAGGCTTTGCCTAAACTTCCGCAACGCGGACTTTGTTGCCGTTCACTCGTAGCCTTCAAACTCCTCGCCGGGTTTGATGTTCGGAAACTCCACCATGCTCGTCGCGAGGTTGTTCAGTATGCCTGTTACCGGCGTCATTACCCAAGCATGTGAAAATCCTTCGTTGCCCCAAAGCTCAAACTGTTCCGCCGGGTCTTCCTTGATGTTGTAGACTTGGGGAAGGCCACCACGCCACGGTCCCGTAGAGCCGCCAACTTCGCCGGTGGCATAACCGCGCCCCTGGCTTTCTGGGCGATCTACGGTCAAGGTGTCGGTAGCGAGAACCTCACGGCTGTAACAAGCTTTGGCGTGGCGTATCTGCTAGTCATCCTAATCGAACCGTTGGCCGATCTGGCAGCTCTGGCGGGCGCGAAAGGTTTGCGTGCTTTGACCGACAAAGGCGTGTTCGTACACCGTTTACATAACGCTGCCACATAGGCGTAAATTTGACGATCTGTGGTGCGCCTCGTGCCACAGATCACCTTAGACGGTATTGATGTAATCGCCTCAGGCTGAAGCGACTTCCATCATTCGCGGCCTTCTGTCCGAGATCAGGCTGATCCCCGAGGGAGAAGCCTATACAATTTAATTGGTTGGAGAACTGGCGGGTTTGCTTGCGCTGGGGAGGGTATCCCGGAACGAACAAAG
>NZ_QOCF01000033.1 GCF_003318255.1 Ruegeria sp. A3M17
TTCGTCGACCACTACAACCACCAGCGCTACCACGAGAGCCTGAACAACGTCACACCTGCCGACGTCTACTTCGGACGGGACAAAGCCATTCTACAACAACGAGAAAAGATCAAACGAAAGACGCTCGAAGCGCGCCGCTTGCATCACAGCCAACGCGCCGCATAATCAACCCAACCAGATGAGCCAGACACTCTCTTAGTTCAGGCGACCTTTGGACCCAAAAACTCTGCCGACGGACAGTTTGATGTTCCAAACAACGGCGACTTCCCCAGTTAGCATTGCAAAATTGCACCCCGTTATCGCCGGGGTAAACGGATGCGGATATCGAGGCTGGCGGCCATACCATGCACGACAGGCTTCCGTTTTCCTCGCGAAATCACACCATACGCGTTTTGAGCATATCACCGGACCGCGCTCAGCGCGGATGAATTTGTGGATCGGCTCGCCGGGCGCTATGTGAGGCGCTATCGCCGATTAGCGCCATGCGGTCTTTCTACATTGTAACTTCCACGCCCAATCACAAACACTGAGCGCCTAGACGGCCTTGTGGCCGCCAACTTTCTGAAACAGAGATGCCGATGATCTTGCGTTCCAGTGTGGATGGTCTCTGGGCTCAGGACCCGGCAGTCATCGGCGAGAGCTTTACCATGGAAATTGGGACAGACAGAAAGGTTCCAGACGGAGCCATCCGCTTGTCGCTCCGCCGAAAAAGGTCAGGCTTGTTCACTGCTCGATTTATTCAATCATGAATCATGCACCAAACGAAAAACAATGAGTCCCGAGACAGGTCATTAAAACGTTGTGAAACTTAGCACTCATGCGTTTCGCGAACGAATTGGGGCCTGGATTGGAAGGAACAACTTTCACTGCCCTGGCTCAATCCACCTTTACAACCATTTTCCCAAAGTTTTCTCCGGCCAGCAGTTGGTTAAATGCTGCCGGAGCATTTTCAAGACCTTCAACCACATGCTCTTTATACGTAATTGAACCGTCCTTCAGCCATCCTGTCATGTCCCGAACGAACTCGGCGTAAACCTCGGGGCCGAAACTGTCGAAAATTATGAAACCCTGCATTTTGACCTTCATCCGCAACAAGGTACCCATGATCACCGGGCCCATATCCGGTCCGTCCGGCAAACCCGGCAAGTTGTACCAGGCCACGACGCCACAGACCGGAACACGCGCAAACGAATTCAAAAGCGGTAAGACCGCATACAGCACCTTGCCGCCGACATTCTCGAAGTAGACATCAATGCCATCAGGGCACGCGTCGCGCAATTTCGCCGACAGATCCGCCGTGCGGTGATCTACACATGCGTCGAACCCGAGGTTCTTTACCACGTGTTCACATTTTTCCGGGCCACCCGCGATACCCACCACGCGGCACCCTTTTAGCTTTGCGATCTGACCCACGGTTGCGCCTACCGGTCCAGCCGCAGCCGCCACAACAACGGTTTCACCGGGTTTTGGCTCCCCAATTTTCAACAATCCCGCATAAGCCGTGTAGCCGGGCATTCCCAGGATACCCAACGCCCAGGACGGATTGTCCGGCGTCTTGCCAAGATTGACGACCTGCTCACCAGTTGAGATCGCATAATCCTGCCAGCCACTCGTGTTTAGAACGTAGTCTCCGGCTTCGTACCCTTCGAGGTTCGATTCCACTACCTGCCCCACAACCTGTGCCGTCATGACGCCATCGATCGGAACCGGTTCAGCGTAGGATTTCGCGTCATTCATACGACCCCGCATATAAGGGTCCAGAGACAGGTACACCGTGCGCACCAGCATCTCTCCGTTACCGGGTGTTGGAATGTCCGTGATTTCAAGCCGCAGCGTGTTTTTGTCCGGGTGACCAGTGGGGCGCTCTGCAAGAACTATGCGACGGTTGGTGTCGGATGCTTGGGGCATTGAAATCTCCTGACGAATGAGTGTGGCGCAGCGCACCCAAACAAGATTGTCAAAAACTGTCCAGCCCAAAAACCTCGACCAGTAACGCAGGCACAGATTGCGCGTTTCCACGCCACCCCTTCAATGCAGCCAATTCCCAAAGCAAATCGAACGGCCGCTTGTGTAAACCTTGGAAAAAGCGGCCAATCATCTTCGCCAATGTGCCGATCCGCCAAGCGTATCGGAAGGACAAAGAATCGCGACATCCCGACAAGTTGGTCAAATCTCTCTTGGGGGAATAACCGAAGGCGCAAGCCTGCGCCTTCGGTCATCAAGGGGTGATCGCCCCCTTTGATGAATCATATGTTCCTTAAGCGATCAATCAAACACGGATGCGATCTGATCGACGGTCACGCCTTCCTTGATCTCGCGCAGACGGGCGTAAATCAGGGCGATCGAGATGCCGGTCAACCCCGCAGAAAGTGCTGCAATAATCGAGAACCCGACAATCATTGCCCAGCTTCCAACATCAGCCAGAACACCGGCAAACACACCGGCGAGGAAATTGACGATCCCGGCGCAGATCCCGACCAGAAGCAAAGCGCCGAAGATCGGCCAGCGATATCCTTTGGTCAGAGCCGCGCTGCGTCCAAGCCCGCCAAACCCGGCCCCCTCGATCACTACGGCGGGCGCCACCACCGAAAAAACCGCGTAAACCCAAATACCGGGAATAATCAAAGCAAGTGATGCAAATCCGGCCAGAATACTACTGATCGTCGTCAGGATCGCGATCGGGAGGGCCGCTCGCAGAGCTGGCGAAAAGTAACGGCCCAACTGCAGCGGGCGTCCGAGTTTGGAATCATAGGCCAGTTGCACCAGAAGGGCCGTTGTAAGGGCGTAGAACACGATCTGCAGAACGATCGTCAGCACCCAGGTTGTGACGCTTGTAGACGTACTAAAATCTGGATCTGCTACACCCAAAGCAACATCCGCTCCGACCATCGCGCCTGCAATTATTGAACTCAGCAACATCGGTGCGAGCGCCAGCAGGATGACGGCAATAAAATTTTTGAAGAGGATCGAAAAACTCTCACCCACGATACTTCCGACGCCAAGAGACTCTCTGTCACTATATTCTGTCGTACTGGCCATAGTTTAACCTCACTATACCTTTGTGTCTTTGCTGCTGCACAACAATCACCCGAAGGTTGTTCGCAGTATCCTTATGACACCTGTAATTGAGCTTGAAAACGGCCTCTGCAAGTCGATTTTTGGTCAGAAAAAGGGCAGCCATCGGTTTTGATCACGAGGGGCTATCTTCGGCGGCATAATGTTTGTCTTTGCGGCGCTCGCCGAACAATTGGCGCTTTTCAAGATGTTCACGCTGCGCATTGTAGAACGCCCCGAGGAATTTCAGCCGCTCGGCCTCGGGCACCTTGTTCGCGTAACCGATCTTCTGGCGGATCTTTTCGACAACGCTTTCTATTGTGGCCTGGTTGTTCTTTGACCGAACCAACACACCGCCTTTCTCCTGCGACCTCAAGAGCTTTTCCAAGGCCTGCAACTCGAACGCCCCGTAGTGATCAAGCTGATGGGTTAGAAAGGTATAGCTTTTGGTTGCTGCCGCTGCTTTGACCGGGACCTGAGCCAGATCCTTCAACAGCACCGGTACCGGCAGGTGGATAACGTGGGTGCCCGCCATAATGTCGCCCAGCCTTTGCCTGTGACGATTGAACAGCGGCACAAACAGCCCCCCTAGTATCCAAGCCAGTGCCACCCCCGAGGCCACGGGTGATGAGGCATCAAGTGTCAGCAGAAGGGTTGCGGGCAGAAATATCTCAGCCTCTTTCATAAAGTTCCTGAGCACCAGCGCATGCGTGTTGAGCGATCGGCCGTCATGTGAGACGACCTTGATCTTCATCAGTCGCTTGCCCAAAGTCTGCCCATTCCAGGCCAACTCGGCTATGACGTAATATGGCACCCGGATCACAAAGAAGAGCAGACTGCCGATGGCGAGCAGCGTACTCGGATCGCCAACCCCCAAGGATAAGATCAGCACAAGCACCGCGATGGCGGCGATCAGCGTGATGCCAATATCCGTGATTTGCGCGGCAAGCCGCACCCCCAGCCCGGCCACCTCAAGGTAAATGGGTACGCCTTCTGGTGGGACCAACTCACTCGGCGACGAGGTTGCCGCCTTGTCTGTGCGTCGCCACAGCTTCATTGCCGCACCCTTCCGCCCAAGGCAAACCAGGCCAGCCAGCATAGTCCTAGCCCCCAGCCAATCACGTACCTTGTAGCTTTGTCCTGGATAAGCTGGCGCCCGAACCCTTCCACAAGGGCCGCGACCACCAGCATAAAGGCCGCCACCAGCGCCAGCTTCACCGCATCCCGGCCCGCGTAGCGTAAAGCAGCGCGGCGGCTTCGTTTCCCCGGAAACAGGATCGCTGCCCCCAGTTGCACCCCACCGCCGCATGCAATGCAGATCGCCGACAACTCGGTCACCCCGTGGATAGACAACCAGCCCCCAAGATCGCTGCCCAGTCCGCGTTCAACGTGCAGCGCATAAAATGCGCCCAGCGACAGCCCATTGTAGAAAGTCAGCAAGACCGCCGGCGCACATAGGAATACCCCAAGGCCAAACACAAAGATCGCAATCCGCGTGTTGTGCGAGAACAGGAATGTGGCAAAGGCCCCAAGTCCCGAGGTGCTGGGATCCTGATCATAAATCACTTGCCGCAGCTCTTCGGTCGTCGATGTTGGCCCGCGCCCTCCGGACAGTTCCGGCGGCATAAATACATGATACCAGGCCGGGTTTTCCAGAAACAGCTGATATCCTGCCAAAACCCCCAGCCCCATACACAGGAAACCAATCAGGATAAACAGCCAGGATCGACGTATCGCAATCGGCGCGCCGCTTACAAAAAACTTGCGCACAAGCCCGCCCAGGCGCTCCTGAGGGGCATAGACTGACAGATAGGCGCGAGCGGTCAGCGCTTCGAGATAGTCCAGCAGCGCCTTGTCCAACGAAATTTCGCGGGCAATGGCCAGAGATGTGGTCGCATTTCGGTAAAGCGCGGCCAGATCGCGAGCGGCCGCGAAATCCATTCGCTGTAGTCCGACACGCTCGGCCTGAGTGACCAAAGTTTCCAGACGACGCCAGTCGGCTTCGCGCTCTTTCCGGAACCGGGCCGAGCGGATGAGGTCGCTTTCTGCCATCAGATCAACTCCCGCGCCTTGATTTCCAGATAGGTCGAGATCAGCTTGGCAGTCACCGTATCGGGACGCGCATCCAGCACCGTGACCCCCAAACGCGCTAACTTTTCCAGCACCAGACGACGCTCGCTGATCGTCTGGTTCGCGGCCACCAGCGTGGCGACCCCATCCAGATCCTTGGGTGCGGATTCCACCAGCGCCTCGACCTCTGGGTCGCGGATGGTGACGAAGATCAGCAGATGACGCTTTGACAGAATGGCGATGTTCTCGATCAGTAGCTCGGCCGAAGTCGTGTCGATGAAATCCGTGAAAATGATGATCAGACTACGTTTTGGGGTGCGGGCATTCAATTCAGTCAGGGCCAGGGTGTGGTTGGTCTCGTGGCCCACATAGGCCAGCTCGCTGGTCCAGGTGCGCAGGCGCGCGAAGGTCTGTCGCCCCGCCCGTGGTGCCACAAAAGATCGCGGACGCACGTCATAGGCGTAATACCCCACCAGATCACCGCCAATTGCCGCCGCCCAGGCCACGGCCAGCGCTGCAGTAACGGCATGGTCAATCTTGGGCAAACCGGCGATCTCTTCACGCATCAGATAGCCGTTATCCAGCGCTACGATAACGTGGTGATTGCGCTCGGACCTTAACTCTTTGGCTACAAGCCCCCGCCGTTTGGCCGAGCGTTTCCAGTCGATCGATTTAACGTCCATACCCTGTACGAAATCACGAAGCTGGTGAAATTCGGACCCTTCGCCGATGGCACGGTTTTCCTTCACGCCATAAAGTGTGGACTGCACCGTCGTGGCAATCTCACCCGACTGAATCATCCGGATATTGGGCACAACCTGAACCTCCAGCGCGAAGTTCAATCGAGGCACGAAATCAAAAAGCTTCAGGCGTGACGACCAGTGAAGCCAGAGATGTTCGAATGCCCAGATACCGCGCCGCACACCGCGACAGTCAATCTCGGCTGATCCGGTCCCATCCGGTCCAATACTGAACTCGAACTCCGCCGCGCCGCTCAATCCTTTTGGCCATTCTAGCCGCGCCTGCAAGTCTTTCGGAGCGTCCGGAACCTGCAATTTCAGCACCTGCATTTCGCCCACGAAAATCTCGGGCCGCATGTCGAAAACCAATTGCTTTCGACGGCTGAAGGACATCAGCAGGTCCGCCGCTGACAAAAGCGCCAACAGGGCCCACGGCACCAGCGCCAATTCACGCAACCCGCCGAAAAATGCAAGTCCCAGAATCGACAACACAAGGGCGACGCAGGCGGCGCTCAGAAATCTGGTAGATGGACGTATCAGCGGGGAGCCTCGATCTGGTTGAGGATGTTTTCGAGAACCATAGCAGAGTTTCGGCCCTCAATCTCGGCCGAGGCACCCAGAACTACTCGATGGCGTAACGCAGGTACGAAAAGCCGTTTTACGTCGTCCGGGATTGCAAAATCCCGTCCGTTTAACCCTGCCTGTGCCCGCGTCGCCGCTGCCAGTGCGTCAGCCGCGCGGGTAGACGCGCCAAAAGCAATCTCGGCGCTTTCCCGTGTCGCCCGGACCAGCCGCAGGATGTAGGCAAGAATATCGTCATCGAGGATAATCCCGTCGATCAGTGCCCGGCATTCCGCCAGGGCAGCCGCATCCAGGGTCTTCGACAGTACATCCGTTTCCATACCGCTTTCGATCGGGGCTTTGGCATGCTGGCGCAGGATCGCCAATTCGATTGCCTCAGGCGGGAAGTCGATTTCAAGCTTAAAGAGAAACCGGTCCAACTGCGCCTCTGGTAAGGGGTACGTACCTTGTTGTTCGATCGGGTTTTGGGTGGCGACTACAATGAATTCACGACCCAGGGAGTGATCATTGCCATCAATGCTGACCATCCGTTCGTTCATCGCCTGCAAGAGCGCAGCCTGCGTTTTGGGAGGCGCGCGGTTAATCTCATCCGCCAGAAGCACCTGGGTAAAGACCGGGCCGCGCGTCAGGACAAAATCATTGGTCTGAAAATTGAAGATCGAGGAGCCCAGTACGTCTCCTGGCATCAGATCGGGGGTGAACTGGATACGCCCGAATTCCAGATCCAGTGCGGCAGCAAAACTGCGCGCCAACAGGGTCTTGGCGGTGCCCGGCGGCCCCTCAAGCAAGACATGGCCGCGCGCAAAAAGCGAGACCAAAAGCAGCTCGACCACATCCTCCTGCCCCAGCACCGTTTTGCCGATTTCGGCACGCAGCGCGTCCGAGCGCGCGCGCAATGTTTCAAGTGTCATTCGTTATCTGCTCCAATAGCGCTTCAAGTTCGTCCACATGACGCATTGCCTCTGCCGGTGGGATCCGATGTGGAAGGTTCCGGATATCCCTCAACACTGTTTCCAGGTCGCGAGAGAGATCCGGATTGTGCCGCGCCACATAGCCCAAAAAGACCTTGGGTTCGGCATAGTGATGGGCAAGCGCCGGGCCAAACAAAGCCGACGCCGATGCCGCAAGCCGGGCCTTTGCGTATTCACCGGCCAGAGCCCCGTCTTGATCCGACAGCCGCATCAGACGCGCCCGCGCTCGCACCGCCAGCGATTTTGCGCTTGTGTCGACACAGTCCTCAGCCTGCACCGGGCCATAACGCTGCCATGAGCGCCAGATAAACAAAGCCAACACCAATACCCCGCTCAGCCAGAGGGACAGGAATGGCGGCCCAAAAAATCGCTTCAGATCCGCCCAGCTGCGTTCATAGCGCACACTCTCTTCGGGGTCCGAGAGCCAGACCTCGCGGCTATAGTCGATCATCACGTTGCGCTCGTCGGCGAGTGCGCTCAGAAGATTGCGGGCGATTGTGGCATTATCGCCCAAGCGCAGCCCATGGTTGTTCAACAAATCGGGGTCCGACAGGACCAACACCCGTGCGCCGGCCGCACCACCCGCCAACGGGCATTCCGCCAGGAGCATCGCATCCGAGTTTCCAATCAGCAGAGAACAATCAGCGCCGGTGAACAGTTGTGCCGCATAGATCTGAGCCGATTGCCGGACGTCTGCGCCGTCAAAAAAGTCGAAATCCATAAAGGGCGAGCGCGCATATTCGATCCGAGCGCCCCTTTGACCTGTCAGCTGTTGCAGCAGGGTTTCGATCTGTTGCTGCTTACTTAGCAAGACCGGATGCGCCCGACCGGTTAGCCGCATCCCGCTGCGCCATTTGGGCAGGATCACCAGAGTTTGTACCAAACTGGCCTTTTCCAGCACAGCATCAAGCCGCAGATCGTATTCATCCTGCTGTAACAGCAGGTCTTCTTTTGTGCGCGGATGAACCCGATCCTCATCCAGCACAGTGTCAAATAGCGGCAGCACCAACAGGCCAACGGTTTCCTGATCGACCTGCCAGCCCCCCAGAAAGCTCTGCGCACTTACCTCATTCGTGTTTAGCCAGATCCGCAGGCCGTCAAACCCCGACGGAGAACTTCTCAGCACCTGCTGGCGTTGAGATATAACGTAAAAGATCGTGAACAGCAGCAATGCGACGAAAGCCAGAATAATCAGGGTTTCACTTCTGGGGCCGCGCCTTGTTTCTTCGGTGGCTGAGGGGTTCATTCGGGTGCCTCAGTCAACAGCGGGCGGATATCCGCTACATGGGCCTGAAAGTCTTCCTCGCTTACGTCCCGTCCCCCAAAATGTACCCGTTCGCTTGCCAAAACCAAATTGCGCAGTGCGCCAAGACAACGTTGGTCCTCTGGCAAGTGGCGCAACGCGTCGCGGGCGGTCCAGCTTCGCTGCAGCAGCACCCCATTGACCTTGATCGCCGCGCCCAGGGCGGCCTGCGCCAACCGGATCAAAGCTTCGCGCCGGTCGCCCATGCGCAGGATCGCATTCAAGCTGCCCGGAGTGGGCGGCGTTCCTAACCCCGCACGCGGTGTCTGTCCGTTACGCCCGCTTTCCGTATTCTCGCCCTCACGCCCGAATGTGACGGCAAAGCCACTGCCGTAGCGAACAAAAACAAAAGCGATCATCATCAGGATCGCGGCGGAAATCAGCAGAGTTGGGAAATTCACACCGCCGCGCACCGACCATTGGTTTGAACTAGAGGGTGGTCGCGGCTCCTGCGTTGTCTGCATCGAGGGCGGAGGGCTTGCCGGATCGAAGTAGGCCACATCTGCATCGACACGGCTTAATCTTATCGCCTTCAGATAGGCTTCGCCACTTTCGCTGATCTCAACGGGGTTTTCGGTAGCCTCTTGGGCAGCTGTCAAATGCGGCATAAAGAAAATGCTGGTTAAGTAAATCAATCGCAAATAACGGCTCATGTGCATACCGATAGTAGAATGCCAGCCGGCACGCAATCTTAAGTTGTTAACTGATCTCGCCTGGTTCTGGCACAAGATCTCCGTGTCAGCGCGTAGCGTTTCAATGCAGTTATTAGGTTAGGCATATGCCTTAATAGTACCCAGCGAAATCTGCGAGATGGGTCAGTATTTTGCCTATAGGACCTTCTGGATCAAACTAAGTACCGCTTACACACCAATCTGGAACCGGGAAAACCGAAGATCACAGCGTACCGTCTACAACAGAGGCCTCAATGCCAACCTAGGAAGAAACGTTCAACAAACATGGTTTTGGGAATGGTCTTGAGGAACCTGATTGGTTACTCAAGTGGCAGCGCAGAGAAACAAACACGTCGTAGTTTAGCCAAGTTTCCCGAATAAGCCCCACCTATGAATTGGTTTATACTAATAGCTCATCGTTTATTGCTGAGAATTGTCATCGCGATCACGACTTTGACAGTCGCATTGTCAGTGTCGTATCTGGTGCAACAGCTTGATTGGAATACCAGATCCGATCTGGGCATTATTCCATATTTCACCGTTGCCGGCCTTGTCGCCATCCTCGCATTATTAAGCGTACCCGGACTGAACGACAAGATCGTCGCGCCCTATAAGGCACTACATATCTTAATTCAGGTTGCAGTATGCCTGTTCGGCGGTGTCATGATCACTTTGACAGGGGTGGTAGCATTTGACGCGCCCTTGGTGGCTTGGCTGGCTCCAGCCAACATCGCACCGCTTCTCTCGTTGGGATGTGGAGCCTTGTACATTTGTCTGGGCATTGTGGGCTGCCTTCGTGCGCTCTGGCCGATACCTGGCGAGGTTGTATCCGACGATATAACCGCACTGCGCCAAGCTCATTATTCTGCCCGCGCACTCGCTGCTATTTTTGCATTCGCCACCAGTGGAATAATCTTGGGGTCAAACTTGGTTCTGAATAGCCCGACAACGACGATTACGGTAAAATGTTCCATCGTCATGTGGTTATTTGCAGTTGTACTTGGTTCATCGCGGCTTAGCGTGGCAGATTTTGGAAAACCCGTCAGAACTTGGAAAATTGCACTGCAGTTCTTTGTCGTTGTAACAGCGATCTTCATCATAAACCTCACCACTCGGGCATTGGTCTTTCACACACATCTGTTCGAACGGTTGTCAGATATTGACGCCGTATATCCAAGGCTTGAAAACCTGCTGATGCTGCCATTTATTGTTTTCGGGCTGACAAGCATCGCACTCGTGCTGGTGCGTCAAAAAGAAACTGGCGATGACGTGGCCAAAGTCTTCTCTTAGTTTTTTGTACAGTTTCGCGGCCGGGATTCCTGACCAATACTGTATCCCAGACTTGGCGCCCAAATCCTTGACCGTGCGCGAAACAAGCACGTGAACTTCGACTACATCCCTGAAAGCCCTGCATTCGTGTTCAATAAAAACTGGCGGAAAATCGGGCTGCTGGCCGCCCCAATACCACGGGCGTTTTTTCCAACCGCAGCGGCTTCGACAACTGGTGGGATCAATCCGCGCTTGTCTTGGTTAACCAGATAGCGGCGCACGCGTGAGACCAGTTCTTCCCGCACATTCGTCGGAAACGCGCCGTCTATGAAAATGGCCTCAAAGTCGATGACAGCACAAATTGACAGTGCAGCCTTGGCCAATTCCTGTGCTGTCGTGCCAATCCATGGTTCGACATACCTGGAAATGCTGCTCCAGTCCTGTGGCGATTTCCAAAGAATACCCGGATCAACACCCGCTTCGATCAGCCTGTCCTCAAGCAAAAACAGCGAAGCGCTATCGATCAATTGCTGGCTTTCGCCCAATGGCCCTGTGGTGCGCATCGCGCCCAACGCACCAGCATTGCCCTGATTGCCTTCGAACACAGTGCCGTTCAATGCAACCCCGCCGCCGATCATCGAACCGATGAAGAAGTAGAAATAATCGCGATATTCAGCCCCGCGGCCATAGAGGTGCTCGGCGTGGCAAGCGGCCGTTGCATCATTGACGACAAAAACCGGTAGGTCGCTGAACTTGGCAACCTCGGAGAAGAAGTTCACGTTTTTCCAAGAGCTGAATTTCTTGGCTGCCAGCCCCGACAAATCATGCCATTTCCAAAGCTCGAATGGAGTTCCAATTCCAATCCCGCACACGCGATCGCGAAGTTTTTGGGGTTCATGGGCCAGAAGCGTTTCCAAACCTGTTTCCAGAAACCCGAACACGGCCTCAGGCAGCGGATAATCGTAGGTCGTTGAAATCTGTTGGCGGGGCTTGCCGGTGAAGTCGATCAAAAGCAGATCGGCGCTGCGCCGACCGATCTTCATCCCGACTGACAGGATGCCTTCCGGGTTCAGCTCCATGGGAACCGACGGTTTACCAACCTTTCCACGCAGAGGAGTTCCACGCTTGAGAATCTCATCCTTTTCGAGCTTGCGCAAAATGATTGATACGGTCTGTGGGGACAGGCCCGTCAGCCGCGCGACGTCGGCGCCTGCTGTCGGTCCATGTCGTTGTAAAACCGTCAAAATCAGACGTTCATTGTGATCGCGAACACCGCTTTGGCTTACCCCGCCGGTCAGTATTTTTAGCGCCTCTTTCTCCATAACCCTGAACATAACCACCTTGTTTTCTTATGAAAAGGCGCTCAGGTAAATTAATAAATAAACTTTATTTATTTATTGACAGGCGGGCCAGAATCACAGTTTCTTGAACAGGACCTTCATTAAGGGATGGAGGCGAGTCTTGCCGGTGCGCCGTGCGGGGCCACAACAATTTTCTGGGAGGAGAATATGAGAAGTCTACTCAAGCTAGCCGCATCTGCGACCGTTCTCACGTTTGGTGCTGCATCAGCTCACGCTGCCGGGGAAACCGTCTGCCTGATCACTAAGACCGACACCAACCCCTTCTTTGTAAAAATGAAAGAAGGTGCGACAGCCAAGGCCGAAGAACTTGGCATGACGCTGAAAGCCTTTGCCGGTAAAATTGATGGTGACCACGAAACTCAGGTTCAGGCCATTGAAACCTGCATCCTTGATGGTGCAAAAGGAATTCTGCTTACAGCATCCGACACAAGCTCAATCGTACCCGCCGTTAAGCAAGCGCGAGACGCCGGAGTGTTGGTAATCGCGCTGGACACACCGCTTAGCCCGATTGATTCAGCCGACGCCACATTTGCGACGGACAACTACAAGGCCGGTTTGCTGATCGGACAATGGGCAAAGGCCAAGATGGGCGATGCAGCGGCAGAAGCAAAAATCGCGACGCTGGACTTGAATGTCAGCCAGCCAACCGTGGATGTTCTGCGCAATCAAGGATTTCTTGAGGGCTTTGGCGTTGAGCTGGCGGATCCCAATGTTATTGGCGACGAAACGGATGCACGTCTGGTCGGCAGTGACGTGACCGACGGCAACGAAGAAGGTGGGCGCCGTGCCATGGAGAACCTTCTGGCCAAGGATTCGGCGATCAACGTAGTTCACACGATCAATGAACCCGCAGCGGCGGGCGCGTATGAGGCTTTGAAATCCATCGGACGTGAAAATGACGTGCTGATCGTTTCGGTCGACGGCGGCTGCCCCGGCGTACAGAACGTACAGGCCGGAGTCATCGGGGCCACAAGCCAGCAATACCCGCTTTTGATGGCGTCATTGGGGGTTGAGGCCGTCAAAAAATGGGCCGACGAAGGGACGAAGCCGGAAAATACACCCGGAAAAGACTTCTACGACACCGGTGTTGCTCTTATCACCGATCAACCCGTTGACGGCGTGGAGTCAATTTCGGTCGCAGAAGGTTTGGAACTCTGCTGGGGTTAAACGCAGACCTATCAGGTGAGGCGCGCAAAGGCGCCTTACCATTCCTTTCACCAGCAAACTGAAACTTCCTGTAAGCTGATTTCGTGGTCACGGAGCCAGCCACGAAAAGGGGGAGATATGTCCGAAGCGAACCAAAGCGTCCAAGAATTTGAAACTGCAACCAGTCGAACCGACGCTGTTGCCGAGTTTGACGATCCTCGGCGTGGTGTGCTGGGCAAGCTTCAGCATCTGCTTCACGTCAACCCGTCCCTCGTACCTCTGATTGTCCTGGTCGGAGCGATTTTTATCTTTGGCCTGCTTTTGGGCTCAAAATTCTTCTCGCCCTTCGCAATGACTCTGATCCTGCAACAGGTTCAGATCGTCGGTATCGTGGCCGCCGCACAGAGCCTTGTCATTCTGACCGCAGGCATTGATTTGAGTGTGGGCGCGATCATGGTTTTTTCTTCCGTTATCATGGGACAATTCTCATTCCGATACGGCATACCGGTGCCTATCGCAGTCATGTGCGGACTTGCCGTCGGAACCCTGATCGGCGCTCTCAACGGCTGGCTTGTCAGCCGCGTCAAACTTCCTCCATTCATCGTCACGCTTGGAATGTGGCAGATCATTCTCGCAACAAATTTCCTGTATTCCGCAAACGAGACGATACGCAGCCAGGATATCGAGGCAAACGCCCCCTTTCTGCAATTTTTCGGCACCAAATTCAGCATCGGCGGTGCAACATTCACTGTTGGCGTCCTATTCATGCTCGTCCTGATCTTTGTATTGGCCTACGCGCTTAAACACACAGCTTGGGGGCGACACGTCTATGCCGTGGGCGACGATCCGGAAGCAGCCGAGCTATCCGGCGTTAACGTCCACAGAACACTCATGTCCGTATACATGCTATCCGGTCTGATCTGTGCCTTTGCCGGCTGGGCTCTGATCGGCCGCATCGGGTCAGTCTCACCAACATCTGGCCAATTGGCCAACATCGAAAGCATCACAGCGGTCGTGATCGGCGGCATCTCGCTTTTCGGCGGGCGCGGGTCCATTCTGGGGTCGCTGTTTGGCGCACTGATCGTTGGCGTGTTCACCTTAGGTCTGAGGCTGTTGGGCGCGGATGCGCAGTGGACCTTCCTCCTTATCGGACTTCTCATCATCGCAGCGGTCGCGGTCGACCAGTGGATCAGAAAGGTATCGGGCTAATGTCAGACACTACGCCAGTCGTCCAGGGCCGTGGGATCGTCAAACGCTATGGGCATGTGACCGCAATAGACCATTCCGATTTTGAACTGCGTCAGGGTGAAATCCTCGCGGTCATCGGGGACAACGGTGCAGGCAAATCATCCATCGTCAAAGCAATCTGCGGCGCCACGATCCCGGATGAGGGCGATATTCTGATCGAAGGGAAGAAGGTGAACTTCACTTCTCCGATCGACGCACGAAACATGGGGATCGAGATCGTCTATCAGCAACTTGCCATGTCCCCTGCCCTGTCGATTGCGGACAACATGTTCATGGGGCGCGAGATCCGAAAATCGGGGTTCATGGGCAAGTATCTGCGTCAGCTTGACCGCCCCGCGATGGAGAAATTCGCCCGTGAAAAACTGACCGAGCTTGGCCTGATGACCGTTCAATCCATCAATCAGACGATCGAGACTCTGTCTGGTGGACAGCGCCAAGGTGTGGCCGTCGCCCGCGCCGCAGCCTTTGCGAACAAGTTCATTATCATGGATGAACCGACGGCTGCGTTGGGGGTGAAAGAGAGCCGGAAAGTTCTCGAACTTATTCAGGACGTGCGGGCACGTGGCATTCCGATCATACTAATCAGCCACAACATGCCGCATGTCTTCGAAGTCGCCGATCGCATCCATGTGCACCGACTAGGCAAAAGGCTTTGCACGATTGATCCCAAGGACTACACCATGTCCGACGCCGTGGCTTTCATGACCGGTGCCAAGGAGCCTCCAGCGGAGGACGCCGCGTAGTCGAACCGGACACAATGCGCGTTTGCGAATTGATCCCCTCCCGGAAACAGGTTGGGGATTGGACGATTGCCGCAACCTCCGCCCCTCACCCGGCCAGTCGACCCTGTCAGAAGCCGCTGTGCCATCGCTAAACGCGCAACAGAGCTCAGCGGTTCCGTTAGCTACGCGAGGACTTGTGGATGGCTAACCTGACATCCCAGTAATAATCTCAAAAACATCGTTCGTAAGGAATCCATAGGACCGGGGGCAAGAAGTCTGGGGCAGGATTTCGACGTCATAGAGTTCAGCGATATCACTGTCGATACGAAACCATTGCACACAGGTTCCGGTGTTCAGATCAATCACCTGCACACCGCACCAAGGCGCGCTGTCTGCGTCCTCCAACCTCTGGTCCAGCGCAAGCCCTTCGAACCGCTCGTACCGAGGCTTGGACAGACCCACAAATGCGAAATTTTCATAAAAAGCCAGGCCACGCACAAAGCCCGGGCAGAAGGCCAAGGGTTGAAACCGTTGGCGCGGGTCCTGCTGGGTCATGTCAATCCAGCCCAGCTCTCCCGTTCCCGAGTTCAGAACCCACAGTTTTCCCTGATACAGTCGCGGAAAAGTGCGACAATACCCTTCCTCTTGCATACCTTGAGCTTGTTTCCGGTCGATTGTCTTCGGTGACGGGACACTCAATGTTAACACTCTGCGGGACAAGTCGGGTAACTTCAGAATAGTGTATCGCTATCCTGCTGAGCGGCCTTCAATAACCTGACAAAGACCAATTGACTGAATGCTAAAAATTGACACAACTAAAGCAATCAATCATCTAAGCAACAACAGCAGTATCGGCACTGAAAACTGTGATCAAACAAAGAGATATCGAGCGTGACGTCGGGCAAACCTTGCAAAGGCTGCGGCAGGAACGCAATCTGATCCTCTCTGAGCTGGCGACAACATCGCAGGTCTCGACCTCGATGATCAGCCGTATTGAGAACGGTAGCGTCTCTCCGTCTCTTGGCACGCTACAGGCTTTGGCGGACGCGATGGATGTTCCTCTGATGGCCTTGTTTGCCGACACCGAAGTTTCGGCTGACGTACATCACGTCAAGGCAGGCGAAGGTCTCATGTCCCGACGTATTACGCAGGGTCACGTGCATAACTACCTGTTGCTTGGGAAACATGGCAGGCCGGGAGGTCTGTTTCAGTCTGCCCGTATCACCATTTCAAAGGACCAATCTGGGACATTGCCCAGGTACCAGCACGAAGGCTGTGTTTTTCTTTATATGATAAAGGGCGACGCAATATACAGGTGTGGTACCGAGGATTTTGTTATGGCAACTGGCGATACCCTAAGCTTCGATGCCAAGCTGCGTCACGGGTTTTGCAAGATCGTGTCGGATGAGATCGAATTCATCACTGTATCAACTCGCCCGCAGTAAATTCAGACCGTGATTTGGCGCTCTAGACCGTATAACCTATCGGACCCGTTTCATATTCTTGTATTATGTGAAACTATGAATAATCCGACCGCATATCCCAATCAGGCACTGAGCCCCCATGAAAATTACCTTCAAACAGGTTGATGCATTTCGAACCGTAGTCTCCACCGGAACTGTAACCGAAGCGGCGGCGATGTTGGGCATCTCACAACCCGCGGTCAGCCGCCTGCTCTCGGATTTCGAGACCGAAGTCGGTTTTCAGCTGTTTCAGCGCTCGGGGCGGGTTTTGGTTCCCACGGATGAGGCACGCTTGCTGGTGGAAGAGGTTCGTCAGGCCGTCAGCGGCATGGAGCACATAAAGGAATCCGCCAATGCCATTGGCAAGTTCGGTCACGCGCGGCTTAACCTAGTGATCACGCCGGGGGTGTCCTCTCAGCTAGCTCCGGACCTGCTTCAAGAGTTTTCTGCTACTTGGCCAAAGGCCATGGCCCGAATGGAAATCGCGCCCAGCGATGACGCCGTCGAATGGATGGTTTCGCAGAATTACGATTTCGGGATCACAACAACCCAACCCGCCAACCCGTCCTTTGACAGTTTGGTTATCCGAAACAGTGACGTCTGTTGCGTCGTTCCAACCGGCCATCCTCTGGCAGAGAAAATCATAGTTCAGGCGCAGGACCTGGCGGGTAAGAATTTTATCTCATATATGCCGTCCTCACGCTTCCGGTTTGAGATCGACCAGTTTTTTGAGGCCAAAGGCATCTCACGTCAGATGCAGTATGAGACCCGCACCACCGACGCAGTGTGCCGTCTGGTCGCGCGCGGTCTAGGAGTTTCGGTTGTCGGAGCAAGTCTGGATTATCTCAAAACCATTCCCGATTGTGTCGCGCTGCCTTTTGCGGCACCTCTGACGTTTCGAGCAGTCCTGTTCTGGTCCAAGAACAAGCCCCTGTCTGCCGTGGGACAGTCCTTTTTGAAGATCGTGCAATCACAGATCAGCGACGATTAAGCGCCTCGCGAAAGCTGGCTCGCGCCTGCGCGCTGTGGATATAGGCGTAGTCCCGAGGGTAAGGGGCACCTTCCGTCAGTTCCATCGCAACGAATTGCGGGCCGGTGGATGACAGAACCTGAGGCACCGCAGCTATAAACTGATCCAGCTCGGTACAGCGCTGCACACTGGCATACCCGGCAGCCCAGGCCATGGCCGCAAAATCAACCCTATCCGCGCCAGGCAAGGGATGCGACCCGTTCACCTCATAGACCCGGTTTGCCGACAGGAAATGATAGAGGTTCGTCACTCCGGCATTGGCAATCGTCACCAATGTCCCAAGATTCATCAGCAGGCTGCCGTCGCCATCCAAAACGATGACCCGCCGGTCAGGATTGGCCAGCGCCAGACCCAGACCATGGGACGACGCCTGCCCCATCGCCCCGACGGCCACATAATTCAGGTCGCGCGGGTTCAGGGCAAGCCAGTCGAAACAGCTCTGATACACAGCAACAACAATATCGTCATCGCGGATATGAGGGATCAGGGCCTTAAGCGCTGCGTCGCGGTGCATGGTCATGATGCCTCCGGTGCTCGGCCGATCAAGAATATATGGGGTCTCGAAGTTGCATAAGCCGCTTCAATCGCCTGCGGGATATGCGCCTCATCCCCAGGCCATTCGATCAGGGAATGTGACAGTTCCATCGCATCCAACACCGGCCGAATAATCCGCACCCCGTAAGAGGCAGATTGGTCCGGGTGAATATGTGGCTCCTTACCCTGCAGGCCAACCATCATAACGACCGGCAGTTCATAATCGACGCCAATGGCCCGGATCGCATTCAATGAATCCATCAGCCCTGTTTGCTGCATCATCAGGATTGCGCGCGTGCTGTTATAGGACATCGCCCCGCAGATGCTGACGCCTTCATCCTCCTTGCAGATCCGGGTCAGGCGAAGTTCGGGGTCTCGCGAGATCGGCCAGAGCAGCCCGTCACTGGTAACGATATCTGGCAATGCCACGATTTCGCCGACGCCCGCCGCCTTGATAGCAGCGATGATAGCCGCACCGGACGGATGCTTGACCTGCGGCGTACATTCGGTCGGTAGAGCGGACGCAACCATCAGGCACCTCCGTCCAGAAATGCGGCGAGCCCATCCCGTGCCGCCTGCAGTTCATGCCTGTGACCGATAGTGATGCGAATATGGTCACGATAGGCGGGTGAGGCGAACCGGCGTACAGCAATCCCCTGTCCGCGCAGGAAAAGATCGGCCGCTTCGGCAGATTTTCCGGGGTCCGGAAAATGAACCAGCACGAAATTGGCCTGACTTGGGACAACATGCAGACCCATTTCCGTTAGCGCGGCGCTAAGCCAGGCCCGGCTGTTCAAATTGGTCTCTCGCACGAAACGGGTATGTACCGTGTCTTCCAGCGCCGCAACAGCAGCTGCGACCGAAGAAGACGCCACCGGGAAAGTCAGGCCGATCCGGCGTACATTGTCGACCACATCGTTGGGCCCGTACATCCAGCCAACACGCGCCCCAGCCAGCCCGAATATCTTGGAAAACGTCCGGCACATGACCACGTTATTGGCAGCCTCTACCAGCCTGTGCGCGGATTCATAATCTGCCGCATCGACATATTCCTCATAGGCAGCGTCGATGATCAGCAGGACGTTTTCCGGCAACGCGGCATGCAGGCGGCGCAACTCTGAGCCGTTCAGATAGGTGCCCGCCGGGTTCTCGGGGTTGGCGAGGTAGACGATCCGGGTTCGTTCGTTCAAAGCGTCGATCATCCGGTCGACCGAAGGTTTGAATGCGTCATCCGCGACCGACACCACCTCGGCATCGTTGGCAAAAGCATAGTTGGGCACCTTGAGATAGCCATTGGCGCTGCGGATCAGCTCGGTACCCTGCCCTAGGTAGGCGCGGGCCAGACGGGCCAGCAGATCGTCCGATCCCTGTCCTGTGGTGATCCGTGCCGCATCCAACCCGTACTGCGCGGCAATCGCCGGGGCCAGGATATCGTCAGGGTTTTCCAAATAGCGCTCGACATTGCTGATTGCCGCACAAGCGGCAGCGCGGGCAGATGGGCTGGGGCCAAACACGCTTTCATTCGAGTTCAAAAGAATTGCAGGTGGTGGAACGTCAGCAGATGCTCCACCAACCATATGAGGTTTGATCCTGCCTATTCCTGATTTTGCGAGGGTAATGCCCATCCAATTCCTCCGGCACCACCAGATGGCGGCAATGGCAATTTTCACCATATATCACATAGCATCGCATTTTATGCAATTCACTTTCAAAAAAATTATGTTATGAAAGCTGTGACTCAGCAAAAGAACCCGGATGACCGATACGTTTTCGCCCCAACCCAGCAGGCTTCACCTGACCATCGACCTGGATGCGCCAGGTCGGCAGTCCGGTGATCTGATGCTGAAATGGTCCGACAATGCTGTACCGTTGGGATATCACCCGATCCCGGTCATCAGCTTACATGGCAAACCCGGACCTTCTGTTCTGATTTTGGGCGGCACTCATGGAGACGAGTTCGAAGGACCCGCCGCGATCCTGCGGCTTGCGGCACAGCTGAACCCATCTGACCTGACCGGACAGGTGATCCTGATCCCGGCCTTGAACGCCCCCGCGTTTCTGGCCTCATCGCGGGTTTCGCCATTGGATGGGCAAAATCTGAACCGGGCTTTTCCTGGCACCGCGAATGGCGGCCCGACAGCGATGCTGGCGCATTTTGTTGAAACTGTACTGCTGCCGCGCGTAGATGCCGCCATTGACCTGCACTCGGGTGGCAAGGCATCTGTATTCGAGCCCTGCGCCTTGGCGGCGCGGGGGGATGACGCGGACCTGACCGCTTCCAACATGGAACTGGCCCGCGCTTTCGGGTTGCCTCTGATCTGGGTGCTGGGCGCACATAACGACAACCGAAGTGTGAATGCCGCGGCCGCGCGGGTTGGGGTCCCGATGATCGCGGCTGAACTCAGCGGCGGGGGTGGTGTCGATCCGCATGCCGCGGACCTTGCCGAAGCCGGGCTCAAACGCTGTCTGAAGCATTTAGGTATCCTGCCCGGCGGTGCTCCGGACCCTGTACCGATGCAATGTGTCGAAATCGCCGATCCATTGCATTCGGTCCATGCACCCGTAGATGGGCTGTTCGACCGACGCTGCACCGCAGGACAACAGGTCAAACGAGGCGATCTGGCAGGCAGGCTGCATTTCCCCACCGAACCGGAACGCTCGGCCGTCGAACTTGCCTTTCCCACAGCCGGGCACGTTCTGGCTCATGGCAATCGTGGCATGGTGCGCCGTGGCGATCTGTTGGCATTGGTGGCTCAACCTTTGTCCGGGGAACGTTGAATGAAAACCTATTCCCCGTTCATTTCCGGTGCCTTTGTCGATTGGGATGGTGAAACCCTGCCCAGTATCGACCCTGCCACCGGTCAGGTGTGGAGCATGATCGCCCGTGGCAACACTCAGACCGCCGACATAGCCATCCGGGACGCCGACCAGGCCTTCCGCGGCGGGCCATGGGCCAAAGCTGGGCCGGCAGAACGGGCGGATATGCTTGACCGACTGGCTGACATGCTGGAAACCCGGTGGGAAGACCTCGTCACACCCGAAATCCGCGACAACGGCAAACGCATTACCGAGGTGCGCGGGCAGTTTGCCGGGCTGCACAGCTGGTTTCGATTTTTTGCGACAGAGGCACGCAAGCTGCAGCCCGAACCTCAGGCCAATTCCATCCCCGGTGTGCATAGCGTGGGCCACTTTAGGCCCTATGGCGTCGTGGTCGCCATCACGCCCTGGAATTCTCCGTTGATGATCCTTGCATGGAAGCTGGCCCCGGCACTGGCAGCTGGCAATACGGTTGTAGTGAAGCCATCGGAAATGGCTTCGGCCTCAACCTTGGAATTCGCCCGGCTGGTACATGAGGCAGGATTACCGCCCGGGGTGCTGAACGTCGTCACCGGACTGGGTCATGAGGTCGGCGAAGCACTGGTCCGCCATCCTCTAACGCGCAAGGTCACCTTTACCGGTTCGGACCTTGGCGGACGAAAAGTGGCCGAGGCTGCCTCGGCTGGCGTAATCCCGGCGGTGCTGGAACTGGGCGGCAAATCTCCGCAGGTGGTGTTTGCCGATTGTGACATAGACAATGCGGTCAACGGAATTCTATCCGGCATCTTCCTGTCAAATGGCCAGACCTGCGTCGCCGGATCGCGGCTGATCATTGAGGCCCGGTTGAAGGACAGGCTGTTATCCCGCCTGATCGACCGTGCCCGCACGTTGCAGATGGGGGATCCGATGGACCCGGATACTCAGATCGCACCGCTGGCCAATGAACCGCATCTGCGAAAGGTTACGGTAATGATCGAACGCGCCAAAGCCGACGGTGCGGTTTGTTTACTGGACGGCACCGCCACAACGGCAGGCCGAAATGGGTTCTATATCGGACCAACGGTATTCGACGATGTGACCCCCGGCATGCAGCTCTGGCGTGAAGAAGTGTTCGGCCCTGTTTTGGCCGTCACCTCTTTCACCACCGAAGACGAAGCCATCGCACTGGCCAATGACAGCGACTACGGGCTGGCTGCCGGTGTCTGGACCACCGATGCCGACAAGGGCGCGCGGGTAGCTGAGGCAATCGAGGCGGGCACTGTTTACATCAACCATTATCGCAGCGTTGACCCTGCCTGCCCCATTGGCGGGATCAAATTGTCAGGCTACGGGCGTGAATTGGGCCCGGACGCCATAAGGGATTTCTGTCAGGTCAAATCGATCTGGACCGGCACCACGCCGGTGCCCGATCCGTTTCCCTGACTACCGATACGCACGGAGGACGGCATGAACGATCATTTCTCAGCCCCCAAGGGCAATTTCCGCGGTCACGACCAACAAAAAGTCTGGCAAGAGCAGCCTGACCCGGAACTGACCGAGGTTGGCCCCGGCACACCGTGCGGCGAATACCTGCGCCGGTTCTGGATGCCGGTAGCAATGACCGATCAGATTGGCGACCTGCCCTACCGCCTGCGCATTCTGGGCGAAGATCTGGTTCTGTTCCGCGAAAAGAAAGAGGGCAAGCTGGGCCTGACCCATCTGCATTGCTGCCACCGCAACATGAGCCTGGAGTTCGGCATCGTTGAGGAAGGCGGAATTAGATGCTCATACCACGGTTGGAAGTACGGTTTGGACGGCACCATTCTGGAAACCCCGTGTGAGCCGCCCGCCTCACAGGTCAAGAAAAAGGCCTGTCTGGGGGCTTATCCGGTGATCGAATACAAGGGTTTGGCCTTTGCATTTATGGGTCCCCCCGAGGAGCAACCCCCATTCCCAGTGATGGACACATTTGACGAAGACGGCGACGAGTTGGTGCCTTACCTAATCAAATCCCCGTGCAACTGGCTTCAGGTGATGGAAAACGCATGGGACCCGTTCCATGTTGTCTATCTGCATACTCTGGCGGTACGCAGCCAGTTCATCGACGCCTTTGCTGAAATGCCGATGATCGAGTTTCACGATAGTCAAACGGGCGATTTTTACACCAATGTCCGACGAGTCGAAGATATCGTCTGGGTGCGCATACATGACCATATGCTGCCGTCGTTCACGCAAAACGGCGGCCACTTCCCGGTGCCAGACGAGCCTCGCTATTTTGGGCGCTGCGGGCTGTCGCGTTGGATAACCCCGATTGACGACACCAACACGATGGTCATCGCATGGCGCCACTTCCGGGATGCGGCGGCGAATGACGATCCAAAGGGCCTGACCGACAAAAGTAAAGTGGGCTTTGGCATGACCGATTTCTATGGCCAGGATCCCGATCGACCCTATGAGATGCGCCAGCGGGACCCCGGCGACTATGACGCCTGGGTCAGTCAGGGGCCGCGGAACGTCCATGCCCGCGAAAACCTCAGCTTTACGGATCGGGGCGTGGCCAAGGCACGCCGCCTGCTGCGCAACGCCATTCGCGCGTTGAAAGACGGTCAGTCCCCTCCGCAACCGACCGATGGCTTTGCCGGTCAGGTGATACCGACCTATGCCGGGGACACAATGCTGCGCATTCCGCTTCAGGACGGCCGCGACGATGGTGCTGTGCTCAAGGAAATCTCGCATCAGGTGGCTGAGATCTACAAATCTGGCGACCATTTGCAGGGCAAGGCACGTAAGACGTTCATCGTCGATGCGCTGAAAAAATACGAGGCAAGCTGGTCATGACAAATCGTGTTCCTCATAATCCGGGCCGGGTCGACTGGTCCGGCGAAAACCCGGGCATTTATCTAAAACAAAGCTCGACGCAGGACCACTACGACACGCTGGCGCTGTTCTTCCGGGTGGTTTTGTCGCCCTATGGTCGGGGCCATGCCGCATTGATCCTGGGCGCACCGGATCAAGCGCAGGGTTGGCCGCACGCACCCAATCTGATCATGACGGACAACCAACGCATGATGCGCTGGATCGTGGATGGTTGGGTCACGAAAATGCCTACCTTCATCGGAAAGGCAGGCCTCGGCGCGATGACCTGGCTGGACTGTGACAGCGTCGAAAAACGCCCCGGTGATTTGAGATTGCGCTATTCCGAGACCCTTCGCGGCTCGGGCGTCACGGTCGAGATGATCTGGCAGGAAATGGGCCCACCCTTGCCAGTTGAGGTCACTAAGGAAAACTCGGCAACCAAAGAGCATGAGATGTATTCAGTGTTCCTTGAGGCCAAGGCGGCGCAGGTCGTCATCAACGGCACCCCGCTCCCCGGTCAGGTCGCAAGCCGCCAGTTTTTTGGCCGCACCATGTCGACCGCCTTTCTGGCCTTTTCCGAAACCTGGGTGACCCCGCAGGAGGATCTGTGATGCCGTTGAACGAACCGATCACCCCCGGAACCGTGGATTGGACTGGCGAGAACCCCGGCATCCTGCTGAAAGACGACAACAACAATTTTTCCGCTATGGCGCTGTTCTTTCGCGTGGCATGGTCTCCGGTGGGTCAGGGTCAGGTGCTGCTGCTGTACGGAACACCAGATCAAGTGGACGGACCGCCCGAGGCACCGAACGTGATCCTGAGCGACAATCCCGATCTGACCGCCTTTCTGAAGATCAATTTCATCAGCAAACTGGCGGCTTTCGCAAATGCTCCCGCTTTTGCCTCCCTGCCTGAGATAGGCGCGCAGGTCGTCCGATCCTCGGGCGATCCGATGAGCCATCGCTATACCGAAACCATCGCCGGGGAAAACCTGACGGTCGAACTGGTCTGGGAGGGGCTCGAGCCACCCCGCGCGCTGGAGCTGTCTCCGCATGAGGTCGCTTCGGGTGAGCAGAACATGTTCTCGCTACTGGTGCCCGCACATTCGGCGCAGATCATCGTTAATGGTCACGCATTGCCGGGCAAGTTGGGCACACGGGTGCAGGCTGGGTATGAAACGACGACTGCCTTCCTCTATTTCTCGGAAACTTGGATCATCCCGCCGGAGGATACTTGATGCTGCATCCAGCTGATCAGCTGGCATTCGACAAGGCCATGGTGACACAACCGGTCTGGAACCGGTTCAATACTGCGTCCGAGGCGCTGAAGTTGGACGAAAACGTCCTGTTACATGCCGGTCCCGCCTTCGCCAGCCCGGATCAGATCACCGCGCCGATCCTGAACTCGGCTTGCGTCGCTGCTGTTTGGCAAGGGCTGGCGCAGAATTTCGATCAGGCCGAGGCGATGATCAACGCAGGCGAGATCGTCCTGAAACCTGCGCAGGACCATGATGTCGTGACACCTCTGGCCGCAGTCGTCTCGGCGGACATGCCGCTGCACACAGTCTATGACGCGTGGCGTGGCCAACAACGTGTTTACGCACCGATCAATGCAGGTAGCCGTCCGGCTATGCGGTTGGGACTGCGGTCCGAGGCGGTGCTCAACCACATTCGCTGGCTCAACACCCGGTTTCTTGATGTTCTGGAGAAAGGGATTGCCGAAGGGATCGCACTGGTCCCGCTGGCCGTAATCGGCCTGATGGGCGGGGATGATTGCCATGGTCGCACACCTGTGGCCGCACAGGCGTTGACTGCTGAACTCCAGGATCGCACCACCAGCGGGATCACGGATGACGACGTGTTGGCCTTTATGGACAGCTCACCCTCACTGTTTCTCAACCTCTGGATGGCGGCGACCAAATGCATGATGAAACTGGCGGAGGGTATTGAAGGATCAAGCTTCGTCACCGCTGCAGGCGGCAATGGGCACGAAGTTGGCATCCAGATCTCGGGTCTGCCGGGCCGTTGGTTCACAATCCCGGCCAGCCCTCCCAAAGGAGCGTTTGACGTGGATCTGCCGCAGGACCGCGCCCTCGGCGCAATCGGAGACAGTGCCGTGGTCGAGGCGTTCGGGCTGGGGGCAATGGCCATCGACCTGAGCCCACAACAAAAGAAGGGTCTGGGTGCCTATCTGCCCGACGACGCTCAAGCGCGTATGTCTGGTCTGTCAGTCGGGGCCCATCCGTATTTCCGAGCCCTGGATGTTCGGCTGGGCAGCACGGCGCGGGGCGCCGTGGAACAGGGTTCGGGGCCTGTGATCGGGTTAGGCATTCTTGACCGATTGGGCGAGGCCGGCCGGTTGGGCGGTGGCATCTACGACATGCCAGTCGCCCCCTTTGCCAACGCGTTGAAAGCGCAGGAGGCATGACCGGGCTGAACCGACATTCTGCCCATGAACTTGCCACATTAATCCGGGCAGGTGAGGTGAAGCCTTCCGAGGTGATGGCGGCCCATCTGGACCGGATCACGAACCGTGAACCCGTCATCGGGGCTTTTCAAACCCTCGATGCGGACCGCGCCATGGAGCGTGCAAAGGCCGCCGATTCTCTCCCCGTTGGTGGGCCGCTCCATGGCGTGCCGTTTGTGATCAAGGATATCATCGACACCGATGACATGCCGACAGGATGGGGTAGCGACCTGTATGCCGGGCGCCGCCCCGACCGCAATGCAGCTTGCGTTCAGGCTTTTTTGGACGCGGGCGCGATCCCGATCGGTAAAACCATCTCCACCGAATTCGCCTACTTCAAACCCGGTAAAACCGCCAATCCGGCGAGCCCGGCGCATACGCCGGGAGGCTCGTCATCCGGCTCTGCCGCAGCAGTGGCCGATTTCATGGCTCCGCTCGCATTTGGATCGCAAACCGCAGCCTCGCTGATCCGACCAGCAGCGTATTGCGGGGTCTGCGGATTCAAGCCAACCACCGGGCGGTATGTTCTGACGGGTGTCATGGGCTTGTCCCAAAGCCTGGATACACTCGGCCTTCTGGCTCGTGATCCCCGCGACTTTGTGCTGACCGGTGCGGTAATGTGCCGAACTGACCCGGCACCGCCAGTTGAGTTCGACGAGGCTTTGCCTCGGATCAGCCTAATGCGCGGCCCGCACTGGCGGAACGGTTCGGCCGAGATGCGGGACACCTGTACGCGTGCGTTGGCTGCCCTTGCCGCAACGGGGGCAGAGACCGGGGAAATTGCCTTTCCACCCGTTTTTGCCGAACTCACGCAGGCTCAGATCACCGTCATGGGCTATGAGGTCGCGCGGCAGCGCGCTGCAGAATACGCTGTCGGCATGCCTGCCATCAGCCCGCAATTTCATGACCTTGTCACAGCGGGGCTGGCCGTCACCGACGCAGAATACCAAGCTGCTCTGGACCTACGCGACCGGGCGGGCGCGATGCTGGATCAGATGTTCCGGGATGTGGACGCTCTGTTGGTCCCGTCGGCCCCCGGACCAGCCCCTGCCGGTTTGGACGCTACCGGAGATCCGCTTTTTTCCCGGATGTGGAACCTGTTGCAGGTGCCTTCGGTCGCTTTGCCATTCGGGACCGACCAGAATGGCCTGCCGCTTGGCATTCAATTGATCGGACGAAAGGGTGATGACGCCCGCCTGTTGGACATCGCGGTCTGGGCCCATGAACACTTGTCGCAATGACCGCTTAAGGAATTAGGGGCAGCAGCAAAGCAAGTGATACGGGAATGCTGACGGCTGCTATCAACGTCTGCAACGTGACAATGGCCGCCATCAGCGGCGCGTCTCCACCCAAGTGCTTGGCCAGCGTGTACGAAGACGCACCAGTGGGCACCACCGAATAGACGACGGCGATCTGCAGAACCTCCCGCGGCAACCCCACCAGCAGTCCGATCACCAGAACTGCCAGAGGGAAGACAATCATCTTGCCCGTGAAGGCCAGAATTAAGGGCAGCGCACTTGCGGCCATGGCCCGGACTCTCAGATTGGCACCGACAGCCAGCAATGTGATCGGCAATGCACCTGCACCCAGTACATCCGTCACATCATGCACGACCGCTATCCTGTCACCGATCAACTGGTTGGCACAAACCGCCAGAAAGATCGAAATCACGTACGGATTGCGCGCGAGTTCCCGCAGGATTGCAACGGCCAGGCTGTTGGTCCGGTCGCCTTTGAGCGCACCAACCATCAGAACCACCATGACGATATTGGTGGTGGGCACGAGAATTGCGGTCGCGAGGATCGCAATATCCAGCCCCGCCGGCCCATACAAGTTGGCAGCCAACGCAAGCCCGATGAATGAGTTATGTCGCGCGCTGCCTTGCAGGATCGAGGTGGCCTGCGGCGGTGCAAAACCCAACAAACGGGCGCTAAGAAGCGCAAACAGAAGCGCCACAGCGAACCCGCCCAGAATAGCAACCGAGTAAAGACCCAGAGCCGACTTGTCCAATGGCGACAGGGAAATTTTGCTGAACAGAAGGCATGGCATCAGAACCCAATAGACAAGCTTGTCATTCAGGTTCCAGAAATCCGTACTGGGAATGCCGCCTTTGCGCAGGGCCAAACCCAGCGCAATGATCAAAAAGATCGGCAATATCGAGGTGAGTGTCGAAAGCATTACAATTCGCAGACTAAACCGGACCGGCTCGACCGGACACTGTCATGACAAGCGTTTCTACGCAATGCGATGTCGGATAGACCCGAGACCCTCAGCCCGGGGTATCAGCATCATCGTCGATGACAGCCATCGCGTCGATCTCGACCAAAAGCGACGGATCGGCCAGCCCCTGCACAACCACACCTGTCGAACAGTGATGAACACCTTCGAACCAGCGGTTGATCGCCTCGTAAACGGCCGGACGGTACAAAATATCGGTGACGTAGACTGTCAACTTGCAGACATCGGTCAAGCTTCCCCCGGCCTCTTCCATCCAGCGCTGGATATTGCGGCAGGCCTGATCTGCCTGCGCGCCCGGGTCGCCTTCGCCAACCAGTGTGCCATCCATCAGCGTGCCGACCTGTCCCTGCATGAAAACAAAGTCACCCCGGGCGCGGATCGCCTTGGAATAGGTTGCCTTAGCATGATAGCGCGTCTGGTACTTGTGGATGTGCGTTCGAGCCATGCCGATCTTCCCCTCAAGCCGTTGCGCGGATCAGATAGTCTTCGACCATATCCGCAAAACTCTGTTCGACTGCGAACTCAATACCATCCTGACACCGCATCACCAAAGCCTTGAGACCAAATACTTCGGTATAGGAAACCGCGTCCGTCCGGAACACGCTGTCATGCAGGTCCATCGGGCAAGCAATTGACATCACCTGACCTGCATCTGGGCCGACTATGCAAAAGAAGGTCATCGTGTCCGAGACCCGAACAATACTGATATCTGCCGGACAGTCCGTGGGCTTCAGCCGGGCTTCAATCGCGTCTTCCTGTGCCAGTGGGGCGCGGGTGATCCAGTGGTCACGACCGATGTGAAATAGTTCGATGCCGTCCTCTTCTGTTCGGCTGTTGGGGCGGATCGGCAAACTCGGCAAAGCGTCCCCGGCCCATTGCGATACCGCGTCAAGCGCGCCTTTGAGGTCGAACAGAGCCTTCTGGCCGCACCGTTCAATTGTGACGTCATAGCTCATCTCAGGACCTCAGCAATTTACCTTCGGGGTCGTGAAAGACCGGTTTCGTGACCGTGACTGGGATCACGTCATCCTTCAGCCGGACGTGGGCGGTTTCGCCCTGCCGCGCGTGGCCATCTTCCAGCAACGCCAGCCCAACCCAACGGTTGTTTACAACGCTCCATACGCAGGCAGTGACCAACCCGTCGGTGGCTTCTTTCCGACCTCCGGGCGTCAGTGGTGCACCTTCGGGGATTTGCTGGTTGGGATCATCCGCCAGAATTCCGACCAGCTCGCGCCGCGTACCGCCGCCTGATCTGCGCAGCTGGACTGAGCGTTTGCCCAGATAGTCAGGCTTCTTCTTCGACATCACCCATCCCATTCCCAGATCATAGGCATCCACCGTGCCGTCGACCTCATGCCCCAACGACAGGAACCCTTTTTCGACCCGCAGCACATGGCTGGATTCCGAACCCACAGGCAGGATACCAAAGGGCGCACCAACCTCCATCACCTTGTCCCACAGGGCCGCCATGTGGCGCGGGGCTACGTTGACCTCATAGGACAATTCACCGGTAAAACTCACCCGCACCACCCGCGCAGGGAAACCAGCGACGGTCCCTTCGCGGAAGGACATGAAAGGGAACGCCTCGGGCGAGAGGTCGATATCCGAGTCTACCGCCTGCAAAACTTCACGCGCCTTGGGACCACAGATAGTGGCGTTATTCCACTGGCTGGTGACAGTGGTGATCAGCACCTGCCAGTCGGGGAATTCGGTTTGCAGCAGCTTTTCCATATGCTGGTTCACCGCATCCGCGTGACCGGTCGAGGTTGAAATCATCCAGCGGTGCTCATCCAGTCGGAAGGCAACGCCATCGTCCAGGATCAAGCCATCTTCAGACAACATCAACCCATAGCGCCCGTCACCCGGTTTCAGCGTGGACATAATGTTGGAGTAGATGAAATCCAGGAATTTCGGAACGTCCCTTCCCTTCAGTTCAAACGTGCCAAGAGGTGAGCCGTCATAGACGCCGACGCCTTCACGGACAGCGCGGCATTCGCGGTTTACCGCCTCTTGCAGGCCTTCACCCGGTTTTGGGAAATAGCCCGGACGCCGCCAGCGCGCGCCGGCTTCATACATCACAGCGCCGTGGTCTTTATTCCATTGGGTTACAGGGGTATGGCGATAGGGGAATAGCCGCCAGCCTTCCCGTAACCCGCCAATCGCACCGAACGAAACAGGCGTGTAGGGGGATCTAAAAGTGGTTGTTCCAACCTCTTGCAGCGGCACGCCCTTTTGCATCGCAACAGTGCCGATGATGTTGATATTGCCGGTCTTGCCCTGATCGATCCCCATGCCGCCGGTCGTGTAGCGCTTGACGTGTTCCACATTGTCATAGCCTTCGCGCAGGGCCAGATGCACATCGCTGACCGAGACATCGTTCTGCACATCCAGAAACGCCTTCCCGCGCTGTCCCGGCACGTTGACCCGCCAGAGAGGTTCGATCGCGTACGCCAGGTCTTCGCCGCCACCAACAATCCTATCCAGCGTCAGATCACCCGCCGCTGCGCCCACAGCGCGACAATTCTGAACCGCCTCGTCAGGAACGAAGGCTGCCAGATCCTCATCAAATCGCAACGTGCTGCGGGATTGCGACCAAAGATGAACGGTCGGGTTCCAACCGCCGGAACAACCCAGCACATCACAGTCGATCCAGCGACCCGCCCCTCCGGTCACGGGAACGGCTTTGACTGCGCGCACGCCTTTGCGCCCGCGTACGTCACCAGCAACGGTTGCGGCGTGAACCGGAATATCCGGCACCAGCTTCACGGCTTCAGGCGGAACGGTTTTGCGACAATCGAGGATGGCCTCAACCTGCATACCGGCTGCTGCCAGATCGGCCGCCACGGCATAAACACTGTTGTTGTTGGTAAACAGCACCATACGCTGCCCGGGCGTAACACCCCAGCGGTTGACATAGGCCTGCACCGACGAGGCCAGCATGACACCGGGTCGATCATTGTCACCAAAGACCATGGCTCGTTCGGTGGCCCCGGTTGCAATCACAACTTCCCCGACCCGTACGCGCCAGCTGCGTTCAAGAACTCCGTCCAGTTCGGGTTCGCGTTCGTTCACGATCATCAGATTGTGCTCGCGATAGGCCCAGACGGTTGCATTCTGCAGATGGGTGACATTCTCCATCCCACGCAGCTCAGCCACCGCATCCTCGACCCAGTCCAAGGCTGAACGTCCACCGATAGACAGGTTGCGGTTCAACAAACTACCACCCGCCTCGGCGCCCTCATCGGCCAGAAACACGCGTTTTCCGGCGCGACCAGCCTCAAGCGCCGCTTGCAGCCCGGCTGGGCCCGCCCCCGCGATCAGCACATCGGCATGGGCGTTTCGGGCCTCGAAATGGCCCGAAGCCGGGGGGCTTTCGGGTGCTGCCGCCAACCCTGCAGCCCGGCGGATCGAAGGTTCGAACAGATGCCAGTTAGGCCATTTGAACGTCTTGTAATAAAACCCTGCGGGGATAAACCGCGAGAGTAACTGATTGATCCCGCCCAGATCGAACTCGGGCGACGGCCAGCAATTGACCGAGCGTGCGCTGAGCCCGTCCCGAAGCGGTACAGTGGTCGCGGGACGGTTGCCCGAGGCATCCTCGCCGTCCAGTTCCACTAGCGTCGCAGGTTCTTCGACCCCGTGGCCCATAATACTGCGCGGGCGGTGATACTTAAAACTGCGGGCGGTGAGACGAATACCGTTGGCCAGCAGGGCCGAGGCCAACGTATCGCCCTCAAACCCTTCATATAGCTTGCCATTGAAGGTGAAATGCAAAGGGCGGTTTCGGTCGATGCGCCCGCCCGAGGCGCGGCGGTTACGTTGTACCATCGGGTGCCTCCACAATGTCATGGGTCCGTGTATCACGCCAGATCGAGAACCATTCACCGCATCCCCTTGCGTGCCACCATTTCTCCTGAACCGGACCCAATGGATTCGGCGTCACCGTCAGATACTCGACCCATTCCTCATCGCTGACGGCATTGGGATCGGGGCGGACCGCCCCTACCGGGCCACCATGGATAAATTCGCTTTCATTGCGCTTGCCACAGAACGGGCAGGTTATATTCATCATGTTCCTGTCCTTTCCTATCGCGCAGTGGTCGTTCCGGCTTCCATTACGAAGTCCAGATGCCGGAACCTGCCCAGTGTGAAGGGTGCCATCAGCGGGTGCGGTTCACCTTTGGCCACCAGATGCGCCAGCGTCAGCCCGCCCGCAGGGATAGCCTTATACCCGCCCCACCATCCGGCGGTGACAAACAGGCCCGGCATCTCTGTCTGATCCATGATGGGTGAGGCATCATGGGCAATATCCAGATGCCCGCCCCACTGCCGCATCAGTTTGAGCTTCTTAAAACTGGGGAAAAGCGACAGCATGGCAGTCACGGTATCCTCGAATACATGTTGCTTTATGTCTCGACGGAAGCTCTGACCCATATCGGGCGCGCCGCCGATGACCATCTCACCTTTGTCGGACTGGCTGAAATAGAACCCGCTGTCCGGACAGTTCACGATCACATCGACCAGAGGCTTGACCGGTTCAGACACAAAAGCCGTTAGGTTCATCGTCCGCAGAGGCAGTTTGAGGCCCGCAGTTTCGGTCAGCGTCGTTGTATGCCCCGAGACTGCTACGACCACTTTCTTTGCCCGAACGGTGCCCCGGTTGGTTTCGACCCCTTCGATGGACCCATCCGCCCCGCGCAGCAAGGATTGCACCGCTGTTTGCTGATGAATCTCAACCCCCCGCGCGTCAGCCGCGCGGGCATAGCCCCAGGCCACCGCATCATGCCGGTTCACACCCGCATCTGTATGCACCATGCCGCAGATCACAGGCAGCCGTGCATCTGGGCCACCGCCAGTCAACGCAGGAATGCGGCGGCGCAATTCCTCGGTTGTGATCTGTTCGTAGGTCGAGCCGTAGATGTCCATCACCAACTGCCGCCGCCGCAGCTCGCGCAGCTTGGGCCAGGTCTGAACCACATCCACCATGGTTCGTTTGGAATGCATCATGTTGAAATTCAACTCGTCCGTGAGCCCTTCGTACATGGCGACGGATTTGACATAAAATGGGATCGACTCATCCCTCATGTAGTTCGACCGAATGGTCACCGTATTTCGCGCGATGTTCCCGCCGCCCAGCCAGCCGCGTTCCAGCACGGCGACATTGGTGATGCCAAATTCCTTGGCCAGATAATAGGCAGTTGCCAGCCCGTGACCCCCTGCCCCGATCACCACGACATCATAGCGATCTTTCAACGGTGGGCTGCGCCAGACCTGCGGCCAGTTTCGGTGCCCGGTTAGCGCATTACGGGCGAGCGAGAAAACAGAATAATTTTGCATGATGGTAATAATATTTATCACTATGCACATTTAGTCAATAAATTTATCGATATGCAAAACAACCCGACATGGGTTCTATTCCAATGCGGAAATTGCGGCTAAGATAACGGAGAAAGGTGACGCAATGAGCTTTCGCGTGGAACAGTTCCATCGACGTCTTGCCGGCAAATGGTCGGCCCGGTCGCTTTGGCCCTGCTTCATCATAAACTGCCGCAGTTCACCCGCCTCGTAACGCCAGAAAAACCGGGCGCAACGCGCCTGCCCTCTGCAACCGCCTCTGTAAATGAGGTGACAGAAATGGACGTTACATGACACAAACACCTGACCTGAAAACCGTTCAGAATACCTATGCGCGCGACGGAGTCGTGCTGCTGAAACAAGTGCTGTCGCAGGATTGGCTGATCAAGCTGCGCCAGGCCGTCGATGACGAAGTTGCCAAAGGCGACCGTTACTTTGCTTACAAAAACATGCGTGAAAATCCCGGCGTGTTTCAAGACTATTGCCTGAGCTCTGATATTGGGCAGCGTGTGGCAGAGGTAGCAAACAGCCCCTGGACCTCGCTGATCTACGACCAGATTTTTGCCAAAGAACCGGGAACAAAGACACAAACGGGCTGGCATACGGATCAACCCTATTGGCCGGTATCAGGCCCGATCATGACCATGTGGATTGCGCTGGACCCCGTGGACCCTGACAACGGTGCGTTGGAGTTCGTAAGGGGCTCACATGCCTGGGGCGCCAAATACCGGCCCTTCAAAACGGACCAGCTTGGGGGCTTTTTGCATTATCTGGAAGTGGACAACCCAGACTATATCGACATGCCCGATTTCGAAATGAATCGCGCCGACTACGACATCTTTCATTACCCGAAGATGAAACCCGGTGATGCGCTGGCATTTGACGGTATGATTGTACATTCAGCGATGGGCAACCGCACCTCAACCCGGCGCAGACGCGGCTATGCGATCCGGTTCGCTGTGGACGGCGCAACCTATGAGCCCCGCGATACTGTCACCGAATGGCTGCACGACAACAGCTTACGCCCCGGTGCGCCCTTTGCCGGCGGTCGGTTTCCGGTGATCTACAGAGCGTCATAACAAGTGGCAAACTCCGCCCTTCTTGCCAAAAATTCGGTCGGCAGGGCGGGGTCAACTTCAAATAACCCGATCAAGTGAAACTACGTGTGTAACCTTCGCAGACGGTGCCTCAAGCCTGAACTGTTGTACTCACAGGGATGGTTTCGGCTTCGATCGCTCGATCAAGCGTTTTGCGGAACAGTTTGGCACCCGCGTCCAACCCGAGATCGATATTGGGCGTTTTTGCGTACTTCATACCCTTGTGGACTTCTTCCAGAACGTCCTTGTCCTCAAGAAACGCCATGCGCGCGCCGTCATTCATGAATTTGGACACTTCGGGATTTTCGGGGTCGGAATTTCGGTGCTGAAACCAGAAGTATCTGGTGCGGTCTTCATCGATTGGGGTCATGAAATTATAGGAGATATTGATGAACGTTTCGGCAATGGGTTGCTTGTCATACCCACCGGTCCCGACCGGCGTATAGATGGATTTGTTCAGCCCGATCGCGGGCATGCACATCTCATAATGCTGCAGCCGGTCGCAATCGCCGTCAAATGCCACCAGTTTAGCGTAATAGGGCGATGGCGGCTTATTCGCGATCCAGCGCGAGACGACGACGCCACGGTCGGTCCGCTCGACGTTCAGCGGCTCTTCATCCGTTCCGGCGCCCGCAAAAGAAGATACATGCACCCAGGCGACATGGCTGGGATCAAGCAGGTTATCGCAGACCCACAGGTAATGGCAGTCGATATCCATCACCCCACCGTCGGTCTTGCCCCAGCTGACATCGTCGAAATTATCGATCGGGAAAATCTTGTCGGGATCCGCCAGTTCCGGATCGCCCATCCATATCCAAAGGAATCGATACCGATCCACAACCGGATATGACCTCACCACCGCCCGCCGCGGGGTCATGCCGCGCTGCGTCGGGCTGTCCGTGCACTTGCCCGTGCAGTCAAATTTAAGCCCGTGATAGCCGCATTCCACTACATCCCCGATCAGGTTGCCCTTGGACAGAGGCAGTTTGCGGTGCGGGCAAGCATCCTCCAATGCGACCGGCCTGCCATCCTCCTGCCGGTAAAGCACAATATTCTCGCCCAGAAACGTCTCGGCCTTCAGCTCGCGACCGATATCTTTGCTCCAGGCGGCGACATACCAGCAGTTTCTCAGATACATTGAAATGCTCTCCAGATCGTCAGATGGCTTGTGCAAGTATGGGCGGCAAGCCGATCTTGCGCCATGCTGGAATGGTAATGACTCATATAAGTCAGGCTAATTCCCTGCGCCCGCAGATGGCGGAATGTCCGGCTGCGCCTCAACCTCGGCACGGATCCAATTCAGAAACTCACCGACTTTCGGGCTGTCCTTAGTTTCATGGGGTCGAACCAGCCAATAAGACAGCGGAGACTGCGTTAGCTCCGGAATTGGTCGCACCAAACGTCCGTCGCACAACGTGTCAATGACCAGAGGTTCCCGTCCTAAAGCGACGCCAAGCCCCTCGATGGCCGCCTGAACGACCAGATTGGATTGGCCAAAGCGCCGTGTTCGCAAGGGCCACGGAAGTGTCAGTCCGCATTGCCGCGCCCAGAAATCCCACGTTGGACTTGCGGGCCCATGATGCAGGTTCTCATCTACCAGCATCGTGTGCTGCGCCAGATCTTCGACGCCACGCAAGATTGGTATCAAAGAGGGGGCGCAGACCGGAAACAGCTGCTCGGTCATCAGCAAATCGACCTGATAGCCAGGATAATCACCCAGACCATAGCGGATGCCGATATCCGCATCCGCCCCTGAAAACGGATATTGCCCGGTATCCGTGGCAATGGAAATCGACAGGTCCGGATGAGCAAGATCAAAGTTTAAAAGGCGCGGAAACAACCAGTTGAACGCAAAGCCCGGCAGACATGAAATCACGATGGTCCTGTCGGTGCGGGTCTTGTCCCTCAGCTGGGTACAAACGTCCGAAATACGCCCCAACCCTTCAGAAATGGCCAGCGCCAGCAGCTCTCCTTCGCGGGTCGGGCGCGATGACCGTGCACCACGTACCAGCAGATCGCGACCAAGCCATTCCTCAAGCGCCCGCACATGCTGACTGACCGCGCTTTGGCTGACGCCCAGCTCAGCTGCAGCAGGGGAAAAGCCGGAATGCCGGACAACTGCCTCGAAGGCGCGCAGGGCGGAATAGGGCAGGTTTACGATCATATTAGTCACCCTAATGTCAGGCATAATCACTTTCAAATAGATTAGGCGCGCAACCCGAGCCTAATCTATACTGACCGGAACCCGTAGGAGACGCGAATGTCGGACATCACACCCGAGCGCGGCGCGCGAAATCTATTGACTAACTGTGCCCACGCAACGGCAGGCGACCGGTTGTTGATCGCTTATGAACCTCCCGAACATGGCTATTTCGATGCGGATAGTGTTCAAATCGTCACGCATGCCGCGCGATCCATGGGGTTGTCGGTTGATGCAGTGAACGTAGGTTTTAATCCGGACAATCCACACCTGTCCGCTGATCTCCTGGCGCGGTTCGAAACCGCCGATATCATCCTGTTTCTGGCTCGTCTCGGGGATCAGCTCCGGTTCTCGGAAATGCCGCAGGGCAAGAAGATCATCGTCAGTTTTGCCCTGAGCCGCGAGCTTTTTGGCTCTGGATTTTCCAACGGGCATCACGATGCCTTCCTCGACATCAAGGCAGGGATCAACGGCGTTCTGAACAGGGCCACCGACGTGCGGGTCACCTGCCCTCTGGGTACGGACTTTCAGGGGCGGCCTGAGATGAACCTGGATACGACGGGCGATACGTCGATCTTGCGCTTTCCCATGTCGGTCTTCACGCCGGTTCCAGCACATAGTTTTTCGGGCCGAGTGGCACTGAAGTTTCTGACGGGCACCGGATCAAAATACTATGATGATTATACGGTGGAGTTCGAAGGACCGGTGTTTGCGATGTTGGAAAGCGGGCGCCTGACAGGGTTTGACGGCGATCCTGCCGACTCCGCGCGGGCCGAGGCTCATTATGACCGGGTCGCGGGTAAGTTCGGCATCGACCGCAATTTCGTGCATTCCTGGCATGCGGGCATCCACCCGGGCTGCGGCTACCCATGGGACATGCGCGAGAATTTCGAGCGTTGGGGCGGGTCCGCTTTCGGCAATCCACGTATTCTGCACTTCCACACCTGCGGTGCTTATGCCCCAGGCGAAATCAGCTGGAACGTGTTTGATCCGACAATCGTGATTGACGGTGTGACCTACTGGGAAAACGGGGCTTTCCACGCCGACCGTCTGCCTGGCGGAGCCACCATTCTGGACAAGCACCCCTGCGCAGCTGCCCTGTTCGCGGACCCCGATCTGGATATCGGTCTACGCCGCACTGGTTAAACCTTCCCGCTTGATCGAACGCGTGCCATCGCGCTAAACTGATTGCAATAGGGCTACCTAACAAGGTCCTATGGTGCGGAGCACTCCCGTCTCCGGTGCCGGTACATGCGATGAGGGCACGGCCCCCGCACCGGCAAAAATGTGGAACTCACATGTCACAAGCAATCGTTACGCCCCTGTCTCAGGCACTGGCCGAAGGCAAGCTCACGCGTGAAGAACTGAAAGGATTCATGCAACGGTCCGACGGCCCCGGCCTGCGGCATCTGACGCTTTGGGTACTGGTACTGGCTGGCACAACTACCCTTGTCACCCTAGCTTGGAACAGCTGGCTAATCTGGCCCGCAATGTTCCTGCAAGGCATCGTTCTGGTGCACCATTTCTCACTACAGCATGAATGCGTGCATTATACGGTGTTCCGAACCCGGTGGTTGAATGATTTGGTAGGTCAGATCTGCGGCCTGATCATCATTCTGCCACATCGGTTCTTTCGCTACGAGCATTGCGATCATCATACCTATACGCAACTGACCGGGGAAGACCCCGAATTGATCCCTTTGCCCGAAACAATGGGAGAATATCTGCTTTATCTGTCCGCCCTGCCCTATTGGCGCGGCAAATTCACGGAACTGTTTCGCCACGCCAGCGGCAATCTCAGTGAGACCGAGCTGCGGTTCATTCCGAAAGTCGAACATCAGGCCGCATATCGCGATGCCCGTAGAATGCTGGCTATCTATGCGGCGATCTTTCTGGCCATGGCCATCACGGGCTGGTGGGGGCTGATCTGGTATTGGTTCATCCCCCTATTTCTGGGCGAGCCGGTGATGCGCTTCATCCGGATGACCGAACATGTCGGACGCCCGACCGTCGCGCAGATGTCGGAAAATACGCGCACCAATCTGGTTTCGGCACCGTGGTCTTTTCTGTGCTGGAACATGAATTACCACGCGGAACATCACTATGTCGCTTCGGTCCCGTTTCACGCGCTGCCGCGCCTGCATGAGAAGCTGAAAGACCACATCCATGTCGAGCCCGGCGGTTATCTGGCTGCCCACCGCGAAATCCTGCGTCAGATCTGGCACAAGGAGGAGGCGTGATCCATGACAGATGTAAAACCGTGGAAAGACGTGATCGAGGCTGCTCGGTTGGAAAAAAATTGGGTCACTCGGGTCGAACTCGGCTCACGTATCATCGCAATCTACGACACGCCCGGTGGTATCTATGCCTCACTAGCGCTGTGCAATCATGGCGGCGCGGATCTGTGTGACGGGTATTACGATGGCTATGTCATCGAGTGCCCCCTGCATCAGGGCGCGTTTGATGTGCGAGACGGGCGCCCGGTTTCAGCGCCTGCGACGCGGCCAATGAAAGTGTTTGAATCCCGGGTCGAAAACGGCATGGTTCAGATCAGAGCATAGCCCCGATTGCCCTTAACCCGGTGCCGGCAACCCCGGCATCGGGACATATCCCGGCAAAGCCTCAACACGCGCGATCCATGCGCGTACCGCCGGGTACGGAGACATCGATATTCCACCCTGATACGCCAGAGCTATGTAGGGATAGCAAGCCAAATCTGCGAGGGTGGGACGGTCGCAGGCCAGCCAGCGATGGTCTGACAAATGTTGCTCCATGATCTTCAGGGAGTTCTGCCCAAGCGCCTGCGGCTCAGCCAGGTCGATATCGCGTTCAAACAGAACAATCGCCCGGGCCATTGCAACGCCGTGGAAGATTTCATTCACAGAAAACGACAGCCATTGCTGTATGTTGCCGTGTTCTTTCGGTGTGGTAGGGGCCCATTCGGCTGCGCCGTACTTCTGCGCCAGATAGACCATGATGGCAGTGCTGTCGCGCAGGACGAACCCATCATCGTCCAGTACCGGCACCTTGTTCAGCGGATTGACCTGCAAAAACGCGCTCTGGTTTTGGTCACCGTTCAGCAGGTCTACGTCGACGATTTGATGATCCCGCTGCAGCATGGACAGCAGCAGACGTACTTTGTGACAACTGCCCGAAAGCCGGAAATCATAGAGGCGTATCATACTGGCCTATATGTCAGCGCTTGTCTGACCGTTTTTCAAGCCGCGCAAACAATCGGCTAAGGCCGAAGCAAACCACAAAGTAGAAAGCGGCCGTGGTGATCCACGCCTCAAAGATCATGCGGGATGAGGCCACAAGCTCAACCGTTTTATAAGTCAGCTCCTGCACAGAAATCAGCGACAGGATTGAGCTGTCCTTGATCAGCGATATGAATTGATTGGCGAGCGGTGGCACCACTTTCTTCATCGCCTGCGGCAGTACCACATAACGCAGCTCCTGAAGGCGGCTCATACCGATAGAGCGCGCGGCTTCCCGCTGACCTTTTGGGATCGACTGGATACCGGCACGCACAATTTCACCAACGAATGCGCTCTCAAAAAGGGCCAGTACAATGACGCCCGAAACAAGCGATGGGAAGCGGCGCATTTCACCGAAGAAGAACTCCCAGACCTGATTGTTTTCCTGCCGCGCGATACCGCGCGCCCAACGTTCCAGATTCAACGCATCGATCAGCTGTTGAGACAGGAAGAAGAAGAAGATGAAAACGACAACAACCGGCGGCACATTGCGCAGGAATTCAAGATAGGTGCGCGCCAGCATGCGGATGGTCAAATTGGCTGAACATCGCGCAACACCCAGAACGGTGCCCAGTATCAAAGCCAGAATGCCGGAATAAATACTGATGCGGATCGTCGCCGCCAAACCCTGCAGCAGCAGATTGGCAAAGTACTCCTCGCGACTGGAATGCCAGCCGACGATGTAACCGGGGATCTGCTCCCATCGCCATTTGTAGTTCAGCGTGCCTTCAATCGACAGCCAGATATACCCAAAAAACACGACCAGAACACCGACGATCAGGTAGTCGGGCCATCTCAGTTTATTCAGGAAGTTTTGCACCGGGCACGCTCCGCGTTGGTTTCGAGGGCGGTACTACGTCCGCCCCCGTCAGTTTGGTTACTGCGCGACCTGATCGGCCCACTCGTTGCCTGCGAACCAATAGTCATGGCGTTCTTTCAGCCAACCGGATCGCCAGTTCTGCGCAATCCAGTTATTGAAGAAGTTCAGTGCGTCCGGATCGCCTTTACGCAACCCAAAGGCTTCTCCACGCTGGTCATAGAGACTCTCAAACGGAACGACTAATGTGTCCGGATATTTAGCAGCATCGCGGTTAGGTGTCGGCTGAGCCGCCATCGACGCGTGGGCATTACCGTTCAATACTTCCTGAGTCGACGCTCCGTCTTCGTCAAACAACAGCAGCGTTGCGTCGGGGAAATTGGCGGCTATTACCACGGCTGGTGTCGCACCGCGACGCGCAACAAATGTGACCTCGGGGTTGTTGTAATCTTCAAGCGTCATCCCAGCAGTCAACTCTTTGTTGGCCAGGATTGCCAAACCTGAATAAGCATACGGATCAGTGAAGTTGATTGTCAGGTTCCGCTGTGCAGTCATGGACATACCGGAAATAATCACATCAAAATTGCCCGCTACCAATGCTGGAATAATACCATCCCAAGCAGTCGGCACGAATTCAACCTCAACGCCCATATCTTCAGCCAGTTTGCGGCCAACATCCAGTTCATAGCCGATCAGATCACCATTTTTGTCGCGCATCGACCATGGCACGAACAGCGACAGACCGATCCGGATCACACCATCCTGTTTGATAGTTTCAATCACACTTTCGCTGGATAGTTCCTGCGTAGCGCTCTGCGCCCAGCCTGAGGTCGCCACACCGGTAGCCACGACCGCGCCGAGGGCAGCCCCGAGCATTCTGCGAGAAAGCTTCATCTTGGTTCTCCTTGTTGTCCGACATATTTTCTGGGTTATTGGTCGACGGCATATTTCTTCTCCAGATGACTTACGCCAATCGACAGGATCAGGGTCACCACCAGATAAACCAGTGCGATGGTGAACCAGATTTCGAAACTCATGTATGTGTCTGAAATGATGTTGCGTCCGAAGGTCGTCAGCTCGGCCACTGCAATCACGCTGACAATGGCCGAAGATTTGATGAGGTGAACGACCTCGCCGGTCATCGGCGGCAGCATGAAGCGGACGGATTGTGGCAGGATGATATAGCGATAAGTCTGGGAAGGGCTCATCCCGATGGATTTAGCGGCCTCCCACTGGCCAGTGGGGACGGCGTTGATCCCGGCCCGGAAGATTTCAGAAATCAAGGCAGAATGGAACACGGCCAAGGTAAGGATACTGGCCGTGTATCGGTCAAATCCAAAGATCGGCCCCAGAACATAATAAAAGAGGTAGAGCAGAACCAGCAGCGGGATATTTCGGATCAGCTCCAGAAATCCAACCGCAACTGCGGACCCGATGACCAGATCCGACAGGCGCAGCAACGCCACAAGCAGGCCTATAACCATAGCCAGAATGAAAGCCGTGACCGACAATTTGATTGTCGCGACCAGCCCGATGGGAATTTCACCCCATTCAAACCCGACCTCGGTATTGCGATACAGAAACTGCGGCACCCGGTACCATTGCCAGTTATACCCCATGCCCTGCGCGCCTGTATATGCAACATAGGCGATCAGCCCGACGATAACGGCATAGATCCCGACCGAAATCAGGGTCGAGTCAAAAAACCGCTTAAAAAAAGGCGGCTTAGGCAGCGGCTGGCCTTTTGGCCGGGAAATGCCCAGATCGCTCATGTCAATGCGCCAAGATCTGATCTAGGAACAAACGGCAGCGTTCGCTCGAGGGGTTGGTGAAAAACTGTTCGGGTGGCGAAACCTCGACGATCTGGCCCGCCTCCATAAAGACCATCGTATCAGCGACCTTACGGGCAAAGCCCATCTCGTGAGTGACGACAACCATGGTCATGCCGGTATCGGCCAGCTCGACCATCACATCCAACACCTCATTGATCATCTCGGGGTCCAGCGCGGATGTCGGTTCGTCAAACAGCATGATCCGAGTTTCCATGCATAGAGACCGTGCAATCGCTACGCGCTGCTGTTGCCCGCCCGACAGCTGCGCCGGGTACTTGTCGGCCTGTTCCGGGATGTGAACACGTTCAAGATAGTTGCGTGCGGTTTCTTCGGCCTGCGCCTTGGATATCCCGCGCACTTTCATCGGACCGATCGTCAGATTCTCTAGCACTGTCAGGTGTGGGAACAGGTTGAACTGCTGGAAAACCATACCGACTTCCTGCCGCAGCTCGCGAATTTCTTTGGCTCCGTCATAAACCTCGATCCCATCGATCACGAGGCGGCCGGAATTGTGCCACTCTAGCCCGTTAAAGCACCGGATCAGCGTCGATTTTCCCGATCCCGAGGGCCCGCAGATCACGACTTTTTCACCCTGATGGACCGTCAGATCGATGTTTTTTAACGCGTGAAACGCGCCATAGTATTTATCCAGATTGGTCACTTCAATCATCGGAGTGGCTTGGTTCATGTCGTACCTGCTTGGGTTCGGGATACCATGCGAATTTGTCTTTTGATGGACCGGACGCGCAAAGGAGTTTCCTCCACCGTTCCTGCAAAGGCAGGCCGGCATGTCGTGGTGCCGGGCCTGACAAAACAGCCGAGGCCGGGCTGGCGCTGCGATTGTTTGGGGCAGTCGGGCAAGGCCTGAGCCTCCTCAAATACGTTGCACACTAATTAATATGGTTGCTTAATATGCAATACTCGTCAATAAAAAACTCAGAGGACAATTTTTGATCTGCCCTCAGATAATACTGACGACCAAGGGAGGAACCGCAAATGTCTGCCTGGATCAGCATGATATCTGACGAAGATGCTGACTCGCATCTGAAGGCCACTCTGGATTTGGCGCGTACACCGCACGGCACTGTCGACAATGTCATGCGGGTGCATTCCCTGCGGCCTAACACCATGAAGGGGCATGTGATTCTGTATCGAGCCTGTCTGCACGATGAGGCGAACAAAGTTCCCATGTGGTTTCAGGAAGTGATCAGTTCCTACGTATCCACTCTCAACACCTGCCCCTATTCCTATGCTAACCACTGGTCTAACGCCCGGCACCTGATCGACGACGCCGCACGCGCCGACAAGATCGAAGCCGCACTCGAGGCACATCGCCCGCAGGATGCGTTCGACGGCGCACATTTGGCTGCACTGACCTATGCTGAAAAGCTTACACTTTCGCCGGGTACGATGGTCGATTCTGATGTGGCAGCCCTGAAAGACACCGGTTGGGAGGATGGCGAGATTCTCGAAATCAACCAGATCGTAGGATACTTCAACTACGCCAACCGGTTGCTGAATGGCCTTGGTGTCACCACCGATGGCGATGTGGTGGGGTATTATAGCAGCGAGTGAAAGGACGGATCATGCAAGGAGACACTCCAGGCAGACAGATCGACCGTGCCATCGGCGCCTCGCTGAAGGAATTGCGCCAAAGTCGGAAGCAATCCGCTCGTAGCTTGGCAGAACAGTCCGGTATCTCAGCCGCCATGATCAGCCGGATCGAAAATGGGTTGGTTTCTCCCTCAATCGACACTCTGGCGGCACTGGCCGAAGCGCTCGAAGTTCCGATTGTTTCTTTGTTCCGCGAAGCGCGTACAGATCACACTGACTACACTCTTGTGCGCCATGGTGAGGGACTGAAATCCAACCGTATCTCGGCGGGGCACAGCCACGAGTATGTCAATCTTTCACTGCATTCTCGTAAAGACCTGCGATTTCAGGCGCGTCGCGTGACTTTATTGCGCGAAGGCGGGCCGCCGCCCTCTTATGTCGGCCACGGCGTAGTGTTTGTACAAGCACTCGAAGGCCAAGCCGTTTACCGATATGGCGAGGCCCGCTTTACGCTGTCAGCTGGCGACACGATCAGTGTGGACGCTGAACTCAACCACGGGTTCGAAGATGTTCTGACCCCTGAGTTTGTCTTTCTAACAGTTCAGGCCGAGCGCCCATGACACCCAGTTAACATGGCTCAGGCAATCGACCTTAATCTGACCAAAGGGTCCATTGCAGGCCATTTCCGAACATTGGCGATACCCGGCGCTGTCGGAATGCTTTTTAGTACACTGTATAACATCGTCGACATCTTCTTTGCCGGACTGTTGTCGACAAGCGCCCAAGCCGGGCTGGCCCTTGGTTTTCAAGCTTTCTTCATCTCTATTTCTGTGGGCGTCGGGCTGGGTGCAGCTATGAGTGCACTGGTTGGAAACGCTCTGGGTTCAGGCGACAACCGAGCGGCACGACGCCTAGCGGCCCAAGGGATAACTTACGGAATTGTTGCGTCTTGCCTGCTTGCCCTGGCAGGGCTTTGGTTCGGCCCATTGTTAATCAAGCTTGTCTCGGAACCAGGCGTTTATCGTGAAGCCGGGCTTCGCTATTTCTATTGGCTGCTGTTGGCAATGCCCGGGTTCCTTCTGGCCCATGGATGTAATGGCATCCTGCAGGCCCATGGCGACGCGGTGTCTATGCAACGGGCACTTATTGTCGCGTTTCTGGCAAATATTGTTCTGAATCCCCTCCTGATCTACGGAGTTCCGGGCGTGATCCCGGGCATCGGCTTCAACGGTTTGGCTTTATCTACGGTGATCAGCCAGACAGGCGTGATGATCTTTTTGATCCAGCAGGTTCTTCGGCGAAGGCGAATGAAACGTATGCGCGCGGCCTATTTCAGACCACGCCTGAAACGGTTTGCAGAAATTTCGCTGCAGGTTCTGCCCACTGCCTTTTCGTTCACGATCATGTTGTTGTCGGCCTTTGTCCTGCAATTTGCGCTAAAGCTTTTTGGCGAACATGCCATTGCCGGCTATGCAATCGCTATACGGCTTGAACAGGTTTTGTTGCTGCCCATTCTGGGCGTCACGGGTGCCCTACTGCCAATCGCCTCACAGAATTTCGGTGCTCGGGACAGCTAGCGGGTGCGCGCCGCGTTGTTCTATTGCTGGCGCGTCGGGTTTTACATGTCACTGATTGCGATCCCGATCCTCTGGCTCGGTGGTCCCTTAGTGATGCGCCTTTTTACAGCGGACCCCGAGGTTGTTCGCGTTGGTGTGGGATATCTACGAGTCGACAGTCTGATCTTGCCTTTCTACATGATGCTGTTTTCGATCAACTCACTCTTGCAGGCCTTCAAAAAACCTATTTGGACCGTTTGGATCAGCCTATATCGCCAGGCTTTTGGGGTCGCGTTCTTTGTTTGGGTGTTTATTGGCATATTGGGATTCAACGAAACCGGAGTGTGGTTCGGAACAGCAACGGCCGTAGTGACCGGCTGGGTCGTCGCTATGGCGTTGACCATACGCATTGCGAAGACAGAGATTGGCGGTTTGTGGGTGCACGCCACGGGGTGAAAAAACTGCACATCCGCATGGGTCTGTTGCAAACTTTCGCCAGCTTACGCTTTTGACGGTGGCGAGTGAATGCCTACCAGAGATAATAAGTCGAAAACCTGCTCATGGCTTCTTTCAAAGGCGCACAGCTCTCTAAGGTCAGGAGGCATGACCAGTAGTTGGCAGTTGCCGCGCGTGCGACGGCTGATAGGAAAACCTTGGGACGGCGATCATATCGGGTCGCCACGCGCCGCCATTCTTCGACCCGAGGTTTGCCGTGGGACTTCGGAAAAAGGGGTGAGCCTGGCCATCTGTTCGTCGGTCAACCAACAAAGGTCGCTCAAGTCACCGTTCCGTTATTTGAGCCGTGAATCACGCGGCGCAGCGAAATTCAATGCATCCTGACCCTAGTATGACGCTGACTCTGGTTTTCTTATTTTGTTTCGACACAACACCTACGAGCCTAATCTGAAGCAGATTTGGCTGAATAGTAATAAGCGATGGCTTGCGCCCGGTTTCTAACTGACAGCTTTTCGTAGATATTCGAGAGGTGGAATTTCACGGTATTGGTGGAAATCTGTAACTCTTTTGACAGTTCCCGGTTGGACATTCCCTTCGACAGCGCCTCAAGGATAGCCCGCTCTTTGCGCGACAGGGTCTGAAGAGGACTATGTTGCACCGTGCGTACATCGATGAATGGGAAAACCATCTTACCTTTGGCAACATCAACGCAAGTCTCCAGCAGGCCTTCAACCTCACCGGAACGAGGTGCAAACCCTGCGGCGCCTGCTTGCATTGCCAGCCGTGGGACATCACCTGCCTCATCACCATAGACCACAAAACGCGGTGCGTTTTCCTGTTCGCGCAGCACTTCAATCAGTTTAGCTGCACCCAAAGCTGGCAGCTCCCAGGACACCACGCAGACCTTTACCGGCACACGCATGACTGCCCCAAGAAAACCTTCGGCAGTTGCAGATGTCGCCACCAACGAGAATCGTTTGTCTCTCTCGAAGATTTCGGACATTGCCGAGAGGACGAGAGAATTGTTGTTGGCGAGCATGATGTCGATTGGAGGGGGCGTTGTGTCGAGCATTGATTTTCCACCTAATTTACCCAAGAACTACCATGTTGGGTAGGTAAGTTTCCGGTATACATCGGTATATTTGCCAGAATGGGTAGGTTTTTCCCCACCCAAATAGCTACCCTAAAGCAGTAGTAAGTTACGTTGCGCCCTGACGCAAGGATCGGCTTTTCTTTTCAGTAACGCGACAGACGGGGCGCATTACAGACCCCGTCGCCGAGGAGGATCGCCAATGACGTTTCAAATCTACCCGACGCTCGAAATTCCGGAAACACTGGCTGCGGGACCCGGACCAGGCAATACCGATGCCCGCGTTCTGCATGCCTTCGCAAATGCGGGTGTTGCGGATCACATGCAGGGTGACGTCCTGCGCGGCATGATCGAATGCAAGCACATGCTGCGCAAAATCTGGGGCACCGACAATACCTATACCTTCGCGGTTGCCGGCACCGGCTGGAGCGCACTAGACACTATGTTCTCGGCCGTTATGCCTGGCGACAAGGTGGTTGCGTTCACCAATGGCACCTTTTCCGGCATTGACGCGCTGACCCTTCGGATCAAGGCAGCCACGCCCGAAGAACATGCCGACAATCCACTTGATCCCAATGCGGCCAGCGTCACCGTGATCGAAATTCCGCATGGCCAGCCCGTGACCGGTGAGGTGGTCGAGGTCGCATTGGCAGAACACAAGCCGAAATGGGCTTTCATGGCGCATTGGGAAACCGGTTCCGGCCGTGTCAACGATGTACAGGGATTCTCGGATGCGTGTGAACATCACGGCGCCATGGGTTTGATAGATGCCGTGTCTTCGCTAGGTGTTGCTGACTTTCGCATCGACGACTTCCCCGGCATCGCAGGCTGGGCTTCGTGCCCGCAAAAAGGCTTGTGCTGCCTGCCCCTGACCTATGCGCCGGTCAGCTTCACTGACGCCTTTATCGAGGCGCTGAAGACAACCGGTGCTTACTCTTACGTCCACAACCCGATTTTCGAGGCCCGCCATTGGGGCATTGTTGACGGTCAGGATGTTGAGAAAGGCACCTATCACCGGACCCATTCGGGCTATGCCGTCGCCGCCTTCCATGAATCGCTGCGTCTTACATTGCAGGAAGGACTGGCCAAACGCGCGCATTCCTACAAAACGCATGAGGCCGTCCTGCGTGACGCCGTCACCGCGATGGGCTGCGATGTCACTTCGGACATGCCCAGCCTCGTAGTGCTGAATCTACCTGCAGAACTGGCTGGCCGCGAGATGGAATTGGTACAGAACTGCCGCGCGCGTGGCTTTGGTATCTGGCCGACACTCAGCGCCCCAGTACAGGTGCGCATCGGCATCCTGAACCAACTGAACCACCAGTCGATCAGCCGCATCGTAAAACTGTTTGGCGAGGCGATCCGTGAACTGGGCGGCACAGTGGATTTTGAAGCCATCGAAGCGTTGCTGGAAAGCCGCTACGGCACGTCGATCGCGGCCTGACCGCACTGCATGAACGGGAGGAAGATTGCAGATGGATATTCACGAATATCAGGCGAAAGAGGTTCTTTCGAATTTTGGTGTCGCCGTGCCTTCGGGTGCGCTGGCCTACAGTCCCGAACAAGCGGCATATCGGGCGCGCGAGCTGGGGGGCGATCGTTGGATCGTGAAGGCTCAAGTCCATGCCGGAGGCCGTGGAAAAGCCGGTGGTGTCAAACTGTGCAACACCGAGAACGAAATCCATGAAGCCTGTGACGAGATGTTCGGACGCAGGTTGGTTACGCATCAAACCGGTCCCGAAGGCAAGGGCATCTACCGTGTCTACGTGGAATCCGCCGTGCCGATTGATCGCGAGATTTATCTGGGCTTCGTGCTGGATCGCTCCAGCCAGCGGGTGATGATCGTGGCCTCGTCGGAAGGCGGCATGGAGATCGAAGATATCTCGGCTGAACGCCCTGACAGCATCGTGCGATCGATCGTGGAACCGGCCGTGGGTCTGCAGGAATTCCAGGCGCGCGAAATCGCATTTCAACTGGGTTTTGAGGCGAAATTGGTGCAGCAAATGGTGCGCACGCTACAGGGCTGTTACGCCGCCTTCAGCAATCTGGACGCTACCATGGTCGAGATCAACCCGTTGGTCATCACCGGTGACGATCGGGTTCTGGCGCTGGATGCCAAGATGAGCTTTGACGACAACGCCTTGTTCCGGCATCCGCAGATCTCAGAGTTACGCGACAAAAGCCAGGAAGACCCGCGCGAAAGCCGCGCGGCGGATCGTGGCCTGTCTTATGTCGGTCTTGACGGCAATATCGGCTGTATCGTGAACGGCGCCGGGCTGGCAATGGCCACGATGGATACGATCAAGCTGGCGGGGGGGGAGCCTGCTAACTTTCTGGACATTGGCGGTGGAGCCTCGCCCGAACGTGTGGCCAAAGCCTTCCGTCTGGTCCTGTCAGACAAAAACGTGCAGGCGGTGCTGGTCAACATATTCGCCGGGATCAATCGCTGTGACTGGGTGGCCGAGGGCGTCGTTCAGGCGCTACGCGAACTTGAGCTCGAAATCCCTGTCATCGTGCGGCTTGCCGGCACCAATGTCGCGGAAGGTCAGAAAATCCTGGCCAAGTCCGGCCTGCCGATCATCCGCGCCACCACCCTGATGGAAGCCGCCGAACGCGCTGTTGGTGCGTGGCAAAACGATCTGACCCAAAACACCAAGATGAGGGCTGTCTAATGAGCATTCTTCTGGACCGCGACAGCCGTGTTATCGTTCAGGGCATTACCGGACGGATGGCACGGTTCCATACCAAGGACATGCTAGACTACGGCACTAATGTCGTCGGCGGCGTTGTCCCCGGCAAGGGTGGCGAGACCGTCGAGGGCGTGCCGGTCTTTGACACTGTCAAACAGGCCGTCGAGGCCACCGGTGCCGATGCCAGCCTTGTTTTCGTGCCGCCACCATTTGCCGCCGATTCCATCATGGAGGCGGCAGATGCGGGTATCCGCTATTGCGTCTGTATCACCGACGGTATCCCGGCGCAGGACATGATCCGGGTCAAGCGCTACATGTACCGCTATCCCAAAGACAAGCGCATGGTGCTGACCGGACCCAACTGCGCGGGCACCATCAGCCCCGGCAAGGCTCTGCTGGGGATCATGCCAGGCCATATCTACCTGCCCGGCAATGTCGGTATCATCGGTCGATCCGGCACGCTTGGCTATGAGGCCGCAGCCCAGCTGAAAGAACACGGCATCGGCGTCTCAACCAGCGTCGGGATCGGTGGCGACCCGATCAACGGGTCTTCGTTCAGAGATATCCTAGAGCGGTTCGAACAGGACAAGGACACCGAAGTCATTGCCATGATCGGCGAGATCGGCGGCCCGCAGGAAGCCGAGGCCGCAGAATACATCCGCGACAACATAACCAAGCCCGTCGTCGCCTATGTTGCAGGTCTGACCGCGCCCAAAGGTCGGACTATGGGTCATGCTGGTGCGATCATCTCGGCCTTTGGCGAAAGTGCCTCAGAAAAGGTTGAGATCTTGTCGGCGGCGGGAGTGACCGTTGCTGAAAACCCGGCGGTGATTGGTAAAACCATTGCCCGCGTCATCGGAAAGGCTGCGTGATGACCAAACCTTCAGTCCTTGTCACCCGTCGCTGGCCCGCCGCCGTCGAGGCGCGACTGGCCGAAGACTACGACGCTGTACTCAATACCGGGGATACTCCGATGTCCCCGGCTGAAATCCGCGACGCCCTGAAACACTATGATGCGGTGCTGCCCACTGTTACCGATACGCTCAGCGCAGAGGCGCTGGACGTCCCCGCAGCACAGACCAAAATTCTGGCCAATTACGGGGTCGGGTACAGCCACATTTGCGAACCCTCAGCCCGCGAACTTGGCATGACCGTGACAAACACGCCCGACGTTCTATCCGAATGCACCGCCGATATTGCGATGACATTGCTGCTAATGGTGGCGCGCCGGGCCGGCGAAGGCGAACGCGAGTTGCGCGCCGGAAACTGGACCGGTTGGCGGCCCACGCATCTGGTCGGCACCAAGGTCAGCGGTAAGACACTGGGCATCATCGGCTATGGCCGCATCGGGCAGGAAATGGCCCGCCGCGCCCATCATGGCTTTGGTATGGACGTCGTTGTTTACAATCGCAGCCAAGTGGCGCCCGACGTTCTGGCTAAGTGTAATGCAACTCAGGTGGATACTGTCGATGAGTTGTTGCCGCTATGCGACTTCGTCTCGCTGCACTGCCCCGGTGGGGTCGCAAACCGGCACCTGATCAACGGTCGAAGACTCGACTTGATGAAACCCGGCGCCTTCCTGATCAACACCGCGCGCGGCGAGGTCATCGACGAACACGCCCTGATCCAGGCCCTGATGTTCGACACCATCGGCGGCGCGGCGCTGGATGTGTTAGACGGCGAACCCCGCATTAGCTCTGACCTTCTGCAATGTGACAACCTTGTCATGCTGCCACATCTCGGAAGCGCGACTAAAGAAGCACGCGAAGCTATGGGGTTCCGCGTCATTGAAAACCTCAATGATTTCTTCAATGGCAAAAATCCAAGAGACAAAGTGATCTGATGCAAGCGTTGGCTCAGGATACCCAGCCGTCCCGTCCACCGTCCGCCTATGCGGAGGGTCTTCGGACCGAATTGCGAACGCTATGGCGAAACATCCTTTTGAAAAGAGCGCCACATGTCGCTTCTTGGGTCGAAGCCAAGCCGCTGCCTTCAATACCAACTGGCCAGGCCGCAATCCCGTATTTGCAGGCCATGTCGATCTGGTTTCAGCTTTTGCGCATCATCGACGAAAACGCAGAAGTGCGTAACCGTCGACAAATCGAAACCCAAAAAGGTGCCCAAGCGGTTGAAGGTGGATTTGCCGAAGTGTTGTCGGACCTTAATCTGAGTGTTGGGGAAACCGATAAGTTGGCAGGTAGTTTAATGACCGGCCCCACGCTAACGGCGCATCCGACCGAAGCCAAACGCGTCACCGTTCTTGAAATTCACCGCCGAATTTATCGTATCCTGGTCAGCCTCGAAGCTCAGCGCTGGACGCCAATTGAACGTTCAACATTGCTGAATGATCTGGAAGGCGAGATCGACCTACTATGGATGACCGGAGAATTACGCTTGTCCCGCCCCAGCTTACGTGACGAGATCGAATGGGGTTTGCAGTTTTTCCGCGACGCAATCTTCAATGCTGTGCCACAGGTCATCGACCGGTTCGATCACGCCTGTTTGCAGGTTCTGGGTCAGACTTTGAATGAGACGCCCAATATCCGATTTCATAGCTGGATTGGTGGTGACCGGGACGGTAACCCGAATGTAACCTCTGAGATGACCAAACTGGCTCTGCAACGTGGGCGCGAGACAGCGATTGATCTCTACTGTCAGGCTCTTGATAAAGCCGCGCAAAAACTGAGCATTAGCGCCCTGATCCTACCGCTGCCCGAACCTCACGGTGAACGGTTGCAGGCAATCATCAACCGCGCACCCAAGAATGACCGCAACCCGAACGAACCGTTTCGGCAGGTCCTGAATGCCATCCGCCAAAGACTGACAAATGCCGGCTATCAGCATATCTCGCAGTTCGAGTGCGATCTCGACGCGCTTGATGACGCGCTTTGCGCAGTAAACGCCGATATTCTGACAAGACGGCATATCCGACCTCTTCGCCGGGCGGCAACCGTATTCGGTCTGCGTACCACAACCTTGGACATACGGCAGAATTCGACTGTCACGACTAGCGTTCTGGCAGAAATCTGGTCTGCATTCGAACCTGCGCCCGAATACGGAACACCCGAATGGTCGACCCGTCTGCGCACCGAGTTGGCAGACCAAAACCTGCAGTACCCTCAGCGGGACGGGTTGAGTGATCAGGCGCAGGAATTGCTGGCCTTGCTGGCTCTTGTGCACGCTGTTCGAACAGGGCCGGATCCCAAAGCTGTGGGACCATTCATATTGTCGATGACGCGCTCGGCAGACGACATCCTGGGTGTCTATCTTCTCGCCCGCTATGCCGGGTTCGGATCAGAGACACTGGATATTTCTGTGGTGCCGCTGTTCGAGACGATCGGTGATCTGCGCAACGCCTCAGCCATTCTGCTGGATGTTCTGGATGTTCCGCTTGCCCGCCGCAGCCTTAAGTCAGGTGGCAATGTGATCGAGGTGATGTTGGGATATTCCGATAGTGGCAAAGATGGCGGATATTTCTGTTCGACCTGGGAACTGGACCGCGCGCAGCGCCGGATCGTTACAGCACTTGCGTCGCAGGGATTTAGGGCCGCGTTTTTTCACGGACGTGGCGGTTCTGTCAGCCGGGGTGGTGCCCCCACAGGCCGGGCCATAGCCGCACAACCACGCGGCACAATTGCCGGGCG
>NZ_QOCF01000013.1 GCF_003318255.1 Ruegeria sp. A3M17
CCGCCGCCGCCGTTGTCGCCGGATCCGGTCTCACCGCCCGGGGTCGAGCTTGCTCCGTTAACTTGATCGTTGTCGCTATCTTCGCCGCCTCGGGCCACTACCGCCCCGATTGAAGCCGTGGAAAAGTCTGTCAACAATGCGGCCAATCCTGGGCATTGTTGACCCGTTACAGCCAGCGTCGATTCGAAATCAGACCGCCTTTGTAGTCGCTCCAGAAAACTCGGTGTCACTTGCTTGCAGTCACAGAGCGTCTGATAGTCGCCCGCATTCGCCGCAATTCGTGCCGTTCTTCCGTTGCAGACTTCCGGCGCAGCATGCGCTGTGGTCACCATCAGCGCTCCAACAAACGGGGAAACCACCAACAAAGAAACGCTGGATTTCTGTTTAACTCGCATCACTTAACTCCTTGCGCCTTAACACCCAAGTGCGTCAGGGTCTTCGGTTACAAAGTGAGAGCCGCAGATGAAGCGCAGGTAAGGACCTGCTGAAGATGCGTTAACAAAGGCTCGTCACCACTCATTACAATCAAACTCGACACCAGTTGTGACGGTTCTATACGCCCAATATACAAGATCTATCCCGACCACTTTATAAAAAGTGGCGAAAAAGTGTCAAAATCTTGGAGAGATACCCATAATGCAACTATCGACCACTGCCGCAGTCATCACAGGTGGCGCTTCGGGTCTGGGCGAGGCCACCGCCCGTCATTTCGCCGAACACGGTGCACAGGTTACAATCCTGGATCGCGACGCCGAGCGTGGCCCTAAGGTTGCCGAAGACATCGGCGGGCATTTCGCACAGACCGATGTGACAGATGAAAACTCAGTGGCGGCGGCAATCGAGCACGCAAAGAGCAAGATGGGCCGTATCACGGCCACTGTGAACTGCGCCGGGATCGCCTATGGGATCAAGACAGTCGGCAAGGATGGCCCCCACCCTTTGGACGCGTTTCAGCGCACAATCGACATCAATCTGGTGGGAACGTTCAATGTCTCGCGCCTGGCCGCAGCTGAGATGGCAAAGAACGAACCCGAGCCGGACGGCGCGCGCGGGGTGATCATCAATACCGCCTCAATCGCGGCTTTCGATGGACAAAAGGGACAAGCCGCCTATGCCGCTTCAAAAGGCGGTGTCGTGGGGATGACGCTGCCAATGGCGCGCGATCTGGCCTCGTCCGGCGTTCGCGTGATGACCATCGCTCCGGGGATTTTCATGACACCGATGCTGGCCGGTCTGCCCGAAGAGGTTCAACAACAACTGGCGGCAGATGTCCCCAACCCTGCTCGCCTTGGCGACCCGCGCGAATACGGGCGGCTGGCCGGTTTCATTGTCGAAATGGGCTACTTGAACGGAGAAGTCATCCGCATCGACGGAGCCCTTCGTATGCGTTAAGCCTGTCCCATGACAGAGCGGGAAAAGATGCAGTCCGGGCAGTGGTATTGCTGCCTGGACCCGGAACTTGAAACGATGCGTACCCGTGCCCGGCACGCAGTCCACGCACATAACACCTGCCCGCCAGATGCCCGGGGTGCCATGGCACCCGAGTTGCAGGCGTTGTTCGCATGCGTCGGGCAGGATTGCTTACTTGAGGCTCCGTTTCATTGCGCCTACGGGCTTAACATCCACCTCGGCGCGCGGGTCTATTTCAACGCCGGCTGCGTCGTTCTGGACACCGCACAGGTTCAGATCGGCGATGACACGATGTTCGGCCCGCATGCCCAGATCTACTGTGCTCAGCACGCCAAAGACCCGGCAGAACGCGCACAAGGTTTGGAAATCGGGATACCGGTGACCATTGGCCGAAACGTCTGGGTTGGCGGAGGTGCCATCGTGATGCCCGGCGTCACCATCGGCGACAACGCCATTATTGGCGCAGGCAGCGTTGTGACCAAAGACGTCGCGGCCGGAGAAACGGTCGTCGGCAACCCTGCCCGACCACTGGACCGCGCTTAGGTCTCTTCAGCCTTCTCCTCAAGTACCAGCCACTCTTCTTCGGCGGCGGCCAGTTTCTCATGCCGTTCGACCAGCGCATCAGTCGCCTTCTGGAACTTGACCGGTTCACGGGTGAACAACTCAGGATCAGACATAAGCTCTTCCAGCTTGCCAATCTCGGCCTCCAGGCGGGCAATCTCGGCAGGCAATTTTTCAAGCCGATGCTTTTCCGAGAAAGATAGCCCGGATTTCGGTTGCGCTTCCTGCCTTTGCTTTGACTTCGAAGTCTTTGCTTTTTCAGTTTTATTTTCCGCTACATCACCCCGTTGCGCGATGTAATCCGACCACCCGCCCGCATAGACGGTCGCCCGGCCATTGCCTTCCATCGCAATCGTCGTGGTGGCAACCCGGTCCAGAAAGTCCCGGTCGTGACTGACCAGCAGGACAGTGCCGTCATAGTCGTCCAACAGCTCCTGCAACAGGTCCAGCGTTTCGACATCCAGATCGTTGGTCGGTTCGTCCAGCACCAAAAGGTTCGAGGATTTGGCCATCAGTTTCGCCAACAGCAAACGCGCTTTTTCGCCACCAGACAACGACTTAACGGCTGCTCTTGCCTGAGCGTCATCAAACAGGAATTCCTTGAGATAACCAACCACGTGCTTAGGCTGACCCCCAACCATCACCTGATCCGCCTTGCCCGAGACCCGCATCTCGGGATCCCCGGTCAGGCTGTCCCACAGGGTCATTTCGGGATCCAGCTGCGCGCGAGCCTGATCAAACACCGCGACCTCAAGGTTGGTGCCCAGCGTCACTGTTCCCTCGTCGGGCTGTTCCTGACCCAGCAACATCTTGAGCAGGGTTGTCTTGCCCACACCATTCGGTCCGACAAAGGCAACCCGATCCCCACGCTGTGCCAACAAATCAAAGTTCAGAACGATCTGCTGCGCACCATAAGACTTTGATAAGCCCTTGGCTTCAATCACTTTTCGCCCGGATTTTGGCCCGCCTTCCAGCGACATCGCCGCTGATCCCTGACGTTTGATCTGCGCGGACTTTTCCGCTCGCAAAGCCTGCAAAGCCCGCACCCGGCCTTGATTCCGCTTGCGTCGTGCACTGATCCCTTCGACTGCCCATTTGGCTTCGGACTTGATCAGACGATTCAGCTTGTGGCGCTGTTGATCCTCTTCTTCCCAAATCTTGTCGCGCCAGGTTTCAAAAGCCTCAAACCCTTGCTCCTGCCGCCGTACCATGCCCCGGTCAATCCACAACGTCGCGCGGGTCAAAGCGCGCAAAAACGCACGGTCATGTGAAATCAGAACGAAGGCTGCGCGGGTCGAGCCCAGTTCGCGTTCGAGCCAAGCAATTGCTTCGATATCCAGATGGTTCGTCGGCTCGTCCAGCAGCATCAGGTCTGGCGCTTCGGCCATCAGCTTGGCCAATGCGGCCCTGCGACGCTCGCCACCCGAAGCGGTTTCAATGGGGCGGGAGGGATCGAACTTCAGCCCCTCGCCCGCGCGTTCGACCTTGTACAGCTCACCCGGCTCCAACTCGCTGGACGCGTAATCGCCCAGTGTCGCGAACCCTTCCATGCCGGGATCCTGCTCCATGTACCCAACAGATTTTCCCGGCGGTACCACGATGTCACCCTGATCAGGCTCAACCAGACCGGCCATGACTTTCATCAGGGTCGACTTTCCTGACCCGTTTCGCCCAACCAACGCGACGCGGTCGCCCGGCTGAACCACCAGGTCCAGCCCCGAAAACACCGGATCACCCCCGAAAGTCAGGGAAATGCCGGACATCTGCAACAAAGGAATTCTCGCCATGCCGCCAGCTAAACCGGTGGACACAAAGCGTCAACGCCCCTGCTTCACCTTTTCGAAAATACTCAATCTACCGGACCGGCGCGCGCAGCAGCCTTTTGCGGGCCGGGGGAATCGCTCCGATCTCAAGCCCGGTGAACACGTGCAGCGTATTCATGTGCCGATCCACCACCGCATGATCGCTGACCCAGCCGCCCATCATCAGATAGGTGCGCAACAAGGGGGGCATCCGCAACATCGCCTTTTTCACATCGGGCCTGCGCCGCAGGCGAGAGGCAAACTTGAATACATCGGGGGCCTTGACCCGCGGCAACCAACGCTTTGGCGCCAGATGCCGTTGCTTTAACATGGCAAAGGCGTCCAGATACTCGACGGTTTCGGTTCCTGCAAAGGATGAACAGCCGAACAACATCTTGACGTTATTCTGGTCCACGTAATTGGTCATCGCACCCCAGGCGACCCGCAGGATATCCGGGTCTGTCCATTCCGGGTGAATGCAGAAACGCCCCATTTCGACCATGCGGCCGTCGAACCCTTTGAGTGCAGACAGGTCATAGAACTGGGCAGAATAACTGCGGTCAACCTCGGCCCCGTGCTCCATTGTCAGCAACCTGAAACAACACACCAACTGTCCACCGGCGCGCGAATCCTCAACGAGGATATGCGCGCAGACCGTATCAAATTCATCCCGGTCAATCTGATCCGTCCCAAATGCCAGGGTTCGCAGTTTCTGCGCCGCCTCCACATCCTGTGGGGACTGCGCCAAACGAGCCCGGTATCTGCCCTTGCCCAGCAATAATGCCATGGTCGCATCCTCCGCGGTTGCTGACCTGCTTCATGTTGCAGCGGTTCTACCACAGAACATGTGACTGTCCTGTGACCGTAGCAAGAGGCGGTGCAGACTTAATTCGTGCCCGGAATGTTCGCAGGGTTGAAGTTTCCGATATTGCCCAGCAGCTGGCGCAGGAAGCCACGGTTCTGAACACTGGATTCGGTCACGCGGCGGTCCAGTACCACCACATATCCATCCTCAAGACCAAAACGTTCGATATTCCGCACAACACCACGCTGGTCAAAGCTGATCGCAACCAGTTCGCGCGACACCACTTCAGGGCGCTTAGGACCGTAATGGCGCACGCGAGAGCGGACATAGTAAAAACCCGAATCCTTCACCAGTCCGGCCGAGCTGGGCGCTCCGATGGTTTCAACAACACTGTCGCGGGTATCGACGCCCACTTTGATCTCAGCCAGTTGGTCAGCCGGCGGGACGTATCCGTGATTCTTGAAGATTGGCGTGCAAGCGCCAGCCGCAACCAAACAGGCCGCAAAGACAAGCCTTTTGGACGCCGGTTTCAACCTGTTCACAACCTTCAACATTTACATCCTCTTGCCTTGGGACCTTGCGGACCCTATCCGATTACATAAACCGCAGCCCCGGTTCAACACACGAAAGGGTCACGAATGACGACTAATACATCTCTGCGGGTGGCCGACCTGCCCCAAAACGCGCCCACACCGTTTGATCTGCGCCCCGATAGCAAGGGCCTGGACGCGATCAAAACCGAACTGGGATTGTTGGGCCTGCGCAAGCTCAGCTTTGTGGGTGACGTAAGGGCACAAGGCAAACGCGATTGGATTCTTGCCGGAAAACTGGGGGCGACGGTGATTCAACCCTGTGTCGTGACACTTGAACCCGTGACCACGCGCATCGATATCCCTGTGTCACGGTTCTATCTGAAAGACTGGCAAAACCCCGACGAGCCTGAATTCGAAATCCCTGAAGGCGATGAGACCGAAGCATTGGGCACGGAAATCGACCCCGCATCGGTGATGGTTGAGGCGCTGTCGCTTGCCCTGCCCCAATACCCGCGGAAAGACGGTGCGGAGTTGGAACAGACCGGCTATACTGAGCCGGGCAAACAGGCGATGACGGACGAAGACGCAAAGCCGTTTGCAGGACTGGCGAATTTGCGCGATGCTTTGAAAAAAGACGAGTGACATAGGTCTGATTTCCTGTCATAGCAGGCCTCCAGAAAAATCGCTTGAACATGCTGAGAATCGCAGTATTTTCGCGCGCTCATCGGAATTTGGGTTAGACATTGCGGGGCCCGTCCCCTAAACGCGCGTCAAACCACTAGAAAAACGAAGAATGAAACCCGGCCAGCAGCGAATCTGCTGACCCTTAATAGACAAAGGTTGAGACCATGGCTGTCCAACAGAACAAAGTTTCCAAGTCGCGCCGCAACAACCGCCGCGCACATGACGCTCTGGTTGCTGCAAACCCGAACGAGTGCGCGAACTGCGGCGAACTGAAGCGTCCGCACCACGTCTGCGCGTCCTGCGGCCATTATGATGACCGCGAAGTCGTCGCTCAGGCCGACGAAATCGACCTGGACGAAGACGCGGCCTAAGCCTCATAACTCGTAGGCCAAGGCATGACGGAACAGCCCACGAAAGCCGGACGGATTACCATCTCGGTTGACGCTATGGGCGGAGATTCGGGGCCCGCGACTGTTGTTGCGGGCATTGCCAAATCGGCAAACAAGAACCCCGATATCGCCTTCGTTCTGCACGGGCACGAGCAAAAGTTGCGCAAACTTGTCGCCAAACGGCGTGTCCTGCAGGGACGCGTCGTTTTTCGTGATTGCCCCGACGTGGTCACGATGGAGGACAAGCCCAGCCAGGTCGTTCGCAACGGCAAGCAGACGTCGATGTGGTCAACGCTGGAATCGGTACGCAAAGGCGAAGCCCATGGGGCTGTTTCCTGTGGCAATACCGGCGCACTGATGGCGCTGTCGATGATGCGTTTGCGCAAATTGCCGGGCGTGAACCGCCCGGCCATCGCGATTCTGTGGCCGTCGCGCAACCCCCAGGGCTTTAACGTGATGCTGGATGTCGGCGCTGATGTGCGGGCCGACGCCAAGGATCTGCTACAATTTGCGCTAATGGGGGCCTCTTATGCCCGCAACGGCATGGCGCTGGATCGGCCCCGGATCGGCTTGCTGAATGTCGGCACCGAGGAACACAAGGGCCGGGCCGAACTGAAAGAAGCCCATACGATGATCGCAGAATTCGCAGAACAGGCGAATTTTGACTTCGCGGGTTTCGTGGAAGGCAGCGACATTCCCGGTGACAAGGCGGATGTCATTGTTACCGATGGCTTTACCGGAAACGTCGCGATCAAAACCGGTGAAGGCACGGCCAGCCTGATCGGTGATCTGCTGCGCGAGGCCTTCAAATATTCCCCCCTGTCTCGGCTCGCATCGGTTCTGGCCATCACCTCGCTGCAACGATTGAAGAAACGCATCGACCCACGCCAAGTGAATGGCGGTGTCTTCCTTGGCCTCAACGGAACCGTGGTCAAATCACATGGTGGCGCAGATGCCACCGGAGTTTCGGCAGCGATCAAACTGGCCTTTACTCTGGCCGAGTCGGGTTTTGCCGAAAAATTGGCGGCACGGGTTGCATCAACAGCCCAGCTTGCACAAGATGCCGCGCACGTACCGCCAAAGGCGGGCGAATAACAATAAAGGCAGTACCCCCAAATGGCAGGCCGTTCAGTTGTTGTAGGTGTCGGACACTATTTGCCAGAGCGCATCGTTCCGAATTCCGAATTTGAAGAGACGCTAGATACGTCGGACGAGTGGATCAAAGCTCGCTCGGGAATCGAACGCCGCCACTTTGCCGCCGATGGCGAAACCACGTCCGATCTGGCGACCAACGCTGCCCTGGCCGCCCTGGTCGATGCTGGCCTGAAGGCCGAGGATATCGACGCCATCATTCTGGCGACATCAACGGCTGACCTGACTTTCCCTTCTGCCGCGACGATGGTGCAGGCGCGCCTGGGCATGACCCATGGGTTTGCGTTTGACGTGCAAGCCGTCTGTGCAGGCTTTGTCTTTGCCCTCAGCAACGCCAACGCTTTGATCGTGTCCGGTCAGGCCAAACGTGTGCTGGTCATCGGCGCCGAGACGTTTTCGCGCATCATGGATTGGACTGATCGCTCCACTTGTGTGCTGTTTGGCGACGGTGCCGGTGCATTGATTCTTGAGCTGCAGGACAGCGAAGGAACCGCACAGGATCGCGGCATTCTGTCGACCGACCTGAATTCTGACGGGCGCTACAAGGATTTGCTCTATGTCGACGGCGGTGTGTCGACCCAATCGACCGGGCATCTAAGAATGCAGGGCAATCAGGTGTTCCGTCATGCAGTCGAAAAGCTTGCGAAGACTGCTGAAACCGCCCTGGGGCGTGCCGGTCTGAGCAACGCGGACGTCGATTGGATCGTGCCACATCAGGCCAACATCCGCATCATTCAGGGTACTGCCAAGAAAATGGGCCTGCCGATGGAAAACGTCGTCGTGACGGTTCAGGATCACGGCAACACGTCTGCCGCATCGATTCCCCTGGCGCTGTCAGTGGGCAAACAACGGGGCCAGATCAAGACCGGCGATCTGATCGTGACCGAGGCTATCGGTGGCGGCTTGGCTTGGGGCGCGGTGGTTCTGCGCTGGTAACCGGCGCAAAACGGCTTACACAGCCTCGTGCAATTCATTGATATTGACAGCGAATTTGCCATCACCATATTCTCTAACATCAACAGGGGAAATGGTATGGGCGAAAAAACACTGACGCGAATGGATCTGAGCGAGGCTGTTTTCCGCGAGGTTGGCCTTTCACGTAATGAAAGTGCGCAGCTTGTCGAAAGCGTCTTGAACCACATGTCGGACGCACTGGTCCAAGGTGAACAGGTCAAGATATCATCGTTTGGTACGTTCAGTGTTCGGGACAAAACGGCCCGCATCGGTCGTAATCCCAAAACCGGCGAAGAGGTACCAATTCAGCCTCGACGTGTCCTGACATTCCGCCCGTCGCACCTGATGAAGGATCGCGTCGCCGCAGGGAATCGCAAGTAAGTTCGGGGCGAAACGGTCATGAGCAAGTCCCCCGACGCCTTTCGCACAATAAGTGAAGTTGCGGACTGGTTGGGCGTTCAAGCTCATGTCCTGCGCTTCTGGGAAAGCCGTTTCAGCCAGGTCAAACCCGTCAAACGCGCGGGTGGCCGCAGGTATTACCGGCCAAACGATATGCGCCTTTTGGGCGGTATCAAGAAACTGCTGCACGAGGACGGGATCACCATCAAAGGTGTCCAGCGCATCCTGCGCGAACAAGGCGTGGCCTATGTGTCCTCGCTGTCGCCCAGCTTGGATGAGCCCGCTGCACCTGAAAGCGCCCCGGCAGACGACACCGTTGTCGTGCCCTTTTCCGCCAAGCCTGCGACGCCCAGCGATCAGATAGATCTGGATCTTGGCGAACCGGCCCCGGCGGCCGAGGCGACCGCGCCAGCGGAACAAGCCCCTCAGGCCGACACGCCCACGCCTGCCCCGCAGCAACCACAAGCAGAGCCACCACAGCCTGCGCCCGAGTATCTGGATGAATCCCCCTTGATGGGCGGCATCGCCACACAAGCGTGGGAACGGACCGAGTTTGACGACGATCTTCTGCGCCGGATCGCGCCTATCGCCAAAGACTTGCGCGCTGTCATCAACCGAATTGAGAACCGGTCGGCAGGATAAGAAAAAAGGCGATGATTTCCTCTTGCCCCTGCCGGGAAAGTCTTTATGAACACCTCAACGTCGGGCTATGGCGCAGCCTGGTAGCGCGTCCGTCTGGGGGACGGAAGGTCGCAGGTTCGAGTCCTGCTAGCCCGACCAAATCACACCGACGTTTATGGCAGACTGGCCAGATCCCGCTCTGGCAACAGAGGGGATCGGAATGACAGGTGTATGCCCAAACCAACAGATCGAGGCGATGATCGGCCGCGGTGAGATCACCGCCAGCCCCGAGGTTATCCCGGCGCAAATTCAACCCGCCAGCCTTGATTTACGTTTAGGTACAGTTGCTTACCGGGTCCGTGCCTCGTTTCTGTCCGGCGAAGGACGCACGGTCGCAGATCGTTTGGCCGAGTTTGAGATGCACCGCATCGACATCACCGACGGAGCCGTTCTGGAAAAAGGCTGCGTCTATCTGGTGCCGCTGATGGAATCACTGTCCCTGCCCGCCGATACAAGCGCGGTGGCAAATGCCAAAAGCTCGACCGGGCGGTTGGATCTTCTGACCCGCACGATCACAGATGGTGGCACCGAGTTTGACCGGGTACCAGCAGGTTATACCGGGCCGCTTTTTGCCGAGATCTGTCCACGCTCATTCTCGGTTCTGGTGCGGCCGGGCATGCGGCTGAACCAGATTCGCTTTCGTCAGGGTCAAGCAGTGCTCAGCGATGTGGAACTGACCGCGCTGCACAACGACTCGCCATTGGTCGACGGACCGGCAGTCATTCAGGACGGGCTGGGATTCTCGGTCGACCTGCAATTGCCCGACACTGATCTGGTTGGCTATCGGGCCAAACCGCATACCGGTGTGATTGATCTGGACCGGATTGGCGAATATGACCCGCAAGAATACTGGGAAGAGGTGCGCACCACCGATGGCCGCATCATCCTGGACCCCGGCGCATTCTATATCCTGGTCAGCCGCGAGGCGGTCCATATTCCCCCCATGTATGCGGCTGAAATGGCCCCCTACCTTGCAATGGTAGGCGAATTCCGGGTGCACTATGCCGGATTTTTTGACCCCGGCTTCGGTCACGCCGCAGCGGGCGGAGCGGGATCACGTGGCGTGCTGGAAGTACGCTGCCACGAAGCCCCCTTTGTTCTGGAACACGGGCAGGTCGTCGGGAGGCTGGTCTATGAGAAGATGGCCGAAATGCCGACACAGCTTTACGGAGCAGGCATCGCGTCAAACTATCAGGGACAAGGGCTGAAACTGTCCAAACACTTCAAGGCTGTTGGCTAACACTACTTGACCTGGCGCACATGTGGGCCACGCGCTGCGCCGGGCTTACCTGCTAGGCTTGACGATTGCTGTCGTCATTTGTGCCCGAGTCATGAGGCACAGCCGATCTTTGTTTCGGCTTTCCCATCCGGCCCGCCACATCAAAACCCTTGTCGATTCCTTTGTTGACGACCCGCCGCATGATCTGGCGGATGATCATGTCGATGATGCGATTCATATTCATTGCTCAACTCCTCAGCTTGGCCACAACATAGGTGATTCCAACGGCAACAAAAGGGCCAAGTGATCACTCTTCCTCGAACAGTTCGGTCTGATCCTCATCTTCGTTGTCATCACGCCCCTCGCCCAAGGGGATCGTGCCCGGGGGCGGCCGGTTTTCCAGCAACCCAGCAGCCCGCAATTCCTTTAGCCCCGGAAGATCGCGGGCATTTTCCAACCCGAAATGATCCAGAAACTGTGGCGTCACAACAAAGGTGACCGGACGGCCTGGTGTCATCCGGCGGCGGCCCAGACGGATCCACTCCATTTCCAACAGTTGGTCGATTGTTCCGCGCGAAACCGAGACACCCCGGATCTCTTCGATTTCAGCCCGTGTGCAGGGCTGATGATAGGCCACGATGGCCAGCGTTTCGATGGCTGCACGGCTCAGCTTGCGGGTCTCGACCGTTTCCTTTTGCATCAGAAAGCCCAGATCGGGGGCGGTGCGAATAGCCCAGGATTCGCCCACGCGGACGACATGGATACCGCGGCCTTCATATCGTTTCTGCAGAATTTCAACCGCTTGCGCCGCGTCGCTGCCATGGGGCATACGCGCCTCAAGATCAGCGATTGTTACCGGCTCGGAACTCGCGAACAGCACGGCCTCGACCATGCGTTCCTGTTCCGCCAGGGGTGGCGCTTCGAACAGAGTGCCGGTGCCTTCGTCTTGCAGTTCTTCAGTCACGTGTGTCAGTCCTTTTGCGCAAATGGATCGGAGCAAACGTCTCGGTCTGCTTCATCTCCATATGTCCTTCTTTCACCAGCTCTAGCGAGGCGGCAAAGGTCGCCGCCGTGGCCGAGCGGCGACGCACCGGGTCAGCGTCCCAGCCCTCGGGCAGATAAGATTCCATATCCGTCCAAGCCCCGGCAAACCCGATCAGCGGGCGCATCCGCTCTAGCGCCTGTTCCATCGTGAATACTGAATCGCGGTCCATGACAAAGGGGCGGAACTCGTCGCGTGTTCGGATACGGGCGTATCCCTGCATCAGATCCAACAGCGTGGCAGAGTACGTCACGGTGCGGATACGGGTGATATCCTCGCCCTGCCCGCGTTTGAAGAAATCGCGCCCCAGCTGGTCACGCGCCATCAGACGCGCGGCAGAATCGCGCATAGCCTGCAAGCGTTCCAACTGGAACGCTAGGTGCGCGGCAAGTTCCTCGCCCGAAGGACCATCGTCATCCGGGTCTGGCGGCAACAAAAGCCGGGATTTAAGGAAGGCCAGCCAGGCGGCCATGACCAGATAATCCGCCGCCAGTTCAATCCGCAGCGCGCGCGCCTTTTCCACAAAGGACAGATACTGCTGCGCCAGCGCCAGTACCGAGATTTTCCGCAGGTCGACCTTTTGGGTTCGCGACAGGGTCAACAATACATCCAACGGGCCTTCGAACCCGTCGACATCAACAATCAGCGCCTCTGCCGCAAGACGATCCGCGACCGAGGCCGGGTCTTCGCTGAAGAGATTATCGTTCATATACCTGCCCGCCCATTAGGGCAGATAGTTCCGCTTCGGCCGCTTGGATGTCAAGTTCCACAGGCTTTTGTCGCATCGACAACGCCCTTTCCGCGCGTTTTTGTGCTTGCGTGGTCATTTCTCCGGCGGCTTCCAGCACCTTGGCGCGCGCGTCGAACGTTCCGTTGCAGTGCAGAACTACGTCGCACCCCGCGGCCAGTGACTGACGCGCAATGTCTTCGGGCGCGCCACTCAGAGCTTTCATCGAGATATCGTCGGTCATGATCAATCCATCAAAACCGATTTTGTCGCGGATCAGTCCGATCATCGCAGATGAAATCGTGGCCGGTTGCGGATCAATCCGGTCATAGACCAGATGCGCGGTCATCCCCATCGGCAGATCGTTCAGCCCCCGAAACGGCTCGAAATCTGCCTGCTCCAACTGGTCTTGGGTCAGGTCCACATGCGGCAGGTCGTGGTGGCTGTCCAGTATTGCCAAACCATGCCCCGGCATATGCTTGAGCACCGGCAGAACACCCCCGTCCAGATGCCCCTTGGCAACCGCGCGCCCAAGAACCGAAACCCGTTTAGGATCAGAGCCATAACAGCGGTTTTTCAAAAACGCATGGGTATCGTCGCGCGCTAAATCGACCATCGGGGCGCAGTTGCTGTCAATGCCAAGCTCGAACAGCTCTTTTGCGATCAGTCGATACCGCAGATACATGGCGCGTTCTGCTTGATCCCCGGCGCGGCCTGCATGATCCAGGGGCGGCATCCATTCGCGTGCCAATGGCGCGCGCAGACGCTGTACACGGCCACCTTCCTGATCGATGGTGATAGGGCAATTGCGCCCTACGGCATCACGAAAGTCATCGCAAAGGGCACGAACTTGTTCAGCTGTATCAATGTTTCGCGCAAACAGAATGAACCCGAATGGGTTCATCTGCTGGAATAGTCTCTTTTCCTCTGACGTCAGGCGCAGCCCTACGGCATCGGTGATCGCAGCGCCGAATGTCACCGAACGGCAACCGGGATACAGTCTGCACCTTGTGCGACCAGAGCGGCACAGAACTGACGCGAGTCGCTCAGGTCATCAAAGCCAAGAACACGCAGACGATAGAATGTCCGCCCACCGCTTGAGGTTTTCTGGATAACACGTTGTTTTCCATCCATATACTCGTCAAAACGACCATTCATGCGATCCCATTCCGCGCGGGCCACATCCGAGCTTTCATACGCACCCAGCTGGGCCATGCGCGTGCCTTTGGACAGGGTATTCGGATCCACGTCCACCCCAACGGCAGCTTTGACAGCGGCGTTGATCGCAGCTTCGGTACCGCTGTTGGATGAAATCCCGCTTGGCGTCGCCCGGGCTGGGCGCGTGGACGGACGAAGGGACCGGCGGACACCGGGCAGTGCCGCCAGTTCCGGGTCCGGCAATTGTGCGGCCAGATCAGCAGGATCAATGGCGGGCTCTTCCTCGGGCAGTGCCAACGAGGCGAGTTGCAAGCCCTGCTCTGCCGGTTCATCCGCTTTCACCGACCCACCGGCCAATTCTGCAACCAGGGCATCGACCGTATTTTGGCGCAGCTGCGCGGCCTCTTGATCCGAGATCTCTTCTTCGACGACATGCACGGCCTGCGTCGGCTTCAGCGGCTCAACAGGCGTGTCTTCGTCTGTAAGCGAAACCGGGCGCGGCGCGAGGATCAAGCGATCTGCTGGCGGCGCTGCCGTTCCAACGGCGGCCACGGCATTGACGGCCAAACCCTGGTGATCGGCCGGGGTGCCGCCGGGGTTTTCCGGCTGAATGCGCATTGGCCCCTCGATGGCGCGAACAACAGGCACGCCACTAACGTCGCGCATCACCAGTTTGAAGCCCCAGACGCCGATCCCGGCGACCAATGCCAGCGACGCTACTGCACCCATGACGTTGACGATACGGCCTAATCCAGCCCCTCGCGGAGCCTGTTCATAGCCATAGGATTCATCGGGATACTCATACCCATCCTCAGGATGTGGCTGATTCGTGTAATGCATCTCCTCGGGGCGCATCTGCCCCGAGTAATCGTAACTTGCCATGTCCGCCTCACCGCCCGATTGCGCCCTAAAAAGTGGCGCGCGGGTCATTTCTTGCCTACCTCGTACCGGCGCGTCGGGCGGTGTTAGTTACCGCATCTCCTGCGCCGGAGTGACGCCAAGAATACCCAAGCCCGCTGAAATCACAACAGAAACGGCCCGGGCCAATGCGATTTTTGATTGGCTTGTGGCAACATCGCCATCCTGAATGAATCGCAGTTGCGTTTCATCGTTGCCCTTATTCCATAGCGCGTGGAAGTCACCCGCCAGCTCATACAGGTAAAAGGCAACCCGATGCGGTTCATTGGTACGTGCGGCAATTTCGATCAGACGCGGCCATTCGGCCAGCTTTTTGGCCACCGTCAGCTCTGAGGCATGGTCGATCTTGCCCAGGTCAGCACCTTTGAGGGTCGCGTCATCCGTAGTGATATCCGCCTCAGCGGCACGGCGCAGCACGCTCATGACACGGGCATGGGCGTATTGCACGTAGAACACAGGATTCTCGCGGCTTTGTTCCAACACCTTGTCGAAATCGAAATCCAACGGCGCGTCGTTCTTGCGGGTCAGCATCACGAACCGAGTCACGTCCGGGCCAACCTGATCTACCACATCGCGCAGGGTGACAAAGTTCCCTGCCCGCTTGGACATCTTGAACGGCTCGCCATTCTTCCATAGCTTCACCAACTGGGTCAGCTTGATATCAAGTGGCACCTTTCCATCGGACAGAGCTGAAACAGCCGCTTTCATCCGCTTGACATAACCACCGTGATCCGCGCCGAACACGTCGATCAGTGCATCAAAGCCACGGGTCACCTTGTCATAGTGATAGGCGATATCGGGGGCGAAATAGGTCCAGCTACCATCCGATTTCTTAACCGGGCGGTCGACGTCATCGCCATGTTCGGTCGATTTGAACAAGGTCTGTTCGCGCGGCTCCCAATCCTCGGGCTTTTTGCCTTTGGGTGGTTCCAGCACGCCTTCGTAGATCAGGCCCTTATCGGTCAGGGACTTAAGCGCAGCCTCGATCTTACCGGTGCCATAAAGCGATTTTTCGGAATAGAACACGTCCATCTCGACACCCAACGCCTTCAGGTCGGCGCGGATCAGATCCATCATTGCGTCGGTCGAAAACTCGCGCAGGTCTTCCAGCCAGTCGCTTTCCGGCTTGTCGATCAGGCTGTCGCCGTATTTCTCTTTCAGCGCCTCACCAATCGGGATCAGATAGTCACCGGGGTACAGCCCCTCGGCGATCTCGGGGCTCAGACCGTTGGCCTCGCGATAGCGCTCATACGCGGACCGCGCCAGTACATCCACCTGCGCGCCCCCGTCGTTGATGTAATATTCACGGGTCACGTCATGGCCCGAATACGCCAACAGGCTCGCCAGAGCGTCACCAAACACGGCACCACGTGTATGGCCCACATGAAGTGGCCCAGTGGGGTTCGCGGACACGTACTCCACGTTGACCTTCTGGCCATGCCCCATGGACGAGCGGCCATAATCAGTGCCCTGTTCCAACACCGCTGCCAACACACCCTGCCACACCGATGCTGCAAGCCGCAGGTTCAAAAAGCCCGGTCCGGCAACTTCGGCACTGGTGATCCGATCATCCGCGGCCAATTTCCCGGCCAGCACATCGGCAATGTCGCGCGGTTTCATCTTGGCCGGTTTCGCCAACACCATTGCGGCGTTGGTTGCCATGTCGCCATGCGCCGCATCGCGCGGCGGTTCGACTGCCACGTTGTCAAAACTCAGCCCCTCGGGCAATGCGCCTTCGGACTGCATCTGTGCCAGCGCGTCCAGCACGAGGCCGCGGATCTCGGAAAACAGGTTCATTTCGGATGTCCTTTTGCTTGCTCGGCGGTTTACCACGCAAAGCGGCAAGGTCAATGGAAGCGATCAGTTTGGGCTTGGATTAGCGGCAGACTCAGCTAACGTCGGTGGAAATTCAAGCCGGAGACACCCCCCATGCGCCTTGCCCTGCCCCTCGCTTTTGTTCTGACCTCTGCCCTGCCGCTTTGGGCCGACATGCCTGAACCGCAAGGCCATGTACTTTTGACCCTTGGCGGAGCGGTCACGGAAACCAACCTGCCAGCCCGCGGCGAAAACGATGGCGGTCTGCTGGGATACTTGGAGGTTCAGCACGACGGCGCGGCAGGGTTTGACGCATCCATGCTGGACGGTCTGGAACAGGTTGAAATCACTATTCCTTACGGCCCGGAAGACAATCAGCGTGACATCGCCTTTTCCGGGCCACGCCTGTCGGACCTGTTGATCATGGCCGGGGCTGAAGGAAAAACCGCCAAGCCAATGGCCATGGATGGCTATCAGTCTGAAATTCCTTGGGACAGCATCACCGCCCATCAACCCATTGTCGCGACCCATGCCGACGGCTCACCGATGGGCGTTGGCGGCTATGGACCCACTATGATCGTCTTCCCCCCGACCGATGACCCCGACTTGGCCGCCGAACAGTCGGGCCAGCAGGTCTGGGCGTTGGCTTACATCGGGGTCGAGTGATCAAGCACCAGCCAGCCTTGCATGATCCTGCAGGGCAAATCGGTCGGTCATACCCGCAATGTAATCCGAGACGATCCGCGCCAGCGCGGTTTCATCTCTGGCTGCCTCAATATCGTCATGCCACCGGGTGGGCATCTGCTTCGGATTGTTCAGATAGATTGGGAACAGATCTTCGACGATCTTGCTGACCTCGGCGCGCACATCCATGACGCTGGGCGCGCGGTACATCTGCTTGAACAAAAAGGCGCGGATTTCCCTGAGTTGCGCCCACAATCCACCCGAGAACTGGATCACCGGATAACCAAGATTGCGAATTTCCTCGACGGTCTCCGCGCCCGAACTCGTGATCAGCCCACGCGACGTGACAATCACATCGGAAACCATAACGCCAAAAACACGGCGCAGCGCCTCATGCCGGCGCCGATAAGAATCCAAACCCGGATATCTCCGATCCACCTCGGCATAGCAGTCACCGACGATAGGCAATTGCCCGATTTCATCATCCGTGAACAGACCCGCCCTCAACCCGTCCAACAGGTCATGGTTGTTATAGGCTATATCATCCGAAAGGGCGGCAACTTGTGCTTCGGCACTGGCATGAGTGTACAGCTCCAGATCGAAACCCGCGTTGCACTCGGCCAGCGCCCACGGCAAATCACCGGTGACCGGCCCGTTATGCTTGGCAATCCCCTCTAGGCACTCCCATGTCAGGTTGCATCCGTCAAACTCGGCATAGTGGCGTTCCAGCTTAGTGACGATGCGAATGGCCTGTGCGTTGTGGTCAAATCCGCCGTAAGGCTCCATGAGCACATGTAGGGCATCTTCGCCCGTATGTCCGAACGGTGTGTGTCCCAGATCATGCGCCAACGCCACGGCCTCGGTCAGTTCACCGTTCAAGCCCAAAGCCCCGGCGATTGTTCGTGCGACCTGTGCAACTTCGATGGAATGGGTCAGGCGCGTGCGATAGCTGTCGCCCTCGTGCTCAACAAACACTTGTGTCTTGTGCTTAAGCCGCCGAAACGCGCTGGCGTGAATGATCCGGTCCCTGTCGCGTTGAAAGCATGACCGGAAACTGCTTTCTTCCTCTGGCACAAGCCGCCCCCTGGCGCGGCCTGGGTTCGAGGCAAAACCCGCTATGTTCAAAGGCCTTGTCCTTGTCGCCTGTCCTTGCACTTTCTATATTGTAAGGCGTAAAGGAAATAAACCTTTGGAGTTTGGCATGAATCTGCCCCCCACAGTTACAGAACGCGCCTTTGAACGTCTCGCCGAGATCGGTGCAGCCGATCAGGGGCAAGCCCTGCGCGTCGCAGTGGAAGGCGGCGGATGTTCCGGATTTCAATACGAAATTGCGCTTGACGAGCCCAAAGCGGACGACCTGATCCTGGAAGGCAATGGTCAAAAAGTGATCGTGGACGCGGTTTCACTGCCGTTTCTTGAAAATGCTGTGATCGATTTTACGCAAGAACTGATCGGCGCGCGATTTGTAATTGAAAATCCGAACGCCACTTCCTCGTGTGGCTGCGGAACCTCGTTTTCGATGTAACAGGCAATGGGGGCTTTGCCCCCACACCCCCAGGATATTTTTGGCCAGATGAAGAAGGGATCCGCTCTCCGACGCAATGGCCGAAGAGCTTCACCTGGCGCGATCATCGGCGTCCCCGCCTGTACCGCAAGAGTGTTGTCTCGCGATTTGGTTAAAAATCCGTATCTTCATCTGGCTAAAAATATCCCGGAGCGCGAGGCAGAGCCTCGCTAGCCCGCCATCCTCCTTGCCGCTGGGCCAGTTCTGCGCGATAGGTTGCCGTAAGGCTTCGGAGGATCGCGCATGAAAATCGCCACGTTCAACATCAACGGTATCAAAGCGCGGGCCGAGGCATTGCCCCGATGGCTGGATGAAGCCCAGCCGGATGTGGTGCTGTTGCAAGAGATCAAGTCGGTCGACGAAAACTTCCCACGCGAGCTGTTTGAAGAGCGGGGCTATAGCGTTGAAACCCACGGGCAAAAGAGCTTCAACGGTGTGGCGATCCTGTCCAAGCTGCCACTTGAGGATGTGTCTCGGGGCCTTCCTGGTGACGACGAGGACGAGCAGGCCCGTTGGATTGAGGCGACCATCATTGGCAAAAAAGCCCTTCGGATCTGCGGTCTGTACCTGCCGAACGGTAACCCGGTGCCGGGTCCGAAATACGAATACAAGCTGTCTTGGATGGAGCGACTATATGACCGCGCGCGCGATTTGCTGGCGAGCGAAGAGCCCGCGCTGATGGCCGGCGACTATAACATCATTCCCCAAGCCGAAGACGCCAGACGTCCAGATGCGTGGCGCGAGGACGCTCTGTTTCGGCCAGAAAGCCGTGCGGCGTTTCGCAAGATCCTGAACCTTGGATTTACCGAAGCGTTCCGCGCCGTAACCCAAGGCCCCGAGCATTATTCGTTCTGGGATTACCAAGCCGGCGCATGGAACCGCAATGACGGGATTCGTATCGACCATTTCCTGCTCACGCCGCAGGCCGCCGATTTGCTGCGCGATTGCAGGATTGATGCCGAGATACGCGGGCACGAAAAGCCCTCGGACCATGTCCCGGTCTGGATCGATCTGGATCTTTAAAAGGTCAAGCTGTCGCGTCGTAGCTGTAAATCCAATCGTATTTCCGGGACAATCGTGGCCCTATCGCCATCAGAGCCGCCTGTGCGGCCAGCCGCATCGGGCCGCGCAGGTGGAAATTTCGGGCATTGGCCCCGGCTGCAGCAATCACACGCTGCGCCCTTCGGTGACGGCGGGTTTCATAGGTGGACAGCGCCTGCTCTATCCCGGATTGGTCATCAAAAGATCGGGCCAGGACCCACGCATCTTCAAGCGCAAGACATGCACCCTGCGCTATAAAGGGCAGTGTCGGGTGGGCCGCATCCCCCAACAAAGCAACGCGCCCGTTCTGCCAGCGTTCTGCGACGGGTCGCAGAAACAACGCCCAGATGTGGGGTTCCTGTATCTGCCCCAGAATTTCCCCGACCGCGCCGCCAAAGTCGGAAAATCGAGCGCGCAGTTCCTCGGGGTCACCGCGTCGGCGCCACCCCTCTTCCTGCCAGTCGGATCGTTCCTCGATCGCAACAATGTTCATCAGTGTGTGGTCGCGCAGAGGATACGTTACAACATGCCGGCCCGGCCCCATGGTCAGAACGGCGCAGGGTTTGTGATCGCGACGCGCCCAAGGAATCGTCGCTCGCCAAGCCACCTGATGCGTGAATACCGGCGCTTCGGGCCCGTTCAGGTCTGCGCGGATCGTGCTTCGCCCACCGTCGGCGGCAATCGCACAATCAACGCGCAGGTTTGTACCATCTTCCAGAACAATCTCGGCTTCGGAGGGATGTTTGCGCACCTGGGCAACTCGTGCGTCCAGTCGAAACTCGACACCGTCCCGAAGCGCTGCTTTGTGCAGCAATCCCAGCAGGTCAGCACGATGGTAGTAGTAGGTAGGTCCAGCGGCTGGGGCCGGTATCTCGCTGACAGGCCGCCCTGCCCGATAGTCCCGCAGCACCGTTCCGTGGGACCGCTGGCCCGCCTCGGGCGTTTCACCAACAACGTTTAGGGCACGCAGTACGACCATTCCGTTGGCGCTGATCTGCAAACCCGCGCCGACCTCGGTCAATTCGGCGGCCTGCTCAAAAACCACGACCTGAGCGCCGCGCTGCCGCAACGCCAGAGCGGCAGCGATCCCACCTATACCACCGCCGATGATGCCAAATTTCAGACCGTTGATATTCATATCACTGGCTTAAAGCAAAAACGCCGGAGCAAAAGGCCCCGGCGGTTGAGAATTCTGATTTTTCCAGCGATCAATCGTCGCGGTGGACCTTTTCGCGGCGCTCGTGGCGTTCCTGCGCCTCTAGCGTCATGGTCGCAATCGGGCGCGCATCAAGACGTTTCAGCGAAATCGGGTCGCCCGTCTTCTCGCAATATCCGTATTCGCCTTCGTCGATCCGACGCAGGGCCGAGTCAATCTTGGCCACCAGCTTGCGCTGGCGATCACGTGTCCGCAATTCCAGCGCACGGTCAGTTTCCTCGCTTGCGCGGTCTGCGACGTCCGGAATGTTACGAGTGTTGTCCTGCAGCCCTTCGATCGTATCGCGGCTGCCTGCCAAAAGTTCGGTTTTCCAATCCAGCAGCTTACGACGAAAATATTCTAACTGCTTGTCGTTCATGAATGGTTCGTCTTCGGCTGGACGATAATCCTCTGGCAGAAATACTTCCTGCTTCATTTTTGCTCCCTCGGTGTGGCCTGCAACGCCGGTCACCTTTGCTTCACCTGACATGCGGCAATCCCCTTCTGCGGAGCGTTTATCCGACAGCGGGGGGAATGTCACTATGGAAACTTAGCCCGGCTGCGTGCTGTTTCAGGTCGTCTAAATATGAGACTTAAAACAACAAATCCTTGTTTTTCTGTGAAAATTGGCAGGCTTTTTTGGGGCGCTCTCAAAATTGTCGCGCCCTATGTTAGCGCCCGAATCAACCAAAGGCATTGGAGTCGCACATCAATTTCGCCCTGCGCGACGCAGCGACCTGTCTTGTCAAATTTTTCGCCCCGCTATAACCCCAAGGACACATGCCGCGCGATATTGAATGAGGGGCCCATGACCGCACGTTTCCAAGGTACAGCTGAATATGTTGCCACCGATGACCTGACAATTGCGGTGAATGCCGCCGTTACGCTGGAACGTCCCCTGCTGGTCAAGGGTGAACCCGGAACCGGCAAGACCGAACTGGCCAAGCAGGTCGCCGGCGCACTGGGGTTGAAGATGATCGAGTGGAACGTCAAGTCCACCACCCGCGCGCAGCAGGGCTTGTATGAATATGACGCGGTTAGCCGACTGCGCGACAGCCAGTTGGGCGACGAGCGCGTGCATGACGTGTCGAACTATATCCGCAAGGGCAAACTGTGGCAGGCCTTTGAAGCTGATGAGAAAGTCGTGCTGCTGATCGACGAGATCGACAAGGCCGATATCGAGTTTCCCAACGACCTGCTGCAAGAGCTCGATAAGATGGAGTTCCACGTCTACGAAACCGGTGACACCATCAAAGCCAAAATCCGACCGATTGTGATCATTACGTCGAACAACGAAAAGGAACTGCCCGACGCGTTCCTGCGGCGCTGTTTCTTCCATTACATCCGCTTCCCGGATGAGGCGACCATGCGCCGGATCGTCGACGTGCACCACCCGGGCATCAAGGATGCATTGCTGACCACAGCGCTGACCCAGTTTTACGAAATCCGTGAAACGCAGGGGTTGAAGAAGAAACCGTCGACCTCGGAAGTGTTGGACTGGCTCAAGCTGTTGCTGGCCGAAGACCTGACCGCCGAGGACCTCAAACGTGATGGGGCCAATGCGTTGCCCAAGTTGCACGGCGCGCTGCTCAAAAACGAACAGGATGTTCACCTATTTGAACGTCTCGCCTTCATGGCGCGCAGCAAACGCTGAGAATATTGAACACTTGGTGATCCCCGCTTGCCATGCGGGGGGCCGGGTGTCAGCATTGGTTATAAGACCGTCCGGCGTTGTCGGGCATTCCGACCTGACGACATAGGAGCCATTGCTTGCCTGACGCCCTCAATATCCGAGCGTTGCAGCCCGAGGACCGCGCCGAATGGGCCGGAATGTGGCGCGACTATCTGGCGTTCTATGAAACGACAGTGCCAGAGCAGACATTTGACAGCACCTTCGCACGGTTGCTTGGGGATGATCTCAATGATTTTTCCTGTTTCGTGGCCGAAGCGGATGGGCATCTTATTGGTCTGACCCATTACCTGTTTCACCGCCATGCGTGGAAAGAGGAAAGCGTTTGCTATCTGCAAGACCTGTTCGCCCGGCCCGAGGCGCGCGGAACCGGCGTTGGTCGCGCCTTGATACAGGCAGTTTATGACGAGGCAGACCGGCGAGGCGCGCCGTCCGTCTATTGGCTGACGCAAGAGTTCAATCACACAGCGCGCAAGCTCTATGATCGGATTGGCAAGCAAACGCCCTTTATCCGGTATCAACGCCCATGATCAGGGTCGCTGCGGTCCTGTTTGGCTTTGCCGTTGCCGGATGCACCGCGGTCACCACCCCTGAACCGCCAACACGCGTTAAGGCGATAGAGGCAAACCTGCCGCCCGCCAAAGCGTTCACGTCAACCCGACCAAGACCACCCGCTAGGTCGAACGCTAATATTGCGTCCGATTTCCTTTCCCTGCACTTCGCGCTAGAAGGCGGCGCCACCCTGCCCGTATTCACCCGGTTCGAGGGTCCCGTCACCGTTCGGCTTACGGGATCGCCCACACCGTCAATGCAGCGCGATCTGACCCGGTTGTTGACGCGTCTGCAACGCGAGGCCAAGATCGACATTCGCCAAATAACGGATGGCCAGGCCAATATCACCATCGAGGCCGTCAGCCAGGAGCAGATCCAGCGCATACTGCCGCAGGCGGCGTGCTTCGTGGTTCCCAACGCGTCCAGCTTTGAGGAATACCGTAAGGACCGTCGCAAGCGAAAAAGCAGCTGGACGGCTCTGCGCAGCCGCGAACGGCTGGGCATTTTCATTCCCTATGACGTCAGCCCGCAGGAAAAGCGCGACTGCCTGCACGAGGAACTGGCGCAGGCACTGGGGCCGCTGAATGATCTGTACCATCTGCCGGATTCTGTGTTCAACGACGACAACATCCACACCATTCTGACCGGCTTTGACATGCTGATCCTGCGTACGGCTTACTCGCCCCAACTGCGCAGCGGCATGACGCGCGAACAGGTCCAGGCCGTCCTGCCCGGCATTTTTAGCCGGCTGAATCCGCACGGCGACACTTTGCCCGCGCAACCTGTTTCGGACACGCCGCGTGAGTGGATCAACGCCGTCCAAAAATCGCTTGGATCAAGGCCAAACACCCGCAACCGCGTGAAAGCCGCGGAAAGAGCGGTTCAGATCGGACAGGAACAGGGCTGGACCGACCATCGGCGAGCATATCCGCATTATATTCTTGGCCGAATGGCGCAATTCGACAATCCGCAAGAAGCGATCCGACACTACGAAATTGCCATGCAATTTCTGCGCTCAGCTCCGGGAACTGAAATTCATCAAGCTTATGTGACCACGCAAACCGCGGCCTTCGCGCTTTCGCAGGGAAAAGGACCAGAGATCCTGCCCGAATTGGACAAGGCAATTGCAGTCATGTCGCGGGCCGAAAACGCCTCTCAATTGGCAACTCTGTTACTGTTGAAATCCGAAGCGCTCAATCAGGCCGGACGTCCGAAACAGGCACGTACCGTCAGACTGGACAGTCTGGCATGGGCGCGATACGGCTTTGGCTCGAAAGTCGTGGTCCGGTCGCTGATGCAGGAAGTTGCCGAAGGTCCGTCCACCAACAACAGAGGCGGGTAACGCATGGTCGTAGTTTTGGGAATGGCGTTATTAGGGGCGATCCTTGGCGCGATGAAGGCTCGCAAACGCAATGGCAGCGGCGCGGATATCGCCCAATATGCAGCCGGTTACGGCATCGCATTTGCCATTGTAGGTCTGGTGCTATCCCTGATCCTGGTTCGTTTGGTGGGTTAACGCATGTTTCTGCCCTTTTTCGAAAACCTCCGCAAAGCTGGCATTCCCGTATCACTGCGCGAGTATCTGACTTTTCTGGAAGGCATGAAAAAGGGTCTGGTCACCTATGATGTCGAGGCGTTCTACTACCTCGCCCGCGTTTCGATGGTGAAGGACGAGCGCAATATCGACAAGTTCGACCAGGCCTTTGCCGCCAGCTTCAAAGGTCTGGAAGAGATTAGCTTTGATCAGGTACTCGAAGCCGTCGATATCCCTGCCGAATGGCTGGCCAAGATGGCCGAGAAACACCTGTCGAACGAAGAAAAAGCCGAGATCGAGGCCATGGGCGGCTTTGAAAAACTGATGGAAACGCTGCGTGAGCGTCTCAAGGATCAGGAAGGTCGTCACCAGGGTGGCAACAAATGGATCGGCACCGCCGGGACATCGCCCTTCGGGGCCTATGGCTATAACCCCGAAGGGGTGCGGATCGGCCAGAAGGAAAGCCGCCATCAGCGCGCGGTTAAGGTCTGGGACAAGCGTGAATTCAAGAACCTGGACGACACGGTTGAACTGGGCACGCGCAATATCAAGGTCGCGCTGAAACGCCTGCGTCGTTGGGCCCGCGAAGGTGCGGCTGAGGAACTAGATCTGGACGGCACCATCCGCGCCACCGCCGAACATGGCTATCTGGACGTCAAAACCCGCCCCGAGCGCCATAACGCAGTCAAGGTGCTGCTGTTTCTGGATGTGGGCGGCTCGATGGACCCACATATCAAGGTTGTCGAAGAGCTGTTTTCCGCTGCAAGAACCGAGTTCAAGCATCTGGAATATTACTACTTTCACAACTGCCTGTATGAAGGCGTCTGGCGCGACAATCACCGCCGATGGGATCAGCAGACCTCGACCCACGAAGTACTGCGCACCTATGGTTCAGACTACAAGTGCATCTTCGTCGGCGACGCCTCGATGAGCCCTTATGAGATCGCCTATCCTGGCGGCGCGAACGAACATTGGAACAAAGAAGCCGGTCAGGTCTGGCTGCAACGTGCACGCGAGCAGTGGACATCAAATCTGTGGATCAACCCGGTGCCGGAAAAGTACTGGGAATACACCCATTCCATCGGCATGATCCGCGAGGTTTTCGAGGACCGCATGGTGCCGATGACGCTGGCCGGTTTGGAACAGGGGATGCGGGAACTGACCCGCTGACCGTCAGATCTGCAGGACCGGCGCCCAGGCAATGCGGAACGAAACCGCAAGGAAAAACAACACGCTGCCTGTCAGAACGAAGACATGCCAGATTGTGTTGTGGAACGGCAACCAATCCAGAAGATAAAAGGCGATGCCCGCGGTATAGACGATGCCTCCGGTGATCATCAGCGCCACAACTGGTTGCGACAAGTCTGCGAGTAGTGATTGACCTGCCCAAACGGACGCCCATCCCATCAACACATACAGCGCCAAACCGAACCAACGGAACCGGTGCGGGTCGATCATTTTCAGGATTGATCCAAGGGTCGCAGATGACCAAAGACCGATCATGAGCCCAGTCATTGGGGCACCGGAAAGCAAGATGAACGGCGTGTAAGTACCTGCAATTTTGACGTAAATCCCCGAGTGATCGAGGCGGCGCAGCAGCTCACCCCATCGGTCAGACTGAACCATATTGTACAAAGCCGAAAACGACAGCATCAGGATGAGCGTGAAGCCGTAGACCGAGACCCCAAGAACAGCGGCAGGCTCGGTCCGGTATAAGGCGGTCAACGCGATCAGCGCCGGAACGGCAACAATAGCCGCTGCAACGCCAAGGACATGAACAACACCATCACTGACACGTTCAGCCCTGCTATAGGCCGGGCGGATATCGGCAAATGACCACATAAATTAAAAGCTATGGCGCAACCTGCCCTGCTGCAAGCCTGGCCGCCGCTGTGTTTCACCTGTTCACCTCAGATTGATCGCCTTCAAACGGGTTGCCAGCTGCAATTTTCTGTTGCCCTGTGGGCCGTTGGAAACATCGGACATCAATCCTGTTGTTCAACCCGGTGATAATGACACTGGGCCAGTTGCTTAATCCCCTGCCGGGAACCATATTTGTAATATGCTACGTCTGACCCCGATCCTGCTGGCGATTGCCTATGCCATTGTGATGTACCGGATTTCCGTCTGGCGCACCCATAGGGACCTGGATGCAAAATCAACTGAACTGGCCGACCCTGCCTTGAAACGCATGACCGACCGGCTGGCTGCAGCGTTAGAGATCGACCGGGTGCCGGTCTACATCTATGAGATTGACCCGGTGAACGGTCTGGCGGCACCGGACGGACGGATTTTCATCACGCGTGGCTTCTACCGAAAATTTCGCAGTGGCGAGGTTTCCGCCGAGGAAATGGCCAGCGTCATCGCGCATGAATTGGGTCATGTGGCACTGGGGCATGCGCGCCGCCGGATGATCGACTTTTCCGGGCAGAATGCGCTGCGGGCCGCTTTGATGATGCTGCTGAACCGCTTTATCCCGTTCATCGGCGCGTGGATCGCCAATATGCTGACACACCTGTTGGCGTCGCGCCTGTCGCGCACTGATGAATATGAGGCTGATGAATATGCCGCCGCTTTGCTGACCAAAGCCGGGATCGGGATCGGGCCACAGAAGTCGCTGTTTCACAAGCTAGAAGACCTGACGCAGCAGCGTGCAGGCGTTGTGCCCGTCTGGTTGATGAGCCATCCAAAAACAGACGAACGGATCGCGGCTTTGGAGGCATTGGAGCAGCGTTGGAATCGTGGCTGATGTATGGGCAGCGAGAGGCCAGCCTATCGCGCTCTCCGGGATATTTTTAGCCAGATGAAGCTGGATCCCGGTTACGCGGCGAGCGCTTTGCCCAAGCGTGGGAGGCGGGCTTTTTTCATAAGCGGGCGCAGGGTCCATTGGTCGCCCGACAGGCGGTTGGCCTCGGCCAGGACACGGTTGGCTGTGTCGCTCATACCGTCGGGATCGGATTGCCAGAAGCTGTGCAGCAGACCGTCTGGATCGCGGCGGTCCAGCCCTTCCTCGGATAGGATGTTTCGGGGAAAATCCTTAGCATTAACGGTGACGATCACGTCCGCCGAGGATGCAACAGCCGTTGCCAGAACGTGGATATCCGCGCTGTCCGGCAGCCAGAGCCGCTGTTCGACATTGGTTGCCGCAGGAAACTCGGCTTTGGGCCAATTGGCTCGCGCCAGTGCGATTTCGGCGCGGGCCTGAGCCTCGCCTGTTGGGCCCAGCTTACGGGCCGCGCGCGCCCATTCCTCGAGGATGCGCGCCGACCAAACGGGGGTGAAATGGCCTATTTTGGCAGCGCCGAGCAGCATCTCTCGCATCACCGTGGGGTAGATGACGCAGGTATCCAGAACTGCTCTCACAGCCGGTAGAACACAGCTTTGAGATAGCCGCTTTCGGCCAGTTGCGGGAGTTGTGGATGGTCGGGTCCGGCAAAGCCCGTATGGATCAGTTGCGCCTGTCGCCCTGCCCGACCAATCCCACGAGACGACGCGTCGCGGAACCGGCCCAGATCGGCCGCGTGTGAACACGAGCACAGGCCCAGATAGCCGCCGGGTTTGACCAAAGCTGCCGCCAAGCGGGACACACGTTCATAGGCGCGCAGTCCCGCGTCCAGCGCTTGTCTGGAAGGGGCAAAGGCGGGCGGATCGCAGATGACGACGTCGAATTGCGCACCTTCTTCGCCTAACTGGGTCAGGACCTCGAAGGCGTCGCCTTGGCGGGTTTGGAACGTGTCAGCAAAACCAGAGGCGTCGGCCCCTTTGGTCGCGAGGTCCAGCGCGGCTGCAGATCCATCTACGGACAGCGCCTGCCCCGCGCCACCGGCCAACATGGCCAGTCCGAAGCCACCCACGTGGCTGAAGACGTCCAATACCAGCGCGCCAGGTTGGACCAGTCGCGCCGCGAAGGCATGGTTCGGGCGTTGATCATAGAACAGACCGGTTTTTTGGCCGCCTGTCAGATCGGCCATATACGTGGCGCCGTTCATCGGCACTGGCAACGGCGCATCGGGCGCGGTACCGCGCAATGTAACGTTCACATCGTCCAAACCTTCCAACCCTCGAGTCCGGCCCGAGGCGTTTTTGAGCACGGTTGTCACGCCGGTGACAGTGACCAGAGCTTCGGTCAGAGTTTCCAGATGCGCCTCGGCCCACGCGGCGTTGGGCTGGATCACACAGGCATCGCCAAACCGGTCGATGATGACACCGGGAAAGCCGTCCGCTTCGGCGTGGATCAGGCGATAATAGGGTGCCTCGAACAGACGTTCGCGCATCTCAAGCGCACGGCGCAGGCGGGTTTCGAACCACGCGACGTCGAGCTGGGCTTCAATATTGCGATCCAGAACGCGGCACATGATTTTGGAGTCCGGGTTCACGGCAACCAGCGCGATGGGCGCGCGTTTGTCATCCTCAAGCACCGCCAGTGCCCCTGCCGGGATCTTGCGTGTCCGACGGTCCGTCACGATGTCATTGGCGTATACCCAAGGAAAACCGTGGCGCAGGCCACGTGCGTTGGCTTTGGGTTTCAGGCGGATACGGGGATGATCGGCAGATTGGGTCATGACGCCCTCATAGTCGCGAACGCCACTGGGGAAAAGCCCTAGCGGTCGCGAGACCGCCAACCGCCCCGCCGCTTGGGCGCTTGGGCAGATTGTAATCCCTCTGCCAGCACTTGCGTCATCGGGTGATCAGCGTCCTGCTCGGAATAGGCGGCATGAAGATCGACCAACGCCTGGGATTGGTCCCGTTCAGGAGGCAGGCTGAGCGCCCAGTCCAGAAAAATGCTGCGGCATTCAGGCAATGTGATGCCTTCGATCCGGTACGCTTCGCGGATCAACCCTTTGTGATCATTTGGATCTTTACTCTGCGCCATCATCTTCGCCCCTGATCACGCCGCCAATAATCTCAGCGGCCGTGCTGTAGTTGTCTTGCAGCGCGCTTTGCAGCTGTTCAACCTGTTCAAACCCAGTCGCGCGGCACAGGAAGGCAGACCCGCCTTCGCCGACCTTGTCAGCTTCGATGACCTTGCCGGACAACAAGCGCGCCGCGCATTGTACGGACCAGCATAGGTCGTAGCAGTCCTTCAGCGTTTGCGCCTGAGCGACGTCCAACAAACCAGCAGCGGCGGCGCCGTCTAAACCGGAATGCACATCGCGTTGCACCACACCTGACAACAGCGCCCCGGTTTCAGCCATCAGCTCGATATCCATCATCCGGCCGGGGCCGTTCTTGGCGTCCCATATCCCCGCTGGTGATTTGGCTGCGGCCAAGCGGGCGCGCATCTCGGCCACTTCGCGCAGGGCCTTCTGCTGGTCACGCGGTTGCGACAGCAGGTCTGTGCGGAACGCCTCGATATCTTTGGCCAGACCATCGTCTCCGGCGATCACGCGGGCCCGCGTCAAGGCGAGATGTTCCCAGACCCAGGCCTCGTTCTGCTGATAGTTGGTAAAGCTGGCCCAACTTGTCGCCACCGGCCCCTGATTGCCTGACGGACGCAGGCGCATATCGACCTCATACAGCCGCCCTTGCGACATCGGCGCTGATAGGGCCGTGATCAGCGCCTGCGTAAACCGTGCGTAATAAGTGCGAGTGGCCAATGGGCGTGGCCCCTCGGACATATCCTGATCCAGAGGGTCATAGATCACGATCATATCCAGATCGGACTGCGAGTTGATCCGCCCAGCCCCAAGTGACCCCATGCCCAGCACGGTTGCACCGCGCCCCGGTGCAGGACCGTGTTTACCGGCGAACTGTTCGGACACACGCGGCAGGATCGCGGCAATGACTGCACTTGCAAGCTGAGCGTATTGCTGCCCTGCCTGTTCGCCATCAATCAGCCCACGCAAGTGATGAACGCCCACGCGGAAATGCCATTCTTTGCACCAGCGGCGGGCCAGATCGAGTTGGCTTTCGTAATCCGCTTCTTCCGAAAGGGCCTGATGCAGATCCGCCTGCAGCGTGGCCTGCCACGGCCAGTCGCTAAAGAAACTCCCGCCGATCACCGCATCAAACACCGATGCATTGCGCGACAGATGCGCCGCCAGTGCGTGGGATGTCCCGACAATATCAATCAGCAGGTCGATCAGTTGGGGGTTGGCCTCAAACAGTGAAAACAGCTGAACGCCGGCGGGCAAGCCTGACAGAAAACCATCCAGCGCCCGCAGCGCCTCGTCCGGTTGCGCCGTTCTTGCCAAACGCGATAGCAGCTCGGGCTTGAGACGTTCAAATATCCGCGCGCCGCGTTGCGATCGCAGTGCGGGATATGTCGTCCAGCGGGCCAGAACGTTCTGGTCAAAATCCACCTCGCCAACTGGCGCGCGCGTCGAGGAACCGGGCGCAAAAAAGCCTTCGGTCAGCTCGTGCACTTCGGTCAGCCTGTGGGTCAGGTCACGGGTCAGTTCGTCGACGTCGACCCCCATCAGGCAAGCGACGCGCTCGATACCGTCCGGCGATTGCGGAACCTTGTGGGTCTGAGCGTCATGGATCATCTGGATACGGTGTTCGACCTCACGATGGGCGCGGTAATGATCAGTCAGCTTGTCTGCCACGTCCTGCGGGACCCAGCCTTTTTCGGCAAGCGCCGCCAATCCGGGCACCGTACCGCGCACGCGCAGGTCAGGGTCACGCCCACCGGCAATCAACTGGCGGGTCTGGGTAAAGAATTCGATCTCGCGAATACCGCCTTGCCCCAGTTTCATGTCATGACCCGGAATGGTCAGTGCCCCGCCGGTTCCCTTATTTTCACGTATGCGCAGGCGCATGTCGTGAGCGTCCTGAATGGCAGCAAAATCCAGATGTCGTCGCCATACAAACGGCCGCAGCATATCCAGAAACCATTGTCCTGCCGCAATATCGCCAGCGCATGGGCGTGCTTTTATATAGGCCGCGCGCTCCCACGTGCGGCCCAGGCTTTCATAGTACCGCTCGGCCGCCTCAGCCGCCATGCAGACCGGCGTTACCGCTGGGTCCGGGCGCAGGCGCAGATCAGTGCGGAATACATATCCATCCGCCGTCTTGTCGCTGAGCGTGGCGCAGAAATTGCGTGTCGCTCGCACCATGCCTTGTCGCGCTTCGTAGAAGTCATTGGGATCAAACCGGGTCTCATCGAACAGGACGATCAGGTCGATGTCCGAACTGTAATTCAACTCGTACGCACCCATCTTGCCCATCGCCAGGATAATCATCCCCGCGGCGGTTTCGACGTCGTCCGGCCCCATGCCCGGTAGCTTGCCGCGTCGGATCAAGTTGGCGATCTCGGCCTTGGCCGCCACATCCGCCGCCAACGCGCCAAAATCCGTAAGCGCCGCGGTCACCTTTTCCAATGGCCACGCGCCCGCCAGATCGGCCAGAGCGGTCAGCAACGCCATCCGACGCTTGGCCAGCCGCAGCCCCGGTTTCAACTGATCCGGCGGGAGCATTCGCGCAGCCTGCAAAACGTCGGCCAGCGCTTGATCGGGGTGTTGCAGCGCTGGGGCCAACCAATCGTTTTCGTGATCAATCAAGTTTTTCAGATAAGGGCTGGACCCTGCTGCCCCTGCGATCAACTCGCCCTGTTCGGATGTAATGCCGCTGACCGCCGTGCGCGCATCATCGCCAAGCGACTGATCGAATGCACGTGGCAGGCGCTGAATGGAAAGAGGCCCAGTCATTTCCCCTCCAGGGGCGTATCCTGACTGAAACTGTTGACCCAGACGTCATGCCGCCGTTCCCAAAGCGACGAGATTAGCATCGCCTCCCAACCCTCAGCCTTGGGTCGCTGATATTCGGCACGGTATGACAGCAGAACAATGTCTGACGTCAAAACCCGCAACCGGGTGTCGCTTAGCTCATAGCGCGCCATCGTCGGCGCGTCGGCAAACTGCCCCACATGATCATCCCGGTTCGCAAACCCTGTCGGATAAACCCCCATGAAATCCGGGCTCAGCAAGGCCCGGTCTGCGGCCGCATTGCCTTCCATCAGGGCGGTCCAAACCTGCTTTTCCAGGTTTAGAATTTCATCCAGCGTCGGAGGTGTCGTATTTTCAACATGTTGCATAGGCGGAAAGTGCGCCCGTTCCACAGCAAGGTCAACCACCGCAAATTACAAAATGTAAATCATTTTTACATCGACCCCTTGCAACCCCCGCTTCAGTCCCCATCTAGACAATGTGAACGCAATTTACATCAAACCCGGAGAACCCAAATGACCGCATTGTCCGACCACGCCGTCCCACAAAATCCGGGGTGGCTCTCTCGTGCCGAAGCCTGGATGGATGACAAGGGCAAAGGGGCCTGGATCGCCGCCATGGTCCTTGGTTTCATCTTTTTCTGGCCCGTTGGCCTGGCTCTTCTTGCCTATATGATCTGGAGCAAACGCATGTTCAGCAAATCCTGCAGCCGTCGCAAATCCTGGCACAGCCACATGAGTGCGATGAAGCCATCCGGCAATAGCGCGTTTGACGCCTACAAGTCCGACACCCTGGCCCGGCTCGAGCGCGAACAACAGGAATTCGAGTCTTTCCTGCGACGCCTGCGCGATGCCAAGGACAAGGCTGAGTTTGACCAGTTCATGGACGAACGCGCCCGTGAAAACAACGATGAGGCTGAAAACGGCGAACGCGCCTAAGCCGACCTTGCCCTGTCCCGACATTCGGGACAGGGTGTCCTAAATTCTCAGCCGGAAATCAGAATATGACCCACCTGCCCGACCCAGACCGACAGCCAGAATTTTACCAGTCTGTCGCGACCAAGCGTTTTATCGCCTGGCTGTTCGACATCGCCTTTATCTCGCTGTTGTGTACGGTGGCCATCCTGCTGACCTTTGGTCTGGGCTTTTTCCTTCTGGCCCTGATCTATGCCGTTGTCAGTTTCGTCTATCGTGTGATTACCATCGCCAACGGCTCGGCCACACTGGGCATGCGCTTTATGGGGATCGAACTGCGCGATTCATTCGGATCCCGGATGGATTTGGGCAAAGCAGTGGCCCACACGGCCGGTTATTTTGTCAGCATGGCCTTTCCGGTCATACAAATCATCTCAGTCATCATGATGCTGACCAGCGCACGTGGCCAGGGACTTACCGATGCGTTCCTTGCAACTGTCATGATCAACCAGCGCGCGTAAAAAATTCAACGACGTGAATCACTTGGCGGTTTTAGGATCGGTTGTTATCATCCGGTCCAAGGAAACACGGAACGTTCATGCGACACACGCTGCCAATCGCGCCACAATTCTATGTGACGGCCCCACAGCCTTGCCCTTACCTTGAGGGCAGGATGGAGCGTAAATTGTTCACTGCCCTTCAGGGAGAAGGTGCGGATCAGCTGAATAACTCATTGTCCCAACAAGGGTTTCGCCGATCGCAAAACGTGTTGTACCGCCCGTCCTGCTCCGATTGCGCGGCCTGTCTGTCGGCCCGGATCGACGTGACGGCGTTCCGCCCAAGCAAAAGTCAGAAACGCGCGGCAAAACGCAACGCGTACCTGCAACGCCGGGCGAACTCACCCTGGGCCACGGACGAGCAATACGAACTCTTCCGCCGCTACCTGGATACCCGCCACGCGGATGGTGGAATGGCCGATATGGACGTTTTCGAATTCGCCGCGATGATCGAAGAAACGCCGATCCGCAGCCGGGTCGTGGAATATGCCGACCCCAAAACCGGGGATCTGATCGGCGTCAGCCTGACGGATGTCCTGGATGACGGCCTCAGCATGGTCTACTCGTTCTATACTCCCCAGCAACCGCAGAACTCGCTGGGCACGTATATGATCCTCGACCACATCGACATCGCGCGCGAAGCCGGGTTGCCATATGTCTACCTCGGATACTGGGTGCCGGGCAGCCCCAAGATGGGCTATAAAGCGCGCTTCTCAGGGCTTGAGGCCTATTACCAGGGCGAATGGATAAGCGTAAACAACCCATCTGAACTGACGGATTCCAGCCGCCACCCTTTGTCCACCGCGCCAATCGCGGAACAGGTTGCCAGCATCCAACTGCCCGACCGCCACCCTACCAAAGGCTGATATCCCATGCCCCAAAGTCTCTTCGCCGTCACCCTCGTGGTGCCGGACTACGACCACGCGATCGCCTTCTATACCCAAACACTCAGTTTCACCCTGCTGCAGGATGTTGATCTCGGCGGTGGCAAACGCTGGGTCCGGGTTGCCCCGCCGGGTTCGAGCGACGCATCTCTGCTACTGGCCAAGGCAGATGGCCCAAGCCAGACCGCTGCAGTTGGAAACCAAACCGGCGGGCGCGTCGGCTTTTTCCTTCAAACGGATAATTTCCAACGTGACCACAACGCAATGGTCACAGCAGGCGTCCATTTCGAAGAAGACCCACGCAATGAACCCTATGGCATCGTGGCCGTCTGGCGCGACCCGTTCGGCAATCGCTGGGATCTGATCCAGTTTACCTGATCCGCACTTCATCTGGCAAAAAATATCCCGGGGTTGAATTGGTCGCAGACCAAGAAGGGGCAGCGCCCCTTCCCCCAAGCACCAAAGCAAAGGGGGCCCAAAGGCCCCCTTTTCAATTTGGTTATGAACGTCGCATCAATTCGGAATCAGATCCGGAACGATGGTCACGATCGACGGGAAGAACCACAGGATCGCAATCCCGACCACCTGAATGATCACGAATGGAATGATCCCACGATAGATGTGGCCTGTTGTGACCTCTTTGGGTGCAACACCCCTGAGGTAGAACAGCGCAAACCCGAACGGCGGCGTCAGGAACGACGTCTGAAGGTTCACCGCCACCATGATCGTCACCCATTTCGGATCGAACGAGCCTCCATAGATCACCGGTCCCACGATGGGGATCACGATGTAAATGATCTCAAGGAAGTCCAGCACGAAGCCCAGAATGAACAGCACCAGCATCACGATCAGGAAGACCGTGAACTCGTTGTCAAAGCTGCGCAGGAACTGCTGAATATAGTGCTCACCTCCGAACGAGATCACCACCAGGTTCAGCAATTGCGATCCGATCAGGATGGTGAACACCATCGAGGTCACCTTGGCCGTTTCGCGCACCACCGGCGTCAGAACGCCGCTGGTAAACAGAACCCAGCACCCAAACAGCAGACCGAACAGGGCATACAGATAAGCACCGTAAGCAATTATGAAGGCGACCCAGGTCTCAAAGTTTACATTGCTCTGATTGATGCGCAGATCAAAATTCACGCCCATCAGCAGCGCGATGATCACGGCAAAAGTGGCCCAGATGATCACCTTGCCCGAGCGTTCTTGATCCTGCAGCTTGCGATAGGCTGCCAGCATGATCGCTCCGCCCGCCCCAAGTGCTGCCGCGGGTGTTGGGTTGGTCACACCGCCCAGGATTGAACCAAGTACTGCGATGATCAGAACCAATGGCGGAAAGACCACCCGGATCAGATCGTTCGTGGCACATCGGGCTGCCGCCTCCTTGCAGCCGTACATTGCCAAGGCAAAGGGCAAAGCCAGAAGGACAAAGGTCAACCCCGAAGACGTTGTTGGTGCAATCAACAGAACATCAACCAGCAACATCAGCAGCAGACCGATAGCCCCCAGAATCAACGGCTGCGTCGGTTTGGACGGCGCAATGCCGCGGCCCATGACCAGTGTCAGACCCAACAGAACCACAATCACCGCAACACCAGTGCCAATCGGCGCCGCAGCGGCGATCTTGGCCTCGCGTGCCGCGACCAGCGCCTCTTCGCTCAGTCGTTCGGCGTTGGTGACACCGCCTGCAGCATCAATCGTTTCCTGCTCGGATACGGCCTGATCCCAAGCGGATTGCCCGTGCAGTTCGATCATCGACACCTTGCACTGCTCGGACACATTGGTGCGCAGCGACGCGCCCGCACCGATATCCGAGAACGCCGAGACGTTGATGTTCTGGCTACCAATGACCCCCGAGCTGCCCAGCAGAACTGCGCCAACGATCAAGGCGACAGGTGCGCCAAGCAACCATGTCAGGCCTTCACTGCGCGTGATCGGCTCACCACTGCCGCCGGACATCGGCACCGCTGGTGCCTTATCAGGGTTCAGCAGTGCATAGCAAAATGCATAAATCGCGTAGAGCAAGGCCAGCATGATCCCAGGCAACAGGGCGGCCTGAAACAGCGTACCGACCGAAACCACAGCCGGTTCCCCCAGATAGGTCAGCGCATCGGTACAGCCTGCGTCCTGAGCGCGTGTCTCCTGTGCGGTCGAATAGAGATCACCCGCCAAGGTGCCCAACAGAACGATCACAATGGACGGCGGAATGATCTGCCCCAACGTGCCCGAAGCTGCAATCACACCCGTCGCCAGTTCAGGCGAGTAGTTGTTGCGCAACATGGTCGGCAGCGCCAGCAGGCCCATGGTTACCACGGTTGCACCAACAATACCGGTCGAGGCCGCCAGGAATGCCCCCACGACCACGATCGACACAGCCAGACCACCCGGCAGCGGTCCAAAGACACGCGCCATTGTTGTCAGCAGATCGTTCGCGATCTTCGAACGCTCCAGCGTGATGCCCATCAGAACGAACATCAACACGGCCAGCAATGTCTCAATTGACTGACCCGCCAGTACACGTTCGTTCATGCGGTTCACGATGAACGAGACGTTGCGATCCAGCGCGGTTTCCCAACCTGCGGGGAAGACCGCCTCGCCTACCCTTGGTAATTCCGGGTATCGGAATATGGATACGGCATCCGGTTTGACCCCGGAATTCACCAGATCACGATAGGCTGTTGAGCCGGTGTCGATGGCCTGATGGATCAGCAGTCCGGCACTGTCCAGCGCGGCGATGATCCCGAATGAGATGATACCGGCCCCGCCGATGGCAAAGGCCACCGGGAATCCGGAAAGGATACCCCCAAAGAGGCAGAAGAATACGATAATGAGGCCTATCTCGACGCCATCAAGTCCGAATAACATAGTCTGGGTCTCCGTCCCTAATGTGCGCCTTCGTAGGCTTCTTCACCCTCGCCAAGGCTGTCCTTGTCGAGGTATTTTCCAATGCTGTCCGGCCCTTCCACGTATTCCAGATACGAGCGGTACAGGAATGCGATCGCGTGCAGGAATACCATCGCGGCAAAGGCCACCAGCAGTATCTTGAACAGGAAGTATCCGTTGAACCCATTTGGGCTGAACCCGATGGTTTCGACATTCCAGCGCAGCGCGCGGGATTTCATCACCAGACGATCCAGCGTGTCACTGGCCGACGGTTTCGGCACGATCAGGTGCCGCCACATGAAATACCAGCCATACATCCATGTCAGCACCGCCATCGGCATCATGAAGAAAACCGCACCCAGCATGTCGACCACGCGTTTGGCGCGATGGCTGATACCGGCGTAGATTAGGTCAACACGTACGTGACCGCCTTGCACGAATGTGTAGGTACAGCACAGACAGACAACCATCGCGTTGTAGAGTTTCAGCTCTTCCGCGAACCAGCTGATATCCATCTGAAACGGGATACCCAGGCCAAAGGACATATCCGGGCGGGTAAACACGCGCTGCATGAACACGATGACGATCTGCTGAATGACCATCAACAGACCGGCCCAGGCAAAGAATCGCCCGGCGGTGTTGGCGAACCCTTCCAGGCCCCGCACCATGCCCCACATGAAATTCCGGTAGTACAGCCCGATGGCCGTCAGAACCAGAAAGAGTGTGAAAACCACAAAGAAGAACTCGACCGATCCACCGTAATAGACAAAGCGCATGATCGCTTCTTTGTCCGACCAGTTCAGCCAGAGTTGCGGATGCGAGATGGCGTATCCGAAATTATAGAAGGCTTCGGCAATGTTTTGAACGAACCACACAAGTCCGTTCCACAGGGCGCCGAAGAACGAGATACCGTTTTCGTCCTGCATGTTGTCCCCAGGTCGTATCAGTTGCACTGCTGATTATAGCGGTTTGATGGGTCCGCGCATACGCAACAGGAAAAGGTTTCCCCGCGATTGCGGGGAAACCAATTGTTCGTTTGGAAATCGTTTAGCCGCGAACGCGGTTACGCTGTGTTGTGTAAACACCCGACGACAGGCCCTGCCAGCCGGCCGACGACGCCGACGACGCCATGGCGCTGTCGTGGATCTTCTTGAACAGCTCGTCGCCCATGTTTTCGTCCAGCACTTCCTGGCTGGCTTGGCCGAACGCATCCCAGACGCTGTCGGGGAATTCCATGACCTTGACGCCGCCCGACTGCAGACGCTGCAGGGCCGCACCGTTGTTGGCCAGGAATTGCGCCAGATTCCACTGGTGTGCTTCGCCTGCGGCAATCTCGATGATCTTCTGCTGAGCAGGTGTCAGGCTATCGAACACGTCGCGGTTGGTTGCCAGCGACAGGCCTGCATTCGGCTCGTGGAAACCAGCGGTGTAGTAAACCTTGGTGATTTCCTGGAAACCGGCCTTTTCGTCGGCCCACGGACCGATCCACTCGGTACCGTCGATCGCGCCGGACGACAGCGCCTGATACACTTCCGAACCCGGAATGTTCTGCACCGAGGCACCCAGTTTACCCAGAGCTTGACCACCCAGACCGGGCATACGGAATTTCAAACCCTGGAAGTCTTCTGGACCGTTGATCTCTTTCGAATACCAGCCACCCGCTTGCGCGCCGGTGTTACCTGCCAGGAACGATTTCAGACCAAAGATCTGGCCCAGCTCGTCATGCAGCTCCATGCCGCCGTCCTGATAGTACCAGTTCACCATTTCCTGAGCGGTCATGCCGAACGGAACAGCGGTGAAGAAGGCATAGCCCGGGTGCTGGCCAACAAAGTAGTAGTCCGCCGCGTGATACATGTCGGCCTGACCCGACGAAACCGCGTCAAAGACTTCGAATGCGCCAACCAATTCACCGGCAGCCTTGATGTCAACGGTCAGGTTGCCGTCCGACATCGCAGTGATGCTGTCGGCGCAGCGCTGTGCGCTGTCGAAAACACCCGCCAGGCCGCGACCCCACGAGGTTACCATGGTCAGCGTGCGCTTGCCTTGCGCATACGCCGGTGCCGCCAGCGTGGTGGCTGCAGCTGCCGAGCCGCCCAGAGCAGATGTTTTTAGAAATGAACGACGATCCATATGAGTGTTCCTCCCCTACATATTCAAAACCCGGGCAATTGCCGGGCGTAGTCGTTTTCAGTGCGCGTCAGCCTAATGACCACGATGTGAATGTGAATACCTAGTACTACGTAGGGGATCGCGTTTTTGATGTTTTCCCGAGTGCAAACCGTGACAAATGCAAAATAATTCTGCGCGCCGGCCCTCTCATATGCGCCAATTCACCAAAAATTTTGCAATTTGCCGCCTGCTTGCGTATCGATTCGCCTATGAGGGGATTCCGTAATCTGATTTCACTGACCTATGGCCAGAAATTGTCGCTTGTGGCGGCGATCCCTCTGGTCGTCGCAGTGGCCGCGATTGCGTTCTTCGTGGTTCATGAATCCCGGGCAACCGCCGAACGTGAAATTGAAGCGCTTGAGCGGCGACTGATCGAGGCCAAGAAAGAAGAACTTAAGAACTATGTCACGCAGGCTCGAAACGGGTTTGCCTATATCTATGGGCGCGCATCGACTGAAGACAAGGTGGCACAGAACCTTGTGACGCAAATCCTGTCGGCGATGATCTACGGCAAAGACGGTTTCTTTTTCGTCTATGACTATGACGGCAACAACCTTGTCAGCCCGCGCCAGACCGAATTCATCAACCAAAACTGGGTGGGTCTGACCGACAGTGATGGCACCCCAATTGTGGACGAATTCATCAGCCTCGCCCGTCAGGGTGCAGGCTGGCACAGTTTCATGTGGCAGAAACCCTCGACCGGGGAAGAGGCGCAGATGATCGCCTACGTGGTCGGCCTGCAGGATTGGCGTTGGGCTGTCGGCACCGGGGTGTTCATCGACGACATTGTCGCGACGGTCGCCACCGCGCGGGCCGAGGTCGAGGAGCGCGTGCAGCGGACATTCTCGTATATTGGCGCAATCGTTCTTGCCGCTGTGTTGGTTGTCTTCACTTCGGGCATGTTGCTGAACGTCCGCGAGCGCCGTCTGGCAGATGCCAAACTCAAGGAACTGACGCAGCGGGTTTTTGATGCGCAAGAAGAAGAGCGCGGCCGCGTGGCGCGCGAGCTTCATGACGGCATCAGCCAGATCCTTGTGGGTGTGCGTTATACGTTGGACAATGCGCGCCGCCGCTTGTCGCGCGGCGATGACGATGGCGCGCGCGATCCGCTGGACAAAGGCATCGACACGCTGGGCGCAGCCATTACCGAAGTTCGCCGCATCAGCCGCGACCTGCGGCCTGGTGTTCTGGACGATCTGGGCCTCGGCCCTGCCCTCAAGGCCCTGACCGACGATTTCTGCGAGCGCACGGGGATCGAGACCGAATTCTCAACCGTGGTGTTCCGCAACCGGCTGGATCAGGACAGCAAGATCGCCCTGTACCGCATCGCCCAAGAGGCGCTGACCAATATCGAGCGCCATTCAGGGGCGACCCGTGTTACAATCGACCTGCGCGGCCACAAGAAAGGCGCGACAATGCGGATCACCGACAATGGCCGTGGGTTACGCACCACACCTGATCCTGCCAACCCCGGTATCGGCCTGCGCAACATGCAGGAACGTATCGAACAGCTTGACGGATCGCTGCGCATTCTGTCATCACGCGCCCCACGCAGCGGCACGGTGATTGAGGTCAGCCTGCCTCTCAGCCACATGCTGCCGCCACAGGAAGACGCAACGCCTAACCGAAAGGCCGGTACATGAGCGATCAGACAATCCGGGTTCTTATCGTTGACGACCACCCCATGGTCGCCGAAGGGATTCAGTCGATCCTTGAAAGCTATGATGAGATCGAGGTGGTCGGAACACTGGGCAGCGGGCAAGAGGCCGTGGATCAGGCAACCGATCTTGCGCCCGACGTGATCCTGATGGATCTGAACATGCCCGGACTAGGCGGGCTCAGCGCGACCGAGATCATTCTGGAACGCCGACCCCGAACACGCATCTTGATCCTGTCCATGCATGACAGCCCCGAATACATTTCGACCGCGCTCAGCCATGGCGCCAGCGGATACGTGCTCAAGGACGTGCCGACGGATGAGATCAAACAGGCCATCGACGCCGTGATGCGTGGTGAGCAGTACTTGTGTACCGGGGCCAGCGGATCGCTTCAGCCCAAAGGCGATAGCGCCCGCGAGGCGCTGACCGGGCGTGAACAGACAATTCTGCTGGAACTGGCGCAGGGCAAATCCAACAAGGAAGTCGCCGCCGCGCTGGATATCTCGGTCCGAACCGTTGAAACGCACCGCAAGAACATCCGGCGCAAACTTGGGATTTCATCCACCGCCGGCCTGACCCGCTATGCGCTTGAACATGGTGTACTGCAGGGCACAAGCCCCGGCTTCTGATCCCGCAGTGCGGAACGCGCTGCCCGGCCCAACCTGAGGACGTGCGCCGAAGGCGCATGGACAACGGGCGGGAGCTTTTCAACTCAGGACTTTGCTCGCAAACCTTCGCCAAAAAACACCAGTGTTCCGTCCTCATCCAGGACGTGAAATTCGCGTTGTTGATACGGCTGATCAAACGGCGGGCGCACTCGCCCCTCTGGTAAATCCGCCAACCCTGTCTTTAGGGTTTCATACAGATCATCAATCCCGTCCACATCAATATAAAAGGACTGATCATCCCCCAGATCACGCCCATCCTCGCGCGGCGGACATTCAAGCAACCGAATGGCGACCTTGCCACGCGACAAGAAGGCGTAATTGTCCTGCCTAAAACCGCAGGTAAATCCCAACCGGTTGCAATAAAAATCAATCTGCTTTTGCAGTGACGAACACAGAACAAATGGCGTGAGCTGTAGCAATTCCGGCATGTGCCCCTCCGACGGTAGCCCCTGCTCTCGATTGTAACCCATGGCCGGTCAATCCAACAACTGATCCTTGCGTAATCCAGCACGCTGGTGATGATGCGGCAGAACCCGTCCATAAAGTTGCCTGGTGCGTTCAACCCCACCACACATGCCTTCGGCTTCGACAAAGGAAAAGATGCCGACATATCGGCTGCGCGCCCCTTTGACCGGGGCGACCCGGTGCAACGCGTATCTGCCCTTGAAGATCTGAAGATCCCCGGGCTGCAGCTCCAACGCCCTGACCTGTGCCCGGTTTCCGTCCAGCACCGAAGCCACGGACGAGAAATTCTCGTCCTCGGTACTGCGCAGGTTCGGCACATATTCAAAGGCCCCACCCGCCTCGCCATTCTGGATGGCCAGTGTCACGGTGTAGTTGTTGGTATCGAAATGCCAGGGAAAGCCCTGCCCTTCTTCGACCACGTTGACGATCACATCCGCCAGCGGGTCGTCATAGCGAAAGAACCGATCCTCCGGCTCATCCAGCCCATCGCGTATGAACGGCAAAAAACCCTCGAATTCATAGATTCGGCGCAGTGGACCCGATTTGGGAAAGTTGTCTGCCGGAACGAAGGCGTTCGACCGGTCATAGAATCTGCGTATTGGGTGATTCAGGTCCAACCGGGGATCGTCCTTTGAGAAATAAGCGTTGGTGCGGTTGAAAGAGCGGTGCGCCCGGTCGGCCACGGCATCCGCCTCTTTCAATAGCTGCGCCAAACCTTCGGGGTGGACAAAACCGGGCAAAACGGCGCAGCCGTCCTGATCCAACTCGCGGCGCAGATCACCGATCAGTCGTTCATAAGCGCGCGAGTCCGGGCAATCGATCGGATACCGCCCCAGATCAACCAGATCATGGATCATCCTCCGCCTCCCTTCCTTGTTCGGTCAATCTCAGCGTGCCGCAGTCAAAACTGCTCATCATGCTTGTTTCGGACATCGCGATGCCGCTTTTTGACTACCCTCAAGGCAGAAATTTGGAGGTCAAAGGGGGTATTTTTCCTGAATATTCCCTGCATGCGTCAATCTGCGCAATAAAATGTCGCAAAATTCACCCTCAGAGTTAGAAAATTGGTGCAAAAGCCTGTTGACGCCTCTTCCCCCGGCTCATAATGTCCCTGCACGCAAAGAAGGAGCCTCTGGCGATGAGAACGCTAGTCGTAATCGTAGGAACCACGCGCATGGGCCGGTAACGGTAAACCATAATCGAACCCATGCGCCTCCGAAAATCTCGGGGGCTTTTTTTATGCTAAACGCAAGACACATGTCGCGAACGGAGCAAAGCAGATGACACGTGAGATGACCGGCGCAAAGATGGTAGTTCAAGCCCTCAAGGATCAGGGCGTGGACACGGTATTCGGATACCCCGGCGGTGCTGTGCTACCGATTTATGATGAGATTTTTCTGCAAAACGATATTCGTCACATTCTGGTGCGGCATGAACAAGGCGCGGTTCACGCAGCCGAAGGTTATGCCCGCTCGACCGGCAAGCCCGGCGTTGCCCTTGTGACCTCTGGCCCCGGCGCGACAAACGCTGTGACCGGCCTGACGGATGCGCTTTTGGATTCGATCCCGATTGTGGTTTTGACCGGACAGGTTCCGACGTTCATGATTGGCTCGGACGCGTTCCAAGAAGCGGACACCGTCGGCATCACCCGCCCCTGCACCAAGCATAACTGGCTGGTCAAGGACACGGACTCGCTGTCCGACACGATGCACGAGGCATTCCATGTCGCCACCTCGGGCCGCCCTGGTCCGGTTCTGGTCGATATCCCCAAGGACGTTCAGTTCGCAACCGGTGACTATAGCGCTCCAAAGCCCTCGACCTCGCACTACCAACCGATAGTGAAGGGCGATTTGGAGGAGATCACCGAACTGGTCGCCGCAATTGAGACCGCCAAGAAACCCGTCTTTTACACCGGCGGCGGCGTCATCAATTCCGGCACGGCGGCCAGCCAATTGCTGCGCGAACTGGTTGATGCGACCGGCTTCCCGATCACGTCTACCTTGATGGGTCTGGGCGCCTACCCGGCGTCGGGCAAAAACTGGCTGGGCATGCTGGGAATGCATGGTCTGTATGAAGCCAATCTGGCGATGCATGACTGCGACCTGATGATCAACATTGGTGCGCGGTTCGATGACCGGATCACTGGGCGGATCGATGCGTTCTCGCCCAACTCGAAAAAGGCGCATATCGACATCGACCCCTCCTCGATCAACAAGGTGATCCGCGTGGACATCCCGATTGTTGGTGATGTTGCACATGTGCTGGAGGACATCCTGAAGGTTTGGAAAGCGCGTGGCCGCAAAACCGATGAGGCGTCGGTTGCCAAGTGGCAGGATCAGATCACCGAATGGCGCAAAGTGAACTGTCTGGCCTACACCAACAGTGAAAAGACGATCAAACCGCAATACGCGCTTGAACGTCTTGAAGAACTGACCAAAAAGCACGACCGCTACATCACCACCGAGGTAGGTCAGCACCAGATGTGGGCCGCGCAATACCTCAACTTTGAAGATCCGAACCGCTGGATGACGTCGGGCGGATTGGGCACGATGGGCTACGGTTTCCCAGCCTCCATCGGCGTGCAGATGGCGCACCCTGACGCGCTGGTCATCAACGTCGCGGGCGAGGCCTCGTGGCTGATGAACATGCAGGAAATGGGAACCGCGGCGCAGTATCGCCTGCCGGTGAAACAGTTCATTCTGAACAATGAACGCCTTGGCATGGTGCGTCAGTGGCAGGAACTGCTGCATGGCGAGCGGTACTCGCATTCCTGGTCCGAGGCCCTGCCCGATTTCGTCAAACTCGCCGAGGCATTTGGTGCCAAGGGCATCCTGTGTTCCGATCCGGCCGATCTGGATGACGCCATCATGGAGATGATCAACTATGACGGTCCGGTGATCTTTGACTGTCTGGTCGAAAAGCACGAGAACTGCTTCCCCATGATCCCGTCGGGCAAGGCGCACAACGAAATGCTGTTGGGCGAAGCCGAGACGCAGGGCGTGATCGATTCCAAAGGCTCGGTTCTGGTCTGACACAATTCGACGGATTTTGTCGGGTGCACTGGCACCCGACCATCACAGGATTATGAAAGGGACATAAATGTCTGCCCTGCATATCAAAAAAGGTGCAACGCGCCATTCCGCCTATAACCTACGCCCCACGTTTTCGGACGTGCAAGAACGCCATACGATTGCGGTTTTGGTCGAAAACGAACCGGGTGTTCTGGCCCGCGTGATCGGACTGTTTTCGGGCCGGGGTTACAACATCGAAAGCCTGACCGTCGCCGAGGTGGATCACACCGGCCACCTAAGTCGTATCACCATCGTCACCACCGGCACCCCTCAGGTGATCGAACAGATCAAAGCCCAATTGGGCCGTATCGTTCCGGTGCACGAGGTTCACGATCTGACTGTCGAAGGCGCCTCGGTCGAGCGGGAACTGGCGATCATCAAGGTTGTCGGCGCGGGCGACAAGCGGGTCGAGGCGCTGCGTCTGGCCGATATCTTTCGCGCCAGCGTCGTCGATAGCACGTTGAATTCGTTCATCTTCGAGCTCACCGGTGCCCCGGACAAAATCGACGCCTTTGCCGATCTGATGCGTCCGCTAGGCCTTGTCGAGATTGCACGCACCGGCGTGGCCGCCCTGCTGCGCGGCGACTGACTTTTTCGCCTCGCCCCCCCCTTTGGGTACCGGGGCGAGGCGCAGTCCCAGGACATGTTCAAACAATTTCGCTGTATGTCACTTATGAGCATGGTTACCCAAAAAGATCATACAAATTGACGTAAAGCCTATTGCCTTTACCTGCCCCGACGTTAACTTCGGAGGCGTAGCGTGGTGTTGGGATGCGCCAGCTAGGGTCACCAGTACGATTGAGAATGCACGAACGACCAAAAGGTCGGGTGCGTCGCACTTTTTGGAATGACACTCTGGAACCTGGGACAGAAATGACCATGAGTATCCGCAGTCCTGATGAATTGCGCCGGATGTTCGGTGCCAATCTGCGACAATTGTCGCGGCAATATTCGTCCGTGTCCGAGCTGTGCCGTCAACTGGGCATCAACAGGACCCAATTCAACAGATATCTGGCGGGTGAAAGCTTTCCCCGCCCCGATGTTCTGGATCGCATGTGCCGTTTTTTCGAGGTCGACGCCCGTATCTTGTTGCGGCCTCTGGAGGAAATTGAAACACCTCCGGAACATCCGGCTGCTTCGGCCCTGTCTGAATTCCTGGGGTCCGGCCCCTCAACGCTGACCGAAAACCTGCTGCCGGCGGGCTTTTATTATGCGACGGAAACGGGACTGGACGGATCTCCCATGACCAGACACCGGCTGATCCACACGCGCCGTTTGCCGCAATGCACGCTGGTGCGCAGCTATGAGCCCGAAAATGAGGGGATACCGGCCGACACCACCAGACGTGAAGTACAGGGTATCGCGGCCTGCGCCGGGCGGCAGATTTTTATCCTTATGTCCAGCCGCGCGGCCCAAAACAGTCGCATCTACCTTGTAACGCGCGGCGCTGAAGAAAACTCCGAGCGATGGCGTGGCATTGCAATTTGCCTGTCCAAGACCAACGCTCAGGCGACCACAATGCGCCGGATTTCGCTGAACTATCTGGGCACTCAGGCAAAGGCCGCCCTGCCTGCAGCGCGCGCTGCCAAGCGGCTCAAGCAAAGCGCAGCATAGGCTCTTCAGGCGTCTTTCCTGGTCCCTGTCAAAGTGATCAGACGATACAGGTGCCAACTGGCATGCCCCAGCAACGGCAAGACGATCAACAGCCCCAAGAACCACGGGATCATGGCCACGAATGTCACGACGGCCACGAACACACCCCACCCCAGCATGATCTTCGGGTTCGACCGTACATAGCTGAAACTGGCGATCATCGCAGTCACGAAGTCCAGTTCCCGGTCCAGCAACATCGGGATCGAAAGGACGGTGATCATGTATAGAATAAGCGCGAAAATGGCCCCCACGACGCTGCCAACGGCCAGCATAGTCAGGCCATTGGGCGTCATAAAGACCTCTAGCGAACTGGAGACGTTGGTCATGGTCGACAGCCCCATGAACAACGCAAAGATCATATGACCCAGGAAAAACCAGAACAGGAAAACCACCACGATGATCGCGCAGATGGATGGCAATTGACGACGGCTCTGCTGCAGGATCACGCCAAAAACCTCTCTGAACTTCAAGGGTTCGCCCTGTTCCAGCCGGTGAGACACTTCATACAACCCCACCGCCGCAAAGGGGCCGAGCAATGGGAATCCTATGGTGGCCAGCACCAGCCAGAATGACGTCTGCGTCTGCACCGTGACCCACGCCATGGCCAAGCCAGCCAACACATAGAACCCACCGAACAACAGGCCAAAAACAGGTGCCCGACGAAAATCAGCCCAGGCACGGCGCAATGCCTCGCGCAGCATTCCGGTATCCACAGGTCCCATTTCCGGAACCCCAAAGGGTTTTTCCATGCTCTGTCTCTCCTCCTGTTTCCGGCGCTCTCCTCAAGCCGGTCGGTTTTGTGGCCACCCGGTCGCGTCGTGATACGCGGCCCCGATTGACAATATATCCGCATCCGCGCCGCGCGGGCCAAAGACCTGCATGCCCATCGGCAACCCGCCTGCCCCAAACCCCACCGGCACCGACAGACACGGCAAGCCAATCAGACTGACCGGAATCATAACCTGCATCCAGCGGTGATAGGTATCCATGCTTTTACCGGCAATCTCGGTGGGATACGGAAGCTCAAGTTCAAACGGCCAGACCTGAGTGGATGGCAGGATCAGCGCATCGAACTCTTCGAACAGTGCAGCCGCGCGCCGGAACCAATCCGACCGTACAACACTCGCCTTATGCACCTGCATCGCCGTCAGGGCTTGCCCCTGGTCAAGCTCCCATTGTGCCGTGTCCTTCAACTGCGCCCGCTGTTCAGACTGCGGGGCCAGACTGGCCGCCACGCTCCAGGATCGTAAGATTGACCAGCTTTCGAATATGCGTTCCGCATCAAAGGGCGGCGCAACAGCTTCGACCTGCGCCCCTTGCTGTGCGAAAACGGACAGCGCATCCTGGCACAGGTCCAAAATACCATCCTCAAACGGGAACGCCCCGCCCCAGTCGCCCAGCCAACCAATCCGCATTCCGGACAGATCGGCCGCCTGAACCGGGGACATTGCAGCATTGTGCGGGGTTGAAGGATGCCGCGGGTCAGGCCCTGAAATCACGTCCAACAACACACCCAGATCTTCCGGGGCTCGTGCCATTGGGCCAAGCGTGGACAGTTGGTGAAGGAATACGTCGCCCACCGGTTCAGGCGGCACACGTCCCCAACTTGGGCGAAACCCATAGACATTGTTCCAGGCCGCCGGATTGCGCAGGCTGCCCATCATGTCAGAGCCATCCGCCAGCGCAACCATCCCGGTGGCCAGCGCAACCGCTGCCCCGCCCGACGATCCACCGCATGTCTTAGAGTGGTCATATGGGTTACGTGTGGCGCCATAAACGGGATTGAACGTGTGCGAACCCAAGCCAAACTCCGGCGTATTTGTTTTACCGATCAGGATTGCGCCGGCCGCCCGCATTCGTGCCGCTATCAGATCGTCCCTTTCTGGCACATGATCGCGATACAGCGGTGATCCCTGCGACGAGACTACTCCAGCGACATTCACCAGGTCTTTGACCGCGATCGGCAGCCCATATAACGGGCCTGTCACTGGTCCCGCATCCAGCGCACGCGCCTCGGCCATCAGCGCCTCTTCATCGCGCAGCGCAACAATCGCATTCAGAGGCGGGTTGACCGCCGCAATGCGATCCAAGGTTTCACGCATCAAATCAGCGGCAGAAAGACGCCGGGTCGAAAGCGACGCCAATAAGGCAGTTGCAGTTGTCTGACTTAAATCCATCCGGGACCCATCGCATTCAGTGTTACCAAGTCGCGATCAGCCTAACGAGGCCACAACCCCATTTAAACCCGTGTTTTACATATATCTTTTACCTTACGTACCACAGCGTACGGATCCGCTTCATCTGGCCAAAAATATCCCGGGGGAGTCTCCGCCTGCGGAGACGGGGGCAGCGCCCCCTTGCGGCGTCTCAGCCGTCGCCTTGCGCTTCGGAGCGGCTCTTGCCCGACACATCCATCGCAAGGGTGGCAGCCATGAACCCATCCAGATCGCCATCCAATACACCTTTGGTGTCAGACGTCTCATGGTTGGTACGCAGATCCTTGACCATCTGATACGGCTGCAAAACATAAGACCGGATTTGGTTGCCCCAGCCCGCATCACCCTTGGCCTCGTGTGCCGCGTTAATGTCCGCGTTGCGGCGGTCCAATTCCTGCTGATACAGGCGCGATTTCAGGGCCTTCATGGCAATATCGCGGTTCTGGTGTTGCGACTTCTCAGAACTGGTCACGACGATCCCGGTCGGTATGTGCGTAATCCGAACCGCCGAGTCCGTGGTGTTCACGTGCTGACCGCCCGCGCCCGAAGACCGATATGTGTCGATGCGAATTTCGGACGGGTTCACCTCAATCTCGATATTGTCGTCGACCACCGGATAGACCCAGACCGAACTGAAGGATGTGTGCCGCTTGGCCGCCGAGTCAAATGGCGAAATGCGCACCAGACGATGCACGCCGCTCTCGGATTTCAACCAACCATAGGCGTTATGGCCGGAAATCTTGTACGCAGCCGATTTGATGCCCGCCTCTTCACCCGAGGTCTCGGATTGCAGCTCGACGGTGTACCCCTTCTTCTCAGCCCAGCGGACATACATCCGTGCCAGCATCGAGGCCCAGTCGCAGCTTTCCGTACCACCAGCGCCCGAGTTAATTTCAAGGAAGGTGTCGTTGCCATCGGCCTCACCATCCAGCAACGCCTCAAGCTCTTTCTTGGCGGCCTTCGCCCCCAGCTTTTTGATAGCGTCCTCGGCGTCGTTGACGACCTCTTCGTCCTCTTCCACCTCACCAAGTTCGATCAGCTCGATATTGTCGCTCAGATCGGTCTTAATGGATTCGTAGGTCTCAATGGCATCGACCAACATCTGACGCTCGCGCATCAGTTTCTGCGCATTCTCAGGGTTATCCCACAGGTTAGGATCCTCAACGCGCGCATTGAATTCCTCAAGACGATGAGGGGCGGTCTCATAGTCCATACGCTGCGCCAGCAGCTCCAGTGACTTTTCGATTTCCGCCACGGTGTTCTGGGTTTCGGCGCGCATGGTCTTGTCCCAACTTGCTCAATCAGGCCTGCGTGATAGCAAGAGGCGCGGGCCACCACAAGACGGGCGACACGGGAATGCAAAACGCGCTAAACGAGTTTCTGACCAGATGGGAATTGGAAGACGCACAGCCCGTCGCAAATACCGGGCATGCACATGTGTGGAAGGTCCGAACTTTGGACAACACGCTTGCCGCCCTCAAGATCTATCGCCGTCCAAACCGTGGCAATGAAACAGCTGGTCCGCACCTGATGCATCTGTGGCGTAACCGGGGCGCTGTGCACATACTGGCCGAGGCCCCCAACGCCGTTTTGACGGAATGGCTTGAAGGACCATCGCTTGGGGACATCGCGCGGTCAGGCCGCCCGGATGATGCGATACGCGGTCTGGCGACGGCAGCGGATCAACTGCACCAAAGCCCCACCATCAACGCGACCGGGCTGAAACCGCTTCAGGAAGTCTTCGCGCCAGTTTTCGACTGCCAATTCTCAGACGATTGCCCGACTGGGCTAAGGCACGACATGATGCAAGCGATCAGCATTGGCCGTCACCTTCTGGACACGCAGGATACGCTTGTTCCGCTGCACGGAGATCTGCATCATGACAACGTGATCGCGACACCCGCCGGGCCTCGGGTCTTTGACGCCAAAGGGTACATCGGCGATCCGGCTTTTGAGCTGGCCAATGCCCTGCGCCACCCCAAAGGCATGCCAGAGTTGGTTCGGCGACCCGAACAGATTGAATCTGGCCTGACGCTATACGCGACCGCCTTGCGGGTTGACAAAAAGCGACTTGCCAAATGGGCAGCCGCAAAATGTGCTCTGTCGATCTTCTGGCGCGTAGATGGCACGGTCACAAATGACCCGGAAGAAGACCTGTTGAACCTCCTCCTGCAGGCAGCGGATCAGTAAAGACCGCCGCCCTGCAGATCACCCTGGCTGGCGTTGGGGCCAACAGTGATTGTGTTGCCAGTCGACGTGGTAACCTGACGGCCCGAGTTGGCCTCTTCGAACAGAGGCAGGTCAGAGCCCATCGCAAAGCCACCGTCATAGACACGGTCGATAAAGCCGTCGACGCCATCGCGGAAATATTCAGCCACGACATAGTCACCGGAAGCATCGGCAGGCAGGCGCGCGCCACTGAAGCGGTCGATCTTGATGAAGTGGCCACCTTCGGGCACATCAAACGGACCGCCACCGTATTTCTCGACCGCTTTCTCCATGAAGCTTTGGAACACTGGTCCGCACAACGTGCCCCCATAGGCCCCCCGCCCCATCGGACGCGGGCGGTCATAACCGATATAGCAACCAGCAACGATGTTCGAGGTAAAGCCAATGAACCATGCATCCTTGGATTCGTTCGTCGTTCCCGTTTTACCCGCAGTCGGCACCGGCAGATTGACGACACTGGACGCAGTCCCACGATCCACCACACCTTTCATCATCGACGTCAGCTGATACGCGGTGATCGCATCCATGACCTGAGAGCGGTTCGTCTCAATAGTGGGCGACTCGTCCGGCTCAAGCCAGGCCGAGTTACAATCCAGACATTGCCGGTCGTCATGGCGATAGATCGTCTTGCCGAACCGGTCCTGAATACGGTCGACAAGAGTGGGCTCCACCCGTTCGCCGCCGTTGGCGAACATCGCGTAGGCGGCGACCATTTTGTACAGCGTTGTTTCTTCCGACCCCAGCGAGTTCGCAAGGAACGCACCCATACGGTCATAAACACCGAACCGTTCGGCATAGCCCGCGACAACTGGCATGGTCACCTCTTGCGCAAGACGGATGGTCATCAGGTTCCGCGACTGTTCGATCCCCGTACGCAGCGGTGTTGGGCCGTAGAATTTGTTCGAAGAGTTTTTGGGCCGCCACAGACCTTGCGGCGTGTTCACCTCAATCGGTGCATCCACAACGATGGTTGCGGGGCTATAGCCGCTGTCCAGTGCAGCCGCGTAGACGAAAGGCTTAAAGCTGGAACCGGGTTGGCGCTGCGCCTGCGTGGCGCGGTTGAACACCGAATCCTGATACGAGAACCCACCCTGCATCGCCAGAACACGGCCCGAGTTCACGTCCATTGCTACAAAGCCACCCTGCACTTCGGGCACCTGACGTGCAGACCACTGGCCCTCTTCCCCGGCCATGACCAGAATAACGTCGCCACGTTTGAAGTTCGCCGCGAAATCACCCTGCATCCACTTGATATCGGAACGTGGGATGATGCCGTCGGCCGGGCCGTCCTCGATCCCCACGGTCAATTGCTGTTCACCGACGTTCATCACAACAGCCGGATACCACTGCGTCGGAAGCACAACGTCACGGGGTATTTCTATGATGGCCAATGCTTCGCGCCACTGAGTTTCGTCGGTCAGTTTTTCTTCCGCAATAACCTCACCCGTCCCGCGCCATTTCCCGCGCGAGCGGTCATACTTTTGCAGTGCGGTACGCAAGGCCTTGGCGGCCTCAAGCTGCATTTCCTCGTCAACCGAGGCGCGGACAGCAAAGCCGCCGGTAAAGAATTCACCCTCGCCGAAATCGTCGCTCAGCTGGCGGCGAATTTCGTCGGTGAAATAATCACGCGGCGGCAGCGCGGTGCGGAAGCTTTCAAAGTCGCCGTTTTGCACAGACCGCAGAGGCATATCCACTTCGACGTCATAGGTCGCCTGATCGATATAGCCGTTCTGCCGCATTTCCCGCAGCACATAGTTGCGGCGGTTCAGCAGACGTTCTTTTTGCAGAACAGGGTGATACTTCGATGGAGCTTTGGGCATGGAGGCCAGCGTCGCAGCCTCATGTGGAGCCAGTTCCTGCAGAGTCTTGTTGAAATAGGTTTGTGCCGCTGCGGTCACACCATAAGAGTTCTGACCTAGAAAGATCTCGTTCATGTAAAGTTCGAGGATCTGTTCCTTGTCCAGCGTATCCTCAAGCCGGGTGGCGAGGATGATTTCTTGAATCTTTCGCTCAACGCGCTTGTCGCCCGACAACAGGAAATTCTTCATCACCTGCTGTGTAATGGTCGATGCACCACGAAGGGTTTCCCCCTTGGATTTCACCGCCTCAACACCGGCAGCGATGATGCCGCGCGGATCATAGCCCTGATGGCTGTAGAAATTCTTGTCTTCCGCCGAAATAAAGGCCTGCTTAACCAGATCAGGAATCTCTTCGGACGGCGTGAACAAACGGCGTTCCTGCGCGAACTCGTCGATCAACTGACCTTCGCCGGAATAGATTCGGCTGATCGTGGGCGGTTTGTACTGCGCCAACGATTCATGGCTGGGCAGGTCGCGGCCATACATCCAGAAGATCGCGCCGACGACCAGCGCGGCCATGAAGATACCCAATGTCACGAGGCTGAAGATCGCCCCGAAAATCGAAAGAATGAAACGGATCACGTTACTGCCTTTTACTCGCGGTGACGCCTATATAGTGATGGCCCGGCGCAGGGTCAAAACACGATGGCCAATAATAGCCGGTTTACGTCGCAGGGTCACTGACCAATCAGGGATCTTTTGATCAGGTCGTCCTGCCGCCACTTCTGCAGACCATCAACAATGCCCTGCGCCATTCCAATGCGCCATTCCGGGTTCCTAATATTCTGCAGGTCCCGGGGGCTGGACAGAAATCCAAGCTCGACCAGAACCGAGGGAATATCCGCTGCTTTGAGAACCGAGAAGGACGCCGTGCGGATCGGCCTGCTGTTCATCGGGCCGCCCTGTTGTGTCATGCCATCAGCCAGCGCACGGGCCAGCGCATCAGTTCGGGGCTTGGTTTCCTGCCGCGCGATATCCAGCAGGATATCGGCCACCTGATCGTCCGCACCGCTCAAATCGATCCCCGAGATCAGGTCACCCCGGTCATGACGTTCGGCCAGCTTGTCACTGGCCACATCTGATGCTTCGTCTGACAGTGTATAAACTGCGGCCCCATGCGCCCGCCCTTCGGACAGGATATCCGCATGCAATGAGACAAACACATCTGCACCGGCCCGATGTGCCAGCGCGATGCGCCTTTCGAGCGAGACGAATTGATCATCAACCCGCGTCATCACCACTTCGAACCCTTCGGTCCGCAACAAATGCTCGCGAAGTTCGCGCGCGAAGGTCAGCATCAGGGTCTTTTCGTCCAAGCCGTCCGCCTCGGCCCCCGGGTCGATGCCACCATGGCCTGGGTCCAGCATGACCCGCAACGCGCCTGCCCCGCCCCGTCGCGGCTGGGCCGGTGTCACTGCGGGTTCGGGCAAATCCCAACCTTGTTGACGGGGTGCGCCTGCGCCCGCAGCGAATGAATCGAAATCGGTTCCTTGCAGAAGCAACGACAGTTGCGCGCCTCCAGCCGTTTGATCAATTTTCATCTCGGCGCGGTCGACGGCCAAGGGCGCTCCAAGTTCCAGAACCATCCGAGACCAACCGGGAACGTATGCTCCGAACTGAACACCGCTGATACGATCGGTTTGCAGAAGCGCTTCGCGGTCAAGTCCGGTCCAGTCAACCTCTTGAAAATCAAGTACCATGCGATAGGGATCTTGCAATGTGAATACGCGGTAAGGAACGCCCTGGCTGAGGCCCAGATCGACCCTCACCCCTGCGCGACCTTCGTCCACAATGCGACTGTCATCCGGTAACACGCGCGCAAGCGCGCTGAAGTCATGCGCGACTGCGGCAGTCGACAGCGCCCAAAACAGCGCAATGGCATAAATGATCCTGCTCATAGCCTCAAGTTTTCCCGAGATCGTTTGTCTGGCACTCTATCGCATCCGGGGCCCGTTGTGAACGGCTCAGGCCTGTTCCGTGATCGCACCGCGATCCGCCATAAAGCGGTGCAGTCGCTGCAGACCCTCTTCGATGTCCGCCGTCGAGCGCGCGTATGAAAACCGCAGCGTCTTATGACCGCGCAGCGGGTCGAAATCCAGCCCCGGCGTGACGGCTACCCCCGCCTTTTCTAACACCTCGGCCGCAAAAGCGCGGCTGTCGTCGGTCAGGTCCGAGACGTCGGCGTAGACATAGAACGCCCCATCCGGCGGCGCGATATTGGTGAAACCTGCCTTGGGCAGCCCTTCCAGCATCAATTGGCGGTTGCGACGATAAACATCCAGATTGGTCTGCAATTCATCGTTGCAATCCATTGCCGCCAGCGCAGCCACTTGGCTGGCGTGCGGCGCACAGATGAACATGTTCTGGGCGATCCGCTCAACCACCCTCACCTGATCTTCGGGAACCACCATCCAGCCAACGCGCCAGCCGGTCATCGAGAAATACTTGGAAAACGAGTTGATCACATAGCATTCATCCGTCAGTTCCAGCGCGGTGACGGCTTTGGCCTCATATTCCAGCCCATGGTAAATCTCATCGCTGATGAACGAAGCGCCCTGCCCCTGCGCGGCGTCAATAAGCGCGCCCATGGCTCTGTGATCCAGCATCGTGCCCGTGGGGTTCGCAGGCGAGGCAACCATCAGGCCTTGCAGGTCGAGCCCTGCGAAATCGGATGGCACGGGTTGCAGTCGGTTCTCAGGTGCAGTGGGCAGATCGACAGGAACCAGACCTAACGCTTTCAGAATCTGCCGGTAAGACGGATAGCCCGGCGCGCCGATACCGACGCGGTCGCCGCTATCGAACAGGGCAGTGAAAGCCAGCAGAAACCCGCCGGACGACCCGGGTGTGACCACGACGCGGTCGGGGTTGAGATCGATGTTATACCACTCACCGTACAGGCTTGCGATCCGTTGCCGCAGCGCGGGCAGGCCCAAAGCCACGGTATAGCCCAGCGGGCCTTGGTCCATTTCTTTGGCCAAGGCCTGAACGGCCCCCTTGGGCGCGCCCGTTCCCGGCTGGCCGACCTCCATATGGATGATGTGCCGCCCGGCCTCTTCAGCGCGGCGCGCGGCCTCCATCACGTCCATCACGATGAAGGGATCGACCCCGGATCGGGTTGAGTTTCTCATGCCCATCTCCCATGTTGCAGCCATGGCTTTTGAACGCTTATCCAGGCTGGCGTCAATCCCGGCCCTGTTGCTGATTGCAGTGACATGGATGGGCAGTGCGTTTCAGTCCAGCGCTCAAAGCCTGATCCGCGACCCCGATATCGAGCACGGGCTGCGCGAACTGGCCTTTCCCATCCTGCGGGCCGCCGGGCTAAACACCAACCGGGTGAAAATTCTGGTCATCAATGACAGTACATTCAACGCATTTGTCATTGATTACAACGCAATATACGTGAATTACGGACTAATCCTGACCGTCGAAAGCCCCGAGATGCTGCAGGCCGTGATCGCACATGAGGCGGCCCATATCGCCAATGGCCATCTGGCCAGACGGGTTGAAAATATGCGCGCAGCGCAGCGCAAAGCCCAGCTGGGTACTGCGCTGGCCCTAATCGCCGCAGCCGCAGGTGGTGGCGAGGCCGCAGCGGGAATCGCCGCAGGCACATCCGCGTCTGCCCTGCGCAGTTTCCTGGGGCACACACGGGCAGAAGAGGCATCAGCCGACCGCAGTTCGGCCAGCTACCTGCGCGCGGCGGGGATCTCACCCAACGGAATGGTTGCCCTTCACCAAAAGTTTGCAGGTCAGGAGTTGCTGAACACCGCCAACCAAGACCCCTATATGCGATCCCACCCCACCAGCCGCGAACGGCTGCGCGCCGCTGAGGCGTTTGTGGGGGAGTTCAGCGATCATGCGTCACCAAACCCCAACGCCGACTACTGGTTCGCGCGGGTCAAGGGCAAGCTATCGGCCTTCCTGCGTTCACCGGGCTGGACCTTGCGCCGGTTGAAAGAGGAAAGCGCGCAGGACATACGCCTGATGCGCGAAGCTGCCGCCCATCATCAGAACCGCGATCTGGCCCGCGCAAGGGCAGCGATCGACGGCGCGCTGGAAATCCGGCCCGATGATCCGTTCTTTTATGAGTTAAAAGGGCAGATTCTATTGGAAAACAGAAAATTATCCGACGCAATTAAAGCTTATGGACAGGCAGTTGAGATGTCTCCGAATGATCCATTGCTTCTGGCGGGGTACGGGCGCGCCTTGCTGGCAGATGGGCAGACGACCGACGCCCTGAAGGTTCTTGAAAAGGCGCGCGCGCGGGACTATCGCAATGCACGACTGATGCAGGATCTTGGAATGGCTTATGCCAAGGTCGGAAATAACGGCATGGCCTCGGCTGTGACCGCAGAACGCTATGCCCTGCAAGGCCGCCTGGTCGATGCAGGCATTCACGCAAAACGCGCCGTCGGGCAATTGCCCGAAGGTTCACCTGGTTGGCAACGGGCACAGGATGTGTTGATTGCCTCGGAACGAGCGAAGAAAAAGAAAAGGAACCGGAAATGATCCTCAGACATGCTGCACCCGCCCTTCTCGGGCTTTCCCTGATCACCGGCCCCGCGCAGGCCCTGGACCTGAGCACCATGAGCGATGCCGAACGCGAGCAGTTCGGTGTGCAGGTGCGCGAGTACCTTCTGGAAAACCCCGAAGTGATCATCGAAGCGATCAACATTCTTGAACAGCGCAACGCTGTGGCCGAAGCTTCTGCTGACAAGGAACTGGTCGCCGCGAATGCGGACGAGCTGTTCAACGACGGCTATAGCTGGGTTGGCGGCAACCCGGATGGCGATATCACGCTGGTCGAATTCATGGATTACCGCTGCGGCTACTGTCGCCGCGCCGTGCCCGAAGTCGCGAGCCTGTTGGCCGAAGATGGCAACATCCGCCTTGTAATCAAGGAATTCCCGATCTTGGGCGACGCCTCGGTCCTGTCTTCGCGCTTTGCGGTAGCTACGAAACATGTGGCCGGCGCTGACGCTTACAAACAGGTCCATGACGCGCTGATGGAATTCGGTGGAGAGCCTTCCGAAGTCTCCCTGCGCCGGATCTCGGATGGCCTGGGCCTGGACAGCGATGCGATCATTGCGGCCATGGACAGCGAGCAGGTTACGGATGAAATCGGTCAGACCCGTGCGCTGGCGCAGCGTATGCAAATTTCGGGAACGCCTTCATTTGTTCTGGGCACCGAAATGCTGCGCGGCTTCCTGCCAGCGGATCAGATGAAGCAGATTGCGGACGGTGTGCGCGCAGAACAGGGGTGAATGAAGGGGGCGGTTTTGGCCGCCCCTGCCCTTCACATTCGTCAAAATGCGCTCTGCTGGATCTAACGTATTGCCTCGGGCCACGGATTTGTGAAAGTTGAGGTTCTTGCACCATTTGGACTGTGGAAGACAAAGTAGCTGCGTAACATGTAATCCATTGCAAACGCGCTGTATTTGTCTGCCTGCCCCGGATCAATTTCGAAACGGGTCCTAAGGAAATCTGCAAGCTGTGGCACTGCCTTGTCGTATTCGCGTTTCAGCTTGCGATAAACGATCGCCCTTGCGGGCATCTGCCTGGCCCAAACCTCCAGACCGCCCTCAACCTCTTTGCGCGTATTGTACAAGGATCGGGTCAGCGCCCAGGGTCGTTCGCTGATCAGCGTCCATTTCCTTGCGACCCCCGCGCGAATACGTGAGGTCGGTGCAAGCGTACCTTCGCCTGTTCCAGGACCCAAAGCCTCGTCTGCCAATTTGGCAAAACGCTTGACTGCAGTGGGCAAAGCGTCAAGGCCAGTTGGGAGGTTTGGCGTGAAGTCGATCCAGCAAGGCTGAACCATCTCTTCAGCCACAGGAATCAGGACGTCCCAGATGCCCCATTTTGCATGTTGTTTCCTCTGATTGATTACCCACAGCGAAGCCCCTGCGACCGTCGCGCGTTTCAATACCGTTGGGGCATCCCATTGGTCTTTTTCCAGGAGGGATGGCACGTTAATTTCGCCACGCGGTGAAAGCCATAAGGTTTCATAAAACTCTTCAAAACTCTGATCCTGTTCTAAGTAATAGAGATAAAACCAGTTTCCTCTCCAGCTGTGGTTTGAGGACCAAATCACGAGTCGCTTACCGTTCTGCGGCTCGCGTTGCCAATAATACTCATCATATTTTCTAGGGTTTTCTTCTGGTTCTTTTCTCTCGAAGAACCCCGGGTCGTACATCGTGTATCCGCCACTGATAAGCGGACCAGACCTGTCATCAAAGTCGTTTAGCCGGGACAGAACAATCTGCGCATTTGAGTCCGCCGGAGCAAAATCCGGCCACATAATATCAGGAAGGGTCGACCGATACGCCCAGTCTGCGATCTCTTTCGCCGTTTGGCATTCCTGATGAATCGTATCCCCAACAAGAGTAGGATAGTCCCTTGCCGAGCCGAGATTGGGTTGTGCCAACAGCATCAATGCCATCAGCGCGTGGGATTTATTTAGCATGGTCAAGAACCTATCAGAAAAGCGAGGGTCACATTTCTGAGGGTATCCAGAAGCGTAGACCGCAAACACTTTTTTCGGTTCACTCCGCCGCCTCAGCCACGGCGTCCAGTTCAGCGGCCTTCTTCTCGACCTCTTCGACGATGTGATCAATCATCTGGTCGTTCGACATCTTGTGGCTGGCCTTACCTGCCAGATAAACCATGCCCGATCCAGCGCCACCTCCGGTGAAACCGACATCGGTCATCAGCGCCTCACCGGGGCCGTTTACCACGCAGCCGATGATCGACAGGCTCATCGGCGTTTTGATGTGTTCCAGCCGCTGTTCCAGCGCCTCGACCGTTTTGATCACGTCGAACCCCTGCCGCGCGCAAGACGGGCACGAGATTATGTTCACGCCGCGATGGCGCAGGCCCAGAGATTTCAGAATCTCGAAGCCCACCTTTACCTCTTCAACCGGGTCAGCGGACAGGCTGACACGGATCGTGTCGCCGATGCCCATCCACAGCAGATTACCCAGCCCGATGGCCGATTTGATGGTGCCAGACACCAGTCCGCCAGCTTCGGTGATGCCTAGGTGGATCGGCGCGTCCGTGGCCTCGGCAATGCCCTGATAGGCCGCAGCCGACAGGAAGACGTCGCTGGCCTTCACACTGATCTTGAACTCGTGAAAGTCGTTGTCCTGCAGGATACGAATATGCTCCAACCCGCTTTCAACCATCGCCTCGGGGCACGGTTCGCCATATTTCTCAAGCAAGTGCTTTTCCAGACTACCGGCGTTCACGCCGATCCGGATCGAACAATTATGGTCCTGTGCGGCCTTGATAACCTCTTTCACACGCTTTTCATCGCCGATATTGCCCGGGTTGATGCGCAGGCATGCGGCCCCCGCCTCGGCAGCTTCGATGCCCCGACGATAGTGAAAGTGAATGTCGGCCACGATAGGAACCGGGCTTTCGCGCACGATCTCTTTCAGTGCTTTCGATGACGCCTCATCAGGGACGGAAATCCGCACGATATCGGCACCCGCCTCTGCTGCGGCCTGAACCTGCGCAACGGTCCCGGCAACATCCGTTGTCAGGGTGTTCGTCATCGTCTGGACAGCAATGGGTGCGTCGCCCCCGACCGGAACATTTCCAACCATGATCTGGCGGGATTTGCGGCGATAGATGTTTCGCCACGGGCGGACGTGATTAAGGGACATGAGGACGGGTCCAAAGCTGCCTGAGTTGCGTCTTTAAATAGTCCGCCTACCCGGCCACCGCAATGGCCAGATCACTCAGCCGGCGTTTCAGGTACTTCCGCCTGAAGTTCGGCCACCAATTGTTTGAGGGCGCTGTTCTGTTCGGATTCCAGATCGGCGATCTCATAGCGTTCGGCAACCGCGTCCTTGGACAGCAGAACACCTTTCGTCACTGTGCCAGGCGCGCCAACAGGCCCGAAATGTTCACCATTCATCGAAAAATAGACGGAACCCGAAGCCCCTGCGCGCAGTTGCGGCGGTTCTTCGGTCAACGGAATTTCGAATGTATTGCCCTGCTCGACCGTGCCCAATGTGCCTTCGAACAAAACGCTTCCATCAGCGGCGCGAATACGCATCCACGATGGTGCTACGGCCACGATTTTCAGCGCGGTATCAACCTGTTCGACCACCTGCGGCAATGCGAGGCGTTCAACAGTGTGCACCTCGGCCACTTCGATCCGGGGCGCCTCTGGCGGGCGGAACGTTCCGACAGTGCGAGGGTCCAATGTGGCAATCGGCGCGTCACGTGCCACAAGAACCGGAACATCCAGCGCCTGTGGGCGATAAAGACGATCCAGCGCCTCGGGGGTCGGTGCTGTGGATTCTGCTGCTTCGGCAATTTCAACCGGCGCGCGTACCGCATCCAGTGGATCGAGATCAGACAGAACAACCGGGGCCTGTTCAACCGGGCTAACCTGAACCTGTTGGATTTTGTTCAGAACCGCCCAGCCGCCATAGCCAATGCCACCAATCACCGCCAGCAGGACCAGAGACGAGCCAATGGCGCGCGGCTCAATCTGGCTGACCAGAGTTTCCCTGCCCGGGATGTAAGGTGTATTCGGCGAGATGAACGGATCGCGCCCCATCGGGCCCCGCGCGGGCAACCCGCCAGATGGTTTGCGCACAACCGAAGCCTCGGCCGACATGCCATGGGCCACTTCGAACCCGCTTTCGGCGCAGAACGTGGCAAAGGTATCATCCGGGTTCATGCCCAGATAGCGTGCATAGGAACGCACATACCCGGCGATGAAGCCGGGTGTGTCAAACGCATCAGGATCAGCGTCTTCGATTGCAGCTATGTAGTTGGCCTTGATCCGCAGTTCGCGCTGAACATCCAGAAGAGACTTACCCATGGTCGCGCGTTCGCCGCGCATCCTGTCGCCAAGTCGCACCTCATAGTCGTCAAAGCCCTTCGGCCTGACGTCCGTGTTTTCTTCGGAATCGCGCTGTGATCTGCGCCCAATCATCCCTGCTGCCCCATTCTGCCTTGCGCGTGTTACACGCCAACGGCGAATCGCCTACTTAACGATTCGTGCGTTTCTTTTGTTAGCGTAAGCTTAACACGCGACAAACGCATTGCACACTTTGGCGTGAGGTTATCCGGCAAGTTCGGCGCGATTTAGCGCACAATGTGACCAAAGTTCGTCCATCGCCTGGATCAATCGGTTCATTTCACCCGGTCCATGTATCGGAGACGGGGTAAAGCGCAGGCGCTCTGTGCCGCGCGGCACAGTCGGGAAATTGATCGGCTGGACGTAAATTCCATGGTCATCCAGCAGCCTGTCACTCAGGATTTTGGTGTGTACCGGGTTGCCGACGATCACAGGTACGATGTGGCTGCCGTGATCGATCAACGGCAGGCCCATTCCTTTCAGGCGCAGCTTAAGCACCTTGGCCTGTGTCTGATGCTGCTCACGCAACTCTGACGCACCTTTCAGATACGCCACCGAAGCGGCAGCACCGGCGGCAACGGCCGGAGGCAGCGACGTCGTGAAGATGAAGCCTGGCGCGTAAGAGCGCACAGCGTCACACATTTTCTCGCTGGCGGCGATATAGCCCCCCATCACGCCATAGGCCTTAGCAAGGGTCCCGTTGATGATGTCGATGCGATGCGCCAGACGATCACGCTCGGTCACGCCACCACCGCGCGGGCCGTACATGCCAACCGCGTGCACCTCGTCGATGTAGGTCAGCGCGCCAAATTCGTCGGCCAGATCACATATCTCTTCAATTGGGCCGAAGTCACCGTCCATCGAATAGACGGACTCGAACGCGATCAGCTTAGGGGTTGTGGGATCGTCGGCCTCAAGCAGTTCACGCAAATGCGCGACATCGTTGTGGCGGAAGATACGCTTGTCGCCGCCATTGCGGCGCACGCCTTCGATCATCGAAGCATGGTTCAGCGCATCGGAATAAATGATCAGACCGGGGAAAAGTTTCGGCAACGTGCTGAGTGTCGCGTCATTCGCGATATACGCACTGGTGAACAGCAACGCCGCCTCTTTGCCGTGTAAATCCGCCAGTTCAGCCTCAAGTTGCTTGTGATAGACAGTAGTGCCCGAGATGTTGCGCGTTCCGCCCGAACCTGCACCAGCAGCATCAACGGCATCATGCATAGCATTCAGAACAACCGGGTTCTGGCCCATACCCAGATAGTCGTTTCCACACCACACCGTGATATTCTGCTGCGAGCCGTCCGGACGCGTCCGTACTGCATGCGGGAAATGACCGTTCTGGCGTTCGATATCAATAAAGGTCCGATAGCGGCCTTCGTCATGCAGCCTGGCAATCGCTGAATCGAGCTGAGCAGTATAGTCCACCAGTATCTCCTTCTGTGCCCGACATAGACGTGCTGTTTGTCGAACCCGTTATTTCCCCGGATGACGGATCAAGTCGTCCCCGCGGTTTGCTTCCCCTTGAGTACCTTGCCTAGTGGCATTGCAGGAGTCGCAGCATTGATCTGTATCAATTATCCCTGTTCACGCCCCCCGACAAGTAAAGTTACGGCCATAAGACGCGAGGAAACGACGCAGGCGATAACCCTGCCACACATTCTGTTTCCTCCAGTATACTGCAAATCCTGCCGATACGCACTGGACGGCGCCGCCGGTGCTGATAGGTTCCGCAGCAGTTCACGCCATTCAGGAGAAGCTCATGTCGCTAGACGCTGTTCTGAGCAGGATCGACACCGATCTGTCCACGTCCATCGACCGATTGATGGAATTTCTGCGCATCCCGTCGATCTCAACCGACCCAGCCTATAAAGAGCAGGTCGATCAGGCCGCCGACTGGCTAGTCGCCGATCTGCAAAGCATAGGCATTGCGGCCGAAAAACGCGAAACCCCCGGCCACCCGATGGTCGTTGGCCATGTGGGCGAGAACAACGACGGCCCGCACGTTCTGTTTTACGGTCACTATGACGTGCAACCCGTTGATCCGCTGGAGCTTTGGAACCGCGATCCGTTTGACCCAGCATTGGAAGAAACCGAAAATGGACAGGTGATCCGTGGCCGAGGGTCCTCGGATGACAAAGGCCAGTTGATGACCTTTGTTGAGGCCTGCCGCGCATGGAAGGCGATCCACGGCACCCTGCCCTGCCGCATTACGTTCTTCTTCGAAGGAGAAGAGGAATCCGGATCACCTTCATTGGTACCGTTCCTCGAAGCCAATAAGGACGAGCTGAAAGCCGATCTTGCGCTGGTTTGCGACACCTCAATGGTTTCGCGGGGTGTGCCATCCATAGCCTCGCAACTGCGGGGCATGCTCAAGGATGAATTCACCATCGTCGGTCCGCGCATCGATCTGCATTCCGGTCACTATGGCGGCCCGGGCCTGAACCCGCTGCGTGAGTTGTCGAAGATCGTCGCCTCGTTCTACGACGACGAAACCGGTCGCGTGGCCGTTGACGGGTTTTACGAAGGTGTACACGAAGTTCCCGCAGAGCAGCTCCGCCAATGGGAAAATTGCGGTTTTGATGAGGCGGAATACCTGAACTCTGTAGGTTACTCGCAACCGCATGGTGAAAAGGGCTATTCCACACTGGAACAGCAATGGGCACGTCCAACGCTGGAAGTGAACGGTTTGTGGGGCGGTTATAACGGTGCAGGATCAAAAACCGTGATCCCGTCCGAAGCGCACTGCAAGATCACCTGCCGCCTGGTTGGGGATATGGATCCTGACAGCCTGCGCGACAAAATCCGCAAACACGTCGAAGACCGCCTTTCACCCGACGCAAAAGTCGTCTGGGACAACGATCTCGAAGGGGCTCCGGCATCGGTGATGAACCTTGACCGCCCAGAATTCGAGGCCGCGCGCGGCGCACTATCAGATGAATGGAACCGCGAAGCGGTCTTTACCGGCATGGGCGGTTCGATCCCGGTGGTTGGCTATTTTGATTCGGTTCTGGGATTGGACTCGATGCTGGTCGGCTATGCCAATGACGACGACGCCATCCACTCACCGAACGAAAAGTATGACGTGAAAAGTTTCCATAAGGGCATTCGCTCGTGGGCGCGCATACTGGACGCATTGAATAAATAAGATACTTGCGAGGCTCTGCCTCGCGCTCCGGGATATTTAAAGGCCAGATGAATTAAAGATCCTTGCTTCATCTGGCTAAAAATATCCCGGGGGAGTCGCCCGGTACGGGCGACGGGGGCAGAGCCCCCATTCTTACATGTGGATCACACGGCCATAGGCATCCAGCACGCTTTCGTGCATCATTTCCGACAGGGTCGGGTGTGGGAAGACAGTGTTCATCAGGTCTTCCTCAGTAGTCTCCAATTGCCGTCCCACTACGTAGCCCTGAATCAACTCAGTAACTTCTGCGCCGATCATGTGTGCGCCCAGTAGTTCACCTGTCTTGGCGTCGAAAATCGTTTTGATCAGGCCTTCGGGCTCACCTAACGCAATGGCTTTGCCGTTGCCAATGAACGGGAACTTGCCGACCTTGATGTCATAGCCAAGCTCTTTCGCCTTGGCTTCGGTGTACCCAACCGATGCGACCTGAGGCTGACAGTAGGTGCAGCCGGCGATGCTTTCGGGTTTCACTGGATGAGCGTGTTTACCGGCAATCAATTCTGCAACCATGACACCTTCATGGCTGGCTTTATGCGCCAGCCAGGGCGCGCCCGCGATATCACCAATTGCGTAAAGGCCGTCGACACCCGTGCGACAGAATTCATCCGTGACGACATGGGTGCGGTCAATCTTGACGCCCAAGGCCTCGAGTCCAAGGTTTTCGACGTTACCGACAATCCCGACTGCCGAGATCACGGTGTCAAAGTCGTGCTTTTGAACCTTGCCCTTAACCTCAATATGCGCCGTGACCTTACCCTTGGCGCGGTCCAGTTGCTTGACCATCGCCTTTTCCATGATGGTCATGCCTTGTTTGGTAAAGGCCATCTTGGCCAGCGTGCTGATTTCAGCGTCCTCGACCGGCAGGACCCGGTCCATGACCTCGACCACGGTCGTGTCTGCGCCCAGCGTATTATAGAAACTGGCGAATTCGATTCCGATTGCGCCAGACCCGATAACCAACAGCTTTTTTGGCATCCGCGGTGGCTGGAGCGCGTGCTTGTAGGTCCAGACTAGATCACCGTCAGCTTCAAGCCCCGGCAGTTCCCGCGCCCGCGCACCGGTAGCCAGAACGATGTTCTTGGCGGTCAACTCCTCGGTGCCCTTGTCGGTTTTGACGGTGACCTTGCCTTTTGCAGGGATCGTTGCCGCGCCCATGACGACGGTCACTTTGTTCTTCTTCAACAGATGACCAATGCCACCCGACAACTGAGCCGCAACGCCGCGCGAACGCTTGACGACCGCATCCAAATCAAAACCAATCTTGTCAGCGCTCAGGCCGAAATCCTTGGCCCGCTCCATCAGATGGAACACTTCGGAGGTTCGCAGCAGCGCCTTGGTCGGGATACAGCCCCAGTTCAGACAGATACCGCCCAAATGCTCGCGTTCGACCACGGCGGTCTTCAGGCCCAGCTGAGCCGCACGTATTGCGGCCACATAACCACCGGGACCGGCACCAATTACGATCAGATCAAAAGATTGTGCTGCCATGTTTCCCTCTCGGCGCAGGTCGATTCAGAAATTAGTTTACCATTAAACTAATTTCATGAATGCATCAATATATTGCTCCCGCGACAAAACAGACGCAGGGTAAACTGGCGCGGTATGCGCTGTTTTCAGCCTATACCGCGCGCGAACCTATGGCTAGAAGATACGCACCGGGCCCGTCCGGACTCTGTGAAACCCAAGTCATTCGAAAGGCTTACCATGGCCAAGACACTTAAAGATCTGTTGCTTGCATTGCTGAATGCGACGCTTATCCTAATTGCACTATGCCTGTTTCTGGGGTGGCAGCTGGCTTCTACAGTCGACGACATTACCGTCAAGTTTGCCGAGAAGGTCCAGATCGTAGCGCCTCTGAAGGAAGACGTTCAAGGGATACGCGGTGAACTGACAGCGTTGCGCAGCGACCTGTCATCCCTTCAGCTTAGCGGAACAGCAGCCGATAGTGCCACCGCCCGAAATCTGTCTGAAGCTTTGGAAAGGCTGAATGATTTGGAGAGTAACCTGCAAGCTGCGCAGGCGAGAATAGCCGAGTTGACCGAGGCCCCGGACCAGTTAATCAACACTGCAATTGAAAATTCGGCCGACATTGTTGCCGACCGGATCATTGCAATCCGAGGCTGCGAGCCGGCGTCCTAGCCGGCTGTCTGCAGCTCGCGCACAGTCGCGCCATATCCGCCCATGTCGACATACGCGGCCTCGTGCTCGGTCATGGGCCGCGAGAGAGCGTCGTTGCGGTATGGGAACCGACCGAACTTGCGGATCACTTCGCGATGCGCCCTTGCGTGCAACAGGTTGCCGTCGTCGCCATCGGTCATGTTTTGACACATCAGGCGCACACAGCGCTCCTGGTCACACAGGTTTTCCGAATGCATCAATGGAAGATAAAAGAACTGGCGGGCCGGTTCGTCGATCTTCATATCCCACCCTTTGTCCACCGCACATTTCGCTGCTGACAACGCTACGCGGTCTGAGGCGAAGGCCTCAGCGCTTCCTCGGAACATGTTGCGTGGAAACTGATCCATCAGGATGATGTACGCCAATGCACCGCTGGGATAGGTCAGCCAGAGAGAGAACTTGCCTTCACTCGCAGCCTCCCATGTGGTCAGGAACCTGTCGCGGATTTCCGCATCCAATGCGTCATCCTGCAGATACCAACCCTTGGGACCAACCTCATCTAACCAAAAACTCAATACATCTTCAGGACTTGCCATGCCCTTAACTCCGTCGTGTTTCCCCCCCAAGGGACTTAAATTCATTTAAGTGTGTTTTACAGAATTGTAACAGTAAATTATTGCAACACTTGCGACATAATTTCGTGTTCTAGGCAACATCTTGCGTTTCCTGCTCGGCTTCTGCGGCCTCAATGGCCACCTCCTGCGCCAATTCCATCACAACTGGGGACGCCGTTGGATAGAGCGGCGACATGGTGCCCGTTTCGTCGACCGGGATCGCTGCCCGCTGGGTCATACGGTAGAGCGCATAGCCCGCCATAACGACCAGCAGGACTGCGATGAAAAGGAAAAAGCCCGGAGGACCAAAGACCGCATCCCCCATGAGCCAACCGGTGATCAACGGGCCCGCAATGGCCCCCATGCCGTTGATGAACAAGAGCCCCCCTGACGCTGCGGCCATGTCTTCGTGTTCCAGAAAGTCATTCGCGTGCGCGATCAACAATGAGTAAAGCGGGTTCGACATACCGCCGATCACAAAGGCCGCGCCCAGCAGGATTGGAAACGTCACCCCGAACACCAAGCCCACAAATGCCGCGCAGCTGCCGACCCCTGCAACAAGCATAATCAAGAAACGGCGATCCATGCGGTCGGACATCCATCCCAATGGATACTGCAAGACCAGAGCACCGATATAGAATGTGGCAATAAAAGTCGAAATCTCGACCAGTGTCAGGCCCGCGCGGGCACCGTATACCGACGCCATCCCGAACTGTGCAGAGAACACGCCGCCCAAAAGAAACATGCCAACACAGCCCAAAGGCGAATACCCGAACAATTCGCGCAAAGTCATCGGTTTGGTTGTGTCAAACGCAGGTGTCGGTGAAATCGACAGGAGAATCGGCGCAAAAGAGACCGAAACCAGAATGGAGGCGATTACAAAGGTATCGAACCCGGCCGGGTCGCCCAACAGAACCAACCCTTGTGCGCTGATGATGCCTGTCATCTGGAAGATCATGTAAAGAGACAGCGCCTGGCCGCGGTTCTCGTTGCTGGCCGCGTTGTTGAGCCAGCTTTCCGCAGTGACGTACACTCCGGAGAAACAGAACCCGATCACGACACGGCCCAGAATCCAGATAACCGGGTCGGTCATCAACGGATACATGATCATCACGGCAGAAATGAACGATGCCAGCGCCGCGAAGACCCGCACATGTCCGACACGCCGGATCATTTCGGGTGCAAGGCGTGACCCGCCAAGAAATCCGACGAAATAGGCCGACATCACGAATGACATCTGAAGGGTCGAAAACCCCTCGATCTCGCCCCGAACACCCAGGATTGTCCCCTGAAGGCCGTTTCCGACCATCAACAGGCCCATACCAAGCAATAGCGCCCATGCGCTGGAAAGGACCTGAATCATTGGGGCCTCCGAAAAATTCCGACCTAGACTGTGACACCGTTTTGCAATCAAAAACGGCTTTGGTCATGCTTGTCTACGACATTGGAAAGATTCGATCCCGACAACGCGTCCCTTACGGGATCAAAAGCGACGCATCCCCGTAAGAGAAGAACCGATATTTCTGTTCAATCGCATGCGCGTACACCTGTCGCATGCGTTCTTGCCCCATCAGGGCCGACACCAACATCAATAAGGTGGATTTCGGCAGGTGGAAATTGGTCATCAACGCGTCGGTCACGTGGAACTGAAAGCCGGGATATATGAAGATATCGGTCTCACCTTCCCATGGTTCGATCTGGCCCGACCGGCTGGCGCTTTCGATCAGCCGTAACGCCGTTGTGCCCACCGGGATGACCCTGCCACCTGCGGCTTTGGTCTCGCGGATCTCTTGCGCGGCGGCGTTGCTGACGCTGCCCCACTCTGCATGCATCTTATGGGTCGTCACGTCCTCGACCTTGACCGGCAGAAAGGTGCCCGCGCCCACATGCAACGTGACATGAGTGACTGCGACGCCGCGCGCGCCCAGCGCCTGCATCAACGCCTCATCAAAATGCAGCGACGCCGTTGGGGCGGCAACCGCACCGGAATTGCGGGCCCAGATTGTTTGGTAATCCGTCTTGTCCTGTTCATCCGCAGGCCGCTTGGCCGCGATGTAAGGCGGCAGAGGCATTGCACCGGCCTGCTCCAGAGCAGCATCAAAATCGTCGCCCGACAGATTGAACTGCAGATAGGCTTGCCCGTCCTCAACCCGCTCCAGCGTGGCGCTCAGTTGATCCGAGAATTGAATGTCTTCGCCCAGCCTCACTTTCTTCAGCGGTTTGATCAGGGCTGCCCATGTACCATCAGCCTGCGGGTCCAACAATGTGGCTTCGATCGCGGCAGACACCGGCCCTTGTGCACTGTCGCGATGGCGCCGTCCGTTCAGACGCGCGGGGATGACGCGCGTGTCGTTTAGCACCAATCTGTCACCCGGCCGCAACCAGTCGGGTAGATCAAAAACATGCGCATCCGAGATCGCGTCACCTTCGGCCACCAACAGGCGCGCGGATGAGCGCGGGCTGGCGGGACGTGTGGCAATCCGGTCTTCGGGCAGATGGAAATCAAAATCGCGGAGTTTCATAGCCGCGCCATACAATTCCGCATCGGAATCAGCAACAGCCCATCCGGGTCAATTGTCCCGGGGCGGGGAACCAAAGGTCTTTTTGGGCTCATCCGGCTTTCTCGGCAGCGCGTTGGGGCCATCTGAGACAGTCGGGGCCGGTGCGCGCAGTAAATTTCGTAGGAACAGTGGCGCAAGGCCAGACAGCGGATTTACGGAAACCTTTGGCTTCGTAAGCGGCCCGGTCAGGCTGTAGTTGAACCCGATGACCCCCTCGCCTTTTTTCGTAAACACACTTCCGATTGCGTTCACCAGGTAGATCGGAGAGATCGCGCCACGCAGGTTCAGCATGCCCGCAACCGTGTCGATCGTGCCGTCAAAGGACAAGCCGATAGACGGGCCAACGGCACTGCCGCTGAGAACCTTGATTTCGGTCGGGGTGATCCGCATGCGGCTGTCGATGGTCGAGAAAAAGATCCCCTGCCCGGTCATCTCGTCCAAAAGTCCGACTAGACTGATCGCGTCCAATAGCGCGGCCATTGCCGGTGCGTCGGTAATGCGTGTGTTTAAGATCTTGAGGATCACATCATAATTCCCCGGCGCGCTGACCGGTTCCAGTTGCAGATCCAAACTGCCACCACGCGCCTGGGTGATCACACCAGCTGACCGCAGGACGGCCCCCGCGTCCTTCGACTTTATGTTCACGGCGCTGCCGCTGTCGCGCGGGCTCACTTGGCCGCCGACCGCCGTGCCGCCGTTTACGTTGGCCGTAAAGGAGCCGTTCACCCCGCCTGTGGTTTGAAACGCGCCCCGGAAGCCTGTCAGTGCAATGTCTTCGGTCACCTGCAGGCGGTCCAACAGAACATCGATCCTTGGACCGGGGCCTGACCCTCCTCCGCCACCGCCCTCGCCGAAGGTTGCGCGACCCAGATTCATGACACCGCCCTGAACGACAATATTGGGAACCGGACCGCCGGTGTTGATCAGTTCGGCCGGCACCGCCAGCCAGTTGCCCAGATCAAACGAACTGAACCGAATCCGGTCAAAGGCACCCCCGTCCCGGAAGAAGATCGAGGCTTTAGTGCGCAGCCCCGCGACATCAAGCGTCAGATCATCCACTTTGGGCTTTTCACCCAGCGTGGCGTCCAGTGTCATCTTTCCGGTCGCCCCCGTCCCTTTGCGCCAACCAAGTTCAGGAATCGCCATCCCGACCCCTGCAAGGTCCGAGGTCACAGAGAGTGTGACGGGTTCATCCGCGCCGATTCCAACGGTGATATCCGCTGTGCCTTTTCCAGTCAGCATGCCCGGCGGCAGCGGCACCTTCAGTTCACTCATCAGCAAAGGCGACAGTTCGATCTGGCCCGTCAGTTCGCTGCGTTGAGGCCCGTCTCCGCCAATGGGCTGGCGCCACGCGACCTGCATAGGCACCTGGCCGAACGAGCCGTAGCCGTCGATCTCTACCTCGGTCTGATTGCCGGACAGGTTCAAAAGGTCAGCGCTGACCGAATAGCCAGGTACAAGCTTGTCGCTTTGCACATTGTCGATTTCGCCGGTGTAGTGGAATTCGGTGTCGTGAAACTTCAGCCCCTTTTTCAGCGGCAATGACAAGGTGCCTGACAAGCCTACGTCACCAGCCGCCAGATCAACCGGCAAGTTGGCTTTGGACATCAGGCTTAGTGGTGGTCGGTCCAGCAGCGACAGAGCCGCCTCGACGCTGCCGCTCGCCTCGATCCGAGCAATCGCAGGCGTTCCGCCCTTGGCAGTTGTATCCGGGATAATGAACGAGGTTCCCGAGGCATCCACCGCGCCACCCTGATCGGCGATGACAACCCCTTTTTCAGCCGTGACGGTAAAGCGGTCTTTCAACAGACTAAGCCGGCCTTGCCCGTCCTGGATCAGCGGCAAGGTCTTGGCAAACCTGATCTTGGCCTCATCGAAACCAAGGCCCAGATAGAGGTCCGGCTTACTGCCCGGATGCAAGCGCAGTGAAAATTCGACATCCGAAAACTGACCTTCGAACAGGTTTTCCGACACCCATTTCCGCGGGTTCGGTGCCAGTCTTTCGGGCCAGTATCGCAACAGGTTCTCGGACGCCATCTTGTCCAGTTGCGCATCAAACGCGGCATCCCAGCCGTCGGGCTGGCCGATCAACCTGCCTGTTGCGTGCAATTCATGCAGGGCATCGGTGATGGTCAACTGCCCCAGCTGCAGCTCGAACGGAGCCAGCTTGAGTTGAAAATCCACATCCGCCCGCGCGGTTTCCAGCGATTCCGGGAACAGACCACCAGGGTAGATATCGATACTGTTCAGGGTCAGCTGTGATGTCAGGCTTTCAAGAACACCGTTTTCGACCCCGTTCAAATAGGCTTTGCCTTCGGCCTGCACGGCCCCCACGTCGGACACGACCGAGGCCTCGTTGAATTCCAGAACATGACGCGCGGGATCATAGGTGAAATAGGCGCGCGCGGATTCGAATCCGATCGGGCGCGTCTCGGGCCTGGGCTGCAAGACACCCTCGCCCAGGTTCAACGTCGCAAAGAGCGGACCCAGCGCGGCCTGCCCATCGACACTGCCCCGTAACGCGCCGGAAATTGGAGCATTGAGCACCTGCAACCACGCCAGTGCAACGCTTTGAGTGGCAATGTCTTCCGAGGGTAGATCGGTGATCGAAACCCCAAAACTCGCCTGAGGGGTACCAAGCACGCTGGTATAGTTCGCCTCGATCGTGCTGGCGTAATCGCGCCCGGTCAGAACCGAAAATCCGGTCGCCAGCCGCATTTCATCCCCGTCCCGGATGATCGAGATATGCCCACCGTCAAACACCCAGGCCCGCCCCAACCGCAGATCCTGATAATCCAGCGTCAGCGATTCCAGATCGACCGCCCGCAAACCTGACAGAAACGGGGACAGGAACACATCATCCGATTCTTCGATCAGCTGTGCCAGCGTCGGAGCTTTTTGCACCGGGGCACTGCCCGACCCAACCGTTAGCGACAGCGCACCGTCCTCACCACGGGTCAAAGCAATCTGCGCGCCCAGCATAGTGATCCGCCGCGGTCTGATCTTGCCGCGCAGCAATTCGCGCATCGACAGGCGTGTCCGCAAATCCGATATCTGAGCGATCTGATGACCCGCCGCATCGCTGATGGTCACATCCGTTAACCGGATTCGCGGGCGCCACTTATCGTTGACGATAAAGCTGGCGTCCCCAAAGGTGAATTTCAAACCGCCAAGGCTGCGTTCAAGACGCGCTTCTACCTTCTTGGTTACCCATTCCGGCGCGTGCAGCTGTTTTCCGATCAGAAAGAACCAGCCCGCTCCGACCAGCAGGCACATTAAAAACAAGGTTCCAATGCTCCAGCGTGCGGCGATACGACGGCGTGACCGGCGGCGGACAGGCGTCTCGGGCCGGTCGCCACTTGCGTCTTCGTGCTGAGCCAATTTTTTATCCAAGTCTTTCAACCCGCTCGCGTCGCCCTATTATGCCGGGCAGCACTTAAAATCCTTTAGCGGAGTTTCCAATGCCCGACGTGACAGACATCGCCCCTGATTTCACATTACCCCGCGACGGCGGTGGCGAAGTGACCCTTTCGGACCTGCGCGGCGGTGCCGTCGTTCTGTTTTTCTATCCCCGCGATGATACGCCGGGCTGCACCAAGGAATCCATCGGTTTCTCGGAACAACTTCAGGCCTTTGCCGATGCGGGGGCTCAAGTTTTCGGCATCTCGCGGGACAGCATCGCCAAGCACGATAAATTTGTCGCCAAACACAGTCTGACGACTCCGCTTCTGTCGGATGAAGGATCTTCGGTCTGCGAGGACTATGGCGTCTGGGTTGAAAAGAACATGTACGGCAAGAAATCCATGGGAATTCAGCGCTCGACCTTCCTGATCGACGGCGAAGGCAAGATCGCCAACGTCTGGCGCAAGGTCAAAGTCCCCGGCCATGTGGACGAGGTGCTTGCGGCGGTGCACGCCCTGTAACCCTCTCGACCACGGCCGCCATCCGGCTTAAGAGCCGTCCACCTCAATCAGCGGAGACAACGCGGTGTCCAAAACACTGACTCAGATGGCGACCGAAGTCCTGACAACAGCGGATGGCCGTGAAAAGACCACCCTGTCCAAACGCCATGCCGCCGCCTGGTTCGCATCGCGCAAGGGCGACGCGCCCGAGATTGAGGTGGGAACCGCAACGCCGCCGCTGAGCCCTGCCCGCCCGGAAAAGCCCGAGCTGCTGTCACCGCGTGAGGTTCCAAAGCGCAAGCCCGGAACCGAGGCCGGGCGTATCGCCCTGCTTCACGCAGTTGCGCATATCGAGCTGAACGCCGTGGATCTGCATTGGGACATCATCGCGCGATTTGGCCACGTGCCGATGCCGATCGGGTTCTACGATGACTGGGTCAAATGCGCCGAAGAAGAATCGCGGCATTTTGAGATGGTCTGCGATTGTCTGGAAAGCATGGGCAGCCACTATGGCGCCCTACCCGCACATGCCGGGATGTGGCGCGCCGCTGAAGACACCGCCGAAGATCTGATGGGACGATTGGCGGTTGTCCCTATGGTGCTTGAGGCGCGCGGGTTGGACGTGACACCCGGCATGATCGACATATTCCGCAAGGCCAAAGCCGAGCAGGCAATTGCCGCGCTCGAGGTCATCTATGCCGAAGAAGTGGGCCACGTGGCTTATGGTTCAAAATGGTTCCACTTCCTGTGTGGGCGTGAAAACGCGGATCCCAAGGATGTGTTTCATCAATTGGTGCGCCAGTATTTCCATGGCGTCCTGAAACCCCCGTTTAATGAAGAAAAACGGGCCGAGGCTGGGCTGCCGCCGGATTTCTATTGGCCTCTGACGGAGGACTTGCCATTGCCAGGACAGACGCAATAACGGGCTTAAGTTGACGATATCGGCAATTTCTCGCCTAGAATCGGCGGCAAAAACCAGTAACGCAGGGTCGGTAAGTTAACAAACTTGCCCAAAACAAAATGCCGCTTTATGCACTTCGCCCAAGGGACGGCTATCACTCACGACCGCTCCCGATCATGGGGATGGAGAGGTGAGACGCGTGAGAACACGTCTGGCAATCAAATTACACTCACTGTTTGAGCGGCATTTTCCCGAACGCCGTGTCTTTCTTAAATCAGACAATGATACGCGTTTCATTCGGCTAAGCTCGGAAACGCAAGTTGTCGCCGTCGCTGGCGTTGCACTGTTCGTGGGTTGGACAGCCGTTGCGACTGCGATCCTTCTGATGGACAGCATCGGATCGGGCAACTTCCGGGAACAGGCCAAGCGCGATCAGGCAACCTATCAGGAACGCCTGAACATCATGTCCGCAGAGCGAGACGTGCGTGCGCACGAGGCCCTGGCCGCGCAGGACCGGTTCAACGCCGCGCTCGATCGGATTTCGGCCATGCAGTCGCAACTGCTGGCTTCAGAAAACCGCCGCCGCGAACTTGAGACCGGGATCGAAGTTATCCAGACGACGCTGCGCGCCACCATGAAACAGCGCGAAGAAGCACGTACAGAACTGGTCACGCTTCAGCAGGAAGCGGGCGAAGGCGACATGTACATGGCCGCCGTCGCCAACCCCGAACAGATGAACTTTATGACCGAAGCGCTGTCCCGCACCGCCGAGGAACGCGACCAGATTGCCGCCAATGCCAAGGACGCGCTGGAACAGCGTGACGATCTTGAGTTGGAAATCCGGCTGATGCAGGAACGCAGCGACGAGATCTTCCGCCAGTTGGAAGAGGCGATGGTGATCTCGGTCGAACCACTGGACAAGATGTTCCGTCAGGCCGGTATGCCCACCGACCGCATCATCGAAGAAGTCCGCCGCGGCTATAGCGGCATGGGCGGCCCCCTAACCCCTATTTCTTTCAGCACGCGCGGTGAGGAACTGACCCCCGACGAGATCCGCGCAAATACTCTGTTGCAACAGATGGATCAGTTGAACCTGTATCGAATTGCAGCAGAGAAAGCGCCGTTTGCAAGCCCCGTCAATTCCGTCGTACGTTTCACGAGCGGTTACGGGACGCGTCGAGACCCCAAGACAGGTGGTCGCCGCATGCATAACGGCGCTGATTTCGCAGGTGCCCATGGCACCGACATTTTTGCCACCGCCGACGGTGTGGTCACCCATGCCGGCTGGCAGTCCGGGTTTGGACGGCTGGTAAAAATCAAACACGCGTTCGGAATTGAGACACTTTATGCCCATAACACGAAGATACGCGTGAAGGTTGGTCAAAGGGTCTCGCGCGGGGATCATATTGCTGATATGGGTAGCACCGGACGGTCGACCGGCACGCATCTGCACTATGAGGTTCGCGTGAACGGAAAACCTGTTAACCCAATGACTTACATCAAGGCTGCGAGAAATGTTTTCTAAGAGCAAAATCAACGAGCCCTCGTCCACTGCACCCGAGGCGGCAAAACCCGCTGCACCGGCGACACCGGCGGCCCCTGCACCGGCAGAAAACAAGGCCAGCACCGCGCCCAAGCCCAAGCCACCGGCATCGGTTCTATCTTCGGACCTGCACATCACGGGCAACCTGAAGACCTCGGGCGATATCCAGGTCGAAGGCACTGTCGAAGGCGACATTCGTGCGCATCTGCTGACAATCGGTGAGACCGCTACCATCAAAGGCGAAGTGACCGCCGATGACGTCGTGATCAACGGTCGTATCGTGGGCCGCGTCCGTGGTCTGAAGGTACGCCTGACCTCGTCCGCACGTGTCGAAGGCGACATCATCCACAAGACCATCGCGATCGAAAGCGGCGCGCATTTCGAAGGATCGGTTCAGCGTCAGGACGACCCTCTGAACCCGGGCCGCAACGGCAAGGCGGGTGCCAACCCGGCGGCCGAGGTCAAACAGTAGCGCGGACCACCTTCTAAAGCTTAGAACGCCGTGGGGAAACCTGCGGCGTTTTTCATTTGACGGGGACGATTGGGTTTTCCGGTTCCAACCGCCCGGCGCGTCCTTATAGTGACCTCTATGTTGTTCTTTTTCACCGCCTTGGCGCTTATCGCCGGTTTTCTCCTGTATCGCTACTGGTCCAAGTCCCAGGCGCGCCAACAGTTATTGTCCACGCCCCTGACAGACCACCAACGCATCCTCATCGAGCAGCAAGTGCCGTTGATCCGCCGCCTGCCCCTTGATCTGCGTGTCAAACTGGACGGCAAGGTGAATCTGTTTCTGGATCAGGTTCGTTTCTTTGGTTGCGACGGGCTGGACGTAACCGAAGAGATGGAACTGGCCATCGCCGCGCAGGCCTGTCTGCTTATTGTAAACAGCGACCTCTGGTACGATCACCTGACAACGATCCTGATCTACCCGAACGCTTTTAAATCTCGGCAGCGCCGACAGGAAGGATACGTCGTCAGCGAGAAAGAGATCGTGCGCACCGGGGAAAGCTGGGACCGTGGGCCAGTCATTTTGTCTTGGACCCACAGCAAGCTGGGCGCGCTGAACGACCATGACGGGCAGAACGTCGTCCTGCATGAGTTTGCCCACCAGATAGACGATCTGTCCGGTGGCACCAACGGTGTTCCGATCCTGAGCGACGGGCAAAGCTTTGCCGAGTGGGAGCGTGTCTTTCTGACTGCCTATGACACCCTTGTCCGCGCCGTCGAAAGCGGGCGGCGCACGGTAATCGACGCCTATGGTGCAACCGGCCATGAAGAGTTCTTTGCCGTTTCCGTCGAGGTGTTCTTTGAAAAACCCCGCGACCTCAAATCCGAAGCACCAGAGGTCTATGACCAACTTGCCAAACTGTTCCGACTGGACCCGGTTACCTGGGCTTAGGCGTGTAGAGGCTCCCACCGCCTCACTCCTGACCTTTGCCAGTGAAATTTCCCCTTATCCAATCATTTCACAAAACATCATTTTCGAATTAGTCTTAAATTAGTGTTTTCAGGAGGATTTTTCATGTCATCAAAACTCATGGCCGAGTTCTTCGGTACGTTCTGGTTGGTTCTGGGCGGTTGCGGCAGCGCCGTTCTGGCCGCCGGGGTCGCCGATGTGGGCATCGGCTGGCTGGGCGTTTCCTTTGCCTTCGGCCTCACCGTTCTGACAATGGCCTATGCCGTCGGGCATATCTCGGGCGGCCATTTCAACCCTGCAGTCAGCCTTGGGCTGATGATCGGGGGGCGGTTTCCGGCCAAGGACCTTATCCCCTATTGGATCGCTCAGGTTATCGGCGCGATTGCTGCAGCTGCGGTCTTGTATCTGATCGTCAGTGGCGCGCCTGGCTTTGAAGGCGTGGGTGGGTTTGCCTCGAACGGCTATGGTGAGGCATCACCCGAGGGTTATTCACTGATGTCCGCTCTGGTGATCGAGATCGTCATGACCGCGTTCTTCATCATCATCATCCTGGGGGCCACTTCCAGCGGCGCTCCTGCCGGGTTCGGCCCCATCGCCATCGGGCTGGGATTGACCCTGATCCACCTGATCTCGATCCCGGTGACCAACACTTCCGTGAACCCGGCCCGGTCCACAGGGGTTGCGTTATTCGCGGACGCGCCTGCCCTTGGGCAGCTCTGGCTGTTCTGGGTCGCACCGCTGATCGGTGGCGCAATCGGCGCACTGATCTGGAAGGCGATGACAACAGACGACTAAAGGCCAAGCGGGGGATTATTTCCCCCGCTTTCCTCTTCCTAAGCTATCATCCCTGACGAGACGACGCGAAACCAGGGAGGTAGACATGTTTCGAACACTGATGGTCACTGCGATGACGTTGACCGCGACAGCGGGACTGGCACAGGATGCCTGGCTGACAATCCCCGAAACGCCCGCCATGCCCCAGGCCGCGTCCAGTGGTACCGCCAGCGTGAATGGCATCGACATGTATTACGCCACCTATGGATCGGCAGAGGGCACACCCGTGCTGCTGATCCATGGCGGTCTGGCGCATGGCGATATCTGGGCAGCGCAAGTGGCTGATCTGGCCAGTGACCACAGCGTGATTGTGGCAGATACCCGAGGGCATGGCCGGTCAACCAATGACGGCAGCACCTACAGCTATGAATTGCTGGCGCAGGACTATTTGGCGCTGCTGGATCATCTGAATGTCGAACAGGTGCATCTGGTCGGTTGGTCGGATGGTGCCAACATTGGCTACACGATTTCGACCACGGCGCCTGACCGTCTGGCCAGCCATTTCGCCCATGCGGGCAATGTCACGCTGGATGGGATCGATCCCTCAGTCGAAACCAACGAAGTCTTCGGGGCTTATGTTGGCATGATGGCCGGGGACTATGCCGCCATGTCCCCCACCCCGGACGGGTTTGATGCGTTTCTGGGCGGTGTCGCGGCCATGTGGGCCACGGAAAAGCCCGGCGGGCTTGAGGGGCTGCAATCGGTAACTGTGCCCACTCTGGTCGTGCAGAGCGAACATGACGAGGCCATCCTTACCGAACACTCGCAAGCGATTGCCGAGGCGATCCCTGATGCTGATCTGCTGATTTTGAAAGACGTCAGTCACTTCGCATCGTTTCAAGACTCTGATGCATATACGCAAGCGATCAGGGGATTCATCGACCAATAACAAAAAACCCGGCGCTGGTGCCAGCGCCGGGTTCAAGGATTATTCGGTGACGGTGACTTTTTTCATCACGTCCGGCTGACCGATAATGGCGCCGTTCTGGCCCTCACCGCGTTTGATCGCGTCAACCACGTCCATGCCGTCGGTCACCTGACCAACAACCGTGTACTGGCCGTTCAGGAACGGGCCCGGTTCGAACATGATGAAGAATTGCGAGTTGGCGCTGTTGGGGTCTTGCGCCCGCGCCATGCCAACCACGCCCCGGTCGAATTCGAAATCCGAAAACTCGGCCGGAAGGTCTGCACGGTCGGAACCACCGGTTCCGGCGCGGCGCATGTCGCCACCCAGACGGCCATGTTCCACGTCGCCGGTCTGCGCCATGAAGCCGTCAATCACGCGGTGAAACACCACGCCATCGTATTTGCCTTCATTGGCCAGAGCTGCGATCTGCTCAACATGTTTCGGCGCAATATCATCGAACAGGTCGATGGTGACTGTGCCATTGGCCCCCTCACCTTCGATCTCGACCTCAAGACCCGTGGCCAGCGCAGGGCTGGCCAGCAAGGCAAAAGCGGCGGCCAGCTTATACATCAGCCGCCACCTTGACGCTGATCATGCGGTCAGGGCTCGCTGGCGGCTCGCCTCGTACGATGGCGTCCACATGCTCCATTCCGTCGATGACACGGCCATAAACGGTGTACTGGCCGTTCAGGAAATGGTTGTCGCCGAAGTTGATGAAGAACTGCGAGTTGGCCGAATCCGGGTTCTGCGAGCGGGCCGCGCCCAAAGTGCCACGATCATGGGGCAGTTTCGAGAACTCGGCCGGAACGTTCGGCAGAGACGACCCGCCGGTGCCCGCCATGCGCAGGTTGAACCCGTCTTCCATGTCGCCATGCTGCACGTCGCCGGTTTGCGCCATGAACCCGTCGATCACACGGTGGAAGGCCACGTTGTCATATTCGCCATTGCGCGCCAGTTCCTTCATGCGGGCGCTGTGCTGCGGTGCCACGTCAGGCAGCAACTCAATGACGACATTGCCGCCTTTGAGTTCGACGATGATTGTGTTTTCGGGATCCTTGATCTCGGCCATGAGGCCCTCCTGTCGTTTTATCTTGCGCAAATACCTATGCGCAGGGCGCGCGAATGCCAAGTGACGCATTGACCTGAGGGCAAAATGCAGGAAAAGAACCGCCTAAGTCACTTTCACATTTGTCGAGGATTGCGCGATGGGCTGGAAAACACTGGACGACATGGACCTGAACGGCAAACGCGTTCTGGTGCGCGTGGATATCAACGTGCCGGTGGTCGACGGGGTCGTGACCGACGCCACCCGTATCGAACGCATCGTGCCGACCGTTAAGGACATCTTGGCCGCTGGCGGCAAGCCCATCCTGCTGGCGCATTTCGGACGCCCGGGCGGAGAGCGCCGCCAGAACCTGTCGCTGAAGCAGCTTGTTCCGACGCTGGAGACGGCCTTTGGCACCAAGGTGAGGTTCGGCGATGACTGTGTCGGGATCGAGGCAGAAACCGCTGCGGCAAACCTGGGCGCAGGCGAGGTGCTTTTGTTGGAAAACACGCGCTTTCACGCTGCAGAAACAAAGAACAGCCCTGAACTGGCTGCCGGCATGGCAAAGATGGGCGATGTGTACTGCAACGATGCCTTCTCGGCCGCACACCGTGCGCATAGCTCGACCGAGGCGCTGGCCCGGTTGCTACCCGCCTGTGCTGGCCGTCTGATGCAGCAAGAGCTGAGCGCGCTGGAAGCAGCTTTGGGAGCCCCAAAGCGTCCTGTCACAGCCGTCGTAGGCGGTGCCAAGGTTTCGACCAAGTTGGACCTGTTGGGCAACCTGATCGAAAAAGTGGATTACTTGATCATTGGCGGTGGCATGGCGAACACCTTCCTCGTTGCCCAAGGCGTAAACGTCGGCAAATCGCTGGCTGAAACGGCGATGAAAGACACCGCTGTCGAGATTCTGACCAAGGCCGAGACAACCGGCTGTCAGATTGTCCTGCCCCGCGATGTCGTGGTCGCCGAAAAGTTCGAAGCCCACGCCCCCAATCAGATCCTGCCAGCTGATCAATGCCCCGAAGACAGCATGATCCTTGATGCTGGTCCGGAAACCGTCGCGGAAATCACTGCGATTTTCGACAAGAGCCGGACGCTCATCTGGAACGGCCCTCTGGGCGCATTCGAGATTGAACCATTCGATGCCGCCACCAATGCAGCCGCCCTGAAAGCAGCTGAGCTGACACGGTCCGGACAGCTTGTGTCGGTCGCAGGCGGTGGTGACACGGTCGCTGCGCTGAATGCGTCCGGTGCTGCCCGGGACTTTTCCTACATCTCGACCGCCGGTGGCGCATTCCTGGAATGGATGGAAGGCAAAACGCTGCCCGGCGTTGCCGCGTTGGATCAGTAACGCCCCTTTTGTCTGGTAATCGGCGTTCATGGTACACTATCCCTTAAACCGGGAGATCTGCCATGAAAGCCGTTGCCGCCCTTACCGCTATGCTTCTGCCTTCTGCCGCGTTCGCTCAATCCCACTGCGAAGGGCACACACAGCTCGATCTCAATTTCTGCGCCAAAGAGAAATGGGAAGTTGCAGATCAAGAGTTGAACCGCCTTTGGTCCGAGGTCAAACCCGCATCGGACACACGCGGTGATGGCCAAACCCTGCTGACCGAGCAACGCGCCTGGCTGAAACGCCGTGACGCGACCTGTGACCTTGAGCTGGAAAGCGACGGTAGCGCGGCCCCCATGTTCTATTGGGCCTGCATGGAAGAACAAACCCTGCAGCGCAATCAAGCGCTTGAAGCCTGGCGATAACCGCATTTCACGCCAGACAAATTCATCATGCGAACATATTTTTTCTGCTGATCTTCAAAAATTGCGAATCGAGGGATTCACAAGCCGAATCACCTGTGACATAGTGCAAGCAGATGCCCGAAAAGGGCACGTTTTTGAGGCAGACTTCATACGGCGGTAAACAGAGTGTCCCGTTCCCATCGGCCCGGTTTGGGCTCAGTTGTATTCTTCATGGTGGCTTTAACGCTGGGTGTTTATTTCACCTTCGCCGCCGTGCAGGGCGACTATGGCCTGTTCCGACGGGTCGAGATTGCAGCGGAACGGGACGCCCTGTCGCGCGACCTTACCAAGCTTGACGCCGAGATCACGGAAATGGAAAACCTGACGCGCCGCCTGTCGGACAATTACCTGGATCTGGATCTTCTGGATCAGCAGGCGCGGTCCGTGCTGGGCATGATCCGCTCGGATGAGATCGTCATCCGCTGACCCGGCGGCCGGGTTTTCGTCGACAAATCCAGCGATTTTTACATGCCAGTCCATGTATCTAGGCGCGCCCTGATTGTCCCTATGCTGCGTCACATTTCCACTCGCCAGAAAGCAGGAAATGCTTTATGAAATAGTTTAACGCTAAACTATCTTGCCGAGAGGGGGAGATCGCCAACATGGCTGCGCGAAAAACCACAAAGAAACCAAACGTTTCTGCGGAAGAACTTACCGAATATTACCGTGAAATGTTGTTGATCCGCCGATTCGAAGAAAAGGCCGGTCAGCTCTATGGCATGGGTCTGATTGGCGGTTTCTGCCACCTCTATATCGGCCAAGAGGCCGTTGTCGTCGGCCTTGAGGCTGCGACTGAAGAAGGTGACAAGCGTATTACCTCTTACCGCGACCACGGTCACATGCTGGCTTGCGGCATGGAACCGGGCGGTGTGATGGCCGAACTGACCGGGCGGATTGGTGGTCTGTCCAAAGGCAAGGGCGGCTCTATGCACATGTTCTCGAAAGAGAAGCATTTCTATGGCGGCCACGGCATCGTTGGCGCACAGGTTCCGCTGGGTGCGGGCCTGGCATTTGCCGACAAATACAAGGGCAACGGTCGTGTGACCTTTACCTATTTCGGTGACGGTGCAGCAAACCAGGGCCAGGTCTATGAGACATTCAACATGGCCGCCCTTTGGGACCTGCCCGTAGTGTTCGTGATCGAGAACAACCAATACGCCATGGGTACGGCGCAGGCGCGCTCGACCTCGACCAAGGATATCTACCACCGCGGTGAAGCGTTCGGCATCCCCGGTGAGATCGTCAACGGCATGGATGTGCTGGCTGTCAAAGCCGCAGGGGAAAAGGCTGTCGCACACTGTCGCGCGGGCAAAGGCCCCTATATCCTCGAGATCAAGACCTACCGCTACCGCGGCCACTCGATGTCCGACCCGGCCAAGTATCGCACCCGCGAAGAAGTTCAGAAAGTTCGCGAGCAAAGTGACCCGATCGAACATGTGCGCGAGCTGCTGCTGACCGGCAAACATGCGACCGAGGATGATCTGAAGGCGATCGACAAAGAGATCAAAGAGATCGTCAATCAAGCCGCCGAATTCTCGAAAGAAAGCCCCGAGCCTTCCGTCGAAGAGCTCTGGACCGACATTTACGCCTGAGAGGACGACTAAGACATGGCAACCGAAATTCTCATGCCCGCCCTTTCGCCCACAATGGAAGAGGGCACATTGGCCAAGTGGCTGATCAAGGAAGGCGACACCGTATCCAGCGGCGACATCATGGCCGAGATCGAAACCGACAAGGCGACAATGGAGTTCGAAGCCGTCGATGAAGGCATCGTCGGCAAGATCCTGATCGCCGAAGGCACCGAAGGGGTCAAGGTCAACACCCCCATCGCAGTGCTGATTGAAGAAGGCGAAGACGCCTCGGCCATTCCGGCGGCTGCGCCCGCAGGCGCGGCGGCGGTCGAGGCTGCCCCCGTGGCAGCAGAGGCCCCCGCCCCTGCTGCAACCGCACCTGCGGCACCCAAGGTGGATCTTTCCCCGGACTGGCCAGCGGATGCACCAATGGTCCAGCAAACCGTGCGCGAAGCGCTGCGTGACGCGATGGCCGAAGAAATGCGCAGTGACGAAGACGTTTACCTGATGGGCGAAGAAGTCGCAGAATATCAGGGCGCCTACAAAATCAGCCAGGGCATGCTGGACGAGTTCGGCAGCAAGCGCGTGATCGACACCCCGATTACCGAACACGGGTTTGCCGGCATCGCCGTCGGATCCGCCATGGCCGGACTGAAACCGATTGTCGAGTTTATGACCTTCAACTTCGCCATGCAGGCGATTGACCAGATCATCAACTCGGCAGCCAAGACGCTCTATATGTCCGGTGGTCAGATGGGTTGCCCCATCGTGTTCCGTGGCCCCAACGGTGCCGCTGCTCGCGTCGGTGCGCAGCACAGCCAGGACTACGCTGCGTGGTATATGCAAGTGCCCGGCCTGAAAGTTGTGATGCCCTATTCGGCGGCTGACGCCAAAGGTCTGTTGAAATCAGCGATCCGCGATCCCAACCCGGTCGTGTTCCTGGAAAACGAAATCCTTTACGGTCGTTCTTTTGACATGCCGCAGGTGGATGATCTGACGGTCCCGCTGGGCAAGGCGCGTATCTGGCGCGAAGGTTCGGACGTCACCATCGTCAGCTTTGGCATCGGCATGCAATATGCGCTGGAAGCCGCTGATAAACTGGCCGAGGACGGTATCAGTGCCGAGGTGATCGACCTGCGCACCATCCGGCCAATGGACACCGGCGCGATTATCAACTCGGTGATGAAGACCAACCGTCTGGTGACCGTCGAAGAAGGCTGGCCGCAAGGCTCGGTCGGCGGCTACATCTCATCCGTGGTGATGCAGGAAGCGTTCGATTACCTTGACGCGCCGGTCATCAACTGCACCGGCAAAGATGTTCCGATGCCTTATGCCGCAAATCTGGAAAAACTGGCCCTGATCACAACCGAAGAAGTGATCGCAGCCGTCAAACAAGTGACCTACCGGTAAGGAGCGACAGACAGATGCCCACGGAAATTCTGATGCCCGCCCTGTCACCGACCATGGAGGAAGGCACCCTTGCCAAATGGCTGGTCAAGGAAGGCGACACCGTCTCGTCCGGCGACCTGCTGGCCGAGATTGAAACCGACAAAGCCACGATGGAATTCGAGGCCGTCGACGAAGGCACAATCGGCAAGATCCTGATCTCTGAAGGCACCGAAGGGGTCAAGGTCAACACCGCGATCGCGTTGCTGCTGGAAGAGGGCGAGAGCGCCAGTGACATCGCGGCCACACTAGCTGCAACACCCGCGGCTGCGCCCGCAGCCGCCGCGGGCAACGAGGTTGCCGCGCCAGCGGCGTCCGAGGCGCCTGCCCCGGCTGCTCCGGCCAAGGCGGATGGCGGTCGCATCTTTGCGTCACCGTTGGCCCGTCGCATTGCAGCCCAAAAAGGTCTGGACCTGACGCAAATCACCGGCTCCGGCCCGCATGGACGGATTGTGAAGGCCGATGTCGAAGGCGCCACGGCAACTGCCGCTGCTCCAGCTCCGGCTGCTGCGCCAGCACCTGCCCCGGCTGCTGCCGCGCCTGCCGGACCATCTGCGGATGCCGTTGCCCGGATGTACGAGGGCCGCGCGTACGAAGAGATCAAGCTGGACGGGATGCGCAAGACCATTGCCGCCCGCCTGTCCGAAGCCAAGCAGACGATCCCGCATTTCTACCTGCGCCGCGATATCAAGCTGGACGCGTTGCTCAAGTTCCGCAGCCAGCTGAACAAGCAGCTGGAAAGCCGTGGCGTAAAGCTGAGCGTCAACGACTTCATCATCAAGGCCGTCGCCAACGCGCTGCAACAGGTTCCCGCCTGCAATGCTGTCTGGGCCGGTGACCGGGTTCTGCAATTGAAACCCTCGGACGTAGCGGTCGCGGTTGCCATCGAAGGCGGCCTGTTCACACCGGTCCTGCAGGATGCCGATACCAAGTCGCTGTCCGCGCTCTCGGCTGAAATGAAGGACCTCGCCGGTCGCGCGCGTGAGCGCAAGCTGGCCCCGCATGAATACCAGGGGGGTACGTTCGCGGTCTCGAACCTCGGCATGTTCGGAATCGACAATTTCGACGCCATCGTGAACCCGCCGCATGCGGGCATCCTCGCGGTTGGAACAGGTGTCAAAAAACCGATCGTCGGAGATGACGGAGAGCTGGCCGTAGCGACCGTGATGTCCGTCACCATGTCGGTTGATCACCGGGTCATCGACGGTGCCCTTGGGGCTGAACTGCTCAAGGCCATCGTGGACAATCTGGAAAACCCGATGGTCATGCTGGCCTGAAATTAAGCGGGCCGCGCTGAAAACCACCAGCGCGGCCCACCCCGTTCACAACTGTAACGTGAGCGTTTGTGATCAACGCATTTGTTGCGCAATCACACGCAGTACCCAGCTTGTTTGTACAGGAACTTCAAACACTGGTGCGCCATGTTCTCCGACCATTCGACAAAACTCTTGCTGGTCGCAGCCATTGCGATCGCTGTACCAACCGGCACCTATGCAAAGCCCAACAGCTATTTGGGTGAACATTCTGCCTTCAGCTCTGACCCGGTCGAAACTGCCAAGCGCGAAGCCGAGCGCGCCAAACGGAAAAAAGAGCGGAAAATGAGGCGTGAAGAACGGCGTCGCAAGCGATTGATCGAAAAGAACAATCGCTTGAACTGATTTGAGTTACTGGTCCTTGCCCAGCATGTGGTCCATCGAGATCGACGGCTGATCGCACCCGGCCTCTCCGACGATTTTCGCCGGAATACCAGCCACGGTTTTGCACGCAGGAACTTCCTGTAGCACCACGGAACCCGCAGCGATACGGCTGCAATGGCCGACTAAGATATTCCCCAGGACCTTGGCACCCGCGCCGATCAGCACACCGTCGCCAATTGTGGGGTGGCGCTTTTCTTCTTCTTTTCCGGTCCCGCCAAGGGTCACCGAATGCAACATCGAGACGTTGTCGCCGACAATCGCCGTTTCACCAATCACGATCGAATGCGCATGGTCAATCATGATCCCCTTGCCGATCTTAGCCGCAGGGTGGATATCGATCCCGAAAATCTCGGACGAGCGCATCTGGAAGAAATACGCCAGATCATGCCGCCCTTTGCGCCACAACCAGTGCCCCACGCGATAGGCTTGCATGGCCTGATACCCTTTGAAGTACAGGATTGGCTGCAACAGACGGTGGCAAGCCGGATCGCGTTCATAGACGGCCATCAGATCCGCGCGCGCGGCCTCGATCAGCGTGGCGTCGTTGGCATAGGCTTCGTCCACGATCTCGCGCAGTACCATCATCGACATTTCGTTCGAGCACAGCTTGGCTGCAATCCGGTAGGACAGCGCCCGTTCCAGGCTGCGGTGGTGCAAAATACAGGCATGCACTAGCCCGCCCATCAAAGGCTCGATTTCGACGGCCGTCTGAGCTTCGATCGTGATGCGATCCCAAACAGGGTCTACGGTGGTCACGTGACTGCGCGTTTCGAACATGGCTTTTCATCCTTTGCTGCGCCTAGAATGCCATTTAGTTGGAAAATCACCAAACGCAAACCCGTGATCTGCAGGGCAACGAAAATGAATGAAACCCAGTTAGAGGATTTCGAAGCCCGTATCCACGCGCGATTGGACGAATTGGCCGAGCACTCTGCGCTTGGAACCGAGGCACAGGCAGTTGTTGAACTGGACCAACAGGCCGTCGGGCGGCTCAGCCGGATGGACGCCCTGCAAAATCAGGCCATGGCCAAGGCTCAGCAAGCAAATCGGGATATCGAAACACGCCGATTGTTAGTGGCCCTGACCCGGATCAAAGATGGTGAATTCGGCTATTGCGAGGATTGCGGCGAAGAGATTCCGGAGGGTCGCCTGAACCTTGACCCAGCGGCCAGCAAGTGCGTCAGCTGCGCATCCGGGTAACGCGGAATTGAACCAGGCATCGCAGAACCATCTCAAAACACTGGCAATATTGAAAATCGTCAAAGCTTGGCTCGTCGACCAATGACCGGGTTCGGGCCGCTGCCATCAATGATCCATTGCCAAACAGCGGGTGTAACCGGCCTGTTTGGCCGACATAAATGTCGGCCAGTTCAGCTTCGTTGATCATTCTGGTGCACAGGCGTTCCCGGTCGGCAGGCGCCGCGTTTAGTAACGCCCGCGCCGCGGAACTCACATCACCATGAAGAACAGGACGCATGCTTGCCTTACCCAACCAGAAGGCGTGCGGCGGGACCCGGCCCATAGCTGGCAGAGATCTGTGCAATATCAACCTCGTAAGTGCCGGTTACGCCATCGGCGGCTTTCATCGTTGATGGGTATGTCCAGCGCGGCTCTGACGTAACCTGTTCGCGTATTACTGACCCGTTTATCCTGATTTTCACCAGATAGGCTTCAGTCTCTTCCCCTAGCGGCACGTCAAATCCACCCCAGTCATCGCCGTCCAGCCGGGTTCGACGGATCCACGAGATTTCGTCACCCGCTCCGGTTTTCGCCAATTTGACATGCACCGGAGCGTAAGGCCGCAATCCGTTTCCGTCGAAGGCGTGAAGCTGGTGGAGGAAAGAAGGATCGTCATAGGCACGCGTTCCCGGCCCAATGCGATAATGTTTCGCCACCCGCCGTTCAGACCGCAGCAGCCCGGTTTGGAACACTCGTTCATCCAGCAAGACAAAAGTTGAACCTTCAGGCCAGGTGTCGGGCATGACACTGTCCGTCCCCAATTGCCCGCGCAGGCGCCCCGACAGGGCATAGGTCCCCTGACCCACAAGTTCGGCGCTGGCGAACTGGAACAGTTCCCAGTTGCCGGGCGTCCCGTCCCCTAATGCGGCCAGATTGGCACCATTCAACAAAGCGTCGCGCGGGCGCGATTCCAGCAAGCCATCGACCAGCCTGACGCGCAGCGGCGCACCGTCGTCCCAAATCCCTATGCCGGCCCGCCGCAGAGGTGTTTGGGTAAACCCGATGACGGCCTGTGCCGAGATAACCTCTTGCAAGGTATAATCCTCATCATTCACGGCCGAAAATACTACGGCGCTTCCTGGCCAGGGGTCGGCGGACACAGCCAGGTAAGGCGCATGCGGCACCTCTGAGCCGGTTATCAGCGGCAGATCCATGAACACCGGCAGAACCGGAACCGGGGCGACGAAGGGCTTGGTCGAGACTATGTCATCAGGCAGGTCAGACGGCGCGTATATTCCCGGTTCGATCCGAACGGCATCCGCCAATTGCATCTCGGCTTGCTCCAGTCGATCGATCCTGAAACGCGCACCCTGCCCGCCCTCATCCAGGCTGATGACATCCCCCGCGCCGATGTGCCCCAACGAAGGCGGCAGCGCAAAGCGCACGGTTTCGCGGGACACCCGCGCCTCGCTAAGCCATCGTTCCGCCGTCTGGCGACCTTCGGCACGTGTCATTGACAGGGGCATCTCGTTGACAGACACCGAATGGGTCCGCGTGTCGGGCAGAACGGCCTCTTCCGCGACGATGTCATGATCCCCATCCGATTGGACAAAGCGCAAGCGCACCCGGCCAGTCATTTCAGCCTCGGCTTCGCGGCGATGTTCGATACCGGCTTCAATATCAGAGCTGAGCGCCAGATGTTCCTGATCCAGCGCGATGGCGCGTTGCCCATTGCGCATCTGAAACCGCAATACGCCATCCCTCTCGATCGCATCGAAACCGTAGCGCAGCATCAACGGCTGCAAGGCGGATCGCGCGTCCGAGACCTGTTCGATAGCATAGCCGCGCACCACACCATAAAGACGCGAAGTGTCGATGTCGGTCACGCCAGCCCCGTGACAAATCTCGGTCACCACTGACGCCAGCGTGCGCGACCCCGACCGCCCGTTCAACCAATGCCCTCGCGCGAAATTCTCACCATCACTCCACTGGCTTTGCAGGTTCGGGAAGGTTGGATATGGTCGCGCATCCCAGGCCCAAACATAGGCGTTGGACAGATCAATCATGTGGCCGCCGTAAGTATTGGAAACCGGGTTGTTTTTTGCCTGGGACCAATAGCCCAAAATCGCCTTGAGATACTGAACCTGAATGAAATCATCCCGCAGACCGTTGGAATAGCGCGGCAGCTTGGATTCCGAGGATTTCGGGTCCAGAAATTTGTTCGGCTGATTGGTGCCTTTGTCGATGGCCGCACAGCCCAGTTCCGTGAACCAGATCGGCTTGGACATGGGCACCCATGCGGTCCGATTAGCTTGACGCACGCCTCCGATCCGTTCGTGATGCGGCTGCGACCACCAGTTGCGTATATCCTTGTATCGCCAGATCCAGGCCTCATCATGCGCCTGATCTTCGATCGCAGACCGGATCTGCGCTTTGGATTCCTCGGTCGAGGCATAGTACCAATCGTAGCCTTCCCCGCCTTCAACATTACCGCGCAAGTAGTCCAGATCATAGATCGCATCTACGCCAGCTTTGGTGTCGACGTGATCTTCTCCGTCCCGCCAATCGGACAGGGGCATGTAATTGTCGATACCAACGAAGTCGATATTGTCATCGGCCCAAAGCGGATCCAGATGAAAGTACCGGTCGCTGCCAGCATCGACGGGTTTGTAACCGAAATACTCGCTCCAGTCGGCGGCGTAGCCGATTTTGGTGTCCGACCCGAGGATTTTGCGCACTTCCGCCGTGAGGATTTGCATCTGCGCCACGGCCGGAAACCCGTTCGCACCCCTGATCTGCGTCAGGCCGCGCATCTCAGATGCGATGCAGAACGACGCCACACCACCGGCTGCCTTGCAGAGCGCCGCATAGTGCAGAATGAACCGGAACAAACCCCATTCCTGCGGGCCGGTATAGGTGACGGTGCCATCGCCGACGACAAAGTCACTTGCGCGGGCCTGGCCAAAGAATTGCGCAATCTGAGTGTCAGCCCCGGCTGTCTTGTCCGGGGATCCGTTGCGCCCCGGTGCCTCGCTCAGCGTGATCCGCCCGCGCCATGGCAGGTGCGGCTGATCGGCGGCGTCAGACCAAGGATCGGGCAGGCCGTTGCCGCGCAACTGGTCCATCAGGATGAACGGATAGAACATCACTCGCTTGCCGGATGTGTTCAGATGCCGGATCGCTTCGACCACCGACGCATCCGCAGGTGTCGCCCCATAAACTGGTCGATCATTTTCGATCTGAACAACCTGGGCAGCTGCCCGGGATACGCCTGATACGCTCCACGGCATGTTCTCGCCATCAAACTCTTTGTGCAGGACCTTTGGCTGCACCTTGCACTGACCGCACCGCAGATCGTCGCCAAACCACGACACGACAAGCGACACAGCTTCGCAGGCGGGCAATTCAGCATTCAGCGCGTGAGTTGAGGTGACCAGATCGGAAACGCCCGAAGCCGAATGCACGTTCGCAGCCCAGCTTTGCCCCTGCCCTTTGGAATAGTTCACCTGCCTGCTGGCCAGTGAGTATTCACCCGTACCCGGGATCATCGCCACGCCGCGCACGATCCGGGAAACGGCACCGGGCGTGTCTGGCAGCCCCGGCTGTTCCTGTCGGACAACCTCAAAGGAAAACTGCGGGACGCGGTTGCCGAACGCGGCAAGTTGAAGGTCCTCGATCACCACATAGGCCGTGCCCCGGTACGCAGGGACCTGCCCGGTGCCCTCGACGGCCTCGATCAGCGGATCAGGCAACTGATCGTCAGTACCGTTATACAGGCGCATATTCAGCCCCGCGCGCTCAAGCTCTTCACCATCGGCCCAGATACGCGAGATGTCAGAGATCTGCCCAGCGCCCACCGAAATCGCCAGCGAGATCGAATAGCTGTAGGTATGCGTGGTCGTGGTTGTTGTGGCCGAACTTGGCCGACGCGACCCTTTCCCGCCCCGCGTAGATTGGGTGGTCGTGCTGGTACTGCGGGTTTCCAGGAAGTCCGATGCCCAGATGATCTGCCCGCCAACACGCATACGGCCGAACACTGTAGTGACCGAAGCCCCCTCGCCGGTTTCGGTCAGACGGAAACGATCCAGACGGCCGGTTTCGACGACTTCGCTGCCGCCACCCATCACAGATTGGCTCATCAACCGCTGGTCGATGACCCGCCCCAAGGTCGCGCCGACGGCCCGGCCAATGATTGCCGTGGAAAGACCCGCGACAGAGCCACCGATCGAACCGCCTAGGGCAGCCCCGGCTGCGGAAAGAACAATCGTAGCCATTTACTTGACCTCCAGCGGAAATGCGAAACAGGCGACAACCCGGCGACGCCAAGGGTCGCTCAGGGCGTTTTCTACAACGCCGTGCCCGGAATATGCGTGAATGAACCGCGGGACCGCGCCGATTTCGCTGGCAACACCCACATGTTTGGCGATGCCGCCATCGCGCATGCGGAACAGCAATACGTCGCCTGTTGCCAGTTCCGAGGGCCGCTTTGATGTCAAATTTCGGCGGGCGGCATCCCACATGCGTTCATCACCCTGCGGCTCTGACCAGTCCATGCTGTAGCTCGGCACGGACTCCGGCTCAGCTCCGTACAACGCGCGCCAGATGCCGCGTAGCAATCCCAAACAATCCGCCCCCGCGCCCCTGACGGACGCCTGATGCACGTACGGCGTGCCTAGCCAACGCCGCGCTTCTGCAACTATGTCCTGCCGGTCTACTGTCATCGTCTGCTGCCCCCTTTGTTCGGTTTGTCTTTCTTGGGAACAGCCATCACCCAATCCTCACCCGGCAAGTCCGGAAAACCTTGAAAATTGATGAGGTTGTTGAATTTTCTTCGGCAGGTCTCCATGCGCTTGTCGCACCCGGCCGTCAGCCGGACACGATCACCGACTGTCAGTCCGCCACTGATCCCCGTCCATAAGGTGACATTGCGCCCACCCGAGACACGCTTATCCTGTTTGACCGACGCCCAAAGACCCGAGGCCGTGCCGGAAATCACATCCAGGCGGCCACGTTCGAACCATGCCATATCCGGCGCGTCCGCGCCTTTCAGCTGCAGCACACTGCCCGCCGACAGGCTGACGATCTCAGCCTCTGCCTGAAAACCAGGTGCTGCCGCGTTGAATCGGCAAGCGCCGTCGCCCAGCACTGCGGTGCAAGGTTTTTGGTAAATCCGCCCCAAGGGCCGGTTCAGCAGATCCGTCAGCCCTCGCAGCTCAGCATGAAACGCCCCGCCACCACGACGCATTTCCCCAATCGAACCACGAAACTGTAGAGTTCTTTGTTCAGGGTCTGCCCAGTTCACCAACCAAGCCCGAACCTGAGCACCGTCAAACCGCCCGGCCTCAATGTCCTCTTCCCTGATTGCCGCATCAGACAGCGCACCCATCGCTTCAGAGTTGTCAATCGAAAGCCCGGTTGCCTGTTCGATCGCAGCTGCGGTCAGGCCAGAGCTTGCTTTGAATGTCAGCCCGTCAAAGCGCAACTCCATATCATGATCGGTAAACCCATAGACCTGCCCATCCGTGCGGGTAATTGCCCAACACCGACAGGTGGTGGTCACCCCGCTTTGCAGATGCTCCTGCAATCCCTGTGCATTACCCCCCATCAGACCCGCACCTCGACCACCGGAACGTTGGGCACGTCGCCTGCCTGAAAGCTGGCCACGCTGGTCTGGATCATGTCGGTGTCGAACCGAACAGGCACGTCAAACTCGAACCCGGCCGTTATTTCCACATCTTGCGGAGGTGCGATCGTGAACGTGACCCGGCCCCGCGCCAGATCCACCTCGAAATCCACGCCTTCGCGCATTTCGTCCTGTTCAAGACCAAGTTTGACTGTCCCGAGAACTGGTTTGATGATTGGTCGGACGTATTTGAACCCGCCAGAGCTGTAGGTTTTCACCAATTGGAACTCGGTCGTCTTGCCGTCGCCACGCGCGATGACCTGATCGGCATTCTCTACCTCAGCCGTTGCTGCGCCCGACTTGAAGTCAGACCAATCTTTCCACCGAAATCCGAACATCTGCCCCTGCCGCGCCTCGAAGAACGAAATCAGCGCTTCGATATTATCCAACGAGCGCATCCCCAGCCCGGCATCATAGCGTCGCCTTGAATGGGCCCAGGGCGTGTTACGTTCTTCAAACCCATTGGCCAGCGTCACGATATCTGTGCGCCGCTCGGGGCCGCCTACCGAACCAAAGCTCAGGCTGGCGGGAAATCTAACCTCATGGAAATTCATGGCCTGCTCCCTCAAGTTACCTGTTGCGATTGCCGCGCCCCAGCGCGCGGCTCATCTGCGCCGCAATCTGGCTTTGACTGCGACGGAACCCCTGTACGTCCGGGGTGGTGATGTTCATCACGACATTGACGGCACGCCCACTGCCCGAGGTGCGCACCCCAAGTTTACCGTCCGACCCGCGCGCCAAAGGCATGATCGCTTCGGGGCCGGCTTCCCCCATCAACCCGGTTCCGCCGCGCATGGGAAATGTGGTTGGGCCGCTGACAACGCCGCCATTGGCGAAGGGCATCACCCGCCCTTGCGAAAAGCTGCCGCCGTCGGCAAATGGCAAAAGCCCCTGCACCAGACCGCCAACGGTTCCGGCCAGCATCCCGCCAAAGTGATCCGTCACCGGCTTGATCGCCGCCGAATACGCCGTGCGGATCATTGAGTTCTTCAAAACGTCCAGCGCATCGGACAGGTTCATCCCATCCAGCACCACGCCATCGAAGGCTTTGCGCAACCCGCTGGACATGCCGCGTTCCAGCGTCGCGACATCCTTGCCGGTTTCCTCAAACGCCGCGCTGATCCGTTTCATCTGGCCGTCAAAAGCAGCCGCCATAGATGCCGCGTCGCCCAGCGAGTCGCCCAGCGCATCGCCGCGCTCCTGCAGGTCATCATACCCGTCACGATCCGTCATCACGCTCTCCTTGTAATTTGTCCGGGTAAGCCTTCAGCAACGCATCCAGGCCAGCCCGGTTCATCGACGGCATCCCTGCGCCCTGCCCCAACATCAGTTGCAATTCGGCCGGGGTCAGTCGCCAGAACTGATCCGGCGTCAGACGCAGACCGACAAGCGCGGCCCGCATCAAGGCGGGCCAATTGAACCCGCTCATGCCGGATCCGGCACCATGAAGGCCCGCGCCAACAACTCGGCTGCCGCACGCGCAGCTGCCATCGGGCCACCCTCGATTTCGGCGCTCAGCAGATCGGCGCGGTTGACGTCGCCGCTACCGCCACGCAACCCGGCCACGATCAGAGCCAATACGTCACCACTGGAAAAAGCTCCGCTTTCGAACCGTTGCACGAGTTCCACCAGCGAACCGGCACCCAGCTCTTGTTCCAATTCCGCCAAAGCGCCCAGCGTCAGCTTGAGCACCCACCGCTCTCCATCGATGGTCAAAGCCACCTCGCCCGTCCACGGATTGGCCATCGACTTACAGCGCCGTAAAGCTCAGCGCGCCGGCGCTGGCCAAACTCATCTCATAGGTCGCCTCGCCGTTGTGCGAGCCCGCATATTCGACACCTGTGACCAGAAACGGCCCGTCGACAATGCCGAAATCGGGGATGATGACCTGAAAATCCGGTGTTTCGCCGTCAAAGAACAATTGCCGCGCGCGTTCATCGGTCCCGGCATCCTTGAACACGCCTGAACCGGATATCGACGCCGATTTGACCCCAGCACCCGATAGAAGTTCGCGCCAGCCACCCTGACTTTCCAAACTAGTGACATCCACGCTTTCCGCGTTGAAACTGACGCGCGTAGCGCGCAATCCCACGATAGTTTCGAACAGACCGCTGCCGTTCATATCCACTTTGACCAACAGGTCCTTGCCGTTCTGGGCACCCATATGCTCTCTCCGTTGATTGGTTAGTCATCTTCCACGCGGGCGCGGAATTTCAGGTCGATCTGGCGGACCGCTCCACCGGTCCCGGCGCGCCGGGCCGAGGCGCGCTCGAACCACAGGCCCACCAGACACCCGCGATCAAGGCTGGGCATGGCACCGTCCAGCGCGTCACACACCGCACCGGCCAGGGTCTTGGCGGCCCCGAACCCTGCGGCTTCGGACACGACCGAAACCGTGAACCGGTGCACCGCACCCCCACCCGATCGGTCAGAGGCATCACGAACTTCCTCGGGCCCCAGGGCTACGTAGGTCTGTGGTACTGCACCGACGGGAACTGCGTCATAAATCGCGCCTCCTGACAGATCGTTTACTCGCGTGTCACCGGACAGCTGCTGGAAAACCGCTGCTTGCAGGGCGGCTGAAACGCCATAGCTCATGCTGCCACCTCCTCATCCGCGAAACATGTCAGGTATTGGCCGCGTGGATCACGCTCAGCTACAGCGCGGATGACAAAGCGACGTGTGCCCTCTGCAAAGCGCTGATCCGGCGATGGCCGCATGGTCGAACCTGTGGGCGCACCCCGGACCACGATGCGATAGCCGACCCGCGATATCGGGACGCCAGCCACCTGCCGCTCGGACCCGCTGCGCGCGGTCACCTCGGCCCATACCGTGCCCAGCGGCACCCAGGTTTCGGTGTATCCGCCTGACCCATCGGCCACGCGTACCGGCGCCTCCAGCACCAGCGTTCTGTGCAACCTCGGCGCTTTCATTGCATCACCCCAGCGCCAAACCGAACTGTGCGATAGCGTTGGATCAGACTGGTGACGCCAAAAGGCATGCACCCAGCACCCAACGCTGTCTCGTCGCGGTATTCGTAGTAGTGCGCGGCCAGCAGCAGCACCGCCTGCCCCAGATCGGCGGGCAACCCGCCCCAATCCATTGCCATCCCTGCGGCAAAGACGATCCTGACAGAACCACCCTTTGGCATCTTCGGCATCAATGACCCCATTGGCCTAAGCCGGGGGCGCTGAGTATCTTTTTCCAACCGGTATCTATCCGGCGTGACAACAGTCTCTGCACCGTCTGCGTCTGCCAGCGTCACACTTTTGAGCTCGGTGACCGGAGCCACCGGCAGCACCTCTCCCGACTGATCTCGCCAGGCGGTCAGGCTCCAGGAAAAATCGCGCTCGATCAGAACCTTGCCGGTGCGCGCTTCGATTGCCGCAACGGCTGCGCGCAGAAATCCTTTCAGCACATCATCCTGTACGCTGTCTTCGGCAAAGCCCGTGCCCAGCCGCAGATGCGCCTTAAACTGATCCACCGGCAGCGCCGCATCCGCGATGGCGGTTTCTTCGATCAACATCATCCATTTACTCCGCAATCTCGGACCCCTCCGGGGGCCTCACTCAAGAAAATGACGGGCACGCGCCGCCCCACGTTGCTCGGACGGAGGGGAGCAGCTAGACAACGCAGGGGATCTCACCCCGGCCCGCGCCCGCACCCGAGGGGCCAATGGCCCCCCGGATCCGTCACCGCTTAGGCGGTGCCGAATTTCACTAGCTTGATCGCGGCAAAGTCGCTCACGTCGCCGCCCACACGTTTGGTCGCGTAGAACAGGACATGCGGCTTGGCGCTGAACGGATCGCGCAAGACGCGCAGATCAGGGCGCTCGGCAATGGTGTAGCCGGCCTGGAAGTCACCGAATGCGATCGAGAAGCTATCGGTGCCCGCATCTGGCATATCCTCGGCAATTAGCACCGGATACCCCATCAGGCGCGCAGGCTCACCTGCGGCCAGACCGTCTGACCACAGGAAGCGACCATCGCTGTCTTTCAGCTTGCGGATCACACCGGCAGTTTTTGAATTCATCACGAAGGTGCCATTGACCCGGTACTGAGCGCCCAGCGCATAGACCACATCGACAATCGCATCCGCATCGACACCACCGTCAATGCCAGTCGGGACATAGCCCAGATTGCCCCAGGTCCAGACATCATTGTCGACCTTGGCATGGTTCAGAATGCCGTTGGGTTTGTCCGCGCCATCGCCCGAGATGAACGCCGCCGCTTCGGCACGGGCAAACTTATCGGCAATACGACCGGCTAGCCATCCCTCGACATCAAACGCGCTGTCATCCAGCAAACGCTGCGACGCCTTGGGCAGCGCGCTCAACTCGTGCAAGGCAATCGAGATGCGATCAATCGACGGGGTCGCTGTCTCGGTGGCCGCTGAACTCTCATCCGCCCAGCCCGCGCCCACGTCGGTGTGGTCGATCAACACGTCGAACGAGTTTGCCTCGACATTCACCACCGAAGCGATCGAACGGATCGAGGCCGTGGATTTCAGCACCGACTTGATCATCTCGGCGGTTTGCGGGTCGACCAGATAGCCGCCATCGCTGTTCACGGCGCTGGACAGCGATTTAGCTTCCATATCAAGGCCACGCAGGCCGTCATCATCACCACATCGTACATAGGCGTCGAAAGCCTTCTGATGCGGCGCACCGTCCTCGATTGATGCCGCAAGATGCGGTCGCGCCGCGGTGATTGATTTACGATCCAGCATGGTCAGTCGCTCTTCTGTCTGTTGCAGTTTTGTTTTAATTTCAGCCTTCAGGCCATTGAATTCGTTCATGAATCCAGTCATCGCCCGCTTCACCTCCTGAACCAGGGGCACACCCTCTCCGGTCAAGGCCGGGGTCTCGGTCTTGCTCATCAGAACTTCCTTGTTTGGGTGGGATTGAGGCGCGCTAGGTTCGCGCCAGCTCCTGCCGGGCGTGATCAAACACCTCGGCAATACTGCGCAGGGTGTCCTCGGCATCTGGGGTCGTCCCCTTTGCCGCCACCCGCGCACTGGGCAGCATCGGAAAAGTCACAAGCGACACCTCCCACAGCTCCAGTTCGGTCAGGACCCGATGGCCCTTTTCATTTTTTACGGCTCGCTTGGTTCGATAGCCGATCGACAGCCCGTCAATGGCCCCGGCCCGGATCAATTCCGCGGCTTCACGGCCTTTCTGCGTGCTTTCCAACATACGTCCCTTGACCCAAAGCCCGCGCGCATCCTCGCGCACGTCGTCCCAGACACCGATGGGCTGCGCCGGGTCGTGCTGCCACAGCATCTTGACCCGCTGACCTGCCGCTTTCAGCCCGGCCAACGACCTGCGGTATGCGCCTTTCTGCACCACATCGCTCCCTTGATCGACCTGCCCAAACAGGCTGGCATAGCCCTCGATCACCGCATCCTCGGTCACCGACAATCCATCGCTAAACCGCGCGAACTTGTGCTCCAAATCCATGAACACCTCCTCATAAGCCTTTGAATTCATGGCGACACCACCAGAATTGACTGAAGCGCTTGCGCCAGGATCACCGCTACGACCCCATAGACCGTCAGCCACAGCCGTTTCTCCAGCCGCTCCATCATCTCTTCGATCTGATCCAGCCGCCTGCATAGATGTGCGTGCTGGATCTCGGCCACCCGTTCATGCGCAGCCAGACGCAGGCCCGGCGCACAGTCAAATGGCGGATACCCCTCAGCCATCGGCACGCTCCGGCAGCCCCAGCATCACGCGTTTCTCGGCATCTGTCAGGAACTCGGCGCCGTTGACCCGCGCCCATTGCGCATCCCGCTCCGCCGACAGCGCTGGTACCTGATCCAGGTCGGGTTTCAACACCAGTTCTTCGCCAGTAAAGCCCACTAGCCATTCTGACACCGCCGCCGCCACCCGCGTCACCAGGGGCAGAACGGTCAGGCGATAGAACGCCCGGTTGGCCTCCTGATAGTTCGAATAGGTCGCGTCGCCTTGGATCCCCAGCAGCATCGGCGGGACCCCAAAGGCCAGTGCGATCTCGCGGGCGGCGGCTTCCTTGGTCTTTTGAAACTCCATGTCCGAGGGTGAGAAACCCATCGGCTTCCAATCCAGCCCCCCTTCCAGAACCATCGGTCGCCCGGCATTGCGCGCCCCGCGATAGTTCTGCTCAATCTCATCGGACAGGCGGCGGAACTGATCCTCGGCCATCACCCCATGGCCATCGCCGCCCTTCCACACCAGCGCCCCCGAAGGCCGCGCGGCATTGTCCAGCAGAGATTTCGACCACCGCGATGCACTGTTATGCACATCGATCGCCATCGCCGCAGCTTGCATTGGCGAGAACCCATAGTGATCGTCTTGGGGGTGGAATGACTTGATATGACAGATCGCATTAGCCGGGAAACGATGCGTCTTGCCGCCCGCCGTATAGTCATACGCCTTGGGCCACCCATCCGCCCCCGGCACCACACTCATCCGGTCAGAGCGCAAGACGTGCAGTTCAATCGGCAATCCATCCTCGGCCTGTGCCGCCTCGACATAGGCGTTCCCCGACAGCAACAATTGCCCGAACAAAGCCTCCATCAACTCCGCCCGCCCCTGCGCCGCATTCGGACGGCGCATCAGGGATATGATCGGATGCACATCATAGCGCTGCGTCTGATCCTGCAGCACCAGAGGCAAAGCCGCCGCCGCCTCGGCAATCAGCTTGACCGAGCGAAACCCCACCGGGTTCCCCGAAAACCCCGTCCGCGTCAACGACACCGCATCCCTGGGGCTCCACGCCACGCGCCCACCGGTCTGCCACGCCACCACAGGCCCCGCCGCGCTCGCCTTCGCCTCAGGCGCCTCACCAGCCGTTCCACGACGCAAGAAATCGAATACCATCTGTGCTCCTTTCTGCCGCCGCTCTGCCCGGCTTGTTGAAAGGAGTTATGACGGAAAGAAGTTTAGGGCATGGGAATGGGGCGTACGGGGGGTGGGCAACGGGTCGGCGATTGCTACTTCCCAGTCTGTGGTGCCGTTTTACCGAAGGATGGTTTCATCTACTTCTTGAAGGTTTGGAAACTGTTCAAGGAAAGGAAGCAGCGCATCATACTTTGTAACGAATTTGCTGTTTTGACGAATTTTCTCCGCGTCTTTGCGATTAGGGCGCGGAACTCTGCTGCAAACCAATGCGCTGGCGGCTCCAAAAGTACTTTCTTTGATTGCCAGCGCAACTAATTCGCCGGGTTGAATATCCCAAGGGCAAGTTTGTGGAAAACTATTACATGGCCCATGACCTGCGACTGAATATGGCCGTAAAAGATCAATCGGTACCAGCTCTGTTTTCCCAAAGATGCGCCGTCCGCCTCCAAGACCGGTCCAAAACAACTCATGCTCAATTTCAAGGTATGCCGTTGCTTCTGAAAATTCGACCAAATTAGCTAAATACTGTTGGGAACCGACCGCTTCACCAGCTTTGCTTTTCTCGGCCAGTTCAATCCAGCTAGCAGGAAATTTTGGCGGTGTGTCGTCTTCATTCCATCGGCGACGCAGCACATGTGAAACTCTTCCGATTACAACGTGGTCGGAAGTTTCGATCAACAAGCGAAGTTCTCGCTCAGTTTCCGATAAGCTTGGAGCGCCGCTGCAGGCGGTGGCTGCTCCCGCAGCGCATACGACGAATATCGAAGAGAGGACTATATGAGTCAGTTTAGTATAACATTGTTTCAAAACGACAAACCCATATCCAACAGCCTCACTTATGGCTGCCATCACCTTAAGCAATACAATTTATCTATATCAATCGCTTACGCTCGCTCAAGCATAAGTTTTAGACTATTTTCTGTGTATCCATCTCTTGTTGGCTCGGTTCTACAAACTTCGCACCCTCGGCCGCCGATACGCCCCCGCTGGCCCCACAACCAACTCATGTAACGCCCAGACCAGCGCGTCGACCCGGTCGGGGGAGCCCTGCCCCTCGAAACCCCGCGCGGTCATCTGGCTCATCTGCTCTTCCAGCGCGTCCAGCCCGGCCACATGAGCAACTCGCCCCTGCTCATACAGTGCCGCCACAGGCTCGGCCCCCGCCACCTTGCCGCGTGATGCCCGCACCGCGCGATAAGGGACCAAAGGGTCCACCTGCCGCACGACCTCTTCCACCAGTTGCCCGCCCTGATTGACCTCGGCCACCAGCCGCTCGGCCCCGAATTCATCCATCGCGTCAATTGCCGCCTGCGCCCAGCCCGCCGGACCTACGCCCTGCACCGTGCGATCGGCCAGCACATAGGCGCGCCACTCCTCGGGCGGCCCCTGCACCTGAGCGCCGACCACCACGATCCCGCAGGCATCCGCATCCGTTCCCGCCGTCACCGCCGGGTCTAGCGCCACTACTAAACGGTCCAACTCTGGCACTTTCTCAACTCGCGCCGCATCCAGCATTGACCCGGTCCACAACGCCCCCTCGGCATCCGACAGCAGCGCGCCGTCCAACTCCTGCCGCCCCAGTCGCGTGCCCGCATAGCGCGCGCGTACCTCTTCCAGAAACGAATCCGCCAGATTGGCGCGGTTCGCCTCGGTCGGCGCATGGGTCTGCACGGTGGACGGAGATGCCAGCAATTCCTTCAATACCTTCACATTTCTAGGTGTGGTCGTCACACAGACCCGAGGCCGCTCACCCAACCGCAACGCAAATTGCAACATATCCCAGGTCTCGCCAGCCTTCTTCCACTTAGCCAACTCATCCACCCAGGCTGCATCGAACTGAGGCCCGCGCAACCCTTCGGGATCATGCGCTGAAAACGCCTGCGCCTCAGCTCCGTTTGGCCAGATCAGTTTCCGTTCGGACGCCTTCCAGACAGGTCGCCGATCCGGCGGCGAACACTGTAATATCCCGCTATCGCCAAAGATCATCACATCGCGCACCTGATCGAATGTCTCACCCACCAACGCCACACGACGCGCTTCGCCGCGATCCAGCGGCAGAGATCCCTCGACCACCTGTCGCACCCATTCGGCCCCGGCCCGCGTCTTACCAGCCCCACGCCCCCCCATGATCACCCAGGACCGCCAGGCGCCTTCCGGCGGCAACTGATGCGGCAGCGCCCAGAACTCGAACAGGAAAGGGAGGGCGCACAGCCCCCCCTCCCCGATCTCACTCAGAAATCTGTCCCGAACCGCAGCAGGCGCGGAGGCGAGCCAACCTGCACCCAACCTCAAATCGAGCGCGCTCAAGGTCGAGCGCATACCCCCCTTGGGCAATTCCGGTTTGTCTGTGATGTTGTTCGACAAAGCTTGTCTCCACTTTCTGACAACTTCGGATCAGCCCCTCTAACTGCCCGAGTTGCTTGGCTGAACCAGCAAGATCTGCATCCTCCCCGGCACCGATCTGTTTGCGCAGTTCTTCCGCTGCTTGGCGCAGATCGCGAATGGATCTCTCAAGCGACTGCAACAAATCAGCCGTCTGGGACATCCGCTCTTCCGGGGTAATCAAAGTCATGTGTGCCTGTGACCTCATGCGTGAGTGATCTCCGCACGAGAGAAACGAAAAACGGCCACCGGGTCGCCCCGGGGCCGTCGCCCACCTCTTCTAGCATGACACAATTCATATGAATTAAAGAGCGCAATGTCAACGACTTACGCAACATTCATGCAACGGAGACCGCGCAAGCTTTACTGATTCTTAGTTTTCTGCCCGCTCAAAAAATGGATGACCGCGCATCTGTTTGTAACAAATCTCCAATGTCAATTTTTTCTGCGGATCAATTCTCTGATCCGCGCCGGCAGGTCGAGAAGCAGAAACAAAATACGTGCGCCTGTGCCACCATGAACCCCCAGCCATTTGGTTGGGGGTGCTTTGTACACATCGAAGATGTCAGACGGCAGGAATACCGGTTTCCTCATGAAATCTATCGAAGGCCCTGATTATTGCGGTCTTCTTTTTGGAAGCGCTTAGAAACGAGAAGATGGCTAGGCCAAACATGAAAATTCCTGGCAAGATAAACAGCAGCAGGCCCGGCACAGTCATTACGAGAGAAGCCCAGCCTAAATTCCGTTGAGTTTTTGCTATGCCAAGCATGCTTTTCTTACGCGCGTAAGCTTCATCTGAACTTTGAACGGCCTCAGCCTTTAGCTGACCTATGATTGACCGCTCATCCTTTAGATCAATCTGCGCGTCAGAAACTCTCATGTTCATACAACATACTCCTTGGTGGAAATTTCTGATAAGAAACAATGACTAACGAACGTGCGTCAACCCCAGACAGAAGTGCTGCCTAAGAATTCTATACTCTGTGACTCCGCGTTTAACGATACGTTTCCAGATCAGGAACATTTGCTCTGTATGCACACAAAAGGGCAACGGATTATGGATAATCAGATTTCGAAACATGAAGAGTGAACACTTCTTGGAGTACCAACTTGTGCCCAAGGCAGTTGATGCTTTGCCGAGAGAGGAACTGTTTCCGCTGATGCGAGCGCAAATGGCCAACTTCGGCCCCTACCTTCACAATGGCGTAAAGACGGTGAGAGTACGGCCTGGGTGTCCACCATAGTCCGAGTTCAACGGCTGGCAAACGTCCAGTTCGCGCCCTATGCCACCACCTCGACCCCTGACCAATGGATCAAGGTACTGGCTGACACACCTTCGGCGCGCTGGTTGGACAAGCGGATTGGCAGCAATGCCGTATGCGAAGTTGACTCTCCCCGCAGCAGTCTGGATCTCGCTTTGGCGGGTTTGGGCATTGCTGTTTTGCCAACATTCATTGGGGACACGCACGACTCGCTCTTGCGCGCAGGCCAGATCATTCCGGAGTTGCCCTACGGCCAGTGGCTAGTGACGCATCAGAACGACAGAAACCTGCCCGAGGTTCGCCAGACCATCGATAGAATGCGGACAAGTTTGCAACTGCGTCAGAACATCTAGCAGCAAAACCGGCTAAAGCTTGACAAAACGGCGCTTAAGCCTCATGTGCCCCATAAGTCAGCGCTGACGCGTGAGCATTCGTGGCCTCTATTGGCCCCAACAGCGCATCACTACATCTCCTAGTTCCCATTCACGCAGGGTTCTTGACGCGACGCCAGATGGCGCAGGGTTCGCCTGCACGTCCCGAGGTTTAGCGGAAACTCTGCCGGTCACGCGCTGCGTGGCCAGACACGTCTTGTCCGTACGGCTATCGCCTTGCGGATTACAAAGGATAGTTATTTGTTCGACTTCGACATGCTGGGTCTTGCACCAGCCCTCAACGATGCACTGAAACGTGCCAATTTCTCACAACCGACCCCTATTCAGAACCAGGCCATACCGCTGGCGCTGAACGGTCACGACATCCTGGGCCTGGCGCAGACCGGCACCGGAAAGACGCTGGCCTTCGGTCTGCCGCTGATCGACCACTTGCTGGCGCAGTCCGGCAAACCCGCGCCCAAAACCGCCAAGGCGCTGATCCTTGCCCCCACGCGCGAGCTGGTCAACCAGATCGCGGATAGCCTGCGCAACCTGACCGACAAGACCAAGCTGCGTGTGGCCACCGTGGTCGGTGGCCAGTCGATCGGCAGACAGATTTCGTTCCTGTCGCGCGGCACCGACATTCTGGTCGCCACGCCTGGGCGTTTAATCGACCTGATGGAACGCGGTGCCGTTGACCTCGGCTCGGTGCGCCATCTGGTACTGGACGAGGCTGACCAGATGCTGGACATGGGCTTTATCCACGCCCTGCGCAAAATCGCACCCAAGCTGGGCACGCCGCGTCAAACCATGCTGTTTTCGGCCACGATGCCGAAGCAGATGGAGGAACTCAGCCAATCCTATCTGACCAACCCGCAGCGGGTGCAGGTCTCGCCTCCAGGTAAAGCGGCTGACAAGATCACGCAGTCTGTGCATTTCGTTGACAGGGCCGGCAAACCGCGGAAACTGCGCGAAATTCTGTCCGCTGACATGGAAGCTCTGACCTTGGTATTTTCCCGTACCAAACACGGCGCCGAGAAACTGATGAAAGGCCTTGTGGCTGATGGTTTCAACGCGGCCTCGATCCACGGCAACAAAAGCCAGGGACAACGCGACCGCGCGATCAAGGCGTTCCGGGCCGGAGAGATCAACGTATTGGTCGCGACCGACGTGGCCGCGCGTGGCATCGACATTCCCGGTGTTGCCTATGTGATCAACTATGACCTGCCCGAGGTGCCCGACAACTATGTCCACCGCATCGGGCGCACAGCCCGTGCTGGTCGCGAGGGTGAAGCTATCGCCTTCTGCTCACCGGACGAGGTGGATCAGCTGCGTCAGATTCAGAAGCTGATGAAGATCGAAATTCCGGTCGCCAGCGGCACCATGCCCGAATTTTCCGAACCCAAGAAAACCCGCAATCGCGGAGGGTTCCGGGGGCGTAAACCGCAGGGAGCCAATTCGACATCGAAGCCCGCGTCCTCGAAACGTCGTCGTCCACGCGGACGCCCCGCCGCATAACAAAAAGAAAAGGCCGCGTTTTTCGACGCGGCCTTTTTCTTAGTTGCTTGAGCTGTTTCTCTCTGCCTCAATCTCACGCCACTTGGCGACGTTACGATTGTGTTCCTGCAAGGTTTCCGCGAATGCGTGCCCGCCGGTGCCATCCGCAACAAAGAAGACAAAGTTGGTCTCTTCCGGGGCAACGGCAGCCTCAAGGCTGGCCAGACCTGGATTGGCAATGGGTGTCGGCGGCAAACCGTCTATCACATAAGTATTCCAAGGCGTTGCACGGCGCAGCTCACTGCGACGCAGACCGCGCCCCAGCGTGCCTTGACCCTTGGTGACGCCATAGATGACCGTCGGGTCTGTCTGCAGCTTCATGCCCTGCTCAAGCCGGTTCACAAAGACGCTTGCAACCTGCCCGCGTTCATTGGGAACACCGGTTTCCTTTTCGATGATCGACGCAAGGATCAGCATTTCCTCTGGGCTGCTGATAGGAAGGTCGCCTTGGCGGTTCTCCCACACTGCATTGATGCGCAATTGTTGCTTGTCTTGCATCGCCTGCAGAACGGCCGTCCGATCATCGCCCGGTGCCAAATCATAGCTGTCAGGCGCCAACATCCCTTCGGCCGGGATCTCGGCAATCTCACCAGTCAGCGGTTCAATCGCCTGCAAGCCTTGCGCCACCTGCCAAGAGGTCACGCCTTCAGCAACGGACACACGGTATCGGGTGTCGGCCTCTTCGCGCTTTTGACCGTATTCGGCAGGGATGTCCTCGTCCGTCACATCAAACGATGCGATCTCGACAAATTCCAGCGTTGCCGGGTCCAACTCGCGTACCCGCGTCTGGATGCGCGTGACACCGATACGGTATTCAATCTCAGACCCGCAGGTGCTGGCACCGCTGCTTGTGATCTCGTCGATGATCTGCTCCATCGACGCGCCTTCGCGCACCAGAAAGCTACCGGCCTTCAGCTGCTGCGATTTATCTGTGTAGTCCGCAGCCATGCGAAAGATCATGGCGCTGCTGATGGCTCCGTCATCTTCAAGCTCTTGGCTGACACGGGTCATATTCGACCCGCTTCTGACCTGCAGGCACATCGCGGATTCCAACGGACCCTCGGCCTTGTATTGCGATTGCCCCCACACAACCAGCCCGCCCATTAGGAACAAGCCTACGATCAGCAGAGTCAGCGCGTTCGAAGCAAGAGCCCGCAACATTTAGCTGACCTTTCCGAAGATCACGCTGGCATTGGTGCCGCCAAAGCCGAACGAATTCGACAGCGCCACGTTGATCTCACGCTCACGCTTGGCGTTGGGTGCCAGATCAATCGGGGTTTCAACGGCGGGGTTATCCAGATTGATCGTCGGCGGGGCCACCTGATCCCGGATCGCCAGGATCGAGAAAATAGCCTCAATCGCGCCAGCCGCACCCAAAAGGTGACCGGTGGCCGATTTGGTCGAGGTCATGGTGGCCTTGCTGGCGTGATCCCCTAACAGGCGCTCTACCGCGCCCAGTTCGATCGTATCCGCCATGGTCGATGTGCCATGCGCGTTGATATAGTCCAGATCCGAAGGCTCCAACCCAGCGCTGCGCAATGCGGCTTTCATGGAACGCTCAGCGCCATCACCATCCTCGGACGGCGCGGTGATGTGATAAGCGTCGCCGGACATGCCGTAACCCAGTACTTCGGCATAGATCTTCGCACCGCGCGCCTTGGCGTGCTCGTATTCTTCCAGAACCACGATGCCTGCGCCCTCGCCCATGACAAAGCCGTCACGGTCCACGTCATATGGGCGGCTGGCTTTCTTCGGATCGTCGGCATATTTGGTCGACAGCGCCTTGCACGCGTTAAAGCCAGCGATACCGATCTCGCAGATGCAGCCTTCGCCGCCACCAGCAACCATGACTTCCGCGTCGCCTGCGCGAATGATGCGGCTGGCGTCGCCGATTGCATGCGCACCTGTCGAACAAGCCGTCACGACCGAGTGGTTGGGCCCCTTGAACCCGTGGCGGATCGAAACCTGGCCGGACGCCAGATTAATCAGTGCGCCTGGGATAAAGAACGGCGATACACGACGCGGACCCTTGTCGCGGATCAGGTTCGCCGTTTCAGCAATAGAACCCAGCCCGCCGATACCCGAACCAATCAGAACGCCTGTACGCAGTCGGTCCTCTTCATCCTCAGGCAACCAATTGGCGTCCTGACAAGCCATGTCAGCGGCAGCGATCGAATACAGGATAAAGTCTTCGATCTTGCGTTGCTCTTTTGGCGGCAACCAATCGTTGGGATTGAATGTCCCGTCAGTTCCATCGCCGCGCGGAACTTCGCAGGCATAGGTCGTGGTGACACCGCTTGCTTCGGCATCAAATTTCGTGATCGGGCCAGCGCCGGATTCCCCATCCAGCAGCCGTGACCAAGATTTCTCGACCCCGCTGGCCAAAGGAGTGACCAATCCCAGACCGGTTACAACGACTCTGCGCATGAAATGCCTCTTGCCTGCTTCCTATTTGAGAACCGCTCATACCCCGGCCCGGGGTCCGGGGGCAAGAGCAACGGCACATTCCCACCCGGCACCATTTCGCCGGGCGGCCCGTCTGTGCGGGATGTACCAAAACAAATTGCCCCGGCCCTTTCAAGGAATTGAAAGGCCAGGGCAACGACGTGCAAGACTGGCTTACTGGAATTCAGCGACCGGTTCGTGGGCCTGCTCGGCCACGTTAAGCGCGTCTGCCAAGTCAATCGCCTTGCGGAACAAAGCCCGCCCAATCAATGCACCCGAGATGTTGTGCACATATGCTAGACGCGAGATGTCATCCGATGTCCGAACGACACCGCTGGCGATCACCGGCGTGCGCGACAGTTGTGCAAGACCCGAAATCAGACCCAGCTGCGCATCTACGTCTTCGATGTCGCTGTCGATATCGGTCACCAGAATCGCCGCGAAGGGCGTGCCCTCGAACGCTTGAATAAACGCCTCAGGCGTAAACGCACTCTGACTGCGCCAGCCTTCGGTCATCACCTGACCTTGCCAGACGTCCACAGCCAGAACGATCTGGTCCGGATAAAGCTTGGCCAGTTCCTTGACCAGATTCGGGTCCCAGGCGGCAAGCGTACCAATCACCACCCGTCCAGCGCCTTTGTCGATCCAGTATTCGACCTGTTCCCGCGTCCGCATACCGCCGGCCAGTTGCACCGACATCTCGGACGTGCGGATGATTTCCTCGACCAATTCGGCGTTGGTGTCGCGGCCTTCGATCGCATCGAAATCCGTCAGGTGCATCCACATGGCACCGGCTGCAGACCAGCTGCGCGCCGTTTCCGCCGGATTCACATGCCAGATCATCGCGTCGTCCAGACGGCCCTTGTCCAGTGTGACACACCGGCCGTTCTGCAATTCCATCGTGGGGTAAATCCTCATGAGCATTCTCCTCCGCTCAATCGCTCTGCAATTCCAGAGTACCATACACGCGGAAGATCGGTCCGTTATTACCAGGATCGGCAAACTACGGCCGGTTTGCGGCATTCGGGAAGTCTCAAATTGTCAGTGGCGCGGCGGCGGCCCGTTGCGGCGCATAAGCGTGACGTCGCTGCCGTTGAACGCACATTCGCGCATCGGGGTATAGCCCAGCTTGCCCGCCAGTTTTTGCGAGACTGAGTTCGCCGAATTCACCATCGCGACCAACGGACCGGGCATGATCCGGTCAAACCAATCATGCGCGGCCTGCGCGGCCTCCAGCCCCAATCCCTGTCCCTGTGCCTCGGGGACCAGAATCCATCCGGCCTCGGGGAAACTGTCGAAATCCTCGCCAATCGAACGGTTACCGTAAAAGAACCCTGCCTGACCGACCATCTGGCGATTCGACTGCTGGACCACGGCCCATTGCCCGAAACCGGCCATTTGCCAGTGCCCGGCATTTCGAAGGAATGAATCCCACGCCTCTCCGCGCGACCGCGGCTTGCCGCCGATGTGTCGCACGATGCATGGGTTGCGCCAAATCTCGGCGAACCGGTTGAAATCTTCTGGCCGCATGGCGCACAGCGTCAAACGGGCCGTATTGATCATAGGGGTGGATCGTATCATGCCCTGCCCGCTTTGAATTATGTGCCTCGGGCAAAAGGTTGCGAACGAATACGGCACCTTGCAAGGCAGAATTGAACAAGGCACAAAAAAACGGCGCCTCCGTTGCCCGGAAGCGCCGCTTTTTGATTATTTCGAAGCTTTAGGAAGCTTCTGAGATGAATTTGACGGCGTCGCCAAATGTCTGGATGGTCTCGGCTGCGTCATCGGGGATTTCGATGCCGAACTCTTCTTCGAAGGCCATAACCAACTCAACAGTGTCCAGGCTGTCTGCGCCCAGATCGTCGATGAAGGACGCGTTTTCGGTCACTTTGTCTTCTTCAACACCCAGGTGCTCAACAACGATCTTTTTAACGCGATCTGCGACGTCGCTCATGTCTATTCCTCATTCCGTTTTCAGGGCCTAGTGCCCGGTTCTGCCCTTGCCCGCTCAGGCTGGCTTTGATTTGCCCGGTGCGGGCGGTTGGGTCCCGGATGACCGGGAAAGTAGAAGGCCGACCATTTGGTCGACCCCAGCATTTATGCGCCGCCTATAGCATAGACAACGCGCGAGGCAAACGCTTTCGCACCGGCCCCTGTCCGCGGTCACAACATGGCCATACCGCCGTTAACATGCAAGGTGGTTCCGGTAACATATCCGGCTTCGGGGCTGGCAAGATACAGAACAGCCGCCGCAATTTCCGATGCATCACCCATGCGACCAGCCGGAACCTGCCCCAAAATACCCGTTTTCTGATCGTCGGTCAGCTTGTCGGTCATGGCCGTGGTAATGAAACCCGGCGCAACCGCGTTTGCCGTAATACCGCGGCTGGCAACCTCATAGGCCAGGGATTTGGTCATGCCGACCATACCGGCCTTGGACGCTGCATAGTTTGCCTGACCGGGGTTCCCGGTGGCGCCAACCACGGACGAGATGTTGATGATCCGGCCCCAACGGGCCTTCATCATGCCCCGCAGCACGCCTTTGCACAGCTTGGCGGTCGAGGTCATGTTCACGTCGATCACGCTCTGCCATTCATCGTCCGACATACGCATGAACAGGTTGTCGCGGGTGATCCCGGCGTTGTTGACCAGAATATCAACCGACCCCATCGCCTCGGCAGCTTGCTTCGGCAGCGCGGAAACAGCTTCGCCGTCGCTCAGGTTACATGGCAGAACATGCGCCCGCTCACCCAGTTCGGCGGCCAATGCCTCGAGCGGTTCCACGCGTGTGCCGGACAACGCAACCGTGGCCCCCGCACCGTGCAGCACGCGCGCAATCTCGCCACCAATCCCGCCGGACGCACCGGTGATCAACGCATTCTTACCTGTCAAATCAAACATTCGATCTTCCCTTTGCAGCGCAACTTGCGTCGCACGTTGTTCTTATGATTCGCTCTTAACCACATTCTGCACGTCGTCCGGCCTGCCAACAGCCTTGCCAGCAATCGCGCGGTCGATCTTGCGGATCATGCCCGACAACGCCTTGCCTGCGCCGATCTCCCATGTCTCGGTCACGCCCTGTGCCGCCATGTACTGCACGCTCTCGCGCCAGCGCACGGAACCTGTGACCTGGTCGACCAGCAACTGACGGATCAAGTCCGGATCTCCAACAGCCTCAGCGCGCACGTTCGCAATTAGCGGAACTGCCGGTGCCTTGACTTCAACTGCGGCCAGCGCCTCGGCCATCACATCTGCGGCGGGTTGCATCAACGCACAATGGAACGGGGCGCTCACGGGCAACATCACAGCGCGCTTGGCACCTTTTTCTTTGGCAATCTCGGCAGCACGTTCCACCGCGGCCTTCGCACCCGACACAACCACCTGTGTAGGGTCGTTGTCATTCGCCGCCTGACAGACCTCGCCCTGCGCAGCCTCTTCTGCGACGGCACGCACCGCTTCAAGGTCCAGCCCCAGAATTGCGGCCATTGCGCCTTCACCAACGGGAACGGCGCTTTGCATCGCCTGACCACGTGTCCGCAACAAACGCGCCGTATCCGCAATCGACAGCGAACCAGCTGCTGCAAGCGCTGAGTATTCCCCCAGCGAATGCCCAGCTACAAATGCAGCGTCCGTGACGGCAACACCTTCGGCCTCCAAAGCGCGCATCGCGGCCATCGAGGTTGCCATCAACGCCGGCTGTGCATTCTGCGTCAGCGTCAGTTCTGCAATATCACCTTCCCAAATCAGGGTGCTCAGCTTTTCACCAAGCGCTTCATCGACCTCGTCGAAAACTGCCTGTGCAGTCGGATAGGCCTCGGCCAGTGCTTTGCCCATACCGATGGTTTGGGCGCCCTGCCCCGGAAAAACGAACGCGCGTGTCATTGCAACCTCTTGGATGACGTTAGGTTGCGATGGGGTGTAAACCGAGTGAACGAGCGGCACAAGCTCTGCATCCTGACACGTATTCTGTGCGTCAGAGGCTATTGTGTCGGCCCACGCTGCATTTAGGGTGGCCATAGCAAACAGATCGGAGTCGTGAACCCATGCCCCTTGCCAACACCACCCAAAGCTATGGAGGCGTTTCGAAAACCTTCCACTGGCTGACGGCCTTGCTCATTCTGACGGCTCTTCCGATTGGGTGGTTTGCGAACGAACTGGCACACGCAATCGAAGACCCGGCCATTCCAACGACACCGGAAGACCTGCAACAGGCCGCGCAGCTGTTTTCGCTACACAAAACTATCGGGGTCACGGTCTTCTTCGTGGCGCTTGCCCGTATCCTGTGGGCGATCAGCCAGCCCAAACCAGGATTGCTCAATGCTGAAAACAAGCCCGAGGCATTTGCTGCGGAAACCGTCCACTGGCTGTTGTATGGCTCGCTGGTTCTGGTTCCCCTGACAGGCTGGATTCACCATGCGGCCACCGAAGGGTTTGCGCCGATCCTTTGGCCGTTCGGGCAGAACCTGCCCTTTGTGCCCAAATCCCCCGCGTTGGCCGAAACAAGCGCCGGGTTACACTTCGTCCTGATGCTGGTGCTGGTGGGTGCTCTGGGTTTGCATATCGTTGGCGCGCTCAAGCACCACGTGATCGACAAAGACAGCACATTGCGCCGTATGCTGCCCGGACGGGTTGATTTACCGGAACCGCCAACGCAATGGCACTCACCTGCCCCCGTCGTCGCAGCAGTCTTGATCTGGGCCGTTGCTATTAGCATCGGGTGGTTCGACGGAGCCTACTCGGCACATCCGACCGGTGATCATGCATCAGCCGAATTGGAGGCGGTACAATCCGACTGGCAGGTGCAGGAAGGTTCGCTGGCGATCACGATCACCCAATTGGGCAGCCCCGTCAGCGGCGCGTTTTCCGACTGGACTGCGGCAATCACATTCGACGAACCGACAGAACCGGGACCGGCCGGGGCTGTTGATGTGACAATCGCCATAGGCTCATTGACCATCGGCACCGTGACACAGCAAGCCCTTGGCGCGGATTTCTTTGACAGCACTCAGTTCCCGACTGCAAATTTCACCGCAGATCTGTTCAAGACCGATCTGGCCTATGAGGCACACGGCACTTTGACCATTCGCGACAAAACCATGGACGTCGTCCTGCCGTTCGAGCTGGACCTGCAGGACGGGACCGCCAAGATGCAGGGAGAGTTGGAGCTGAACCGTTTGGACTATGACGTCGGCACGTCACAACCCACCGAAGACTCGCTGGCCTTTGTCGTCAAAGTAGCCGTTGAACTGACGGCCACCAAAGCTGAGTAGCAGTGATTCGAACAAAAAAACCGCCGGGGCCTGACGGTCCCGGCGGTTTCTTTTTGTCTATCAGGCAGGCTTATTCGGCTTTCTGTGCTTCCACCGAAATGCGAATCTCGACCTCGTCGCTCACAAATGGTGCGAACTGACCCAGATCAAACTCGCTGCGAACCAATGTGGTGGTCGCATCAAATCCGGCCCAGGGCTTGCCCGCCATCGGATGCTCGCCGACCTGATTCAGTTTGGCGTCCAGAACCACCGACTTGGTCACACCGTTCATTGTCAGATCGCCGGTGATGTTCGCGGTGTTGTCACCGGTGACTTCGATACCGGTCGAGGTGAACGAAATCAGGTCACCCTCGGCGACGCCAAAGAAGTCTTCGGTCATGAAGTGATCTTCGCGCGGCTTCCAGCCGGTGATCATTTCGACGACGGGCATCGAAACGCTCACGCTGGAATCAGCCGGGTTTTCCTGATCGAACATGATCTCGCCTTCAAAGCCCGAGAACATGCCGTAGGTGGTAGAGAAACCGAGGTGGTTATAGTTGAAAACTACCTGGCTGTGGCTGGGGTCCAGAACGTATTTCTCGGCGCTGGCAAATGCCGAGGTCGCCGATACGGCCAGTGCAGCAGCAAGAAGGGTGGATTTCATGAAAATCTCCAAAAATGTTGTGAATGCAAACCAATCGGAATGCTCGATAAAGAAAATGTGCCGCCCAAGGGCGGCACACAAGACTTATTCTCTCACATTTTCTGTTCTTAAATGAACAGAGAAGAAATCAAGCGAAGATCGTTACACTTCCGCTCAATTGGCCCTTCAGCACTCGGCCAACATCCGCCGATTGCAGCGGCAGTTTCATCAGCAGGCTGCCGTCCACGTCATAGAGTTCAACCTGATCATCATCAAAGCGTGCACCACCCAGGGTGTCGTAGCTGCGGCGCAGGACCGTCTGAGGACGCCCGTTCTCATTCTTTTGAAGCACACGCACTTCGCGGCGGATTGGATCAAAATAGGCATCGGGGCGCGCATCGAGCACCTGAATAGTCAGCAGACTGACACCGATCAGCAGGAACGTCAGCGACGCAGCCAGTTTGATCGGCCAAACTTCCGTTGCCATCACCGCGCCCGACATCAGCCACATGGAAAACGCGACAACGATCAAAAACGCCCCCGCGACGCGTGCCAGAATGGTGCGTGCCCTCCAGTTCGGCGCAAATGCGATAAGAACTGGAACCGATTGATCATAAGTCGTGCTGGTCGCAGACTTCTCGAAGGTATTCGTGTTCATCGCGGTCATTTCTCTGTACCCTAGTTCACGTTGCCGTCTTTGGTTCGCTCTGTCCGGTTAGTTCCCGGTATGCAAAACAACTTTGAGCCGAAAAGCGTCAGGAATTGGGCAGCGCAAAGGAAATAGCGCGACTTCACCAAGGCATGTGTGACGGCCCTTGCCCCCCGACGCGAATGGTGTATATGGGGCCATCCTTCGCAAGAGTTATGAATCGCGCAGCCTCTCGTGGCAGGGTCGCGAAGGACGAACCGGCCCCGCCTTTGAAATGCGCCTTGATAGAAACAGGAGTGCACATGCCACTGTATGAGCATGTAATGATCGCGCGTCAGGACTTGTCCAACGCGCAGGCAGAAAGCCTCGTCGAACATTTCGGCACCGTTCTGGCTGACAACGGCGGCAACGTCGTCGAAAGCGAGTACTGGGGCGTCAAGACGATGGCCTACAAGATCAACAAGAACCGCAAGGGTCACTATTCCTTCCTGAAGACCGACGCCCCCGCTGGCGCCGTTCAGGAAATGGAGCGCCTGATGCGCCTGCATGACGATGTTATGCGCGTTCTGACCATCAAGGTCGACGAGCACAACGAGGGCCCCTCGGTCCAGATGCAGAAGCGCGACGAGCGCGAAGGCCGCCGCGAGCGCCGCTGATCAACGCCTGACGAAAGGACATATACCATGGCCGCAAAACCATTTTTCCGCCGCCGCAAAGTCTGCCCGTTCTCGGGCGACAACGCGCCGAAGATCGACTACAAAGACACCCGTCTGCTGCAGCGCTACATCTCTGAGCGTGGCAAGATCGTTCCGTCGCGCATCACCGCCGTTTCGGCAAAAAAGCAGCGTGAATTGGCCCGTGCTATCAAGCGCGCCCGCTTCCTCGCCCTGCTGCCCTACGCTGTGAAGTAAGGAGAGACTGATATGCAAGTTATTCTTCTGGAACGCGTTGCGAAACTGGGCCAAATGGGCGACGTCGTTGACGTCAAGTCTGGCTTTGCCCGCAACTTCCTGCTGCCCCAAGGCAAAGCACTGAGCGCATCGAACGCCAACATCGCGTCGTTCGAAGCCCAGAAAGCGCAGCTTGAGGCCCGCAACCTGGAAACCAAGAAAGAAGCTGAAGCACTGGCTGAAAAGTTGGATGGTCAGCAATTCATCGTGATTCGTTCGGCATCGGATGCTGGCGCTCTGTACGGTTCGGTCACCCCGCGTGACGCCGCAGATGCCGCAACCGAGGCTGGTTTCACAGTCGACAAGAAGCAGGTCATCCTGATCGCACCTATCAAAGATCTGGGTGTGCACTCGGTCGCAGTCAAACTGCACCCCGAGGTCGAAGTCCAGATCAAGATGAACGTCGCCCGTTCGCAAGAAGAAGCAGAACTGCAGGCGTCGGGTAAATCGATCCAGGAATTGGCTGCCGAAGAAGAGGCAGCCGCAGAATTCGAAATCGCCGAACTGTTCGACGATATCGGTTCCGCAGCGTCTGACGACGACGATATGGTCGCCGAAGAAGCCCCGGCTGAGGAAGACGAAGCCAAAGCCTGATCCGGCTGCATTTGAACGATTTATTGGCCGCGCCGAAAGGCGCGGCCTTTTTTTGTTCGTATCCTGGGCCAAGATAGATCGCGGCGTCGGATGTGACCACGAATTAGGATGGAAATTGTGCTATCCTAGGGGCACGCGGCCTCTGCCGCCCCAGCCGCATTTTTTTTGAAGTTCATTTATTAGCAATTTGCGTGATCGCGCATCTGGGCGGATCGCGATCCGGCAGGAGAAACCATTATGGCATCCTTGTGCGACTACATCGTCGTGAATGACGGTTCTTTTTCTTTAAACCCCGGTGAAAGCCAGACCTTCAGCGACCCGATCCCTTCCAACCTGATCATCGGAACCAACCGCGCGAAACCGATCCTTGCCTTCAAAGCCTGGGCAACGCCGTCCGGAGGGGCCTTTCAGATCGAGATAAACGATACCTTTATTTATGGCCCGTCCATGTCGGGCGGCGACATTCGTGGATTATGGGAGACCTTCTCCGGAACCGTTCTGAACCCAGGGATCAATAACACCGTTCAGTTTCGCGCGACGGAGAACAAAATCTGGTTTGCCGATATCATTTTGTGGTTCCAGGTCGAAATGTGACAACGCGCCCTTCCGGCCCGACCAAAACGGAACACTCCGGCGTCGAAAAGTGACGCGACGAGACACGGCATAAATCAGCGCGCGGGTTGGCTGTCTGCTTGCGGTTGCGTCCGGCGGGACTATCATGCGCCCAACCCCATCCGGAGACCACATATGCCCCAATACACGCGCCGCGCTCTACTTGTTACACTACTTGGCGCACCTGCCCTGGCTGCTTGCGGCGGCCAGGATGGCAGGCACAGTTCACGTAATGCCCCTTTTGATCCGCCACTATACCCCAACGAGACCCCCGAGTTGCGCGCATCAATCAACAAGTGGGCTGACCATTATGAATTGCCACGCGAGCTGGTGCACAAGCTCGCCATAAGGGAGAGCACGCACCGACCTTGGGCCGTTAACAGCCCCTATTACGGGTTGCTGCAAATCCTGCCCGCGACAGCACGATCAATGGGGTACAAAGGCAACGCACAGGGATTGTTGGACGCAGACACCAATCTGGAATTCGCCGGAAAATATCTACGTGGGGCGTGGCTCTTGTCAGACGGCGACCAAAAGCGGGCCATCTTCCTTTATGCCAAAGGTTACTACCCCGAGGCTAAGGCCGCCGGGATGCTCGTTGAAACTGGCCTAAGGTCGGAGTGACGTTAGGTAAGGATATAGCTTGTCATTAGCGTAAAGGTTGCAATAATGACTTATGCAATCGCTAAGGTATTCTGTTGCCAGAACCACGCATTATGCCTAAGCGTTATGCACAATTAGCTTGCGTCAGGCACCACAGTTGACGCAACGTATTCGGTGAATTGGACAGATTTGGCATGTCTTTGGGGAAAGATTTGCCGCCGCAAGGGTTGGACAGGTGAAACTAATAGACTTGGCCGCGATCGACCACGAGGAAAAGTCGGCAGCCGACATAATTAATGCTGTCTGCGATGAATTGGGTTTCGACTACGCGTCTTATGCAACTTTTAACCCTGTAAAGGGTGATGTTCAGGGATATGCCAACTTCCCGGACGAATGGAAGATTCACTACGGCAGCCAAGGATTCCACCATTTCGACCCGACCTTATATCAATCTGCGCTCAGCATCGCTCCGGTAGACTGGGGCAGATTTAATCGTGACGAAAAGTTCCATTCGGTTTTTCGGGATGCGCATGATTTTGGCATTTCGTCCCGTGGGTTAACAGTACCGGTACGGGGACCGTACGGGGAATGCGGCCTGCTGAATGTGACCCGAAAATGCTCGGATTCCGAGTGGGAGAAGTTGAAGAAACATGTGATGGGGGACCTGCAGATGGCTGCAGTTACGGCACATGATACTGTGATGCAGTCCGGTCTGCTGGCCAAAGCGCTGTATCTACCAGCCCTTTCGACCCGAGAGAAAGAGATCCTACAATGGGTCGCTGGCGGCAAATCTCAACAGGATATCGGCGATATTTTGTCAATTTCACACCGTACTGTCGAAGTTCACATGCGGTCCGGCCGTGAAAAACTGGGTGCATTGACAACGCCGCAAGCCATTGGAAGGGCTATCGGACTGGGCTTAATCGCCCCAGGATAATCAAAAAAGATAAAAAATACGGGAAACCCCCAATAGTCTTAGCTCAAATCTTAGTTAACGTCATCCTTACGGTAACCAGACTGTAGGGGGATGGAAATGATCATCGTAATTGATGGTATTAACCAGAATAAGTTTAAGCATGTCTTGGACGAGATGTATAAACTGCGTGCGCGTGTTTTCGGCGATCGCCTTGGTTGGGATGTAAACATTGTCGATGGGCGCGAACGCGACCATTTTGACGACCTTCATCCAGCACATGTAGTTAGCATCGACGACGAGGGGGACGTTGTTGGGTGCATGAGACTACTGCAAACGACCGGGCCACACATGCTTTCGGACGTTTTTTATTCAATCCTGGACGGCGAACCGCCGATCCGCAGTGCGCAAGTCTGGGAAGCAACCCGGTTTTGCGTTGACACCAAAAAGCTTGGGCGAGGACGCGGGGAAAACTCGGTATCCTATGTCACCAGCGAGATCATGATCGGCTCGTTCGAATATGCCAAGATGGCCGGCGTATTGGACTCGATTGCCGTGATTGACCCTGTGATGAACCGCGTCCTGCAACGGTCCGGCAACGCGCCTTATGACTATCTTGGAACTGCCAAGCCAATGGGCAAGGTTGTGGCCATGGCCGCCCTTATGGACTGTTCGGATGAACGGATCTCGGGTGTTCGGGACTATGCAGGCATTGAACACGATGTCTTCCTGACCGAAGAACAGGCACTGGAGCTGTTTGAAGGCGCAAAGGCCAAGCAAAGTGCCGCAAACTACGACCACCAGCCGCTGACTCAATTGGAAAAGTATTTTGTCGAACAAATGAGTTCGGCAACATCGAAAACCGAAGTCGAGTCTGTCCTGAAGCTGATCGAGGCGCTTTCAGACCGCTTTACGCCAGAGCAGAAAACCGCTCTGTTAAGAACCCCCCGTGCTTTTGCTCATGAGGCCTGACCCCCTCACCTCATAAGTTAAAGCCACCCAAGCGGAGCCGTCTTTTTTCAGACGGCTCCGTATTTTTTTACGCCCATGGGGATGGGCGGACGAGGATTACTCCTCGTCCAGTGCCTCAACGGCTTTCTGCAGATCGTCTTTGCTGACTTCTTTGTCCGCGACCTGAGCCAGTTCAAAAACATAGTCGATGACTTTGTCTTCGAAGATCGGCGCGCGCAGCTGTTGCTGCATCTGAGCGTTCTGCTGAACGAACTCAAAGAACTGACGTTCCTGACCAGGGTACTGACGTGCCTGGTTCATGATCGCCTGGGTCATCTCGGAATCGGTGACCTCAACTTCGGCCTTCTGGCCCAGTTCAGCCAACAGCAGGCCCAGACGCACGCGGCGTTCGGCCAGCTTGTTGTGCTCGTCTGTGGGCTCGATCTCGGCGTGGTCGTGGCCTTCCACTTCCGGGTTTTCCTCGTGCCACAGCTGATGTGCGATCTGCTTGGCTTCGGCTTCAACCAGCGACGGAGGCAGGTCGAACGAGACTTTCTCGTCCAGCGCATCCAACAGGCCACGCTTCATGACCGCGCGCGATGCACCGGAATACTCCGCTTCCAGACGCTCGGCGATTTGACCTTTCAGCGCGGCCAGATCTTCTGCGCCAAACTTGGTTGCCAGCTCGTCGTTTACTTCTGCAGCAACAGGTTCCTTCACCTCTTTGATGGTGCAGGTGAATACGGCGTCTTTGCCGGCCAGATGTTCTGCGCCGTATTCCTCGGGGAAGGAAACGTTGACGTCTTTTTCTTCTTCGGCCTTCACGCCAACCAGCTGCTCTTCGAAGCCGGGGATGAAGCTGTTGGAACCCAGAACCAGCGGATAGTCCTCAGCCGAACCGCCTTCGAATTCTTCGCCGTCAACTTTGCCAACAAAGTCGATCACAACCTGATCGCCGTCCTTGGCTTTCGAACCCTTGCGGCGTGCTTTGAAGTCCTGCGCGGTTTCTGCCAGGCTGTTCAGCGCTTCTTCGATGGCTGCGTCGTCCGCTTTGACAACCAGCTTTTCCAGCTCAACCGATTTCAGGTCAACTTCGGGGATCGCAGGCAGTGCCTCATAGGACATTGCGACTTCGACATCGTCGCCTTCTTTCCAGTCTTCGTTTGTCATTTTGACGTCGGGCTGCAGTGCAGGGCGCTCGCCGCTGTCCTCAAAGTGCTGGTTCATCGCACCATCGATGGTTTCCTGCATCGCTTCGCCCAACAGACGCTGACCGAACTGCTTTTTCAGCAGCGCCATCGGCACTTTGCCTTTGCGGAAACCCTTCATCTCGACTTCCGGCTGCGCTTCGACCAGTTTCTCGTTAACTTTGTCGTTCAGCTCGGCTGCGGATACGACGATATTGTAGCCGCGTTTCAGACCTTCGTTCAGCGTCTCGGTAACCTGCATTATGGTAGTCCCCATAGGATTCGGGGCGCGCAAAACGGCGCGCCGGACAAATTTGACGCCTTCTATTTGCCCAGCCGCTTACGTGCAAGAGGCAATGGCCGGATCAGCCTTGTTTTGCCGCCGATTTGAACAAAAAGAACGCCCCAGTCAGACCGGGGCGCCGTTAGCTCCGGGGAAACGTCGTCAGAACTTCCAGAGTGCACCCAGCACCCAGGCTTCGTTCTTGTCAAAGTCGACCGTGTCGTCGAAGTCGTGGTTACGGTATTTCAGGTAGGCGTCCGTGTTGATCGCGTCGATCCGCTGAACAACGGCAATACCCCAGGACTTGGTGCTGGACCCTTGATTTTCGAAATCAGAACCGTCGAAATAGTCGATACCAACGCCGGTTTTACCCCAGGACACCCAATCCCCTTCATAGGCAAGTTTGGTGTACCAGTAATCCGGGTCGCTGGCGCCGGTAGAGGTATCGTCCCGCGTGCCGAGGGCCGCAGTAAAGCTGAACCCGCTGGGCAACAGGACCGACGCGGACCCGATAGTATCCTTGCGCTCGCCGGGTTGGCCGTCGAAGTCCCTTACTGCGTAGGCAATGCTCGCTGCGAACTCGACACCGTTGGTGAACGTGTTCCGGTACTTGACCGCGAGATCGTAATAATCGTCGTCATCGCTGCTGGAAAGGATGTTCTGACCATAAGCAATCGCCGCTGAGAAACCGTTGAAATCGGGTGTGTCATACCGCACCCTGCCCCGACGTGCGCCATCAAAGTTGCTAGCCGAGTCGCCAACGGTGATGCCACTCAGGATACCGTCTGCTCCGCGGTAGAAAAACGCGCCGTTTTCATCGTTTGTAAAAGAATACAAAGCCGTCCCGACGTAGGACAAATCAGTCTCGGCGGCCCCGTCCGAGGCCATACTGCCCTGACCTGCAGAGAACTTACCGTATCCACCCTTGAGCGAGAAATCGACGTGGCGGATATCTTCACGGCTCCAACCGTTGGTGTTGGTGCCATCCTGGTTGGCTGTCCCGGTACTTGGCAGACCCAGACCCGTTTCGAACCGGAACATGAACTCATTGCTGCCATAGGGCTGCATGACGCGCAAACCCACGCGGCTGTTGGACAGGTCATTGTCCAGCAACCGGGTCTCGGTCTCCTGGCCGTCATCGACCGATACGATCACCGGATCGAGCTGACCGTACAGTACCACGTAACCGCCGCTGTTGTTTTCGTACTTCAATTCAGCGGCGGCAGGTATCGCCGTGGTCATCGCCAGAACAGCGGCAACCGAGGGGAGTTTCAAATTCACTGTCATTTTATTCACCTTGAACGTTTCGTTTGTGGGAACCGTCAAAAGAAAAACCGATGAGGCAGCCCACTCCGCAAGGAACCGAGTTAGTCGTGTTTAGGATTTCTGCCTTACGGCTCAAATCGGCAGAAAGTAAATTTTAATCATATCAAAGATTTGGCCACCAAGATTTCGTAGGCAGGAAAATCTAGGTACAAGTCTGCCACTCTGTCTGATGTCTTTCAAAAGGAATGACATGCATTGATGCGGATACGTGCGGCCATTTCTTGCCGAACGCTGAAAAAAGCGGCTAATTTCCGCCCATGCGTCATTTGGCCAGATGCCGAAAGACCGCAGGTAGTTGCTCGGGCAGATCCTCGGCAATCAACCCGGGGCCGAAATGGCGCGCGCATTCCACATGCAGCCACGCACCCGTTTCCGCAGCCTGCATTGGGGCGAACCCTCGCGCCAACAACCCGGTGATAAACCCGGCGAGCACGTCGCCAGAGCCAGCCGTCGCCAACCACGGTGCCGAACGCTCATAATGGGCCGAATTGATCGCACAGCGCCCATCCGGCGCGGCAATCACCGTGTCCGGCCCCTTGAACAGAACCACACACCCTGCCCGCTTGGCCGCCTCACGCGTTGCGTCGACCTTGGAATAGGCCGGGCCTTTGGTGGGAACAGCCTTGAACTTTTCAGATATGTCAGGGAACAGGCGTGCGAACTCTCCACCATGCGGTGTGAGAACGCATTTATCGTGCAATTGGTCAAACAGAGTCGCAGGGTCATCCGCATACGCGGTCAAAGCGTCGGCATCCAAAACCGTCGCCCGATTTGCCGCCAGAGCAACCGGCACCAGATCCCGCGCACGCTCCAATCCCAGACCGGGGCCAAGACAAAGCGCATTCAACCGCTCATCGTTGAGAACATCGGACAACCCGTCGCCACCCTCAACCCGTTGCAGCATGATTGCCATCACCTGCGCCGCAACCTCCATCTGCGCCGCCGGGGGAACCCCCAATGTTACCAACCCGGCCCCAATCCGCAAAGCACCGCGCGCTGCCAATCGCGCCGCGCCGGATTTGCCGGAACCGCCCGATAAGATGAGGGCGTGGCCATGGGAATACTTGTGTTGTTGTTTGAATTTGGGCAAGCGATAAAGCGGCAACCCAATCCATGTTCGCTCGTCCTTCACGCGGCCAGGTGCCTCGGCAAGGGTTAGAAAAGCAGGTCGGCTCGCCCTGCGAAAAGGCTTTGGTCCTAACGTGAAAGCATCGTCATATGGTTCACCGTTAAAGCGGCAACGCTGCGTGGAAATGCCTATGTCTTTAACAACGAGCTTGCCACACAAATCCGGCCCTTGCGCCAGAAAATGCCCGGGCTTTGGGCTATCGAAACACACGGTCAACCAAGCAAAACGGTCATGCAATGGACGCGCGCCGCCCGCAGTAGCAACCTTGTTTCGCATCTCTGCGGGCAAACCGTCCAGAAATTCGCGAGGCTTTAGGTTCAATGGCTCTTGATGCAACACCCGCCCGCTGTCCAAACACAAACCAGATGGGGCATCTATGCTGACCAGGCGGTCGGTGTAATGGTCCCCATTCACACCAGAAAGATGCCGAACAACCTTGAACAGTTCACCGTCCAAGCCGCGTTTCAGTCCCGTCCCAAACAGAGCGTCAACGTAAAGATCGACAGAACCACACTTGCGCATGTCCTGCTCAGTCAGCGGAACAACCTCCCCCAACTCCTGCCACCGATCATAGTTCACTTGCGCATCTGCTGGCAGCTTGTCGGCGTCCCCATACAGAAAAACCTCGACTTCCCAGCCCCACTCTTTCAACAGGCGCGCAACGACGAACCCATCACCACCATTATTGCCGGGACCGCACAAAACCACGGCAGCGCCAGACGTTTTCGACAGTTCAGGCCATTCCTCAAAAATCGCCTCGACAACCCCGCGACCGGCGCGCTCCATCAGTTCCAGACCGGTCACCTGACCGGACTCAATCGCCGCTGTTTCAATTGCTCGCATCTGCGCCGCTGTTAGCAATTCCGTCATCTCAAATCCTCTGGCGATTCAGTTTCGCTTACTTTTTGTGCAAGTTGATCAAAAATTGACCCGACGCCCATTTTCTCAGCGCCCGGCTCGGGCCGATATCGCTATCACATTGCCGCCCGAATTTAGACGTGGTCAGTGCCAAGCTGACAAGAGTTAACAGGAGCCCGGAATGAAGAAGATCGAAGCGATCATCAAGCCGTTCAAACTCGATGAGGTTAAAGAGGCGCTGCAGGATGTCGGCGTCCAGGGTCTCAGCGTGATCGAGGTTAAGGGCTTTGGCCGTCAGAAGGGCCACACTGAATTGTATCGCGGCGCGGAATATGTCGTCGATTTCCTGCCCAAGGTGAAAGTCGAGGTTGTGCTGGACGACGATCAGGTCGACGCGGCCATCGACGCCATCGTCTCGGCAGCGAAAACCGACAAGATCGGCGACGGCAAGATCTTTGTCTCGCCCGTTGAACAAGCCATTCGCATCCGGACCGGGGAAACCGGCCCGGATGCACTGTAACAGAACAAACTCAAAGCAGAGGAATATATAGTTATGAGCAAGGACGCAGTTCTTCAGCTGATCAAAGACGAGGACGCCGAATACGTCGACGTTCGCTTCACTGATCCCCGCGGCAAGCTTCAGCACGTCACGCTGATGGCTGACCAGGTTGACGAGGACTTCCTGGAAGAAGGCTTTATGTTCGACGGTTCGTCCATTGCGGGCTGGAAGTCGATCGAAGCATCAGACATGAAGCTGATGCTCGACACCGAGAGCGCCTATGTCGATCCGTTCTACGCCGAAAAAACCATCTGCGTGCACTGCTCGGTTGTTGAGCCCGACACTGGCGAAGCCTATGAGCGTGACCCGCGTGGCACCGCCCAGAAAGCCGAAGCCTATCTGAAAGCCTCTGGTATTGGCGATGTGGCCTACATGGGCCCTGAAGCGGAATTCTTCCTGTTTGATGACGTCCGATTCTCGAACAGCATCAATAAGGTATCCTACGAAGTTGATGCAACTGACGCGTCGTGGAACACCGATACCGAATACGAGATGGGCAACATGGGCCATCGTCCGGGCGTCAAGGGCGGCTACTTCCCGGTGAACCCGATCGACGAAGCGCAGGATCTGCGTTCGGAAATGCTGTCGACGATGAAACGCCTGGGCATGAAGGTCGACAAGCACCACCACGAGGTTGCGTCGTGCCAGCACGAGCTGGGCCTGATCTTCGGCAGCCTGACCAAACAGGCTGACGAGCTGCAGAAGTACAAGTACATCATCCACAATGTCGCGCACGCCTACGGCAAATCGGCCACCTTCATGCCGAAGCCGATCGCAGGTGACAACGGCACCGGCATGCACGTGAACATGTCGATCTGGAAAGACGGCAAGCCGCTCTTTGCTGGCGACAAATACGCCGACCTGTCGGATGAGGCACTGTACTTCATCGGCGGCATCCTGAAGCACGCCAAGACGCTGAACGCCTTCACCAACCCGGCGACCAACAGCTACAAGCGTCTGATCCCGGGCTTTGAGGCCCCCGTTCTGCGCGCTTATTCGGCCCGTAACCGTTCGGGTTGCGTCCGTATTCCGTGGACCGAAAGCCCGAAAGCCAAGCGCGTCGAGGCCCGTTTCCCCGATCCGGCAGCAAACCCCTACCTGTGCTTTGCCGCGCTGTTGATGGCCGGTCTGGACGGCATCAAGAACAAGATCGATCCGGGCGAAGCCATGGACAAGAACCTCTACGACCTGCCTGCCGAAGAACTGGCCGACATCCCGACCGTCTGCGGCAGCTTGCGCGAAGCTCTGGAAGCTCTGGCATCGGATCACGACTTCCTGCTGCAGGGCGACGTGTTCACCAAAGACCAGATAGACGGCTACATCGCACTGAAGATGGAAGAAGTCGAAACCTACGAGCACACCCCGCACCCGGTTGAATACGGCATGTACTACAGCTGCTAAGCTGCGGGTTAGCGAAAGATCGAACGGAAGGGCGTCCAGTGGGCGCCCTTTTGTCGTTTCTCACCGTCACCCTCCAACTACCTTGACTGAGGCGCAGGAACGTCAGAGCCTTTCTCTGACATATTAGCTTATGCATTTTTGGGAGAGAACGATGCGCCTGATGTTGAAATTCACGATACCAGTTGAAAAGGGCAATCAGGCAGAGCGGGACGGAACCCTTAGGCCAGCAATCGAAGCGCTGGTGAAAGACGTGAATGCCGAGGCCGCGTATTTCGCACTAGAGCATGGAAAACGCATGGGGATCGTCATCTTTGAGGAAAGTGATCAAGCGCGCATGCCAGCCATCAACGAACCGCTGTTCGCGGCTCTGGACGCCAATATTGAGATCCAGCCTGTCTTAACTTCTGAAGACTTACAGCGTGCTTTGTAGACCGCGTTCTACTTATTACCGGTTGTGCTTAAACCCATCGAAGGAAATATTCATGCGATGCCTTGCCATTTCGTTTGTCATTGCCGTCACCCTGCCAGCAATCAGCGTCGCTGCTCCTTGCGGCAACACAAGTAGCGGCTTTGAGGTATGGAAAGTAGACTTTGCCAGACAGGCGAAACGCGCGGGTGTCAAAAAGAAAGGATTGCAGGCACTAGCCCAATCCCAATACGCCACGCGAACCATTGCGGCGGACCGCAATCAAAAGAGCTTTAAATACTCGTTAGACAAGTTCATGCGCGTCCGAGGGGCAGACACCATCGTGGCGCAAGGGCGCAAACGCAAAGCGCGCAACCCACAATTCTATGCGGCACTCGAACGTCAATACGGCGTACCGGCCGGGGTGCTGATCGCCATTCACGGAATGGAAACCGGGTTCGGAAACTTCATGGGGGACAGTCAGGTTGTTTCCGCAATCACAACACTGGCCTATGACTGCCGCAGGTCCGAGTTTTTCATTCCTCACGCGATCGGGGCGCTGAAGCTGGTCGATCAAGGCAGCATTACGACAGCGACAAAAGGGGCAAAACATGGCGAACTTGGGCACACCCAGTTCCTACCAGGCAATGCCATGCAATACGGGGTTGATGCCACCGGCGACGGTCAGGTCGACTTTTACAATATGACCGATGCATTGGCCTCAACTGCCAATTTTCTGCGTAAGAAGGGCTGGAAACCCGGTCGGGGCTATCAACAGGGTCAGCCAAACTTTGCAGTCATTCAACAGTGGAATGCTGCCTCGGTTTACCAACAATCCATTGCAATAATGGCTGCCCGAATCGACGGTTGAAGCTGGCTTGGGATTCCGGGCTTAACACCCGATTTTGGCCACATTGTCGCCACAGACGTCAAAAGGCCCTTAAAATGCCTAGGTTTCCATAGCGTAATCAATCTGCCCGATTTCTCATTTTTTTCCATTTTTGCCCAAATCTGCCCCAGATCGCTTGCTAGATTGTTTCCAAACACAGGATGCGACAAAGGACAGCGCAGTGACTCCGAAGCACAGCTATCACGGTGGTCTGCAATTCGACGGTAAGACCGAAGACGCGATCGAGCGGTTCAGCGACATCGTTGCCAAGACCCTTGCGGACTATGGTCACCTGGTCGAGCGCAAGTCTCTGCTGAACGACACCGAAGCCAGCATTGTGTCCAGTCAGTATCTGGTGCGCCTGACGCTGGATACTAAGGTCGCCGAAACCGAGGACCGGTTCGAGCGCCTCAACCGCGCCGCAGGTCTGAAGACAATCCAGAGACCCATCGTCACCCTGCCGAGTAACCGGCTGACGATCACTGTGACCCCGGTTTCCCCCCTATTGGATGACAGCGAAGTTTCCGAGCTGATGCTGGTCGTGATCCTTTACAGAATGGTTGACGTCTGCGCGACCCAGCGGGTCGAATGGCTGTCGCCCAATACCGTTTTGACCATCGAACAATTCATGAGTGCATTTGACACGCTGACCCCAAGCAGGCCGCGTGACAGAAAACAGATTTTCGAGGCAGTGACAGGCCCGTTTGCCGGACTGAATGTCACTGACGCAGAAGACCTGGATGAGCCACAAAAAAAGGCACTGACCCCAGTAGCCCGGCCAATCCAGCTGTCGGATGAGCAGTTGCTCAGCATCGCTTTTCGGACAGAACCTATCGAGCAGCCTACCGATCGGGACGACACGCCCCCCCTCGTCCACGAGCAACCCAGCGATATCCTCCGACTGACCAGTTGGGGATTGACGGGTGCCGTGGCAAGCGTGTCTGTCCCGATTGCGGCCTCTTTGGCCGCTGTGAACCTGATTAGGGGCGAAGACTTCCGCCTCAATACTCAGGTGCTGGTATATTCGGTCGCGATCTCCGCTCTCAGCACAAGCGGGGCACTTGCGGGCGCAGCCAGCGCGCTGGGCATGTAGCCTGGTATGAAATGACCCTCCTTGGAGGCCCCGCCGTCAGGCGGGGTTTTCCATTTTTGGCACCTGCTCTGCCGCCAGCACATATGTATGAATCGAGAAAACCACGGCCTGCGTCTCAGGTAGTCGTAACAGCGTCTGCCGCTCACTTCGCAGGAACCGCGCGTGTCCTGGCTTTTGCGGGGCCCGTCGGTCGTTTGCACTGCGGGGTTGATGCAACTCGGCGTCCTCATACCACAGCGCATTGAACCGCCACAGAGGGCGTCCCGGTTGTATCCCGTCAAACAATCGCTGAACGCGCCGGGCGATGTCGGAGTTGTAGCTGTCAACAGGCAGATGGATATCGATCAGAGGCCGCATGAATTTCTCGGATAAACGCCAACTGGCAGGAAAACACAGGATGGCTCCGGAGAGCACGTGTTCATCCCCCTGCTTTTGCAGGATGCAGAAATCTTCCTGCACCAATCGGCACAGCGTATCCAATGGCTGATCCTGATCGATCGTAACACCTGTCCCATCCGGGCGGGCGACGTGATCTGTGCACTCGGGATAGACTTGGTTCAGGACAAGATCCAACAACTCCTGCGCAGCGGGTTTAGCGCCTGCATCCATCGCCAGAACATCCGAACGATGACTGACCAACAGGTCCTCGCGTCTTTGCATCTGGGCGGCGAACGCATCATCGCGGTGCAGCCAGTTGTTCATGCTTGCTGGCTGAATGCCTGGCAAGGGGCGCTTGTCCAGCGGGTCATACGGAATTGAAGTCTGAAGAATGGTCGTCATGAATTTGACGTATCATCAGAATTTCCGCTTGTCGGTCAAAAAGCGACGAACGCACAGTCGCAAACCTTCAAGACGTCGGACGATTGATTCTTCACGCTCAAAGTACAGGCAGGGAGACCCACCATGAACCGACACTACCGCGATAGCCGCAAGATCGACCCGACCAAAGGTACGACCCTTGGTGATGGCACCCCGAACGAAAACGACCGGATCGAGATTGGCCCGACGCAGCTTGCGTTCTCGGAATGGGAAAAAGCCGGCCTTGCCCTGCCCGATCTAGCCCGGATGCGCGAACACCGGTGGCAACGACTGACGCAAGCCATTGTCGACCGCGGCTATGGCGGGTTGCTGATGTTCGATCCGCTGAACATTCGTTACGCCACCGACAGCACCAACATGCAGTTGTGGAACACGCATAACCCGTTCCGCGCAGTTCTGCTGTGCGCCGATGGCTACATGGTGATCTGGGACTATAAGAACTCTCCGTTCCTTTCCACGTTTAACCCATTGGTGCGCGAGCAGCGATCCGGAGCTGATCTGTTCTACTTTGACCGCGGTGACAAAGTCGACGTGGCCGCGGACGTGTTCTCAAACGAGGTGCGCGTTCTGATCGACGAACATGGTGGCGGCAACAAGCGCCTCGGCGTGGACAAGATCATGCTGCACGGCCTGCGCGCGCTTGAGGCGCAAGGGTTCGAAATCATGGAAGGCGAAGAGGCTACGGAAAAGACCCGCGCCATAAAAGGCCCGGACGAAATCCTTGCCATGCGCTGCGCCAACCATGCCTGCGAATCCGCCGTGGCTGAAATGGAGAAATTCGCGCGCGCCAATGTGGGTGACGGCAAAACCTCGGAAGACGACATTTGGGCGGTTCTGCATGCCGAAAACATCCGGCGCGGCGGCGAGTGGATCGAAACCCGCCTGCTGGCTTCGGGTCAGCGCACCAATCCATGGTTTCAGGAATGCGGTCCCCGGATCACGCAACAGAATGAGATCATCGCCTTTGATACCGACCTGATCGGATCCTATGGCATCTGCATCGACATCTCGCGCACATGGTGGATCGGCGACGAAAAACCCCGGCCCGACATGGTCTATGCCATGCAGCACGCGCATGAGCATATCATGACCAATATGGAGATGCTGAAGCCCGGCGTGATGATCCCGGAACTGACGGCCAATGCACACAAGTTGGACGACAAGTTCCTGGCACAGAAATACGGATGCCTGATGCACGGCGTCGGCTTGTGCGATGAGTGGCCTCTGGTTGCTTATCCGGACAAGGCAGTGGCGGGCTCATACGACTACGCGCTCGAGCCCGGCATGGTCCTGTGTGTCGAGGCTGCCGTTGGAGAGGTTGGCGGAAATTTCTCGATCAAGCTGGAGGATCAGGTTCTGATCACCGAATACGGATATGAGAACCTGACCACTTATCCATTTGATCCGCAGCTCATGGGGTTGAGCTGACGTTTCAGTTCGACCAATGTGACCGCCTGACATTTCCGTGCCAGTCTTCGGACACGGGATTAAAAACCTGCGCCTCAGCAGATACCACCGGCGGCAAGGTTTGACCAAGCGCAAATCCGATCACGCCGGTCAGGGCAATCACGGCCAATATACCCGGGCGTAGAACCACGCCCCTTGGATCCATTGCAGTATGTGCCATTTGAACCTCCTGGGTTGCACGTGTGCGATGGTCGTAAGATGGGGAGGTGATATAAATTAGTAAAACGAATATTTTTTAAGGTATGCTTCACAAAAATTGATGATATGGGATCACAGGGCGGACAAAGATTTGCGCGCAATCTGTTCACCGTACTCACCTTCCCGTGACGCTTCTTACAATGGGGTTGAGCGGCCAGTCGGAAGCACACACTATTAGTCATCCCGACGAACAAGGAACTGCCATGCCCACCGAACGCATTACCTTTGCCGGTCACGACGGCAACCAATTGGCCGCGCGCCTGGATTTGCCGGACGGTCCGGTCCTGGCGACAGCCCTATTTGCGCATTGTTTCACCTGTTCCAAAGACATCCCGGCCGCGCGCAGGATTGCCGCCCGACTGGCGGCGATGGGCATCGCCGTTCTGCGATTTGACTTTACCGGGCTGGGGCATTCCGGTGGGGAATTTGCCAACACAACCTTTACCTCCAATGTCGAAGACCTGATCGCGGCCTCGCATTATTTGGCTGGCCGCAACATGGCTCCGGCATTGCTCATCGGCCATTCGCTGGGTGGTGCGGCTGTGTTGCGCGCCCGTGCTGGCATTCCCAGCGTCAAGGCCGTGGTCACTCTGGGGGCACCTGCAGATCCGGGACACGTCGCCCATCACTTTGAGGATGCATTGCCTGAAATCACGCAGGCGGGGTCAGCAGACGTGATGTTGGGCGGGCGACCCTTCCGCATTGGCAAAGCGTTTGTGGATGACATTTCCGAAGCAGCTCTGATGCCTGCTATTGCAGACCTGAAGGCCGCGTTGCTGATCTTGCACGCACCTCGGGACGAGACCGTAAGCATCGACAACGCCAGCACAATCTTCCTGGCCGCCAAACATCCCAAAAGCTTTGTGACCCTCGACGATGCCGATCACCTGATTACCCGCGCATCCGACGCGGAATACGCGGCAGACGTGATCACCGCGTGGGTGACGCGCTACGTCAAGCTCTGCCCGCCCGCGCCGCCACCCGGCGCGCCCGAAGGTGTCGTACGTGTGACCGAAGCTGATCCGGAGGGGTTCCTGCAGGACATACAATCCGGTCCCCGACACCACGCTGTCGCGGACGAGCCCGCCTCATACGGTGGCACCGACCGTGGCATGTCGCCCTACGGGTTCGTGTCATCTGGACTGGGGGCTTGCACGTCGATGACCATCCGCATGTATGCGCGGCGCAAACGCTGGCCGCTGAAAACCGTTTCAGTCGATGTGTGCCACAACAAGGTCCATGCACAAGATGCCGGGCTAGCCAACGAAGGAAAAGTCGATCAGTTCCGCCGCAAGATCCGCCTTGAAGGTCCGCTGACGGCTGAGCAGCGCACTCGTTTGCTGGAGATCGCGGACAAATGCCCGGTCCACAGAACCTTGGAAGGGTCAGCCCAGATCACAACTGAATTACTGGACTGACCCCTCAGCTCACCGCCGCCCTGCGGGACGGTGAATGGGGGGCCGGGCCGCCGGTGGCCGCGCAACCGGTGGTCGTGGCCGGTTCGGCGGCCGCGACACCGGTGGTCTGCTCGGTGGCTTGGCGATAGGTGGAACAGGGCGCGCCGGTGGGCGACCATCTGGCGGTCTGGGGCGATCCGGCCGGTCGATGTCAATATCCACGTCTACGTCATGATAATAGTCATTCCACAGCATCGAGTCGTAGAACGGGTCATACCCGTAACCTACCCCGACGGTTACGCCGTCACAGGCCGAAAGCGTCAGGCTTGCTGCCCCCAATCCAAGGGCAAGGGCTGCGCGTTTGATCAGTTTGCGGGTCATGTGCGCCTCCTCACTGCAGGGACCGGAACGACGCGAACACGGCGTTCAGATCGTCCACATAAGCCGGATCGGCGCCGTCCCGCAGGATCGCAACGGCGATGGCCACGCGCCCCTTCGCCAAGTCAATCACGGAAACAGTGAAGTTCACGCCGTGCCCTTCGCGACTGCCGGTCCCGCGAATAACACGCGCGGGCAACCCGCCAATGCGCGTCGTGGTGGTCTCGGACACTGTTGGATCCTTGACCAGAAACCTGTCGATATCTTCAAGATACCGAAGACCGCCCTCGATCGAGGCCACACCTATAGGCGACACAAAGCCCATCCAGACATTATCGTCCGTGACTGGCCGCATCCCCATGACCCGGGCAACGGCACGTGCATCGCCCAGCTCAGTATCCTCAATTTCGCGCGGGCCACCGGTGCGCAGCGCCCAGAAGTCGGGTACAGAAAAGCCGAACAGTGCACGCCCGTTGTCCGTATACGTGACCGGAGTATCAGCGGATGCCGCCCCGCCGCTCAGCAAAAGCGAGGCACAAACCGCGAGTGCCGAAGCTAATTGAATACGCATATATCAATAACCTGATGATTTCATTGAGTGCAGATTGGCCTGTAGTGGCCCCTTTTGTCCAGCATCCCGATGTGAGGGCACAAAAAAACCGCGCCGGGATATCTCCGGGCGCGGTTTCGTCAGACTTAGATTGGCCGAACCTTACGAACGAGCGTCGCCGACCAGTTTCCACAGCGCAGGGATCAGCATCGCTGCCAGCGCCAGCTTGATCACGTCACCCACCAGGAATGGTGTCAGGCCCCACTGCAGGATCGGTTGGTCCCAGCCATAAAGCTGACCCAGCCACACAAGACCGGGGACGTAGATCACGACGTTGGCCAGAACCAGCGCCAGTGCCATTTTTCCAACCGAGCGATCCCAACCACGCGCGGCCAGTGCGCCCAGCAGAACGGTTGCCAGAAGGTAGCCGACCAGATAGCCACCGGTGCCGCCCATCATGTAGGTCAAACCGAATTTCTCAGCCGAAGAGCCCGCGAACACGTCAAAGCCCAACGCGCCGATCAGCAGGTAACCTAGCATGGTGACCAGACCCAAACGCGTGCCGTAGGCGGTGCCGATGGTCAGCACGGCAAAGGTGCCCATTGTGATCGGGACAGGCCACATCGGAACCTTGATCTTGGCAGCAATTGCCAGCGCCAGAATACCCAGAGCGACCAGCACAACCTGTTTGACGCGCAGCGCGGTGCCTTCGCGCGGGCCAATCGCATTGGCCAGTACATTCGCATTCATTCTTATGTCTCCACCTATTTTCAACCGCAGAAATGCCCGCTTAGAGCTCTGACTGCAACATGATTACGCTATCTTAACCGATAATCGGTGCTCATTTCATAAGATTTTCTGGGTCCCGAGACGATCCAGCGCACTGACCAGACTGGCCAGGCCGAAAAATCGTAGACAGCATCGTAGCTGTCGGGCGGGCAATCGTGGTGGTCAGACGCATGTGCCTGACCCAAGGCCAGCCGGTGAAAATAGCGGCCGTCGTCAAAATGTATGGCAATCGCCTCACCCGCCGCGTGCCACAGGTACCTGCGCGTGCCTTTCATCTCGGCTTGCCCCGGCACACGCAGCGTGACTTCTTCGTCGTATATCAAGCCGTCCTCGGTCGGGCTCAGGACCGCGTGACCATCGGCCTGCACCACCTGCCCCGCCTGCGCGTCCAGAATGGTCCGGGTCAAGGCCCAACGACCTTCGAAATCCGACAGTCTGCGCGGCAGGCTCATTCGGCGAGTGTCCCGTCGGTCGTGGCACCGTTATCATCAACGAACCGGATCACTTTGCCACTTTGCTGGACATCATAGCAGGCCCAAAAATCCGAAGGCGGCCAGACCGAGCAATAGCGATCCCCGCGCACCGCCCACCGCCCGGCGCTAGGTCCGCCCGAAAAATACTGTGTCAGCATCTTATCCTCGAAGGTCTGCCAGATACCTTCCCCGTAATCGAGTTTCTGTCCGGTCAATGCTGACAGAACTTCATCCCCCGTCAGCGTTCTGAACTCCTCAGCCGCCAGAAAACCGGGCCAAAGGGCCAAAATCAGGGCAAACCGTCTCATATTCGCACTCGCGCCTTGTTCCTTTGTCTGCGCGGGTTTAAACCCCGCCGCAACGCCTCCTGCCAAATCACAATAAGGTGCCGCTGCCAATGATTCCACGCTATTCCCGCCCCGATATGGTCGCCATCTGGTCGCCCGAATCCAAGTTCCGCATCTGGTACGAGATCGAGGCTCATGCCTGCGACGCCATGGCTGATCTGGGTGTGATCCCGCGCGAGAATGCCGAGGCTGTCTGGAAAGCCAAAGACGTGGAATTCGACGTGGCGCGCATCGACGAAATCGAAGCGGTTACCAAGCACGACGTCATCGCTTTCCTGACCCATTTGTCCGAACATGTCGGCAGTGAAGAGGCGCGTTTTGTCCATCAGGGCATGACCAGCTCGGACGTCCTCGACACATGTTTCAACGTTCAACTGACCCGCGCCGCCGACCTGTTGATCGCAGATCTAGAAGGTCTGCTGGCTGCCTTGAAACGCCGCGCGATCGAACACAAGGACACGGTTCGCATCGGCCGCAGCCACGGTATCCATGCGGAACCCACCACCATGGGCCTGACTTTCGCGCGTTTCTACGCCGAGATGGACCGCAACCTGTCCCGCATGCGCGACGCCCGCGCTGAAATCGCCACGGGCGCGATCAGCGGCGCGGTCGGCACATTCGCCAATGTTGACCCGCGTGTGGAAGAGCATGTCTGCGACCAGCTGGGTCTGGTGCCCGAGCCGATTAGCACTCAGGTCATCCCGCGCGACCGCCATGCTGCGTTCTTTGCCACGCTGGGCATCATTGCCAGCAGCATCGAGAACGTCGCCATCGAAATCCGCCACATGCAGCGCACCGAGGTGCTTGAGGGGGCCGAGTTCTTCTCGATGGGTCAGAAAGGCTCTTCGGCCATGCCACACAAGAAAAACCCGATCCTGACTGAGAACCTGACCGGGTTGGCCCGCATGGTGCGCGCGGCAGTGATCCCGGCGATGGAAAACGTGGCGCTCTGGCACGAGCGCGATATCTCGCATTCCTCGGTCGAACGCATGATCGGGCCGGATGCCACGATCACACTGGATTTTGCACTGGCGCGACTGACAGGCGTGATCGACAAGATGTTGATCTTCCCCGAGAACATGCTTGAGAACATGAACAAGTTCCCCGGTCTTGTGATGAGCCAGCGGGTTCTGCTGGCGTTGACCCAAGCAGGTGTCAGCCGCGAAGATGCCTATGCCATGGTGCAGCGCAACGCGCTGAAAGTCTGGGAACACCGCACCGATTTCAAAGAGGAACTGCTGGCAGACGCGGACGTCACCGCCGCGCTGAGCCCTGAAGAAATCGAAGAGAAATTCGATCTCGGCTATCATACCAAACACGTTGATACGATCTTCGCCCGCGTGTTCGGCGAATAAACCACGATTGATCAATTGGTTCACAGGGCCCGGTTCGCACCACGCGATCCGGGCCCTGCTCTTTTGCCAGACAGGCCAAAACCGGCTATGATGCCCGCGTATGTCCGGACAGGAGAAACACGATGATCCGCACTTTGATTTGCGCTTTGGCCCTTAGTTGTTCAGCCTCCGTTGCCTTGGCCTGTAGTGGCCATTCCAAGCAGACCCAGTCCTGCGCGCCGGGCACATATTGGGATGCAGAAGCCCAAACCTGCGCCAAAATTGTGAATAGCTGAGAAAAAAATTCCTTATTCGTGAATAAACGCGAGCCTTCGGTTGTTAGCTTTTGAGAGAAACGCACTATGCTTTCTGTAAGTAGCCCAGACAACGGAGTAGGAAAATGCGCCTAGTACTCGCTTCAGCCATCGCCCTTCAGGCCTTTGCATTCGCGCCGGTCGCGATCGCCGCTGGCGGTGACAGCAGCCCGCCAAAACCGACCAACACGACCAAGAAGTGTTTCTTCGGTCGCGTCTATGACAAAGACGCCGGACGGTGCGTAAAGCCGGACAAGACCAACTTTACTGAAGAAGAGCTGTATGACGCCGTGCGCGAACTGGCCTATGACGGACAGTTCGAAAATGCACAGGACATCCTGCGCATCATGGATCAGGATGATGATCGCGTGTTGACCTACTGGGGTTTCACCTACCGCAAAATGGGTGAGCTTGATCTGGCGAATGCCTTCTATTCGAACGCCATTGAAGCAAATCCCGACAACATACTGGCGCGCAGCTATATGGGTCAGGGCTTTGTCACCGAGGGCAAAACCGATCTTGCCATCGTCCAGTGGCGCGAGATCAAGGCGCGCGGCGGTGAAGGCACCTGGGCCGAGGCATCCCTGCGCGAGGCGATCCGCACCGGGCTGACTTACAACTACTAAACTTCAGCCTTTCTTTACCCGACTCTCCGTAATCTGCCTGTGGAACAGAATCTTGGCACCACAGGCAGATGCAGGACACAAACTCTTTGGTTCAACTGGCACCGGGGACATCAACACCCACAGCCGACGCCCAGAACGACGCTCCCCGCGTCGTCCCCAAGGCGCTGAGCAGCCGACAAAAAGCCGCCGTCGTTGTGCGCCTTTTGTTGAATGAGGGCGCAGATATCCCCCTGGAAGAGCTTCCCGACGATTTGCAGGAAAAGCTGACACACCAGCTGGGTCAGATGGGCCTTGTGGATCGCATCACGCTAGCATCCGTCGCACATGAATTTGCCGAAGCGCTGGACAGTGTCGGCCTGTCCTTTCCACATGGGCTGGCCGGCGCTCTGGATGCGGTCAGCGACAAGATTACGCCGGCAACAGCGGCCAGGTTGCGGAAGGAAGCCGGGGTGCGCCAGATCGGCGATCCGTGGCAACGGCTGCACGAAATCCCGACAGGAGATTTGGCCACCATCGCTCTGGCCGAAAGCACTGAAATTGCAGCGGTCATGTTGTCCAAGCTGGAAACTGCGAATGCCGCGCAACTTCTGGGTCACCTGCCCGGCCCGGTCGCGCGGCGCATCACCTATGCCGTGTCCAAAACGGCCAACATCACACCCGAGGCGGTTGAACGGATTGGCTGGTCGCTGGCGGCGCAACTTGATCGACGCCCCGCCACGGCCTTTTTGGATGGCCCCGGCGCGCGGGTCGGTGCGATTCTGAACCAATCAGCCGCAGCAACGCGCGACGGGCTTTTGACGGCCCTGGACGAGGAAGACACCGACTTCGCATCTCTGGTGCGCCAATCGATATTCACCTTCGCCCATATCCCGGCCCGCATCCTGCTAAAGGACGTGCCTGCGATTCTGCGTGGATTGGATCAGGCTGATCTCGTCACCGCCCTGGCCGGAGCCCAGGGCGAAGATGACAAAACCGCAGTCGAGTTTCTGCTGTCCAACATGTCGACGCGTATGGCGGATAACCTGCGCGAGGAAATCACTGAACGCGGCAAGGTGAAACTGTCCGAAGCCGAAGAAGCGATGACTTTAGTCATTGGCGCAATTCGCGGGCTTGTCGACGAAGGCGCAATTGCGTTGACCGAAGAGGATAGCGAAGAGTGACGGGCAAGCCCGATCCGGTATGTCGGATCAAGGCTTTGGTTTGCAGCGCTTGTGGTTGCGGTTTCCGCCTTGTATGTCTTGCCCGGCAAATCGCAACAGCCGGTGAGACCTATTCATGCCCGTCGAAAAGTCGGAACTAAGCCGCACAGAGCTTAGAAAATACTACATCACTGGATTGTTCATGAAGGGCGTGATCGGGACCTTGCGGTTGTTGCCCTATGAAACACGCCTGGCGACCATGGGCGCAATCGCACGTGGGCTTTCGCCCTTGATCGGCTTTACCAAACGCGTGCGCAGCAACTTGAAATTGACCCGCCCTGACCTGTCAGAGGCCGACGTCAACAGAATTTGCAGCGCCGTTCCGGATAATGCCGGTCGCGCGATTATGGAGCATTTTTCGCCCGAAGGGTTCACCGAACGTCAGCGCACGGCAAAGGTAAGCGGTTCGGGTGTCGCTGCATTTGACTCAGCCGTGGCCGAAGGGCGACCGATCATGATGATCACCGCGCATTTTGGTCACTATCTGGCAGCACGCATCGCCCTGCAGGAACGCAGCGGTAAACCAATTGGGTGCCTCTATCGCCGCATGGCGAATCCTTACTTCAATGACATGTATGTCGAGGCCTTCCATAAGACCGGCTCGCCGATGTTCGAACAGGGCCGCCGCGGAATGGTCGAGATGGTTCGTTCCCTCAAGAAAAGTGGGATTATCGCGATCGTGTCCGATCTGCACGCCCATGGCGGTGAAGAGCTGACATTTTTTGGCAAGCCCGCCGTGACCTCAGTCCTGAATGCAGAACTGGCAATGAAATACAACGCCGTACTGATCCCGTGTTATGCGGTGCGGCAACCAAACGGCGTGGACTTTGAAATCGTGCTGCACGACCCGGTGCCGCATACAGACCCCAGGACCATGACCCAGTTCACCAATGACGATCTTGAGGCCATGGTGAGACAGCATATGGGCCAGTGGTTCTGGATCCACCGGCGTTGGAAAGCCTGGAACGGTTTGGGGGTTCAGCCGGAGGATATGCCCTGATTACTTGACCCGCGCGGCTGCCACAATCGGGCCGTGCCCTGCCCTTTGCACCAGTACAACTGCCGGAAAATCTGCGTCGACGGTTACCGAAAACGCCTGAGGCGCGACGCCGTCCCATTGACCCGCGATATGCCAGGCCTCGACGACATTGGCATAGTCCAGATCGCGGCCGGCCAGCTCTCCGCGCCGGATCGAGGCATGGCGCACAGGTGAATACTGAATGACCCGGATGTCATAAGTTTCTCCGGCCGGCAGTTCGACTGGCGTCACATCCACGGTCACATCATCACCCGAGCGCACGGCCGTCACGGACGCTTGCGGGGCTGCCTTTAGATGCGCATTTATCAGGCGATCCAATTCCCGTGATTGCGCCCCGACCACATCCTGCTGCCCATTCACCACCATCTGAGGCGTATATATCATCGACCGCCCCCCTTCCCGCGCATAAGTGCGCTGGCGCAGAGTGTGGTCCGGGTCGGCATATTCGTCCTTCCACCCGATGTAGTCCCAGTAATCCACATGCAGTGCCAGGCCGATCACATCGTCGCGTTTGGCCAAATCATGCATGATCCGGTCGGCAGGCGGACAGGACGAACAGCCCTGAGATGTGAACAGTTCAACCACAACCGGATCGCCCTCGGCCAGGGCTGCTGTGGATAGAAACAAGGAAACTAGCGCTGTTGCGCGAATGGATCTGAACATTATGGATCTCGGACATTTAGCTGGATGTACTGCCCGGTTTAAACGCAAGCCCGTTCAACCTCCAATCAACGTTTCTTGAGACATGCGACCATCGCGACCCTTAAATTTTGTGTGCAATGGTATACATAACTCGACAAACTCACCTCCTTGGCCCTTGAATCAAAGGCTTTGGTGATGCAGATAACTATTAGCGAATCCCGGGATCTAAGTCATTTCAGAGGGAGGCCACAGATGCCCATCAAAGTCGGACAAGATACCGCCAAAACACGCCGCAACCTTAGCGTGAATGGCAAATCCATTTCATATTACTCGATCCCTGCCGCGCAAGAGGCCGGTCTGGGTGATTTTTCCAAGCTTCCCGCCGCGCTGAAAGTGGTTCTGGAAAACATGCTGCGGTTCGAGGACGAGGGCTTTTCCGTCGCGGTCGACGATATCAAAGCCTTTGGCGAATGGGCACGCAATGGCGGCAAGAACCCGCGCGAGATTGCGTATCGCCCTGCCCGCGTGTTGATGCAGGACTTTACTGGCGTTCCGGCCGTTGTCGATCTGGCTGCGATGCGCGATGGCATCAAGGGGCTGGGTGGCGATGCGCAGAAGATCAACCCGCTGAACCCGGTTGATCTGGTCATCGACCACTCGGTCATGATTGATGAATTCGGCAACCCCCGCGCGTTCCAGATGAACGTGGATCGCGAATATGAACGCAACATGGAGCGTTACCAGTTCCTGAAATGGGGACAGTCGGCCTTTAACAACTTCCGTGTTGTTCCCCCTGGAACCGGCATCTGCCATCAGGTGAACCTGGAATATCTGGCCCAGACCGTCTGGACCGACACCGACCAGAATGGCGACGAAGTCGCCTACCCCGACACGCTGGTTGGTACTGACAGCCACACCACAATGGTCAACGGTATGGCCGTTCTGGGCTGGGGTGTTGGCGGGATCGAAGCCGAAGCCGCGATGCTGGGCCAGCCGATCTCGATGCTGATCCCCGAGGTTGTAGGTTTTGAGCTGACCGGAGCGATGCTCGAGGGCACCACTGGCACTGACCTTGTTCTGAAGGTCGTCGAGATGCTGCGCGCGAAAGGCGTGGTGGGCAAATTCGTCGAGTTCTACGGAAGCGGTCTGGACCGTCTGCCGCTGGCCGACCGCGCAACCATTGCCAATATGGCACCTGAATACGGCGCAACCTGCGGCTTCTTCCCGATTGACGGCGAGACCCTACGCTATATGCGTAACACCGGCCGGGACGAAGATCGTCTGGCTCTGGTTGAGGCCTATGCCAAGGAAAACGGCCTTTGGCGTGATGAGAATTACGCGCCCATTTACACTGACACTCTGACTCTGGACATGGGCACAATCGTTCCCGCCATCTCGGGCCCGAAACGCCCGCAGGACTATGTTGCGCTGACCGGTGCCAAGGCTGCCTTTACCAAGGAAATGGCGGATACCTTCAAGCGCCCGATGGGTAAGCAGATCGAAGTCAAAGGTGAAGAATACGGCATGGAATCGGGCAAGGTCGTGATCGCCTCGATCACTTCCTGCACCAACACTTCGAACCCCTACGTGATGATTGGTGCTGGCTTGGTCGCGAAAAAGGCCCATGAGCTGGGCCTGAACCGCCAACCTTGGGTCAAAACATCGCTTGCCCCCGGCTCGCAGGTGGTGTCGGAATACCTTGAGGCGGCTGGCCTGCAGCAACATCTGGATGCTATCGGGTTCAACCTGGTTGGTTATGGCTGCACCACATGCATCGGCAACTCTGGCCCGATTCAGAGGGAGATCAGCGAAGCGATTGCCGAAGGCGATCTGGTCGCAACCTCGGTTCTTTCGGGCAACCGTAACTTTGAAGGCCGGATTTCGCCGGACGTGCGGGCAAATTATCTGGCCTCACCGCCTCTGGTCGTGGTCTATGCGTTGGCTGGCACGATGGATATCGATCTGACATCCGAGCCGATTGGGCGGGACAAGGACGGCAATGACGTCTTCATGAAAGACATCTGGCCAACCCAAAGCGAAATTGCCGAGCTGGTGCAGGAAACCGTTACCCGTGAAGCGTTCCTTTCGAAATATGCCGACGTCTTTAAGGGCGATGAGAAATGGCAAAGCGTCGAGGTGCCGCAACAGGAAACCTATGACTGGCCGCCGACATCGACCTATATCCAGAACCCTCCCTATTTTCAGGGAATGGGTGCCGAGCCGGGCACGATCTCAAATATCGAAGGGGCCAAGGTGTTGGCGGTTCTTGGGGACATGGTCACGACCGACCACATCTCACCCGCAGGGTCTTTTGCAAGCACCTCGCCTGCCGGTCAGTATCTGATCGAACGTCAGGTGCAGCCACGCGAGTTCAACTCTTACGGTTCCCGCCGGGGCAATCACGAGGTTATGATGCGTGGCACATTCGCCAATATCCGCATCAAGAATGAGATGCTGGACGGCGTCGAAGGTGGCTATACCAAAGGCCCTGACGGCGAACAGGCCTCAATCTACGATGCTTCGATGGCCTACCAGGAACTAGGCCTGCCGCTGGTCGTCTTTGGTGGCGAGCAATACGGCGCTGGCTCATCGCGCGACTGGGCTGCCAAGGGCACGGCCCTGCTGGGCGTCAAAGCCGTGATCGCCGAAAGCTTTGAGCGTATCCACCGGTCCAACCTGGTTGGAATGGGCGTGATCCCATTCGAGTTCACCGGCGGCGACACCCGCAAGACGTTGCGCCTGACGGGCGACGAAACCGTCTCAATCCACGGCTTGGATTCGGTCGAGCCGCTGCAAGAGGTGCCCTGCACCATCATCTTCGGCGACGGAACCGAGAAAACGATCACGCTGAAATGCCGGATCGATACCGCGCCCGAGATCGAATACATCGAAAACGGTGGCGTGCTGCAATATGTGCTGCGGAACCTTGCCAAGGAAGATTAAAGCAACAAAGCCCCGGCCAATGCGCCGGGGCTTTTTCTTGAATGCCAGCGCAACTAGCAGAAATAAGAAATAGAGCGCGTGCAACAGGCACGCTCTGCTTGGCAACGGTTCAGATCACTGGCCAGCTTTTTCCAAGGCAGGGCGGATCGTGCTTTCGATAACGCGTTGCGTGATCGGACCGGCAAAGCGCAGAATGATCGTGCCCTCGCCGTCGATTACATAAGTTTCCGGAACACCGTAGAGGCCCCAGTCTAGCGCCATGCGCCCTTGCTCATCCCGTCCGATGGCTTTGTAGGGGTCACCAAGTTCGGTCAGAAAACCTTCGGCATTGGCCAATTGATCCTTGTAGTTAATGCCATAGACCGGGATGCCCTCTTCGGACAGCGCCTCAAGGTTGGGATGTTCGGCCCGGCAGGGGGCACACCAGCTGGCCCAATAGTTGACCAGCTTGACCTCACCATCACGCAGCGTGGCATCGTCAAATATCGTCTTGCCCGGAAACTCGGTCAGAACAACCGGTGGCGCGGGCTGCCCTTCGCGTGCAGATGGCAAGGCGTTAGGATCATCTCGGAACATTCCAATGCCTGCCAGAACGGCAAAAGCGCCGAAAATCAACGGCGGCGCAATCATCAGGGGTGAGACTTTAGCCATTGCGCGACATCCTGTGTTCGAGCTTTTCCATTTCCGCCCGGACTTTGCGCCCGCGCATTACGCTGAGAACGACCAGTGCAATCAGCAACCCCAGCGAGGCCGCATAGGACCACAGGACCGCGTCGGCATATTTTCCAAGATCAGGGATCATCCGTTTAGCCTTTCTCGCGCCAGCAGCGCCTTGATCCGTCGCGCCCGGATTTCTGTTCCTGTGCGATACAGAACCAACGCGATGAACAGCAGCACAAATCCGATGATGCACAGCAACAGCGGGTAGAAATAAATGTTGCTGACTTTTTCTTCGGTATCCGCGCCGGTGATGGCTGCCGCGCGCATCACGGATGCCCCCTGATGCAGGCCTTGGTTCCAAAAGTTCACCGCATAGCGGCTGAGCAAGGCAAAAACCGACCCCACCAGACACAGGACCGAGGTCAGATCGGCGGCTGTGTCGGAATCTTCGATCGCTTCCCAAAGCGCCACGTAGCCCAGATAGAACAGGAACAGGATCAGGAACGCGGTCAGGCGAGGATCCCAGGCCCACCACGTGCCCCACATCGGTTGCCCCCAGATCGCGCCGGTTACCAACGCGATCAGGGTCATCACGATACCGATGGGAGCTGCCGCTCGCGCAGCGAGTGCGCTGACATGGTGGCGGCGCACCAGCCACACCAAAGATGTGGCAAGCATCATCAGCCAGCAATTGATCGCCATCAACGCCGCAGGCACATGCAGGTAGATGATCTTGACCGTCGAGCCCTGCTTGTAATCATCCGGCGTGAAGAAAAAGCCCCAGGTCAGCCCAACGACCAGACACACAAAAGAAGTCATCCAGAAGAACGGCAGGACCCGCTCGCTGGTCGCGAGGAATTTGCGCGGGTTGGCGTATTCCCAGAGGGTATTGGCTTTGGCTGCGATAGACATGGGCTCTATTTAGTCCGACTCGTGTTCGTTCTCAATTGACATCAATCAAACTGCGACAGCGTCACCGAAGGTTGATCCGCAATACTGCTGCGCTGGCAAAAGGCAACAGCGCAATCGTGGCCGCCGTGATCCCCGCCAGCATCAACAGCGGTGTCTGCGTTTCCATCCCCGTGGCGCCGCGGCGTGCGACCTCGGCCCCGAAGATCAGCGTAGGAACATAAAGCGGCAGAACAAGCAATGACAACAATAGCCCCCCGCGCTTTAGGCCGACTGTCAGAGCTGCGCCGAAGGTCCCGATCACACTCATGGCCGGGGTGCCGACCAAAAGTGAGATCACCAGCCAGAAAAAGCCTGGCACCGGCAAGTTCAGTAGCACACCCAGAAACGGCGCAGCCAGAACCAGCGGCAAACCCGTCGTCAGCCAGTGGGCCAGCGCCTTGATCGACACAACCGCCTCAAGCGGCAAGGGCGCGGTGGCCACCAGGTCAAGCGATCCGTCTTCCCAATCCAGTGCAAGCAGGCGGTCGAGTGACAAAAGGCAAGCCAAGAGCGCGCCCAGCCAAAGCACACCCGGCGCAATGGTCGACAGCAGCGAGGATTGCGGGCCGACTGAGAACGGCACCAGAACGGTCACAATCAGAAAGAATGCAAGGCCAAGGCCAAAACCCCCGCCCGCGCGGAAGGCCAGTTTCAGGTCGCGCAGCAGCAGGGCGATCACAGGAAGCCTCCGTCAAAGTCGTCGATGGGTTTTGGTTTGGCTTTGTTGGAACCCACATCCATAATCTCGCCGTCCAGACCAAGGTCGATATGAGTAGCGATCAAGGCCGAGCCGCCCTGCCCCAGATGGGCACGAACGGCATCTGCGAACATCTGTACGGCGTCCTTGTCCAAAGACACGGTCGGTTCGTCCAGCATCCAGATCGGCCGTCCGGTGACCAGCATCCGGGCCAGTCCAAGGCGGCGTTTCTGACCGGCGGACAGATTTCCCGCATGGCGGTCCGACAGCTCGTTCAACGCAAAGGCATCCAATGCGGGTTGGATGTCATCTGTCCCAAAGACCGAGGCCCAGAAGGCCAGGTTTTCCACAACCGTCAACGTTGGCTTCAACCCATCGGAATGAGAGGCGTAGGCAATTTGATCCTCGGCCCCGTCAATGGTTCCGCTCAATGCCGGCTGCAACCCCGCCAGTGTACGCAGCAAGGTCGTTTTGCCGATCCCGTTTGGCCCACGCAGGATCAGTGCATGCCCGGGTTGAAGCGAGAAGTTCAGCCCCTCGAGCACGGGGATGCCCCCGCGGGTGATGGCAAGATCGGTTACGGTCAGTGTCATACGGTCCCGCTTATCTTATTGCGCATAGGGGCAAAAGGCGGGATTTGCCGCAGGGCAATACCCGACCCGCTTTGGGATAAGCATCGAAACGAGGGGCCAGCCCCTCGCGCTCCCCGGGATATTTTGGCCAGATGAAGCGGATCCCGTCAGGTGGGAAGCAAAGCCAGCGCGATGCGGCGGCCTTCGGATAGCAGTACATTGTAGGTACGGCAGGCTGCGGGTGAGTTCATGATCTCAACCCCCATGCCGGCCTGCTCGAGCGCCGCTCGCAGGTCAGAGGGGATGTGGGCCAGATCAGCGCCCGTTCCGATCAACAGGACATCCACATGCCCAGCCAGTGCAAGCAAAGAGGATTGATCGTCGTACCCGCCCCAACCGGCGGTGCCGGAGGGGCCAGTTAGAACCGCACCTCCGTAGACCTGACCACCAATACGGAAAAAGCCGGGCCCGTAGCCATCGACCGGTGTTGCGTTGTTATATGTGATCTCATTCAGCCGCATGGATATCTTCTATGCCCCAAAGCGGCAGGCCCGACAAGGCGGCCAGCGCGATCACCACATAGGCCGCAGCGCGGTAGAGCTTTTCTTTTTCCGGATTGAATAGCCAGCCGCCCAACCAATTTCCCAGAAAATTCGGGACCGACAGGGCCAAACCCAGAACGACACTGTCGAGGGTCACACGCCCCATACCGGACAGGAAGCCAAAGATGAGAAAGTCGAATCCGAAAAGGAACAACAGGATCGTGGCCCGAATGACTTCGACAGGAAGCGGGCGCGACATGTAGAACAAGATCACCGCCGGTCCAGGCAACCCCGCAACGCCGCCGAGAAAACCCGCAGCGCCACCGATCGCGGTCACCATCGCGCGCCGCACGCGGCCTTGGTAGCGTAATCCGAGGATCAGGATTGCGAGCATGAACAGAGCCAGGAAGCTGACCGCGTATCGAAAAACCTCAGGCTCGACCTGCGTGAGGACCCTCAAGCCAACAGGCAAAATCAAAGCGCAGCCCAGCAGCAACCGTGCCAGGTCGCCGCGGTCCACGGCGCGCCACGCCCGTCGCAGGTTGGGAAGTGGCCCGAAGATATCCATGATCGTCAATCCGATCAGCGCCCCAAACGGGCCGAGGAACGGTGTGGCCAGAGGCAGAAAAATCAGCGCGGTCCCAAAGCCGGAAAACCCGCGTACGATGCCGCCTAGCGTCGCTGCAAAAAAGATAACGGCCAGTCCCGTGGGGGACTGGCCGAGCAGATCAGGCATCCACATTTGCGAACTGGTTGCCCGCGTTGTTGGACGGCTTCGACCAGTCGCGCTTGACGCCCAGCCACAGCAGGATGGTTGAGGCCACAAAGACTGAGGAATACGTCCCTACAATCACACCCCAGATCATCGCGAAAACAAAGCCGCGGATCACGTCCCCGCCCAGTATGTAAAGCGAGATCAGCGCCAGCAGCGTGGTGACCGAGGTCATCACCGTCCGGCTGAGCGTTTCGTTGATCGAGATGTTCAGAACCTCTTTCAGGTCCTTTTTCTTGTACTTCCGCAGGTTCTCGCGAACACGGTCAAACACGACCACGGTGTCGTTCAGCGAATACCCCACGATGGTCAGCAACGCGGCAATGATGGCCAGATCAAACCGGATTTGTAGTTCCGAGAAGATGCCGATGGTGAGGATTACGTCGTGGACCAATGCGGCCACCGCGCCCAAGGCGAACTGCCACTCAAAGCGCAGCCAGATGTAGACCAGCACCGCGCCGATCGCCAATACCACCGCGATAACGGCAGTTTGGATCAGCTCACCCGAGACTTTGGGGCCGACGGATTCAACGCTTTCAAATGGCAATTTGAGGCCCGGATCAGCAGCGGCAAGCACTTCACCGACCTGAGTGATCACGTCCGATGTAACTGCCTCGGCGTCTTCTTGCGCCTGGATACGGATCATCGCGACATTCTCATCCGGTCCAAAGTTTGGATCGAAGATCTCTGTGATTGTCACATCCCCCAATTCCAACGGGGCAAGGGCGTCACGATAGACTCCGACATCAATCTCTTGGGTGCTTTGCGTCCGGATCGTTGTGCCACCGCGGAAGTCGATGCCGAAGTTCAGCCCCTGTAGCATGAAGGACGTGAACGCCACGATCATCATCAAGGCCGAGATACCCAGCCAGATTTTCCATCGGCTGAAGAAATCGAACGAGGTATTCTGGGGTACGAGTTTCAGTCTCATGTCAAACCTCGATCGTTTTCGGGCGGCGGCGTTCAAACCAGATCACGATCATCAGGCGCGTCACGAAGATCGCGGTGAAGACCGAGGTCAGAATGCCCAGACCCAGCGTGATGGCAAAACCGCGCACCGGACCGCTGCCCATCGCAAACAGGATAACAGCGGTGATGAATGTGGTCACGTTTGCGTCCAGAATGGCCGACAACGCCTTTTCATAACCCAGTTCGATTGCGCGCGCCGGGCCTCTGGCGGATTTCAGTTCTTCGCGGATACGCTCAAAGATCAGCACGTTGGCATCCACCGCCATACCAACCGTCAGCACGATACCGGCAATACCGGGCAGTGTCAGGGTGGCGCCGATCAGGGACAACAGACCAAACAGCAGGCCGACGTTGATGATCAGGGCGATGTTGGCAAAGAGACCAAACAATCCATAGCTGAGCGCCATAAAGGCCAGTACCGCGACAAAGGCCACAATAGTTGCGACCTTACCCGCGTCGATGCTGTCCTGCCCCAGTTCGGGGCCGATGGTACGCTCTTCGAGGAATTCCAGCCCGGCAGGCAGCGCGCCTGCACGCAACAGAACGGCCAGATTGGTGCTTTCCTCAACGGTGAAGTTGCCGGTGATGATGCCCGAACCGCCGGGAATGTGGCTTTGAATGACAGGGGCCGAGATGACCTCATCATCAAGAATGATGGCGAACGGCTGGCCGATGTTTTCCAGCGTATAGTCGCCGAATTTGCGTGCTCCCGATGTGTTGAACCGGAAGCTGACCGCTGGGCGACCGTTCTGGTCGAAGGCTGGCTGCGCGTCTACCAGCTCTTCACCGGTGACGACTGGGGCCGACTCGACTGTGTAAAACAAACCGGTTTCGTCGATGGAGGGGAGGACCTTTTCGCCAATCCCTGGCACTGCGTCCGGGTTGGTGCCCCGCCCCACAACGGGATTGAAAGTCAGTTGAGCAGTGGTGCCGATTATCTCTTTCAGTTCGCCAGCACTGCCAATACCCGGCACCTGTATTAGGATACGATCCGCACCCTGGCGCTGGATCGTGGGTTCACGCGTTCCGACCTCATCAATCCGGCGGCGCACAATCTCAAGCGACTGGCGCACAGTGCGGTCGTCTGTGGCAAGTTTTTCCGCCTCGGACAACTGAACGACGATTGTGTCGCCCTCAGACCGTGCCTCGATATCGGTCGCACCTACCCCGGTCAGGGTTTGCACCTGACGGGCCAGGCCGCGCACAACTTCAAGCGCGCGCGACATCCCCTCGGGCTGGCTGATGCGCACCCGAATCTCATCCGGAGCCGACTCTTGTTTGCGGATGGTGCCTACGGTGGCGCGTTCATCCCGCAATGCATCACGGATTTCGGGCCACATGGCCTCCATCCGGGATTCGTACACATCGCCGACCTGAACTTCGGCCAACAGATGCGCACCACCGCGCAGATCGAGGCCCAGATTGACCAGCGATGACGGCAGCCAATTCGGCCATTGCGCCGCCTCAGCCTGCATTTCGGGAGTGTCGATGCCAAGCTCAATTGCAGCCTTGGCATCGTTGGATTGCTCGACGCGCGTATAAAACGCATTCGGAAGGGCAAGGATCAGACCGATCACGCAGACCAGCCAGATCAGAACCCGCTTCCAGGTATCAATTTGCAGCATTACCCTGCCTTTTCAAGGAATTGTAGCGCGAAGTTACTTCGCTGGTTCAGTCTTGTTCAGAACCTGCGCGATGGTCGACTTGACCACACGAACCTTCACACCCTCGGCGATTTCAACTTCGATCTCGTTGTCGCCTTCCTTGACCTTGGACACCTTGCCGATCATTCCACCCTGGGTGACGACCTGATCGCCGCGACGCACCGCTTCGACCATGGCCTGATGTTGCTTCATCTTTTTTTGCTGCGGACGGATCAGCAGAAAATACATGATCGCGAAGATCAGGATCAGCGGGAGAAACTGGGCGATTGCGCCACCTTCCATGGGATATTCCTTTGTTCAGACCTTGCGGCACCGTTCCGCAAATTTGGCCGGAACCTATGCTTTGAAATGTCTGTTTGCAAGCAAAGGCGTTGATGTGTCCCACAGGAACCTGACACAGGTGCAACAACAACCAACCAATCGTTGCAGATATGTCCTATGCAGATGTCTTTATTTGGCTATAGTCACGCATCAGGAGGGACAATGAGAGCTCGTTACAAACCATTCCAATCGTTGACGCTTTTGCTGTCTCTACTGGCCTTAGCCCTGTGTCTGGCAACGCCACTTTGGGCACAGGAATCACCCGCTGAAATCGCCAAGCCCGAAGCAGAAGAAACGGACAGTTTCAAAGCACCCGTTATTGTGGACGGTGACATGCTGTTCTTCCTGCGTGGCTCCAGCGCCCTACCTGCGCCGGAACGGGCAGAAAGCGTTCAGAACAAGATCATTGAGGTGGCCGAAGCCTCGGAGAACCCCACGGTCGATATCTCCTTCGAAGACACCGATTTGGGCATACGCATCCGTGCCGACGATGTGATCGTATCAATTGTGACTGTTGCAGACGCCGAGCTGGACCAGATGGAGCTGGACGTTCTCAGTTTCCTCCATGGTCAGGCCATCGAAGAAGCTATCCTCGCCTATCGATCCAATCGCACCGAGCAGGCGCGTGTGTCCGGTGCGATTGAGGCCGCAGCATGGACCATTGGCTTTGCCGCTTTCGTGCTGATGATCCTTTGGCTGCACCGTAGGATTCGGCGAAAGACACTACAACTTGTCTCGCGCCATCTTAAGGACGTGGAAACTGTCACAGCCAAAAGCGTTCAGGCCGAAGCGATTGCCGCGCTGGTACGCTATGGGCTGAACTTCGTTCTCCTAATCATCTTCTTTCTCGGGTTTTACTACTACCTCTCGTTTGTACTGCTGGCCTTTGCAGAAACACGGTATTTCGCACAACTTCTGCTTACCTATCTGACCGAACCCGTGCTGTTGATATTCAAGGGCATACTCAGCTATCTCCCCAATCTGATTATGCTGAGCCTGATAACTTGGATCAACTTGTACATTATCAAGGGGATGCGGGTGTTCTTTGACGCGGTCGAAGCGGGTTCATTCGACATGGGCGATTTCGAAAAGCACTGGGTCAGCCCAACCTTCAACATTGCCCGTGTTGTGGTGATCATGATCGCCCTGGTCTTTGCCGTTCCCTACATCCCCGGGTCCGACTCGGCCGCGTTCCAGGGGTTGACGATCCTGGTGGGTGCCATGCTGTCGCTGGGTGCAAATTCTGTCGTCTCCAACATGCTGGCCGGCCTTTTCGTGATTTACCGCCGGTCAACCTCGATCGGTGACCGGATTCAGATTGGCGACCACATCGGCGATGTGGTTCAGATCAAACTGATGGAGACGCATCTGAAATCCATCAAGAACGAACTGATCTCGATCCCTAATGCGCAACTGATGAATTCGGATGTAGTGAATTTCTCGAAGAGAACCGATGGGAGCGGGCTGCTGCTGCACACTACGGTTGGCATCGGCTACGAAGAACCGCCCGAGAAGGTCGAGGCGATGCTGATTGAGGCCGCCAACCGAACCAAAGGCATCAAGGCCAAGCCTGAACCCTTTGTTTTGTGGACCGCATTGGCGGATTACGCCATCAACTACCAGATCAACGGCTATACGACCCGTGGCAGCATCATTCCGAAGATCCGGTCGGACCTGCATCGCAATATCGTCGCCGTGTTCAATGAAAACAGTGTGCAGATCATGACGCCCTCTTACATGGCTGATCCGCCCGAACCGAAGATCCCTGCCGAGCATTGGGATGGCCATCTGGCGCATGAAACACACGAGGATGCCGATAAGTCGTAACCGGCGCTACACCCCGCCTTTCAGATGGTGCATAAGCAGTTTCAGTGATTCACGCATTTAAGGATCTGAACCATGCACGACATCCGCGCCATTCGCGAAAACCCCGCCGCCTTCGACGCCGCACTTGCGCGCCGTGGGGACGCGCCGGTGTCGTCAGATTTGCTGAGACTGGACGAAAGCCGCCGAGCCAAGATTCAGTCCGCAGAAACGGCACAAGCCGAACAGAACAAGGCCAGCAAAGAAGTCGGTGCCGCCAAGGCACGCGGCGACGAGGATGAATTCCAACGCCTGCGCGCACTGGTCGCCGAGAAAAAGGCCGAAATCGCCCGGATGCAGACCGAGGCCAAGGATCTGGACGCGCTGCTAACTGATCAGCTGATCCGCATCCCGAACCTGCCAGCCGAGGACGCACCAGAAGGTGCGGACGAGAACGACAATGTCGAGGTCAACCGCTGGGGCACTCCGCGTGAGTTGGATTTTGCCCCGAAAGAGCATTTTGAAATCGAGGCCGTTCAGAACGGCATGGATTTTGAAACGGCGGCAAAGCTGTCCGGCTCGCGCTTTGTCCTGTTGTCCGGCGGCGTCGCCCGCGTTCACCGCGCACTGGCGCAGTTCATGCTGGACACGCACATCAACGAAAACGAACTGACCGAAGTGAATGCTCCGGTTCTGGTTCTGTCCGAGATGATGCAGGGCACAGGCCAATTGCCGAAGTTTGGCGAAGACAGCTATCAGACCCGCGAAGGCTGGTGGCTGATCCCGACGTCCGAGGTGTCGCTGACCAATATCGTCAACGACACGATGATTGAAGAAAGCTACCTGCCCCGCCGCTACACCGCGCATTCCCTGTGCTTCCGGTCTGAGGCCGGATCGGCTGGCAGGGACACGCGCGGCATGTTGCGCCAGCACCAGTTCGAAAAGGTCGAAATGGTCTCGGTCACCCATCCCGTCAAGTCGGATGATGAGCAAAAACGCATGCTGCGCTGTGCCGAGGGTATTCTGGAAAAGCTGGGCATCCCCTATCGCACCGTGATCCTGTGCACAGGCGACATGGGCTTTGGCGCGCGCCGTACCTTTGACATCGAAGCATGGCTGCCGGGTCAGGATACGTACCGTGAGATCAGTTCAGTCTCGACTTGTGGTGATTTTCAGGCGCGCCGGATGAACGCGCGCTTCCGTCCCGAGGCAGGGGGCAAACCGGAATACGTTCACACGCTGAACGGATCGGGTCTGGCTGTTGGGCGCTGCCTGATCGCCGTGCTGGAAAACGGCCAGAACGCAGACGGCACCGTCACCCTGCCCGAGGTTCTGGCCCCCTATCTGGGTGGTAAGCTGACGCTGCAACTGGACGGCACGCTGGCATAAGAAAACCGGCGGCCAACAGGGCGCCGGTTCAAGAGGCTTAAGGGCGGAGAAGGCTTACTTCTTCGCCTTTTTCTTATCCTTCTTTTTATCTTTTTTCTTATCTTTCTTCTTGTCCGTCTTGTCGGCCTTTTTCTTTTTGTCTTTCTTCTTATCTTTCTTCGCCTTGGCCTTCACCTTGTCCTTGGCTTTTGAAAAGACGGCTTCCATTTCCTCAAGCTTTTTAGCGGCCTTTTCAGCCTTGGCTTTGGCCTTAGCCTTCTTTTTTGCCTTGGCTTCTGCCAGTTCGGCTGCGGCCTTTTCCTCAGCCGCTTTGCGCGCAGCCTCTTCCGCCCGCTTCTCGGCAGCGGCGGCGGCGATGGTCTTGCGGGGCGCTGTTCGGCGCGCTGCGGGCTTTTTGACAGGCGCGCGGCGCGTACTTGTTTTCGCAGCAGGGCGTTTGGCGGCTGGTTTCACCGCGGCGGGTTTGGCGGCTGCCGGTTTCGCCGCAATCGCCTCTTTCGCGGTGGCGATCAAAACGGCTGCGCGGGCTTTGCCGATACGAGGAACTTTGACCAGTGCAGCGGGGGTTGCCTTGGCAACGGCTTCAGCGGTTTTGAAACCGTTGGCGGTAAGTGACTTTCCTAGCCCCTCTCCAACGCCTTTTATTGCGGTCACTGCGGTCATTCTTTGTCCTTTCCGATTTTCCCTGCATTATCTTATGTATACCAGATAAACGCTCTCACAAGCCAGTGCCCAGAGATGCAGGTCATTTGTGTCAACTACTGTGTGCAAGGTTACCGGATTGATCCTTTCCGGGAAACGGAACTAGCCGCTTGGCGTCTTCGTCCCACAGTTTCAGGTTCAAAGCGGCAACAGCCTCGGGGAATTTGATCCGGCGGGGCGTGAATTCAGGCGGTAGGTTATAGTGGCATGCACGCAGCCGATAAGACGGAATGCGCGCATTGAAATGATGGATGTCGTGCAGCGTGATGCAGGCAACCGCATTGTCGAACCACCACCCGAAATCCAGCGCCGATGATCCCTGCAGCGCCGCTAGTTGCGGGTCCAGATCCGGACGACGGTCCCAATACGTGTCCTCGAAATTGTGCTGCAGGTAGACAAGAAAAACACCCAGCATCCCGCCCAAAAGCGAAAATACCAACCAGACTAGAATACCCGTGGTGCCAGCTATCAAGTAAAGAAGGCCAAGAAAGACGATGATCGACAAGTTGTGCAGCAATACACCCTTCGCGCCAAATCTAACTGTGTTCTTGGGCCACCGATAGCGGATGAAATACGTAAACAGCGCCCCAGCCGGAACCAGGATGAAGGGATTTCGGTAGAGCCTGTAATACAGGCGCCCTTTCCAATCTGCCTTGTTCCATTCCCGCACGGTCATTGTGTGGATTTCGCCCGTCTCGCGGTGCTCGAGATTGCCGATTCCGGCGTGGTGCAAGTTGTGATTCTGTTTCATCACCTCGAAGGGCGCAAAGGTGAATGGCGAAAGCCCGTGGCCCGCCCACTCGTTTTGGCGACGTGTCTCAAACAGCGAGTGATGCCCGCAATCGTGCTGAAGCACGTACAGGCGCACCGCCGAAAAGGCAAAGACGACCCCGGCCGGGATCATGACATACCAGCGATCCACATAGATGACCGCCAGCGCCAGCGATGTGAAGTACATCGCGAAGGTTCCAAAATAGCTCAGCGCGGCCAATCTGTTGTCCTGAACCGCGTATTGCCGAGTGTATTCCCTCAGATCCATCCAGCCGCTCCTCACGTTGGTTAGGTCCAATGGTTATCAAAAACTGGTGCGGAAGCTCCGCGTGAAATTACGCGCACACAAAAACAGATGCACGCCAGTGAATGCTAGCGCGGGGAAATGGGGCTGTCACGCCCCTCAGCCGAAAATGCTGAAAATTGGCGCAGTTACGCGCGACCCTTGAGATGTTTGGCCAAGGCGCCCGCGTTTTTCTTACGGCGTCCCTTGTACGGGTTCTTGTCCCCCTGTCCGCGCAAAGTCAGGCGGATCGGAGTACCGGGCATGTCAAAAGATTCGCGCAGACCGTTGACCAGATACCGGGTGTAACTGGCTGGCATCTTGTCTGGGTGCGAACACATGACGACAAAGCCCGGCGGGCGGGTTTTGACCTGCGTCATATACCGCAGCTTGATCCGACGACCCTGCGGGGCTGGCGGCGGGTGCTGCTCCAACATGGCTGTCAGCCAGCGGTTCAACGCGGCCGTCGGCACACGGCGGTTCCAAATGTCATGAGCTCGCAGAATAGCGGCACGCAGGCGCTCCAGCCCCCGGCCTGTCTTTGCCGAGACCGTCACCAGCGGTGCGCCACGCAGTTGCGGAAGCAATCGCTCAAACGATTCTTTCAGATCCCGCAGCTTTTCCTGTTTGTCTTCTTCGATATCCCATTTGTTGATGGCGACAACAACGGCACGACCCTCACGCTCGGCCAGATCGGCAATACGCAGGTCCTGCTGTTCGAAGGGGATGGCAGCATCCAGCAGAACCACCACCACTTCAGCAAATTTCACAGCACGCAGACCATCCGAGACTGAAAGCTTTTCAAGCTTTTCCTGCACTTTGGCTTTTTTACGCATACCGGCCGTATCAAAGATACGCATCGGCGTGCTGTCCCCGTCCGGGTCGGCCCAATCGATCCGCAGACTGATGGCATCGCGCGTAATACCAGCCTCTGGCCCTGTCAGCAGGCGGTCTTCCCCAATGATCTTATTGATCAATGTGGATTTGCCCGCATTCGGGCGGCCAACAACTGCCACCTGCAACGGCTTTTCGGCGGTGATCATTGGCGTCTCGCCCTCACCGTCTTCATCCAGTTCGATATCGGTTTCCGGCGCTTCCTCGACCGCCTGTTCCTCGGCGGCATCGGCCAATGGCATAAGCTGGGAATAAAGATCGGTCATCCCCTCGCCATGCTCGCCCGACAGGCGCACCGGCTCACCCAGACCAAGGTTATAGGCTTCAAGCACACCCGCATCCGCCGCGTTTCCTTCGGCCTTGTTGGCCGCAAGGATCACGTGTTTGGAACGTTTGCGTAGAATCTCGGCAAACATCTCATCGGTTGGCGTGACCCCGACGCGCGCGTCAAGCATGAACAGACAGACATCTGCCATGTCCACCGCACGCTCGGTCAGGCGGCGCATGCGACCCTCAAGGCTGTCGTCGGTTGCGTCTTCAAGCCCCGCAGTGTCGATCACGGTAAAGCGCAGATCCCCCAAACGCCCTTGGCCTTCGCGCAAATCGCGCGTCACGCCGGGCTGGTCATCGACCAAAGCCAGACGTTTGCCCACAAGGCGATTGAACAGGGTGGATTTGCCCACATTCGGGCGCCCCACGATGGCGAGGGTCAGCGACATGATACTCAACTTTCAAGACTCAGACGCGCCCTTTAGCGCATCTTGTGGTCAACGGAAAGCGTGCAAATCACCTTTGGTCGACACGACGTACAGTGTTTGACCCGCCACAACCGGCGCCGTGGTCGCGCCACCCGGCACTTCGACACGGTTCACCAGTGCTCCGTCAACAGGGCTGAAGAACCGAACATAGCCATCATTCGAGGCGATAACGATGCGCCCACCCGCCATGATCGGACCATAATGCGCGTAGACCGGACCGCGGCGTCCCGGCTTATCCTTGACAAAACCCGGCAGGTCCTGCGCCCAGACGATCGCTCCGGTCGCAGCGTCCAGCCGCACCAGTTGGCTGCGGTCGCTGATCAGGAAAATACTGTTGCCAGCGGCCCAAACCGTATCGACGGCCCCTTCGTCTGCGGTCCATATCCGTTCGCCGGAGTTGGCGTCAAACGCGACTGTGCGCCCAGAATGGTTGCCGATATAGATCTTATCGCCCGCAACCATTGGTCCACCGGTTACATCGACGATCTGCGCTGCCGCCCGACCGCGACGTCCCCCGGCCACTGAAGCGTTCCAGCGGCGAATACCCCCTCGACGGAACGTCGCTGCGACATCACCTGAGCCGAAGGCGAATACGGAGAAATCTGATGCAATCACTGGCGCAGGCGCACCCAGAACGTTTCCAACGCTTGGGGTGCCCTGAATTTGCCAGGCAATGCGGCCGTCCTTGGTGTTGACCGCCCAACCGGTTTCGTCACCGGCCACCAGATACAGCAGCCCGTTACTGACCAAAGGCGCGCCGCTACCGGTCGCGTTCAACCTTTTTTGCCAACGAACTGCACCAGTCTTTGCATTCAGTGCTGTCAGGCGGCCATAACCGGAAGACACATAAAGCACACCGTTGTCATAGGCCATGCCACCACCCGTGGCATCCGAGTCGCCATCACTTGGCGGAATAAGATCGGTGTTCCAAACGACCTGCCCTTGCGGCGACACGGCAGACACCGTTGCTCCGGCATCAAGCGTATAGATCAACCCGCCCGCAACCACGGGATCAGCCGTGATCCGCTGTTTGCGCGAGTCACCCTGACCGATTGATGCGGACCAGACGCGCTGCGGCGTTGCCCGCAACTGTGCATTGGTCGTCCGGAACGCGGACGTGCCCGGGCTTTGCGGCCAACTCGTGTTGGCTCTTTGCGCCGGCAGGCTGATCGGTTTTGAGCCCCGGGTTTCCACCGTTTCGGTATCGGCAGTGGGCCGGATATCTTCTCGCGGCCCTGGCAAGATAACCTCGGGTTCCCGGCAGGCGACGACCAGGGTCAATGAAAGGGCTGCCATCGGCAATCCAATGCGGGAGAATAGACTTGCTACCATGATGTTCTGAACTCGCCTGTAAGTTTTCCTGCCGCCACAGGATCAGCCCTGCCGGGCGATCAACGGCTCTGGTTCGCCACCCAGCGCTACAATCAACTGAGCCGCACGCTGTTGCTGATCCACGCTAACTTCTGCGTCCTGACGCAAGGCTTGAAGCCGCGTGATGGCCGCGTCAATATTGCCCTCGGACACATCGATCAGAGCCAACTGTTCTTCGGCCAGCAACCGCAACGGAGCACCCGGTGCAGCCAGCGCTTCGAACTGAAGACGGCGATCGGCCGCAGGCAGAGTGTCGCTCTGCAACAGCAGCGCCTTGAAGGCCGCGATCGCGCGGTAGATTTCTGGCAGATCCCCTTGGGACGCAATGGCATTCAGGCTGGCGACCGCATCCTGTTCCGATCCGGCCTCAGACTGAGAGGCCGACAATAGCATGTTAAGAACCGCATCCCCACCCGGCGATTGCGTTTCGACGGCGGCAAGACTGGCGGCACGGTCTTCCGACTGATTCTGTGCCAGCGCCGTCAGGATTGAATCACCCAAATCCTGCGCCTGACTGGTTGCGCGCGACTTGCGGACTTCATTGAACGCAGCACCGCCCACGATCAGGACAACCACAAGCACACCGACCCAACCCCATCTGCGCAATAGCAAGAACAGGCGGTCCCGGCGCACCTCTTCGGTCACCTCATCAATAAAACTGTCGACGTCGCTCATCCCTGCCCTCCGGGGCTGCATCCTTGGTGTATGGTGCCATGTCATACCCCGGCGCAATCGCCAAGCCAAGAGCCCGATTTTTTACAATCCCGCCGGTCGCCTGCCCTCTTGTAGAAAAAAATAAACCGAACTATTCAGTTTAGTGTGGAAACGATACATAATCGTCCCCACTTTCTAGCATGACCGCAAAAAAAATGTGGCGCAGAATTCTGGGAGTAGTCCTGCATGCGATTGATTTCATTAGTAAACGCCGCTTTGGTTATTGTTGTTTTGTTTTTTTTGGTTTTCGAACGGGACAGCCTGTTCTCTTTCGCCGGGCGCGCGGAGGCCGAGGCCAGCCCTGAGGTTGCCAGCGAATCTGGCGAAGTCGCGGACGTGGATCAGGCGACGATTGGCGTCGTTGCCGTCAGGTCAACTGCACGTGAAATTGACAGCGCCGTGTTGTTGCGGGGCCAGACAAAGGCCAATCGTCAAGTCGAAGTACTGGCCGAAACCACATCGACCGTCGTCTCAGAGCCTAAGCGCAAAGGCACGTTCGTCGAAGCCGGCGATCTTCTGTGCGAGCTTGACCCAGGCACCCGCCCCGCCAGTTTGGCCGAAGCGAAGGCTGCCAAGTTAGAAGCCCAAAGCCGCATTCCAGAAGCCGAAGCCCGCCTGGAAGAAGCACATGCGCGTGTCGCCGAGGCCGAGATCAACCTGACGGCTGCGAATAAACTGTCTGACTCCGGGTTTGGATCAGAGACACGCAGAATCTCAAGCGAGGCTGCGATGAGAACCGCCGAGGCTGGCATCAAGACCGCCGAAGCCGGTCTTGAGGCCACCCGCGCCGGGATCGAAGCCGCAACCGCCGAGGTCAAAGCCGCGGAACGCGAAATCGACCGCCAGACCATCAAAGCGCCCTTCAAAGGGTTGTTGGAAAGCGATACCGCAGAATTGGGCAGCCTGATGCAGCCCGGTGCGCTATGCGCGACCGTTATCCAACTGGATCCGATCAAGCTGGTCGGTTTTGTGCCCGAAACCGAGGTGAACCGCATCATTGTCGGGTCCGAAGCCACAGCGCAGTTGGTCACTGGCCTGCAGGTTTCTGGTCGTGTGACATTCCTGAGCCGTTCAGCCGATGAAACAACCCGCACGTTTGAGGTCGAAATCACTGTTCCAAACACGGAACTGGCTATTCGGGACGGTCAAACCGCCGACATCCGCATTTCGGCCGCCGGTGCCAAGGCGCATTTCCTGCCGCAATCGGCAATGACCCTGAGCAATAACGGTCAACTCGGTGTCCGCACCATTGGCCAGAGTAACGTGGTCGATTTCCAGCCCGTCGTTCTTCTGCGTGATACCGCCGAAGGCGTTTGGGTCGGTGGCCTGCCGGAAACTGTGGACATCATCGTCATCGGGCAAGAGTTCGTGACCCGCGGCGTCACAGTTGAACCCACATATCGGGAAGCTTCGAAATGACCGGAATCGTCAGTTGGGCCGCCGGCCGGGCCAGAATGGTTCTGGCCTTCATCGCCATCTCATTGGTGATTGGTGGCTTTGCCTATGTCAGCCTACCGAAAGAAGGCGAGCCAGACATTGAAATCCCTGCCCTGTTTGTCTCGGTTCAGTTTCCGGGCATCTCAGCCGAGGACTCGGAAAATCTGTTGGTCAAACCAATGGAGACCGAGCTTGCGGACCTTGATGGGCTGAAAGAGATGACCTCGACCGCCGCCGAAGGGTATGCGGGCGTGGCGCTGGAGTTCGATTTTGGCTGGGACAAGACCGCGATCATGGCTGATGTGCGCGACGCGATGAACAGCGCGCAAGCCGATTTCCCCGACGGGGCCGAGCAATACTCGCTGACCGAGATCAATTTCTCAGAATTCCCAATCGTCATCGTCAACCTGACGGGTGCAGTCCCTGAGCGCACTATGGCGCGGGTCGCCAAGGCTTTGCAGGACGACCTTGAGGCGATGGATTCGGTGCTCGAGGCCGGTATCGCGGGCAACCGCGACGAACTGCTTGAGGTCATCATCGACCCTCTTCGGCTTGAGGCCTACAATGTCACCGCTGCCGAGCTTATCGATGTGGTGCGCAACAACAATCAGCTGATCGCTGCCGGTGAGGTTGAAACCGCACAGGGCACATTCTCGGTCAAGATCCCCTCTTCCTTCAAAACCGCGCAGGATGTTTATGGCCTGCCGGTCAAAGTGAACGGCGACCGGGTCGTCACCCTGGGGGAATTGGCGCAGATCAACTATACCTTTGAGGACCGCGAAGGCACCGCCCGTTTCAACGGCGAACAAACCGTCGCGTTGCAGGTGGTCAAGCGCAAGGGCTACAACCTGATCGACACAGTCGAGGGCGTGAAACAAACCATTGCCGCTGCGCAGGCCAAATGGCCGCCCGAGATGCAGGCTGCAATCCAGCTAGGCACCTCGAACGACCAAAGCCGCATCGTCGGCTCGATGGTCAGCCAGTTGGAAGGCTCGGTTCTGACGGCCATCGCGCTGGTGATGATCGTTGTTTTGGCCTCTTTGGGCACACGCGCCGCATTGCTGGTGGGTTTTGCGATCCCGACCTCATTCCTGCTGTGTTTTGCGTTCCTGGCAGTCATGGGCATCAGCATCTCGAACATCGTGATGTTCGGCCTGATCCTTGCGGTGGGTATGCTCGTCGACGGGGCCATTGTTGTCGTGGAATACGCGGACCGGCGCATTAAAGAGGGCGTTGGCCCGATGCACGCCTATGTCGAGGCTGCGCAGCGTATGTTCTGGCCTATCGTGTCATCCACGGCCACAACCCTATGTGCCTTCCTGCCCATGCTGTTTTGGCCGGGTGTCCCGGGCGAATTCATGGGCATGCTGCCCGTCACGCTGATCTTCGTTCTGTCCGCCTCTTTGATCGTCGCCTTGATCTATCTACCTGTCATGGGTGGTGTTTCGGGCCGCCTGAGCCGGGTCTTTGACCGCACATCCGACTGGCTGCGCGCGCGCACCCGGTGGTGGGTTCGTGCGGTTATGGTGCCGCCATCGCTGTACCTGATCTTCCTTGGTGCGATGCAACTGCTGAATCCGACATATCTGTTGCCCGAAGGCGCATTCGGTGCAGTTCTGCTTGGTGCCTTCCTGTTCATTTTTGGGGCATTTGCCGGTTCCGTTACGTTAAGTGCCGCCAAAATAGAACGCGCGCCCGATCAGCATGTGCATACGGCGCGCGAACACACACCCTTTGGCTATGTCATCAAATTCCTGGTCGGCAACCCGATCATGCCGATTGTTTCGATTGTCGTCATTGGCTTCGCGGTGATGTCTGTCATGACCGCATTTGGGAACAACAATCGGGGTGTAGAGTTCTTCGTCGAAAGCGAACCCGAGCAAGCCACGGCCTATGTTCGTGCACGCGGCAACATATCGCTGGTCGAAAAGGACCAGATGGTACTGGCGGCCGAAGAAATTATCAGCGCACATCCCGCAGTCGTGAACGTGTTTTCCTTTGCCGGAGAAGGCGGGCTGAACCAAAACAATGGGGGCGCACAAGCACCGGCAGACACCGTCGGTCGCGTCCAGTTCGAAATCATCCCGTGGGAAGACCGGCCCAACGTGTCCGAACCGATCTTCGGCGGGTTGATCGACCGTGAAACGGTTGCCCCGGAATATGACGGTGACTTCGTGCTGGAACAGCTGAACGCCGAACTTGCGAAGATTCCGGGCTTCATCGTGGAAATCCTGCCGCTGGAACAAGGTCCGGCCTCGGCCAAACCCGTTCATTTGCGCATCAAGGCGGATGGCTGGGAAGAACTGAACTCTGCCACTGCTGCGGCCCGTGAGATGTTCGATGAAACACCCGGCCTGATCAAGATCGAAGACACCCTGCCCTTGCCTGGCATCGACTGGCAGATCGACGTGGATGTTGCCAAAGCGGGTCGTTTCGGCGCGGACGTGGCAACCGTCGGCGCGATGGTGCAGCTGGTCACGCGCGGGCTGCTGCTGGGCGAAATGCGGCCCGACAGTGTGGACGAGGAAATCGAAATCCGCGTTCGCCTCCCCGATGAAGACCGGGTTTTGTCGACACTGGATACGCTCAAGGTGCGTACACCAGATGGGCTGGTGCCTTTGTCGAATTTTGTCACGCGCAAGCCGGTGGCCAAACTGGCCGAGATCAACCGGATCAACCAACAGCGCTATTACGATGTGAAAGCGGATGTTGAGGCAGGCTTGAGCAAAGTTGTGGTAGACAATGCAGATGGCACCGAGCAACGGCTGGCAATCGTGCGCGAGGTTGTCGACGGGGCCGAACCTACCGGCGCGACGCTAACCGCCCCGACAGGCAATATCTATGAGCTGGTGACGCTGACAGGCGCAGAAAACGTCGACGTCATGCGGTCTGATATTGAATCCGGCGACGCCCGGATCAGCCTGATCAACCCCAACGAACGCATTGCGGTGCTGACCGAATGGCTTGAAACCAATCCCTTCGGCAACACCGTCAGTTGGGAATGGACCGGGGATCAGGAAGATCAGGCTGAGTCCGGTGCGTTCCTCGTCAACGCCTTTGCCGGTGCACTGGGTTTGATGTTCGTGATCCTGCTGGCGCAGTTCAACTCGTTCTACAACTCGGTGCTGGTTCTGCTGGCTGTTGTGCTTTCGACCACCGGCGTTCTGATCGGGATGATGGTCATGCAGCAGCCGTTCTCGATCATCATGACAGGGACAGGGATTGTAGCCTTGGCGGGGATCGTGGTGAACAACAACATTGTTCTGATCGACACCTATCAGGAATACAGCCGGTATATGCCCCGGATCGAAGCGATCATCCGCACGGCTGAGGCGCGTATCCGGCCGGTTCTGCTGACCACCTTGACCACGATGGCCGGTCTGACGCCGATGATGTTCGGATTGTCGCTGGACTTCATCAATGGCGGTTATTCCATCGACAGCCCAACTGCGCTGTGGTGGAAACAGCTGGCGACGGCGGTTGTGTTCGGGCTGGGTATTGCAACTGTTCTGACCCTGATCGTGACGCCATCGTTCCTGGCGTTGCGGGTGTGGGTCACCATATATGCGGTACGGCTGGCCAAGGCGATAGCTCGGGCCACTGCAGGCCGTTCCAGTCAAATCGCCCAGGATATGGCCGTTGGTCACGCTGCCCGTCAGGTACAGGCCACCGAGGTTGTCTGGGGTGATGAGACGCCGACCGCGACCGCACCGGATGCAGACAAGGATGAACGTCCCGATCACCCACCGAAATCGCCCCTCAAGGCGGCTGAGTAACATAAATGGCGAACCCCAGGGTTCGCCATTTTTCTTTTCTAAGACTTAGTCGGTGAATACATATTCACCCAAATCACACAGATTCAGGCCGAAGTCTTCAGCCGACGATCCATCGTCGAACGCCCCCCGAATATCGTAGACACATGTGGTCAGACCATCCGCGATGACAACATCGATTTCATAATCGGGCGCGACATAGCCACCGCCTAGCAGGTTCCCCTCCCAGCTGCCGGAAGATGCAGGTGAGACATTGAACTCGACCAAATCGGCGCTGGATTCATTCACAACCAGAAATTCAAGATCCTCGGCAAATGCCGAAGTCGCCGTAAGAACAGTTGCGGCCAAGGCTGCTGCTGCACGCATTTTCATTAGATATTCCTTAAAATAAGGTCCGGCCAAAGAACCTGGCACCGTGACTTTAGGTGATTTGTCACCAAGGAAAATGAACGTCAAATTAAACTTGGAGGAATGAACGTATTTTTGCAGTGCTGTTCTGCCTGGTCTCAGGAGTTACCCTCATGACGGGATCAGGCGGCGTCCGCTTGCTGACGACTCCAAAGCTGCGCGTAACGGCCCTCGCGTTGCAAAAGCTGGTCATGGGTACCTTGTTCAAGGATTTCACCGCGTTCCAGAACAACAATGCGGTCCGCTTCGGCAATGGTGCTAAGACGGTGCGCGATCGTGAGCACGGTCCGTCCCTCACCAGCCCGCGCCAATGCGTCCTTGATGTCCTGTTCGGTATCCGTGTCCAACGCCGAGGTCGCCTCGTCCAACAGCAGGATCGGCGGGTTCTTCAGAAGGGTACGCGCAATGCCCACCCGTTGTTTCTCACCACCCGACAGCTTCAGGCCCCGCTCTCCAACCGTGGTGTCATAGCCTTCTGGCAACGTCACGATAAAATCATGGATCTGCGCAGCTTTGGCAGCAGTTTCGACATCTTCCTGAGTGGCCCCGTCTCGGCCATAGGCGATGTTGTACCGGATGGTATCATTGAACAGCACTGTGTCCTGCGGAACGACGCCAATGGCCGCGTGCAGGCTGTTCAGGGTCACGTCGCGCACGTCCTGCCCGTCGATCTTCAACGCGCCCCCGGTGACATCGTAGAACCGGAACAGCAAGCGGCCTATCGTTGACTTACCCGAACCTGTGGCACCGACAATTGCAACAGTCTGGCCAGCAGGTACCGTCAGCGATACACCTTTGAGAATCTCGCGGTCCTCATCATAGCCAAAGCGCACATTGTCCAATGTCACTTCACCACCTCTGACCACCAGATCTGGCGCGCCGGGTTTGTCCTGCACCTCGGTCGGTTGTTCCAGCAGGTCGAACATCTGTCCCATATCCACCAGCGATTGGCGGATTTCCCGGTAGACGGTGCCCAGAAAATTCAGCGGCACGGTGATCTGGATCATATAGGCGTTGACCATGACGAAATCGCCGACAGTCAGCGTACCCTGCTGCACCCCCATAGCCGCCAGAACCATCACGCCGATCAGCCCGCAAGTGATCAGAAGGGACTGACCAAAATTCAGGAATGCCAGCGAATACGCCGTCTTAAGCGCTGCTCCGGCATAGGCCTTCATCGACACGTCGTACCGTGCCGCCTCGCGCGATTCAGCATTGAAATACTTGACGGTTTCGAAATTCAGCAGGCTGTCGATGGCGCGTTGGTTGGCCTCGGTATCCTGATCGTTCATCTCACGGCGCAGCTTCACGCGCCATTCCGTCACCGCAAAAGTGAACCAGATGTAAAGCGCGATGGTGACAGCAACGACAACCAGATACCAGACGTCGAACAGCCACATCAAAATGATCGCGACCAGCAGCAGTTCCAGGATCAACGGACCGATGGAAAACAACAAAAAGCGCAGCAGGAATTCCACGCCTTTCACCCCGCGCTCGATGATCCGGCTCAGCCCCCCGGTGCGGCGCGTTACGTGGTAACGCATGGACAGCTGGTGGATGTGCTGGAAGGTCTCCAATGCCAGTGCGCGCAAGGCCCGCTGCCCTACCGGGGCAAAGGCCGCATCGCGTAACTGCTGGAAACCAACGGTCATCATACGTGCGACGCCATAAGCCACGGTCAGGCCAACAGCGCCCAAGGCCAGAGGCGGAACACCCTCGCCCGCCAGCCCATCGACAGCGCCCTTATAAAGGATAGGGGTATAGACGGCGATCAGCTTGGCCAGCACCAGCATGCCCATGGCCAGAACAACGCGTCGTTTTACCCAAGGCTCGTCCTCGGGCCACATATAAGGCGCAACCTTCCGGATCGTGCGCCAGCCAGAGCGGCGGTCGTCGGGCGTGGGCGTATCGGCTGAGGTCATTGGCGCTGCTCGTCTCATCACGTACCTGATCTGCGGTCAGAGATAGACCGCTGGCCCACCAAGGGCCAGCAGCAATAGTTCATTCCGGGATGGTGAATATCTGACCGGGATAAATCAAATCAGGATCGCGGATCGCGTCGCGGTTGGCCTCGAACAGCTTCACGTACAGGATACCATCACCGAACCGATCGCGCGAAATGGCCCAAAGCGTGTCGCCTTCCTGCACGGTGACCGCGCGGATCGGGGGCGTAACTGTTTCGCCCTCGGGCTCATCACTGGACTCTGCCGCGCGCAGTACTTCCAGCGGTTCGCGCTTGAACGGCGTTTCCAGCCGGCTGACCACGGTGCCATCCGTGGCGATCTCATCCACACGCAGGGTGTAGATCCCGGGGTCAATCCCTTCCAACTCGCTGCGCCATTTACCACCATCAACCAGCGGCAGATCGGCGACAAGCTGGTTGTCCAGATACAGCCGTACCGCAGACCCGTCCGGGACCCTGCCGGTAAGCTCTACGTCACCAACGTCGGAATAGCCGATCGTGTCCAAAGCCACCTCGTCCGAGGTGTTGGGTTCGGCAGTTGGGGATTGAACCAGTTCAACCCCGTCCTCACCCGAACGCAGAATGGCAACCTGTTGACTTTCAGCGTCTTCTTCAGTGGTTTCTTGAGACTGATCCGCAGACGGTTCCGCAGTTGCATCCGCCGTTTCAACATCACCTGTGGTTGTCGCTTCATCTGTTGGCTCTGACGAGGATGTGTCTTGCGTCTCTGCCGATCCATCACTGGTGGGCGCGGCGTCATCTGTTTCGGCGGCGGCGATCTGCTCGGTCGTCGGTTCCGGTTCAGGCAAGGCTGCAATCAAATAATCGTCGGAACGAACGGGTTGATCCTGGCCCGCAGTCTCCAGCGTAAGCCCGCGAGCATCGTCTGAGAATGGAATCGAAAGGAACTCGGCAAACTGACCGGTGTTGTCGACGGTAAAGCTGTGCACTTGCTCACCATCCAACAGGACACGAACATCCGTGCCTGGCTCTGCATTTCCGGAAAGAACGGTATTGCCGTCCGGCTCAACAAAGATCTGGTCCAGAGTCGGTGGCGCGGCACCCGGGTCGGCCTCGGCCGTTTCCGTCGCTGGTGCGGCCGCGGAATCAGATGGGTCGGCGGTTTCCGGTTTCTCAATTGCCGTGGTCTGATCCTCGGCCGGGGTGGAAACCGAACTGGCCTCTTCCGTGGTTTGAACGGCGGTGTCTTGCTGCGGTGAGGCCTCCTGAGGACCCGTCCCGAAGACGCCAGACAGGTACAACCCGCCCGCCCCGACCAATGCAACGATGCCGGCGATCACCCCCCAGGTGAATGTCCCGGAGCTTTCGCTTCCCGAATTGGAGTCCATTCTTTTCCTTTCGCTCCGCAGCGCAAGTGCTTTGAGTATAACACATTCTGCCTGACGGTTGAGCCAATCTATCAATCCCGCTATCACGGGTCAAAACACCATATACAAGCCCGGAGAAGCCATCCCATGTCTCAGAAATCTGTCTGTGTGTATTGCGGGTCACGAAATGGCGCGAATCCGGCCTATTCCGACGCGGCGCAACACTTCGGAACCCTTTTGGCCAAAGAAGGCTGGCGGCTGGTCTACGGGGCCGGGGATGTGGGGCTAATGGGCGAGGTCGCAAGGGCCGCGCAAGCCGCCGGTGGTGACACGTTCGGCGTCATCCCAGTGCACCTTCTGCAACGCGAAGTCGGCAAAACGGACCTGACCCGTTTCGTGGTCACCGAGACGATGCACGAACGCAAGAAGGTCATGATCATGAACGCCGATGCGGTCATTGTCCTGCCCGGCGGCCCTGGGTCGCTTGACGAGTTGTTCGAGGCGCTCACCTGGCGGCAGTTGGGCCTGCACGACAAGCCCATTCTGGTCATGAATGTGGATGGCTATTGGGATACGCTGCACGCGCTGTTGCAACAGGTCATCGGCCAAGGCTTTGCAGACGCATCGCTGTCGGACTTCATCACGTGGGTCGATGGCCCTGACGCTGCAATGTCAGAGCTCAGGAAAGTTCTCACTTAGGTTGGCCGGTATACGGGCGGTCACGACCGCCCGTTTGTTTTCGCCGAATTCAAGTCGCAGGGGCAAGGCGTTGTCGCAACACCTGTTCGACTTTATGAAGCGGATGATTGGTCAGGGTTTTATCAACCTCGGCAACCACTTTTCCCAGCACTTCGCTGTGCAACCGCCGACGCAGCAACCCCAGAACATGCGGGCTGGCCACCAGGACCAGACGTTTATAAGCCCCTTTCAAACCTTTACGGTTCAACAGGTTGGCGACATCCTGCACGAACAGGGATTTCGCGTGGGATTTCCACTTGCTCTCTTCCACGGCCGATTTCTGATGTGGCGCCGTGTCAAAACGGCGACCGGCCCGGTCCGAAGGCTTGGTCCTTGGTCCGTCGCTTTCTTCTACGGATACGACAACCAGATTGGGATCTTCAGCGTCGGTTATATTCTCCATGAACAGCGCCTTTTCCCCGTCAGCGATGACAACCCATGTTCCCTGTGCAAGTTCGACCATTTTGTTCTCCTGTAATGGCGTTTTTTTGGCCATCCCTCATGCGTCAGGCACAGCTTACCCTAGACGCGCCGAAGTCTTTCAGCGCGTTGCCTGACCGTCTTCTTAGTGGTTTGCGGTTCTCTCCCTCCGCATACTTTAGCTAGGTATTGCGGGGCGGCGTACAATAGGTCTCAATTCGAAAGTTGACGTATGGGCAGATTTCCACCGGTGGCGTCACAAGGCCGAATAAGGAACATCGAATGGCACTGTTCCACTGAAGTCAGCTATCCGAACAGAGGTGCTATTTCGGGTGTTGCGAAGAATGACAGGTATCTAATTCGGTTAGGGCGAATACCCCTCAATCTAACGGAGGTTTTGTCATATTTTTGATACAGTTCCGTGCAAGCGTAAGATTGTGATAGAACAAACCGTCATCCAATCATCGAAGCTACGCGTCGCCAGCATGCCTATCGTGTGGACCTGCTTGGGACTAATTTGGCCTTTACTTTACATTTTCGCAATTCACCCCGCTGACCATATCGGGACATTTATCAAAGCATTGTTCGCTCTTTGCGCTTTGGCGAGTGGTGCTATTGCAATGCGCGCAGGCCGAAGAATTTGGCGCGTTTTCAACACACCGGGCAATTGGAAAGTCACAATCGGCGGAGGCAGGCTAATGTGGGATGCAGCCATACCTTGCGAGAATTTACCGATGGATGTCGCACTCGGGTGTATTGTGAAGGCGCTGCGTTTGGAAACGAGCCGTACGGGTAGAGACAGCGATGGTGAGTACACCGAAACCAGCCAACGCTTCGAGCTTCATTTGACCGATGGCCGCGTCCTGATCTTTGATCGCGAAGCCACAGGCATCAACCCACACCGAGTATTTCTGGCGCTTGCACAAATTGGTATTCGTTATGAACTTTGGTCGCAGGATTGCACAAAGGGCAGCGTCAATATGTCGAAAGTACTTCAGCGCTCTTATTGAGATCTTTCAACGTCAAAACAATCTTTTATGAGCATCGCAGCATCATACACTTTGCGTTCCAACCAATCGTTCGATGTTGGTTGCAAGCGCGAAACAGGTACTAGAAACACCCAGCCAAACAGAAAAGACCTGCCAGCGTCACCGCCAGCAGGCCCTGATAAACCCTTATCGGGTTAACAATCACATCCGCGATGCAACGTTTTCCCAGTTCACCAGATTGTCGAGGAAGTTCGACAGGTAAGCCGGACGCTTGTTGCGGAAATCGATGTAGTAGGAGTGCTCCCACACGTCGCAACCCAGCAGAGCGGTTTGACCAAAGCACAGCGGGTTGACGCCGTTTTCGGTCTTGGTCACAGCCAGCGAACCATCTGCGTTCTTGACCAGCCATGCCCAGCCCGAGCCGAACTGACCGGCACCAGCAGCGCTGAATTGCGACTTGAACTCGTCAACCGAGCCAAAGCTTTCAGTCAGGGCTTTTTCCAGCTCACCGGGCATTGCGTTGCCGCCGGGGCCCATCATTTCCCAAAACTGGTTGTGGTTCCACAGCTGGCTGATGTTGTTGAAGATGCCGTTTTGCGCGACGGCATTTGCGTCGTAGGTGCCAACGATGATCTCTTCCAGCGACTTGCCGTCCCACTCGGTGCCGGCGATCAGCTTGTTGCCGTTGTCGACATAGGCCTTGTGGTGCAGGTCGTGGTGATATTCCAGTGTTTCCGCGGACATACCCTTGGCTGCCAGCGCGTCATGTGCATAAGGAAGATCAGGAAGTTCAAAAGCCATATCGGCCCCCTGTTAAAAATGTAAGTTGCGGTTCCCAAGGTTAAATGCTTTGGCAGCCGCCGCAGGTCAAGAGCCGAGACAAGAAAACCCGGAGGCAGGCGATGCTTACACAGGCGCGCAAGATGTTTTACCGCGCCCGCGGATACTATGCGGGCCAGTTGAATGGCGAGCCGTTTCGGCTGGACCCTTATCATTCGAAATTTTGGCGCAAGGCGTCTGATGGCAAGTGGGAGCCTGAAACCTTCGCGGTACTCGACCGGTATCTGTCGGCAGATCGGGATTATCTGGACATCGGCGCGTGGATCGGCCCCACGGTCCTGTACGGTGCCCGCAAGGCGCGGCACGTCTGGTGTTTCGAACCGGACCCGACGGCTTTTCGGCATCTGGCCTGGAACCTCGACCTGAACAACATCCACAACGTTTCGGCCTTTGGCGTTGCGTTGTCGGACCAGTTCGGAGTGGCCCGCATGGCGTCAGTGCGCGGCGAGCCGGGCGATTCCACCAGTTCACTTTTGCATGACGGAACACATGGCAACGACGCCTTGACGATCGCATGGGACCAGTTCGAGGCCGCGAATGACCTATCGGGTGTATCTCTGGTCAAAATGGATATTGAGGGGGCTGAGTTTTTTGTGCTGCCGACGATCCTGCCCTGGTTGAAACGGACACGACCTACTCTGTATCTCTCGCTCCATTCGCCTCTTTTAGCCGAAGAGGACAGGTACCAACGGACATCGGACCTGCTGAACAGTCTCTCCTTTTATTCTGAAATTACCGACGAAACCGGGCGCCCGCTGGATGTTCAGAAAGCGCTCAGCCCAACGGAAATGACACGGTACCGTACGATTTTGTTTACTGGATAGAATGCGGCCATTAGCCCTGTCGAAGTAGGTGTTTCCCCGCTTGCAACCCAAGCGTGAGCTTGCTGAAGTGCACCCACGGAATAGTTTGAAGGATAACAAAAATGAAAGCTTCGCTTACGGCGATTGCTGCGATGATCGTTTCCGCGCAATCAGTTTTGGCTGGTACCGTCGAATACAAATGTGAAATCACGAAGCCGGATGGCCATGGTTGGATCGCGCCCGAGTATTATTTTCAAGTAGATACTGACACACGTGAGGCCAAAGTTGTCAGCGGTCATCACGATTGGACCAGCGCTCAACTCAAAGTGAAAAAAAGTGGCGAATATCGCATGCTTTGGAACGTCACCCTCCGGTCAAGCGAAGGGCAAAATCTGCGCATGAAATATCAGGCAAATCTTAATTCAGCAAAAAACACTGTCAAAGTTCGCGCCAGTTTTGCGCATACAAGCGCTGCCAACAAACCTTATGGATCTGGAGTTTGCAGCGTATTCACCGGGTAAAGAAAGCCCCGGCTTAGCCGGGGCTTTTCTGTTCACTTCGGTTCAGTAAACCCCAACTTCACTGCCGGGCTGCGCCGCAACTTTAAGCAGCGTGAACACGTAGTCAGCGGCCGACCGGAAGCAGACAACGCGGAAGGTTTCGGCGTCATCCATCCAGAATGCCCCGGCCACCTGCGCCAGGCGCGAGCGGCGGATTTGACCTGGCTGAAATTCCTCAGCCGACAGCTCGACCGGGGCAAGTTTGCCCAGAACCTCACGCGCATTGCTGCCCGAGATACTGAACACCGCGCGGGCGTCCGAGACGTTGACGGCCAACGCGTGTGTACCGCTCAGCGCGTTGGTCATTGCGGCCAGTTTGGCCTCAACCTCGGCGTAGGGAACAAGCACCAGCAATTCATCGGTGGACATCCAGCAGACGCCGGACTCACCGTCGACCAAAGCTTCGCGCTGACCGGGCATCTTCTGACCCGTTGCGTCCTTGACCACTTTTGCCAACACCTTATCGGACAGGTCGCCGCGCAAGGTAATCATGCCCTGCAGGCCACATTCCTGGACCTTGGCAATGCCGTCATAGCTTGCGTGGTTCAGTGCGCTAATGGGTTCAGACATTCTGCTTCTCCCCGTCCTTATCGAAGAAGATCGGGTCCACGATCTTAGCTTTGTAGGTTTTGCCATCGGTGCCCGGGAACTCGACGATCTCGCCCATGCGGTCGGGACCGTGCTTGATCAGACCCATGGCGATGCCCTTACCCAGATTGGCCGAGTAATAGGTCGAGGTCACGCGCCCGATCATGTTGCGTTGACCATTGGCGTTGACGCCCTCGCCGACTGCGTAAGCTCCGTCAGGGATGACAGAACCATCCACAGTCTCAAGCCCGACCAGTTTCCAGCGGTCCGGATCGGCCATGTGGCTGCGCGAATGGGCACGTTTGCCAAGGTAGTCCTCTTTCTTTTTCGAAAGCGCCCAGTGCAGCCCCAGATCCTGTGGGATCACGGTGCCGTCGGTTTCGTCCCCGATCATGATAAAGCCCTTCTCGGCCCGCAGGATGTGCAGACATTCGGTGCCGTACGGCATCACTCCGAATTCCTTACCTGCCTCCATCAGAGCGGTCCAGAAGGCTTGCCCCTGGCTGGCCGGAACCGAGATTTCGCAGCTCAGTTCACCTGAGAATGAAATCCGGTAGACTCGGCAATCGAAACCACCGATCTGCCCGTCGCGCCACTCCATAAAGGGCAGTGCCTCGGGGCTGACATCCATGCCGCCCAACTTTTCAAGCACCTTCCGAGCGTTGGGGCCGACCACTGCCACCTGAGCGTATTGCTCGGTCACGTTGGCGACGTAGACCTTCCAGTCCCACCACTCGGTCTGCAGCCATTCCTCCATATGGGCATGGATGCGTTCCGCTCCGCCGGTGGTTGTGTGGCACAGCCAGGTGTCCTCGTCGATGCGGGCGACAACGCCGTCGTCGATCAGGAACCCGTTTTCCGAACACATCAGGCCATAACGGCATTTGCCGATCTTCAGCGTGGACATCATGTTGGTGTACATCATGTCCAGGAATTTGCCGGCATCGGGGCCTTTGACGATCAATTTGCCAAGTGTCGAGGCATCCAGCAAACCGAGATTGTCGCGGGTGTTCTTCACCTCGCGGTTCACTGCATCGTGCACGGATTCATCGGGTCGCACATAGGCATAGGTCCGGCGCCAGTGACCAACCGGTTCCCAATCGGCGCCGTTCTTGTCGTGCCAGCCATGCATCGGTGTTTGGCGGATCGGCTGAAACACCTCACCCCGCGCTTCGCCGCCAATCGCACCCATCGAGATGGGGGTATAGGGCGGGCGGAAGGTGGTGGTGCCAACCTTCGGGATTTCCGAATCCAACGCATCAGCCAGGATCGCCAGACCATTGATGTTGCTCAATTTACCCTGATCCGTCGCCATGCCCAGCGTGGTGTAACGCTTTGTATGTTCGACGCTTTCATAGCCTTCGCGCGCAGCCAGCTGCACGTCCGAGACCTTGACGTCATTCTGGAAATCCAGCCACGATTTCATGCGCAGCTGCACATCGGCGTTCGCGGGCATCAACCAGACCGCTTCCATAGCAGCCTCTTGCGTGGTCTCACCAACCGGAGCCTTGGTGTTTTTGGGCTTGAAGCCAGCCGCCTTGGCAGCCGCTTTGCCTGCGGCATGTGCGTCAGTTAGCACATCACCCAGCGCCAATGGGCCATTTGAGGCACCTGCGGCCACAACAAACCCTTCGCCATTCGCGCCCAGCGGAGGGCGCGCAGGATCGGGGCGGAAATGTGCGTTTGCGTCGTCCCAGATCAACTTGCCACCGCAATGCGACCACATGTGAACAACCGGAGACCAGCCGCCCGACATGGCAATCGCGTCACACTCAACTTCTTCGCGAGCGCCACCGATGCCTTCCTGATTGCTGATCTCGACCTTTTTGACGCGCTTGCCGCCTTTAACTTTGGCAATGGCCTTGCCGGGGTCGACCCGGATGCCAAGCTGTCGCGCCTCTTCGGCCAGCGGTCCGGCTGCAGCGCGCGCATCGATCACACGCAGAACATCAACACCTGCCTGTTTGAGGATGATCGCTGTGCGATAAGCGTCGTCATTGTTGGTCGCAACGATCACACGTTCGCCCGGGGTGACGCCCCAATTCACCACATAGTCGCGCATGGCCGCGGCCAGCATGACGCCCGGAACATCGTTGCCCGCAAAAGACAGGGGGCGTTCGATTGCGCCTGTCGCGGTGACGACCTGCTTGGCCCGGATACGCCACAGGCGATGGCGTGGACCTTGTGTGCCCGGTTTATGGTCGTTCAGACGCTCATACCCCAGCACATAACCATGGTCGTAGACGCCCGCGCCCATGCAGCGGTTGCGCATGATAACGTTGTCCATTGTTTCCAGTTTGGAAACCAATTGTTCCACGAACTTATCCACAGGTTCATCATTGATGGTCCCGCCATCAACCGGAGCGCGCCCACCCCAATGCGCGGTTTGCTCGATCAGCAGAACCTTGGCGCCGGTCTCGGCCGCCGCCTTAGCCGCCTGCAACCCGGCGACACCGCCACCGATCACCAGAACGTCGGTGAAGGCATAGAAGTGCTCATAGGTATCTGCGTCGCGGTTGTCCTTGTCGGGTGCTTTACCCAGACCGGCCGACCGCCGGATGATCGGCTCGTAGACGTGTTTCCAGAATGGCTTGGGGTGGATGAACGTCTTGTAATAGAAGCCCGCTGGCAGGAACCGCGCCAGTGCAGTGTTCACCGCACCGATGTCGAATTCCAGGTTCGGCCAGTGGTTCTGTGAAATTGAGGTCAGACCGTTGAACAGCTCGGTCGTGGTGGCGCGCTGGTTCGGCTCGAATCGGTTGCCCTGCCCCAGGCCGACCAGAGCGTTCGGCTCTTCCGCGCCGCTGGCCACAACACCGCGCGGGCGGTGGTATTTGAACGACCGGCCCATCATCATCTGATCATTGGCCAGCAGGGCCGAGGCAAGCGTGTCGCCCTCGTACCCCTGCATCGAAGTGCCGTTGAAGTTGAATGTGACCTGTTTCGACCGGTCAATCAGCCGGCCTTGTTTTGCGAGACGGGTGCTCATGTTGCGAACCTTTCGCAGGCGGAATTAGGGATGGCGGCGCGGATCATTCGTACTCTCTCCACGTCCAGCCAGGGCGCTTTGCAGTGATCGCGTCCTTGAGTTCTTTCGGCGGCTCGGTGGTCTGGGCGGAATAGGTTCCGAACACTTCGAGCGTTTGCGTGCAGCGTGCGGCGTGGAACCACTTGCCGCAGCCGTTGCTGTGGCGCCAGCGTTCGAAATGAACGCCTTTGGGGTTTTCACGCATGAACAGGTAGTCGTGGAATTCGCCATCCGACGAGCCGGGACCGAAGCGTTTCAGATGCGCCTCACCTCCGCCGGACAGTTCAGATTCTTCGGCGTCGACGCCGCAATACGGGCAGTTCAGGATCAGCATGAGGCTACTCCTCGCTTGAATTCTTTGGACCACACGCCCAGATTGTAGGCATGGATATTTTGACCATTGTATTGACCGTAGTCGGCACGCTCGTCTTCTTTGGCCTGATCGCCTTTTTCATTTTCCGATCCGAGGAAACGAAAACCATCAAACCAAGATCTGACAGCCCGAATAGTTCCGAAACGATTCATGGGGCACATTGGGGCGACTGACATCAGTGTGCCACCCCGGCCGCGACGCTTTCGTCGATGAAGCGGCCCTCTTTGAAGCGGTCCAGCGAAAAGGCTTCGGTCAGCGGTGAGTGACCTGTGGCCATCAGCTGCGCCATGCCCCATCCCGATCCAGGGATCGACTTGAAGCCACCGGTGCCCCAGCCGCAGTTGATAAAGCAACCGCCCAGTGGCGTTTTCGACAGGATCGGAGACCGGTCACCGGTCATGTCCACAATCCCGCCCCACTGGCGCAGCATCTTCAGGCGCGAGATCATCGGGAAGGTTTCGACCAGTGCGCGAACGGTTTCCTCGATATGATGGAAGCTGCCGCGCTGCGTGTAGTTGTTGAAGGCGTCAGTGCCGCCGCCGATCACCATCTCGCCCTTGTCGGACTGAGACATATAGCCATGCACGGTGTTGGCCATCACCACCACGTCCATGCAGGGTTTGATCGGCTCGGATACCAACGCCTGCAAGGCAATCGCCTCAAGCGGCAAACGGAAGCCCGCCATCTCGGCCAGCTGACCGGAATGGCCCGCAACCACCATACCTAGCTTGTCACAGTCAATCGAACCTTTGGTGGTATCGACACCGACAACGCGGCCATTCTCGGACCGGACGCCTTTGACTTCGCATTGCTGGATGATGTCCATGCCCATCGCGGAACAGGCGCGCGCATAGCCCCAGGCGACAGCGTCGTGACGCGCTGTGCCGCCGCGTTCCTGCCACAATGCGCCCAGAACCGGATAGCGCGGGCCGTCGATATTGATGATCGGCACCAGCTCTTTGACGCGTTCAGGGGTGATCCATTCGGTCTGAACACCTTGCAAAGCGTTGGCATGTGCCGTGCGCTGATAGCCGCGAATTTCGTGATGCGTCTGGGCCAGCATCATAACGCCACGGGGGCTGAACATGATGTTATAGTTCAGGTCCTGACTCAGATCCTCGTACAAGCTACGCGCTTTTTCGTAGATCGCTGCGGAAGGGTCCTGCAGGTAGTTCGAGCGGATGATGGTCGTGTTCCGACCGGTGTTACCACCGCCCAGCCAGCCTTTTTCGATCACGGCGACATTCTGGATGCCGTAGTTCTTACCCAGATAATAGGCCGTGGCCAGACCATGACCGCCCGCACCGACGATGATCACGTCGTATTTTTTCTTGGGTTCGGGCGAACGCCAGGCGCGTTCCCATCCGGTGTGATAGCGCAGTGCTTCGCGCGCTACAGCAAAGGCTGAATAGTGTTTCATAGGCGAATCCATCCGGTTCGGTGATTGCGCGAAGATATGCCGCGTAACGCCAGCGCGCCCCTGCCGCTCAACGCCGTAATATCGCACTATTGCGACATAGGCCCCATTATTGCGACACGAAGTCGGCCAGCGGCCATTTGTCCCTTTTGTCGGCCCGCCGAGAGGTCTAAGTCAGGGCAGCCAAATCGGAGAAACCATGTCGTTCTGGGCCCTGATCATCCTAACAGCTGCCGTGACTGCAGTGTTCCTAGGCTATTCCATCCTGCGAACGCGCGACGCACGCGAACCCGCAGCGGCCTATGACCTGCGCGTTTATCGCGAACAGCTGGCGAGTGTCGACAAGGATCTGGCCCGAGGTGTCATCGGCGAAGCCGATGCCGAGCGTGTTCGCACCGAGATTTCGCGCCGTATTCTGGCCGCAGACGCCCAAATGCAGGCACGGTCGACCCGACCGGGACCGCCACTTTGGGCCTCGGCCACCGCGATCGCAGCCGTGGGTCTTATCCTGGTCGGCGGTGCGGCCTGGATGTACGATCGGATGGGTGCGGCGGGGCTGCCGGACCAACCCCTGTCGCTGCGTATTGCGCAGGCGGAAAACTTGCGCGCGGAACGCCCCAGCCAGGCTGAATTCGAAGCCACCACAACACCAGCCCCCCTGCCGCAGCTGGAAGAGAGCTATGCGGCGCTTTTGGAGCAGTTGCGTGAAACCGTCGAAGCGCGCCCTGATGACCTGCAAGGCCATATCCTATTGGCGCAACACGAAGCGAACGCAGGCAACTTTCCGGCCGCATACAAGGCCCAACAACGTGTGATCGACCTGTCCGGTGACGCTGTCCCAGCAGATGCTTATTCGCATCTGGCTGAAATGATGATCTTGTCGGCGGGTGGATATGTGTCCCCCGAAGCCGAAGCTGCATTGCGCGAAGCGTTGAAACGCGATCCGCGACATGGCCCGGCACTGTATTATCTGGGCCAAATGATGGTGCAGGTCGGGCGCCCCGACATAGGGTATCGCATCTGGACCGACGCATTGCGCAACGCACCAGCCGGCGCGCCATGGGTCGACGCAATTCTGGCGCAACTGGATGAGCTGGCCTTCCGCGCAGGGGTGTTCAACGCGCCCGAGGTTGCGGCCCCCACTGGACCCGGCCCAAGCCAGGATGACGTCGAAGCCGCCGCTGCGCTGACCCCGGAAGAACGACAAGAGATGATCCGAGGCATGGTCAACCAGCTTTCAGACCGGCTGGCCACCGAAGGTGGCGCGCCCGAGGATTGGGCCCGTCTGATCGCGGCACTGGGCGTTCTGGGCGAAGGACAGCGCGCCATCGACATCAGGAACGAAGCTATGGCAGTCTTTGCCGGAAACGCCGATGCGCTGGAGATCATCGACGCTGCCGCACTTCAGGCAGGTATTGCGCAATGATTTACGACGAGTTCGAAGACTTCGCCGCTGCATTATCCCCCATGACCGCCTTGATGGGGCTGGATCTGGGCGAAAAGACCATCGGCGTGGCCGTGTCCGACCGGATGCGCGGCGTGGCAAGCCCGCTTGTGACCGTGCGGCGCAAGAAATTCACCTTAGACTCGGCCCGCCTGCTGGAAATAATCGCGGACCGAGAGCTTGGTGGCATCATACTCGGCCTACCCAAAAACATGGACGGCACCGAAGGCCCCCGCTGCCAATCGACCCGCGCTTTTGCCCGAAACCTGTCACGCCTGACCGAGGTTTCAATCAGCTTCTGGGACGAACGGCTAAGCACAGTCGCGGCGGAAAAGGCACTTCTTGAGGCGGATACGTCACGAAAACGTCGCGGACAGGTTATCGATCACGTTGCGGCAGGCTATATTCTACAAGGGGCGCTGGATAGGCTGCGCTTTCTTTAAGGGCAACGGGGTACACCGATGACAAACATGGTCTGGAAAAGGAACGAGGTCGAAAGCCCTTGCATCCAGATATGCGTCGTGCACCCGACCGAGCGCATCTGCACCGGCTGTTATCGAACCATTGATGAGATTACGCGCTGGTCGAAAATGGATAGCATTGAGCGCGCTGAAATCATGGAAGATCTGCCTGCGCGCAAACCTCGCCTCGCCAAACGGCGCGGTGGACGGGCTGCGCGTTTGAACAAATCCTGATATCCACTTCTGGCTTTTAGGCTGAATTCGCGCCGCTGCGGGTTGGTCTGAACTCCGAGGGGGGATCAAGTTCGAAGACATGCGTAAGTGAGTGGCAACCCACAGCAGCGCCTTTCAGCAAAATGGTCTTCCGACGTGGTCAGGCGGAAGAACAACACAGGTTTAAGCGTTTTTTGACCAACCGATCAAGAAAAATTGAACGGTCGGTAAATTAACCTTACGTAATGGTTAAGTCAGGCGAGAACTGACGTCTTGATCAGGGTCTCCCTACCCCGCTGCAAGCCAGGATTTTGCGTTTTCGAAATCCTCAGACGGGAAGAACTGCGTGCGAGCACCCAGAACATGACTGGCGACACGCTGGGCCATATGCTGCCACGCTTTATCCCCGACGATGGCGGCGCGATCAAGCATTCCTACATGCCCTCGGGCCAGGCGGAAATGCGCGGCCAGTGCGGTCAGCCCCTGCCAACCGTCAAACTCGCGCAAGTCGATCAACAGACGGAACCCGTTCTTCGAGCTTAGCAAGGTATCCAGATCACGCTCAGCCTGCTGGTATTCTTCGGGGTCCAGTTTGCCCATCAGGCTGATCTGCACGCAGGGTCCACCCAGATCGGTCACATGGATGGCCCCCAGCGACTCGCGCATCCAACGGCGCGCGGCCTCAAGTTCCGAAAGTTCGAACACCTGAACGGGGCATGGCAGGATCGGCGCGGCCAGACGGATGCTGGTCTGCACCCAGCCCTGATCAGCCGCAACCGCGATACGGTCAAACCCGCGCCAATGACTGAGGCCCAGCTTGGTATCGGACCATGCCGCCCCAAGGTCGTAGCCTTTGAACTCTGGCTGCACGATTGCCAACAGACGCACCGCATCATGAGCTTCTAACGCCGCTTCGATCGCAGGGACCAATGTCTCGCTGTAATCTTTACTCGTCACTTCACCGGACAGCTCGACCTCAATCTGGGCCCCGTCAGAATGCGTATGAACCGTAATCATCGAAAACCTCCAAACCTGAATAATGGCAACAGGTTACGGGGATTCGACCCACACGGCTACTCCCCCCGCGCATTCCGGACGAAAATAGGCGATCATCCGTCCATCCGGCCCGGCGGTCGCCGCTTTGGCCCAGGGTGCGACACCGTGCAGGCAGTGGCGATGCAGCAGGTAGGCTTCACCCGGCTTCGCTGGCAGCTCGATACGGGGGCAGGTTTCAAACACCTCTCGACGGGCGGTCTGATAAATATCGGTGATGTCGATCTGGTGAAGGCTGTCCTTGGGCTGGCCTTCCATGGCACGCGCAAAGGCTGCCCCCAGTATCTTGTGGCTGCCCTCCCACAGAACCATCGGCGCGGCATCCGCACTGGCCTCGGTCAACGGGATGCCCAGAATCCATGCGTGTGGCTCATCCACCCGGCGTCGGCGATCCGGCCCCATAGGCCGTAACCCGTCCACATGCGCCGCGTCACGGTTTCGCCGGTATCTGCTGGCGGCTTCGTTTTCGCCACGACGCGGGCGGGGATAACCGGGATAAACGACCGAGACCTGCCCCTTGTGCAGCGGCAACCGCCCGTAATGTTCGGCGATAAAGTCTATGGCCTGACCTGACAAAAGGTCTGATTGCCCCACCCTGCCCTCTGGATCGTTATCCAGCGCATCCACACCGATGAACCACGTGCCTTCGCAATCCAGCCATTCCGCATAGGTTGGATCTGTGACCGAGGCGCGGGCTTGCGGCAAAGCGTGTTCGACCCATTGGGCAAGTGTCGGATCGTGTGGAAACCTGATCCAGCCCTTGTCCCAAAAATCGGTCATAGCCCCAGCGCCTTGCGAAGCATGTTCAGGGCGACCAGCGTCAGAAACACCGCAAACACGCGCTTCAATGGCTTGGGGTCCATCGCATGCGCCAGTTTCACACCCCACGGCGCGGTAATCATGGTCATGGTCACGACAATTGCAAATGCTATCAAATTAACAGCGCCAATTGTGAATGGTGGGCGGTGTTCTGGTGCTATGTCCAAGAATAGGAAGCCCAGAACTGAAGGCACGGCGATGATCACGCCAAACCCGGCCGCCGTTGCAACCGCCCTGTGGATGGGTGTGTTGAACAGGCTCATCAGCGGCACGCCAAAGCTGCCGCCGCCAATGCCCATCAGAACAGAGAGGAACCCGACCGAGGGCGACAAAACGGCCCGCTTCACGCCTTTTGGCATCACATCACCAAGCCGCCATTCCGATTTGCCTAAGCCCAGGTAAGCGCCGATGACCATACCCAACACTCCGAACAACGCCTGCAACGCTTCGGTTCGTAGCGCCGAGGCGACCAGCACGCCGACAATGGCCCCCACTGCAATTCCTGGCCCCCAGCCGCGCAGGATATCCCAGTCCACCGCGCCTTTCTTGTTATGCGCTAAGACGGATCGCAGTGAGGTGATGATGATAGTTGCCAGCGAGGTCGCAAGACACAACTGCATCAATTGCGGGCCGCCGTATCCAAGTGTTTGGAACGCATAGAAAAACGCGGGCACCAGAACGATACCGCCACCGACACCCAGCATTCCGGCCAAGACACCGGCCAGCGCCCCGATTACAAGCAAAAGGCCCAGCATCTGGGCCAGTAACATCGTCTCGGGCATCATCCCCCCAAACCGGCCAACTGGCCGTATCCTGTTGCTGTCAAACCTCTGCCAAAGGCGCGATGCTGTCCAGCGCCCGCAGCATCACCTCGGGGCCTGCCCCGTCGTGAACCGCTCCCTCGGACAGGGACCGCCTCCACGCGCGCGCACCGGGACGACCGGCAAACAGGCCCAGCATGTGACGCGTGATCTGGTGCAGACGACCGCCCCCGGCAAGGTGGTTTTCGACATAGGGCACCATTTTGTGAACGACATCAATAGGATCAGCCACCTGCCCGCTGCCGAAGATCATGGCATCCGCCTGGGCCAGAATATCCGTGGGTTGGTGATAGGCCGCGCGGCCAACCATGACACCGTCCAGCCCGGCGTCCAGTTGCGTCTTTGCTTGTTCCAGAGACGTGATTCCGCCATTGATCGAGACATGCAGGTCCGGGAACGCCGCTTTCATCCGATGCACAAGATCATAGTCCAAGGGCGGGATATCCCTGTTTTCCTTGGGGCTAAGCCCTTGCAGCCATGCTTTGCGCGCGTGAATTGTTACGCGTCGGCATCCGGCCGCATGAATGGCTTGCAGAAATTCAGGCAGGACCTGTTCCGGATCCTGATCATCGACCCCAATACGGCATTTGACCGTCACGTCGACATCAACAGCATCGCGCATTGCGGCAACGCAATCAGCAACACGGGCGGGGTCTTGCATCAAAACAGCCCCGAATGTACCCGATTGCACCCGATCCGAGGGACAACCGCAGTTCAGGTTGATCTCATCATACCCCGCTTGCGCGCCCAGCCGGGCCGCCTGCGACAGTTCCTTTGGGTCAGAACCGCCCAATTGCAGCGCGACGGGGTGTTCCTGCGAACTGAAGTCCAACAAATGCAATGCGCCACCTCGCACCAACGCCGGGGCGGTTACCATTTCCGTGTATAGAAGCGTCTGCTGGCTCAGCAGTCGGTGCACAAATCGGCAATGCCGGTCTGTCCAATCCATCATGGGTGCAACCGACAGCCTCGCGGCCTTGGTGACAAGGCCTGTTGAAGCCGACCGGCGCTTTAAAACAGGGTTTGACGATGCGGTCATGGATGGGTCTCGGTGTACACTGAATAGGTGGCTTACTGCACCGGACGGCGTTTCGCAACCAAGGGCGAACTGTGGTCAAGACGCGCACCTAGAAGACGCTCCACCAACAAAGAAAGGGCAGGTCTTTCGACCTGCCCTGCGCGATAGCACCGATTGGGAGGAGTAGGTGCGCCTCGCGGCGTTTGCTTACT